>NZ_JBVIJT010000006.1:0-128441 GCF_055581265.1 Streptomyces sp. NPDC031466
AGATCTGGAAGCCCGGTAACGGGTGGAGGTGACTGGTACTAATAGGCCGAGGGCTTGTCCTCAGTTGCTCGCGTCCACTGTGTTGGTTCTGAAACCACGAACAACCCCGTTGTGCCACACAACGGTGCGGTTGACAGTTTCATAGTGTTTCGGTGGTCATAGCGTGAGGGAAACGCCCGGTTACATTCCGAACCCGGAAGCTAAGCCTCACAGCGCCGATGGTACTGCAGGGGGGACCCTGTGGGAGAGTAGGACGCCGCCGAACTAATTTTGATAAAGCCTCAGGCCCTGGACATTGTCCGGGGCCTGAGGCTTTTTTGCGTTCAGGGGATTTCTCGGGTGCTCAGGCCGGGGTCACCAGTTTCGTGTCGTACGCGAGAATCACCGCCTGCACTCTGTCCCGCGCGCCCGTTTTCGCGAGGATGCGGCCCACGTGGGTCTTCACCGTGGATTCCGCGAGGTGCAGGCGGGCCGCTATCTCCGTGTTCGTCCAGCCCTGGCCGATGACAGTGAGGATCTCGCGTTCCCGATCCGTGAGAGAGACCAGCCGCGGATGGGACGCGGGATCCGCCGGCCCGGAGCCGGCCGAGGGGAGATGCTCCGCGAAGGTGTCCAGGAGGCGACGGGTCAGGCTGGGGGCGACCACCGCGTCGCCCGAGGCGACCGCGCGGATTCCGGAGAGGAGTTCCTCGGGCAGCGCGTCCTTGATGAGGAACCCGGAGGCGCCCGCGCGCAGACCGTCGTACGCGTACTCGTCGAGGTCGAACGTGGTGAGGATCAGGACGCGGGTGCGGTCGCCGGACGCGACGATGCGGCGCGTCGCCTCGATGCCGTCGAGGCCCGGCATGCGGATGTCCATCAGGACCACGTCGGGGTGGAGTTCGGCGGTCCTGCGGACCGCCTCGCTGCCGTTGCCGGCCTCGCCCGCCACCGTCATGTCGTCCTGGCTCTCCAGGAGCATGCGGAAACCGAAGCGCTGCATGGGCTGGTCGTCCACGATGAGCACGGTCGTCACGGTGTGTCGCTGTCCTTCGGGAGATGGAGGTGGACCCGCCAGCCGCCCGGCGGGGAAGGGAGTGGACCTGCCTCAAGTGTGCCGTCGTACAACGCTGTTCGCTCCCGCATGCCGGTCAGGCCCCGGCCGCTGCCCGGGGACCGGGAAGGTGTGCCGCCCGTGCCGGTGTCCGTGACGGTCACCGTGACGGCGGTGTCGCTGTAGGAGACGTCGACGGTGGCGGTGGCGTCGGGGCCGGCGTGTTTCAGGGTGTTCGTGAGGGCTTCCTGCACCACGCGGTAGACGGTGAGCTGGCGGCCCGCGGTGACGGAGCCGGGGCGGCCGCGGACGGTGCTTCGTGTCGGCAGACCCGCGGCCCGTACGCCGTCGATCAGGCGGTCCAGGTCGGTGAGGGTGGGTTGCGGGGCGCGGTCGGCCGCGGCGGGGATGTCGTCGCGCAGGACGTCCAGGAGGCGTCGCAGCTCGGCGAGGGCCTGGCGGCTCGTCGTCCCGATGGCGTCGAGGGCCTGGGCGGCACGCTCGGGGGACTTGGCGGCCGCGTACGAACCGCCGTCCGCGAGGCCGGTGATGACGGAGAGATTGTGTCCGATGATGTCGTGCATCTCGCGGGCAATACGGGTGCGTTCGGCCGCGGCGGCGAGCCGGGCCTGCTGGTCGCGCTCCACTTCGAGCCGCCGGGCGCGGTCGACGAGGGCCCGGGTGTGGTCCTGGCGGGAGCGGACGGCGACGCCGGCCAGCGCGACGATGGCGAAGGACCAGACGTGCGGGACGACCAGCTCGTACCAGCCGTGGGACGGATAGGTGAGGACGCAGACGGCCATGGGAAGCGCGATCATGGCGGCCGCTCGCCCGAGGGTCTTCAGGGGGAGGCGCAGGGCGATGTTGAAGACCACGACGAATTGGATCAGGGCTGCCTGGAGCCAGGCGCCCGTCCAATTGCTGACCAGGGTCGCCGCTGTCATCACCGCGAGGGCGATCAGCGGACGGCGGCGGCGCCACAGCAGGGGTATGGAGAGGGCGAGGCTCATCAGGAGGACCTGGCCCTGCGGCACGTGCGGGTCGGCCGCGGTGGTGTGCCAGCCGCCCTGGCCGTCGGTGAGGGCGGCGATCACGAAGAACCCCGTCACCAGGAGGTCCCACACCAGCGGGCGGCGGCTGTCGAAGGCCCGCACCCGCTGGATGGAGCGCTGGACGAGCCGGGTGAGGGCATGCGGCTCGGTGGCGCTCTCCGGGTCGGTCATGCCCCCTGGCGCGGTCTCCGGGCCGGTCGCTGTCACCGGAGCGGTCGCGGGCACCGTCTCGGTCGCGCCCGCCGGTTCGGTCGCTGGCTCGGCTTCGGGCATGCGCTCATCCTCGGGCACCGGCCTCATCCTCGTACACGGGTTTCTCGTCGGCCGGGTGCCGTCACACGTCCCGCCGCTTGAGCAGCGCCGTCGCCGCCGCGAGGGCCACGACGGACCAGAGGGCGAGGGTGAGCAGGGCGGTGCCGGGGGCGATGGTGTGCTCCACCCGGGAGACCGAGCCGAGGGCGCTCGCCGCCTGGGCCGGGAAGTACCGGATGGCGCTCTGGACGGCGTCGAAGGGCAGCATCGACAGCACCTCCGGCAGGATCAGCACGGAGCCGACGAACGCGCCGATGGCGCCGGGCACCGAGCGCAGCAGGGCGCCGAGGCAGAGGGCGAAGAGGCCGAGCAGGGTGAGGGCGGCCGCGCTGGTGGTGAGGGACGTGGCGGCCGGGGGTAGTCCCGGGGTACGACGGCGACCCTGAGGCGTGCTTCCCGGGGGCGCCGGGCGGGGGTGTTCGTGCGGCGGTTGTGCGGGTCTGGCTGTCGTACGGGTCTGGTGGTCGTACGAGGTCTGGCTGTCGTACGGGGTCTGGGGAGCGGGGCCGTCAGAGCGGCAGGACGCTGTCCGGCCAGCGGGATCTGGCCTGCTCGCGGGAGCGGAGCAGGGTCAGGGTGGGCATGCCCAGGCCGGCGCCGGAGGCGAGCAGCTCCGGGAGCTGGGGCAGGGGGGCCACCGCGGCGGCGTCGTCCAGGACGAGCGTCATTGGTGGGTCGAGCCGACCGGAGGATGACCGTTCGGCCATGCGCCGGCCGTGCTCGACCACGCTGGAGGCGAGTGCCGTCAGCAGCGGCATGGCACCCGGGCCTTGGCGGGACTTGGGATCTTCGATCGCCTCACCCACCACAAAAAGCGTGCCCCCTTCACGGACAAAGGAATCCAGGGTGAGCGCATCAGTTCGGTTCGGTGTGCAGGATTCGCGGACGTGGACCGTGAAGAGGGCGGACAGGGCGCGGGCGGTCAACTCCTGTGCGACGTCCCGGCGTTCCGGGTACGCGGTGAGCGCCGCCTCCAGCTCCCCGGCGGCGCCGGGCGCGGCCTTGGGATGCGTACGGAGGATGCGGACCGCCTCTTGGACCTGCGTGCCCTGGGACCAGCGGTGGACGTTCCGCATCGGCTTGTCGCCCACGGCGGCGGCGTGCAGGAAGCTGCGCATCAGCAGTTCCGCCGTGTCGGCCACCGCCGCGTCCAGTCTGGCGGCCGGCCTTGTCGGGGCGAGGAGGGCGACGGCGCGGCGGGTGGCCGTCGCCTTGTCCTGGCAGCCGGAAGTGGGGGACCAGTGCATGCGGGCGGGGGTGTCGCAGAGGTGGGAGGGGTCGTAGAGGAGGACGGGGCCCAGCTTGGCGCGGGCGTCCTTCGTCTCCTCCCACAGGGTGGGGTCGGAGGTCAGGACCAGGGCGGCGGCCTCGGCGTCCTGGATGGCCTGGAGGGCGTGGGGTCTTCTTGTCTCGGGGGTGCCGAGGACGAGGGGCCCTGCGAGGGGCGTGGGCGGGGTCTTTGTGCGGGGCCCTGCGAAGGGCGTGGCCGGGGTGGGTGCGCTGGGTCTCGCGTCTTCGGCGCGGGGTTCTCGGCCAGTCGGCCTGGCCGGTTCGTGGGTTCCTGGTGCGCCTTCGGCGCTCGTTTCCCACCCACCCGCCCTTACAGGCCCGTTCGTCCCTGGTGCGCCTTCGGCGCCCGGCTGCCAGCCGCCCGTCCTCTCGGACGCGCTAGCCCCCAGTGCGTCTTCGGTGCTCGTTTCCCAGCCGCCCGTCCTCGCAGGCCCGTTCGTCCCTGGTGCGTTTTGGGCGCCCGGCTGCCGGCCGCCCGTCCTCTCGGACCCGCTCGCCCCCAGTGCCCCTCCGGCGCTCGTTTCCCAGCCGCCCGCCCCTGCAGGCCCGCTCGTCCCCGGTACGTCTTGGGCGCCCGGCTGCCAACCGCCCGCCCTTGCGGACCCGTTCGCCCCCGATGTGTCTTCGGTGACGCCCGTTTGCCGGCCGGGCGGGCTCTCGGACGCGTGCCGTGCTCGGGTCGCCCTCCGTACTGCCCGCCACCTCGTCACCGTGCCCAGCGTGAAGATCGTCAGGACGAGCAGGGCCAGGAGCTGGCCGATGAACAGGCCCCAGAACAGGCCGTAGCCCGAGAGCTGCGTCGGTGGGGTGTCGGGCCAGGCGCCCGGGAGGTCCTGGGGGTGGCCGATCAAGTGGCGTACCGCCAGCGGCGTACGGCCGAACGTCACGCCGTCCGGCAGGGCGCCCCGCGCGAACCATGCCGCGAGGCGCGTCGCCGACCACACCAGGACCGTGGAGACCAGCAGAAAGCCGAGGATCCCCAGCAGAAGTCCGTCCGGGACCCCTCGCTCGGCACCTGCGCCCCGGCGGCCCCGCTCCCAGTCATCCCGCATGCTGCTCCATGTACGCCGCCCGTTCCTCCGCCTCCAGCTCGGCCGCCCGCAGCGCGTCGTCGGCCGGCATGCCGGCGCTCGCCAGCTCGGCGGAGGACTCCGTCATGGCGCGGTCCGTGAAGACCAGGGGCCGTTCCGTCTCGGTGATGAGGTGCTTGACCACCTGGACGTTGCCGTTCACGTCCCACACCGCGATGCCCGGGGTGAGGGTGGGGATGATCTCCACGGCCCACCTGGGCAGGCCGAGGACCCGTCCCGTCGCCCTCGCCTCGTCGGCCTTCTGGGCGTAGATCGTGCGGGTGGAGGCCATCTTCAGGATCGCCGCCGCCTCCTTGGCCGCCGCGCCGTCGACCACGTCGCTCAGGTGGTGGACCACCGCCACGAACGACAGGCCGAGCCGCCGGCCGAACTTCAGCAGCCGCTGGAACAGTTGCGCCACGAAGGGGGAGTTGATGATGTGCCAGGCCTCTTCCACCAGGAAGATGCGCTTCTTGCGGTCGGGCCGGATCCAGGTGTGCTCCAGCCACACGCCGACGATCGCCATCAGGATCGGCATCGCGATGGAGTTCCGGTCGATGTGGGACAGGTCGAAGACGGTGAGGGGCGCGTCGAGGTCGACGCCGACCGTCGTGGGGCCGTCGAACATGCCCCGCAGGTCACCGTCGACCAGGCGGTCCAGGACCAGCGCCACGTCCAGGCCCCACGCGCGTACGTCGTCTATGGCCACGTTCATCGCCTCGGCCGACTCCGGCTCGGGGTGGCGCAGCTGTTCGACGATGTCGGTGAGGACCGGCTGGCGCTCCACGATCGTCTCGTTGACGTAGGCGTGCGCGACCTTCAGGGCGAAGCCCGAGCGCTCGTCCAGGCCGTGGCCCATGGCGACCTCGATGATCGTGCGGAGCAGCGCGAGCTGGCCCGTCGTCGTGATCGCCGGGTCGAGCGGGTTGAGCCGGATGCCCATGTCGAGAGCGGCCGTCGGGTCGAGCCGGATGGGCGTTATGCCCAGCTCCTGGGCGATGAGGTTCCATTCGCCCACCCCGTCCTCGCCCTGCGCGTCCAGGACGACGACCTGGCGGTCCTTGAACCGCAACTGCCGCAGGACGTACGTCTTCTCCAGCGCCGACTTGCCGTTGCCGGACTCGCCGAGCACCAGCCAGTGCGGTGCGGGCAGCTGCTGCCCGTACAGCTGGAAGGGGTCGTAGATGTACCCCTTGCCGGAGTACACCTCACGCCCGATGATCACGCCCGAGTCGCCGAGTCCCGGCGCGGCCGTCGGGAGGTAGACCGCCTGGGCCTGCCCCGTCGACGTACGCACCGGAAGCCTGGTCGTCTCGACCTTCCCGAAGAGGAAGGACGTGAAGGCGTCCGTGAGGACGGTCAGCGGATCCCGCATCGCAACAGCCTGCCTCTACGTCGATACCGTCTAGCGCTCACGCGCTCTAGCGTCGGATGCCGGTCGCGAACGGCAGCGTGTTGACGAAGGCCCTGTGGTGCTCGCGGTCGCACCACTCCAGCTTCAGATACGACTTGCCGGCGGAGGCGCGGATGGTGCGCTTGTCGCGCGCGAGCGCCTCCGGGGAACGGGACGACACCGTGATGTAGCCCACGAGGTTGACGCCCGCCGCGCCGCTCGCCAGGTCCTCGCCGCGCTGGTCCAGGCGGGAGTTCGAGGCGACGTCGCGGGGGTCGACCGTGCGGTTCATCTTCGCCTGACGGCTGGCCTCCGCCTCGTCGTTCGTCTTCTCGGTCAGCATCCGCTCGATGGCGACCTCGGTGGGTTCGAGGTCCATCGTCACGGCGACCGTGCGGATGACGTCCGGGGTGTGGACGAGCAGCGGGGCGAGGAAGTTGACGCCCACGGGTGTCATCGGCCACTCCTTCACCCAGGCCGTGGCGTGGCACCAGGGGGCGCGGGTGGAGGACTCGCGGGTCTTGGCCTGGAGGTAGGTGGGCTCCATGGCGTCCAGCTCGGCGGGCCAGGCGTTGCGCTTCGTCATCGCCTGGATGTGGTCGATGGGGTGGTCCGGGTCGTACATGGAGTGGACCAGGGAGGCGAGGCGGCCCTGGCCGAGCGGCTGCCGTACGCGGATGTCGGCTTCCTGGAGCCGCGAGCAGATGTCGGTCAGCTCGCGGGCCATGACGACGGCGAGACCGGCGTCCTTGTCGAGCTTGCGGCCGCCGTGCGGGCGCGCCGCGCGGGCCATCGCCTGCGCCTCGGCGGCCAGGTCGCGGGAGTAGTGCATGCAGGCGACGAGGTAGGCGCGGTGCTGCTCGCTGCTGGTCGACACCATCGACTGGAGCTGGTCGTAGGACTCCTGGAGCCACGGCAGCGCCCGGTGGTCGCCGCGCTGGGCGACGTCCTTGGCGTGGGCGTCGGGGTCGGCGGGCAGGGTGCGGGCGAGCATCTGGAGGCGGGTGACGAAGCCGTCGCCGTTCGCCACGTGCTTCAGGAGCGTGCCGAAGCGGTCGACGAGGGCCTCCTGGTCCTCGCTGTCGCGCAGGCCCACGCCCGGGCCCTCGATCTCGATGGCGGCGGTGACGGTGCGCCGGTCGGCGTGCAGCAGTACGGCGATCTCGTCGGGGCCGAAGGGCGCGGCGAGCCAGTTGATGCGGCCGATGCCGGGCGGCGGCCCGACCTCGATCTCACGGCCGTCCAGCCTGATCCCGGCCTCCGGGGCGGCGGACCGGTAGGCGGTGCCGCGCTTCAGGGAACGCTTGTAACTGCGGTTGATCTCGAACCACTTGTAGAACGTCCGGCCCTTGTACGGGACGTACACCGCGGCGACGGCGAGCATCGGCAGGCCGGAGAGCAGGACGATGCGCAGGGAGAGGACGGGGACGAGGAGCCCGCACATCATCCCGAGGAAGGCCCCCACGATGATCAGGGCGATCTCGCCGGTCTCGCGGTTCTTGCCGACGATCGCGTTCGGCCGGGCGCGGCCGATCAGATATGTGCGGCGGGGCGCGACCGGATGGGACACGTGGGACTGGGTCGTCAACGCCCTTCACCTCCCGTGCGGTTGGGACTGCTGCTGTTGCGGGCGCCGCCGCGGTTGCCCGCGTGCGGCGTGTTCGTCGCGCTGGAGCGCGGCGCGGGTGCGGCGGAGGGGACGGATCCGCCGCCGGTCGAGGAGCCGCCGGTCGTGGGGCCGCCGGCGGGCGTGCGGGCGCTGTGGGCGGCGACGCCGCCGCCGACGGGGTTGGCGGGCCGGGGCTGGCTGCTTCCGGCGCCGCCGCCGCCCGAGCCGTTGCCCCGGGCGCTGTGGGTCTTGATGCCCTGGGAGACGAGGGAGGCGGGGGAGCTGATCACGGCGGCGGCCTTGTTCTCGGCGCCGCGCATGATGCGGTTGTTGCGGGAGCCGGCGATCTCGTCGCCGAAGCCGGGGACGAAGCGGTAGATCATGGCGCTCGCGAAGATGGCGAGCAGGATGATCGACAGGCCGGAGACGACGGCGGAGAACGCGTCGGGGCCGTCGTCGGCGGAGAGCGCGCCGGCGAGGCCGAGCACGATCACGATGATCGGTTTGACGAGGATGACGGCGATCATGATGCCCGCCCAGCGGCGGACGTGCGACCACAGGTTCTTGTCGACGAGGCCGGCGTAGACGACGGTGCCGAGGAGCGCTCCTACGTACAGGAGTGCCGCCCTGATCACCAGCTCCAGCCAGAGGACGCCGGCGGCGAGGATCGACACCAGCGAGACGACGATCAGCATGATCGGGCCGCCGCCGATGTCCTCGCCCTTCTTCAGGGCGCCGGAGAACGTGCCGAAGAACTGGTCCGTCTGGCCGCCGGTCGCCTTCGCGATGACGTCGGAGACGCCGTCGGTCGCCGAGACGACGGTGTACAGGATCAGCGGGGTGAAGGCGGAGGCGAGCACGGTGAGCCACAGGAAACCGACGGCCTCGGAGATCGCGGTGGTCAACGGCACGCCGCGGACGGCTCGCTTCGCCACGGCGAGCAGCCACAGCAGGAGCGTCAGGATCGTGGACGCGGCGAAGACGACGGCGTACTGCTGGAGGAACTTGGGGTTCGTGAAGTCGACGTTCGCCGTCTCCTTGACGGCGTCCGACAGCTTGTCGACGGTCCAGGAGGCGGCTTCGGCGCAGCCTTTGGCCAGGGAGCTGAGGGGGTCGGCGGAACCGTCCAGGGGCTCTTGGGTGGGGTACTTGCCGTCAAGGCTACGGGGGCTGCCGCCGCCGGACTCGCCTTTCTCGCAGTATTTTTTGGCGGGGCCGCGAATGAGGTCACAGGCGTCGTCCGAGGGGCGTGGGTCCGGCGCTGCCACGGCGTGGGTGGCCAGCAGCACGGCAGCCGTCTGCACTGTGGTGAAAGCAGCGGCCAGAGTGAAGGTGCGATGACGGGTGCTACCGGGCATAGGTAAACCCTCCGAACTGCTCCACTGCCTTTGCCATGTCGTCGGCAGTGGAGGCCCTCTGGTCACGCCCGACCGGGACGGGGCCGTCCTTCTGCCGGAAGTCGGCGACCTTCCAGTCACCGTTGACCCACCGCAGTTCGTACGTGTTGGTGAACCAGCTCTCGGACACGGGGTTCTTGGCGCTCTCACCAGCCAGGCCGAAGAGCGAGGAGTACCAGATCTCGACGCTCGCGCTGTCGGTGTTGAACTTCTTGACCTGGGTGCCCACCGGAATGACGCGGGAGACGAACTTCGTGTCCTTCGGGGTTGAACCGTCCGGGTTCAGTCCGATGCCGGTCAGGAACTTCTCCCCCGAGTACACCTTGTCCAGGGTCGGCCGGCGCTTCGCCGCCTCGTCGGGGGTGTAGACGGTGTCCACGATGCCGTGACGTAGATCCTTGTTGAACATCTCGGCGGAGCCGAGCGCGACCGCGTAGTTCGCCGCCGCGCTCTGTGCCCCCTGTTCATCACGCGTGAACCCCGAAGGGATGCCCGCGGTTTTGCCGTCGACGGGCTTCTTCCCCGTGGGGGACGTCGATGTCGTGGTCGGCTTTTTGGGGTCGGCGGAGGCCGTGTCGTCCTCGCCGTCGCCGCGGTTGGCGAAGGCGATCGCCGCGATCAGGAGGACGACCACGCCGACCACCGTCACCAGGCTGCGCGGGGACGTCCGCCCGGACCGGGTGGATCTGCGCGGGCCGCCGTAGACGTCGTCGCCTCCGCCCTCCCCCTCGGGGAGCCGCGTCCTGGTCTCTCCCGAGCCGCCGAAGAGGCCGTCGTTCCGCTCGTCGCCGGGACTCATGCCGGGTTCGCCCCCTCAACCTCTCGCTGGACCGTCACGTGGGACACGTATGACGGTAGCCGTGCTGGTTCCCGCGCGGACGCGGTGTGGTGACTCGACATCAGGGAGTTGCAACCTCAGCCGGTGGGCACGACGGACGGGTGGGGGAGGGGGGACAGGGGGCATGGGGACAGGGTGGGGACGTGGGGCCTGGTGGCGGAGGCGTGGGGCGAGGGCGGGCGCTAGACCGCCATGCCGTACACGATGGTGAACAGCGTGCCGAGCGAACCGATGATGAAGACGCCGGTCAGCCCCGCGATGATCAGGCCCTTGCCCTGTTCCGCGCTGAAGGTGTCGCGCAGCGCCGTCGCGCCGATGCGTTGCTTCGCCGCGCCCCAGATGGCAATGCCGAGACAGAGGAGGATGGCGATCGCCATCACGACCTCGATCATCACGCGTGCCTCGTTGCCCAGGCTCCCGAAGGGACCCCAGTCGGGGGCGATCCCGCCGATGATGGTGGTGATGTCGCCCTTTTCGGCTGCCATAAGCATGTGTAACTCACCGCCCCTAGTGGGTTGTTCTGCCACCTCTGCCCACCTGGGTGCAGAGGTCAGCTCATTCTCGCCGACAATCGGGCCCGCGAGTGTCGCCTTGGCGCCATTCGTTGGCCGACTTCGTACGTTTCCTCGTGGGTGAGGTCTGGTGACTCTGTGTATCACGCGGTAGGACGCCGGGCAATGAGGGACCGGCGTGCCTCTGACCTGGACTTCTGACCTGGAGCCCGGGGGATGGCTGATGAGCGGTGTTCTGAGTGGGGGTCAGGTGAGCGGGACTCAAGTGGCCGGGATTCAGGAGAGTCCGAGGCCGGCGGTCGCGCGGGTGACGAAGGAGCAGTCGGTGTAACGGTACGACGGGCTGAGCCTCGCGCCGTCGGCCCGGTCGTTGACGGTGGCCCGTTTGTAGAGGAAGTGGTACTCGCCGGCGGGCAGTCTCAGGGTGGTCCTGGGGTACTTCGTGACGCCGGCCCGGCAGGCCTTGTCGCCCTGGGACTTGGTGGCGAAGATGCGGCAGGACGCGCAGGGCTCGAGTGTGACGCTGCCGGTGGTGGGGCCGGTGTAGAGGACCTCCAGCTCGCCGGAGCCGAGGTTGGCGACGACGAACTCGACGCTCGCGCCGCCCGCGGAGCCGGACGGGGGCAGGCGGCGGCCCGCGCTCGGGCGTTCCTCGGCGATCTCGGCGGCGATGGCGACGTCCTTGGCGCGGTCGCGTTTCTCGCTGGCCGGGTAGGACTTGGCGAAGCCGTTCAGGGTGGCGGCGGCCTTCGCGAACTGGGCGTCCTCGAACTCGTCCAGGCCGCAGGCGTAGACGCCGCTCTCCAGGGCGCGGTCGGTGTCGCCGCGCAGGGCGCCGGCGTCGACCACGTCGCCGGGCAGGGCGGCGGTGGTGGTGGCGAGGGCGCGCAGCTCGTCGACGGCGGTGCAGGGGGCGGGGCCCTTGAGGGCGGCCGTGCGGGCGGTGATGGCGTCCCGCAGCGCGGGTTCGACCCTGCCGGCCTGGTCGGAGGCGGGGAAGGTGCGCAGCAGTTCCGTGAGGGGGCCGTCGGCGGAGGAGCGGCCGAGGTCTGCCGTACCGCATTCGTAGAGGGAGGTGGCGAGGCGGTCGTCGGGCCGGCCGGCGAGGGTGCCCAGATGGTCCTTGCCGGGGGTGCCGAGGGTGTCGGGCACGGTGCGCAGGTGTTTGAGCGGGGTGATGGCCTCGCAGTACCGCTTCGCGGTGTAGGGGGCGGCGACGGAGTCGTAGTAGGCGGTGAGGCTGGCGGGCAGCCGGTCGGCGGCCTTCGATCCGGGGTGGTCTGCGGCGAGGTCGCGGTAGATGTGGAGGGCCTTCTTGTACCGGGTCTCGGTGGCGCCCTCGAAGGGGCGGCCGTCGAGGCCCGCGACGATGCGGTCGGCCTTGTGGAGGCGGTCGAGGAGCATCTGTTCGACGGCTTCGTCGCGTGCGCTCTCGTACGCGAAGGCGCCGGCGGAGGGTACGGCGAGCAGGATGACGCCGAGGGCGGCGGCGAGCGGCGCGCGTACCGGCCAGTGCCCGTGGTCGCGGGTGGCCCGCAGGGCGCCGTGGGCGGCGGCCAGGAGCAGGAGGGCGAGGTAACCGAGGAGTACGCCGCCGGGCACGCCGTCGACGTCGGCGGGCAGCGCGAGGACGAGCAGCGCGGCGCTCACGCCACAGCACAGGGTGGCGAGGAGCCACCGGCGGAGCAGCGCGTAACCGAGCCCGAGCCCACTGAGATTGAGCAGCGCGACGGCCACCGCGCGTACGGGCCCGCCCCGGTGACCGGCGTCGCGGTCCGGGGGCCGGGCGGGGAGGGGCGGCGGGGACGGGAAGGAGGCCGGGGGGTGGGAGGGGGGCGGGGGTGGTGCATTCGGGGGTGCGTACTGGGGGCCGGGGGGCGGTGCTCCGAAGTGGGCGGCTGGGCGGACGTTTCCCGGGGTGGGGTCGGGGGCCCGTTCGGGGTCGGGGACAGGGGCGTGGTGGTCCCCTGTGTCGCCGGGTGGGGAGGCGTGCGGGGCCGCCGTACCGTCGGAGCGGGTGGCCGGGGGGTTGCTGGCCGCCTCGGATGCCTCGGATGGGAGGGGGTGCCGGCTGCCTTCGGTGCCGGGGGTGTGGGCCGGGTCGGGGGCGTGGCCCACGTCGGGGGGCCGGACTCTCGTGGTGTCGGGCTCGGCCCGGTTCTGGGCGGTCTGGTCCTGGCCGGTCCGGTCCTGGCCGGTCTGGCCTTGCGCTGCCTCGTCCTGGGCGGCTTGGCGCTGGGCGGCCTGGTCTTGGACGGTCTGGCCTTGCGCTGCCTCGTTCTGGGCGGCTTGGCGCTGGGCGGTCTGATCCTGGCCGGTCTGGCCTTGCGCTGCCTCGTCCTGGGCGGCCTGGTCCTGGGCTCCCCTGTCCCGGGCCGGCCGGTCCTGCGGCTCGGCGGCGTGCGGGACGCCCTTGTCCCCGGCCCCACCGGGAGGCCGATCATCGTCGGGTGGGATGGCGCGTCGGTCTCTCGGGTCCATGGTCGGCTCCCCCCCCCCGCCGTGGCACCGCGTCATGCCGTACCCGGCGGTCGCGTGTCGCACAACGCTCAATCCAGCAACCATCGGGGATGGCCGTGGGCGCGTCAATCGGGCGTGGGGGCGGGGATGAACCGTTGTGACCAGCGGTTTCCCTGAGCACAGGGGGGCTCATGTGACTCAACCCGCAGGGGAGTCGCTGACCTTCCCGACGGGGCCGATGGCCGGCTTCGGGCCGTTCGAGGAGCCTTCGCCGGCCACGGGCAGGGACCCGGCGGGCCAGTCGACGGTGACGGTCTTCGTCTCGTTCGGCGGGGTCACCAGGATCTTGGTGATGCGGACACCGGTGCCGCCGGAGGTGTTGGCCGGGAAGGTGATGTTGAACGCGGCGGTCTCGCCGTCCCTGAGGATCTCGGCGTGGGTCTGCTCGCCGTCGCGGTCGACGGACAGCGTGTCGCCGGCGGCCGTCTGCAGGTCGACTCCCGCGTAACCGTTGATGGAGCAGTCACGGTCACCGCCGTTCTTGAAGGTGACCGTGACGATGCCTTCCGTCTTGGCGGTGCTGTTGTCGGCGGCGGTCACCTCCAGCTCGTCGCTGCGGCAGATGCCGGTCTGCTTGTTCTCGGTGGAGCCAGAGCCGGAGCCGGAGTCGGTGCCGGTGCCGGTGCCGGTGCCGTTGTCGGCGTCCTCACCGCTGTCGCTGTCGCTGCCGCCACTGCCGTCCTTCCCGGGCTCGACGGACGCGGTCGGCTTTGACCCGCTCGGCGCGCCGACCGCGTCCGCGGTGTCGTCGTTGTCGCAGGCGGTGAGGGCGAGCGCGCCGGCCAGCGTGAGACAGGCGAGCAGGGACTTCGAGAGGTGCGTGAGCTTCATGGGGTCCCCCGTGAGGTACGTGACTGGTGTCGGTACGGGCCGTGCTGCCCGGCCTGACCACCAGCGAAGCCGTCCCCGGCGGGCGGGAGCAAGGAACGCCGGTGGATCAGGGACGCTGGAACGCCTACGAGGGGCCTGAGCTGCGGAAACGAGGCCCGTGTGGAACACGGTCCTGGGACGGCTCCGCCGGGCCCGTCAGACCCTGGGCGCCGCGTACCACCGCCACTGGGTCAGCCGGGCGCGGCCCGGGAGTTCGCCGCGGCCCGTGGCCCACAGGAGGGTGGCCCAAGGGTCCGTGTCCGTCGAGGCGTCGGGGAAGAGGCGGTGCAGGACGCGGGCGCAGAGTTCACCGGGCGGCGACCACGTGTGGCCGATGCCGAGCCCGTGCGCGATGTCGTACGTGTGGACGAGGGTCTCCACGACCCCCATCGCGGCGAAGCCCTCGGGGTCCGAGGTGCCGAAGACGTGGTGGGCCCGGACGGCCGGCGGCGTCGTGGCGACCATGGCGGTCAGCAGGGCGCCGCACGCCTCCACGACCATGAGCAGTCCCGCAGGACCGGCCGCGGGGTCGGCGAGGGTGACGTTGGCGGGGCCGCCGGGCGTCCGGCTGACCCAGTGGAAGGGGACGGCCCCGTCCTGCGGCGGGTGCTCCGGGCCGAGTTGGGCGGCGTACGCGAACAGGTCGTCCGCGAGGTGCTCGCCGGTCTCCCAGCAGTCCCAGTCCAGGCCGCCCGCCTTGGCGCCCCAGTCGGCGTCGGACGGCGCCCGGCGCAGAACGGCGACGGCGAGCCGTACGGCGCGGGTGACGTCATCGGCGGTCACGGGGGCGGGGTCGGCGGGGGCCGTGGTTTCTCCGGTGTCAGACATGGGCGGACCGTAGCAACTGCCCTGCGGCGGCGACGGCGTCCCTGTCCCGGACGCAGACTCTGATGACCCGGACGACGAACGGCGATCAGCGGTTGACGGACTGGATCTCGCGTACGACGACGTCCTGGTCCGCGCCGAACTCACCGGCGGGCAGCTTGCCGCCCTCCCCGTTGGTGCTCGTCCAGCTGACCTGCCACGTGAGGGTGGCCCGGAGCTGGTACGGAGCGTGGGCGGAGGACCGCAGATACCGCACGCCGCACGGCGGATCCGTGTCCGCGGGCGTGCCCTTCGCGCGGGGCCTGCCGATCCGGCCCTCCTCGAACAGGCACTCCCCGGAGGCCGGGTACGTCTCCGCGTCCGCCGTTCCCGGCTCGATCTTCAGGGAGACCGGCTTGGCGGTCGTCGTCGCGGACAGACCCGTGCCCGGCAGGCTCGCCGTCACCGAGACCGACTTGAACCTGGCCCTGTCCAGCCATACCCAGGTCGGCAGATTCACCTTCGTCTCGCCCTGCGGTGCCCTCTCGACCTCGGTGTCGGGCACCGGGAGCTGGCCGTAGGCGTACTCGGCGAGGATGTGGGGCGACACCGCGAGCGGCTCCCGCGGGGTCTGTCCGTCCGCGACCCAGAACGGCAACTTGTCGCAGGCCTTCGCCTCGGGCTCGTCCTTGCGCTTCTCGTCGACGGCAGCCGCCCAGAACTTTCCCTCGCCCTGCTTGTCGAGGTTGTAGTTCTTGTACGGCTTGCCTTCCTTGAAGTACGAGTCGAATACCCCGCCGACGACTTCACCGATACCGAGGAAACCGATTTTCCGGATCGCCTTGACCGTGGCTTCGATTTCCTTCGGGGAGTATGCCGGTTCGTACCAGCAAGCCGGTGGGTCCCAATTGCTGTCGGCAGGAGTGAGCGTGCCGATCTTCGTGGATCGGGGACTGCCTTTGACGGTCGTCTGGATTCTCGTCTCGACGCCAAGGTTCCTGCCTTGGCGCGTGCCTTGCGCGTACTGCCCGTCGCCCACGTTGTTCCCGCCCCCTGTGACGCCACCGCCCGCGTGGGCGGCAGAGGGAATCAGCGCCACAGCTGCGCCGAGGGCGACAGCGAACCAAAGGGCCGACGGCTTCCCCTGGCTCACATGCACTTCTTGGCTCCCGCCGTGGACGTGACGGAATCCGTCTGCCAGACGCCTTTGTCGTTCTTCTTGACGCGGGTGTTGAAGAAGGAGTAATCACTTGCGGAGCCCTCGATCGACCGGTCGACCTTTCCGGTTTTGAGGTCCTTGGGGTACGTCTTGGTGCCGTCTTGGCAGTACGTCACCGCTGCGACCCCTTCCTTGAGGAAGGTGACCCGCCGGTCGTAGTACCGCGTGGTCCCGACGAAGCTCTTCTTCTTCTCCCGGAACCCCTGGATGTACTCCGCCGACGACACCAGCGCCTCGCCCCTCGCGTAGAACTTGAGCGCCGGATGGTCCTCGGCGTCGACGGTCACCGCCTCGATCAGGGAGTTGACCCACCGCTCGTTGTCCGCGAGGACGGCGTCCTTCTTCGGGTCGCCGGTCGCGCCGCCCTCGAAGACGTTCTTCACGTCCTTCGGGAGCCTGATCTCCGGGCGGGTGATCCCGTCGTCCGCCGACGCCTTGGGGGACGGGGTCTTTCTCTGGTCGCCGACATCCGCGCCCGCGACCTTGTCGTTGTCCTTGGCCGCCCCGTCGCCTCCTCCGCAGGCGGAGAGCGAGAGGACGGCGGCCGTGGTGAACGCGGTCGCGGCGAGCAGGGCGGGGCGGCGGGTCACGGACAACTCCCGGAGGGTGAGGGTTCACTGGAGTGAACCAAGCTATCGATGAGGGAGGGGTGGGACCAGCGATGGGTGGGGCGAGCGGGGCCCCATATCCGCTCAAACGCATCGCTTCCGGCCCGTGACCGAGCGCGGTTGGCTCGTAATGATCGAGCAAAGTTGTGAGCGGTGGGGGGGCGGTGAGCGGAAGGGGGGAGGGCACCCGGTCCGGCGGCTGGGCCCGATGCGCGCATGCTTCCTGTCACGGTCGTACGCGGCCTCTACACTGAGCGGCGGCGGACTCCCGGCGGGTGAGGGGTGGTTGACGGTGCGTAAGGCGTGGCTGGTCGCGGCCGTCGGGCTCGGGGGTGCCCTCAGCTTCATCGCGCTCCTCGTCGTCGGGACGTACATGGCGGCGGGAAGCCTCGCCGGCGGCGCGAGCGGCGGGTCCGTCGGGCTCGCCAAGGGCGCCGTTCCCGCGACGTATCAGCCCCTCGTCCAGAAGTGGGGCAATCTCTGCAAGGCCATCAACCCCGCGCTGCTCGCCGCCCAGCTCTATCAGGAGAGCGGGTGGAACCCGCGCGCGAGGAGCCCGGCCAAGGCGATGGGGATAGCGCAGTTCATCCCGGGGACCTGGGCCACGCACGGCGTCGACGGCGACGGTGACGGCGACCGCGACATCTGGGACCCGCAGGACGCCATCCCGTCCGCGGCCTCGTACGACTGCAAGCTCGCCGGCTACGTGAAGGACGCCCCCGGGGACCCCACGAAGAACATGCTCGCGGCGTACAACGCGGGCGCGTACGCCGTGCTCAAGTACGGCGGCGTGCCGCCCTACCGCGAGACGCAGAACTACGTGAAGACGATCACCACGCTCTCCAAGAGCTTCGCCCGGCCCGTGGGACGCGTGCAGCCCTCGCAGCAGGCGGCGGGGGCGATCTACTTCGCGCAGAAGAAGCTCGGCACCCCCTACCTGTGGGGCGGCAACGGCACGCCCGAGCAGAACGGCCGCTTCGACTGCTCCGGTCTCACCCTGGCCGCCTACCGCTCCGTCGGCGTGACGCTGCCGCGCGTGGCCAACGACCAGTACAACGCGGGGCCGCACCCCAAGCGGGACGAGCTGCTCCCCGGCGACCTGGTCTTCTTCTCGGACGACCTCACCAATTCGCGCGCCATCCGGCACGTCGGGATCTACGTCGGCGGGGGCTACATGATCAACGCCCCGCGCGCCGGTGCCGTCATCCGCTTCGACCCGATCGACACACCGGATTATTTTGGCGCGACTCGTGTGACGGACGAAGGGGCGAAGGCGCTCTGAACCGGCCGCCCGAGGCCTCGGCAGGCAGGCGTACGGAGGCGAACAGGGGGCGTGCGGAGGCGCGCGCGAGGTGTGACGTGGCTTGAACTCTCCGTTAAAACACTCCCCTGAGCTGCGGTGATGTGTCTCTCTTCGGTAACGTCTGAGTGATCTTTCGGTGGAGAGTGGAACGTAGGGGTGGGGACCGAGCGTTCCCTTGACTGGACCGACCGCGGGGGTTGATGGAAAGGGCGCCCAGAAGGTGCGCCCGTGGGCTAGGAGACAAGGGGCCGCAGCGCCATGGCTGGACTCGATGAATCCGGGTCGAACCCCGACGTCGGCCTGCTCTACGACATCAACGGCCTGACGCGGGAGACGCCGCACTGGCTCGACCGCGCCCTGGCGTTCGTCGGGGAGTACGGCCTGCTGATCGCCCTCGTGCTGCTCGTGGTGTGGTGCTGGTGGGGCCAGCGCAGGAGGGGCGCCCTCGACGACGCCGCCTCGGCGGTCGCCGCCGTCGTCTGGGCGCCCCTGGCCGCCGGTATCGCGGTGCTGGTCAACGTCCCGATCAGAGGCTTCGTGGAGCGGCCCCGCCCCTTCCGCGATCACGCCGGCATCCACGTCCTGGTCGAGGGCAAGGACGACTTCTCCTTCGTCAGCGACCACGCGACGCTCGCCATGGCCATCGGCGCCGCGCTCTTCGTCGCGCACCGCAGGTTCGGCTTCGTCGGCCTCGGCCTCGCGGCCCTGGAGGGCCTGTGCCGGGTCTTCATGGGCGTGCACTACCCGACGGACGTGGTCGGCGGCTTCGCGCTCGGCACGGCCGTCGCCCTCCTCCTGTCCCCGCTCGCCATGGCGCTGCTCACGCCGCTCGCCAAGGCGGTCGGGCGGTCCCGGCACGTCGGATGGCTGGTGTGGGACCGCCGGGTCGGCCCGGTCGCCGCCCCGCTGAGCGAGCCGGCGACACCCGCCCGCCTCACGGCCGACCCCGACGAGCGGGACCTCGCCGCCTAGGGGGTCCCGCCGGTCCCGGCACGGTATGCCCCCCGGGGCCTCACAGCGCCTGCGGGAAGTCGAAGAAGCGGCCCGGGTCGTACTGCTTCTTGAGCTTCTTCAGGCGGGGCGCCGCGTCACCGAAGTACGCCTCACGCCAGTTCGTCAGCGTCGGGTCCGTGTAGTTCTGGTACGCCGCACCGGACGCGTACGGCCCCATCGCCCCATGCGCCTTTTTCAGCCACGCTCGCGCCGGTGTCCCCGAGGTCCCCGCGCGCCACGACGCGATGTACTGCGCCAGCATCCGCGAACGGCGGTGCACGAACGCCGTCGCCGTCGGGTCGACGCGGTTGATGGCGCCGCCGAGCGCGGTCAGCGCGATGCTGCCGGCGCTCGCACCCGTCACGTTCTCGATCTGCGACAGCAGCGCGCGGATCCCCGCCGCCGACAGCGAGCGGTCGAAGAAGTCCGAACTCGCCGCGTACGTCTCCCTCTTGAGGGCGCCCTGCGGACTGCGCCCCGGTGTCGTGCCCGGCAGATGGCACTGGGCGTCGGTGGCGAACGACGAGCAGCCCGCGTACACCTCCATCGCGTCCTCGTACGACCGCCGCTTCAGGGAGACGCTGCGCGCCGGGGAGCCGATCTTGTCGGCGAGGCGGTCGACGG
Organism: Streptomyces sp. NPDC031466; assembly: GCF_055581265.1. Taxonomy (NCBI): domain Bacteria; kingdom Bacillati; phylum Actinomycetota; class Actinomycetes; order Kitasatosporales; family Streptomycetaceae; genus Streptomyces; species Streptomyces sp. NPDC031466. The sequence goes on from NZ_JBVIJT010000006.1 coordinate 19,448, forward strand.
CGTTCTGCAGCTCGCCGTACGTGCCCAGCGAGAAGCAGGCGACGGAGACGGTCGGGGTGCCGCCCGGGGTGTTCGCCAGGTGCAGGGAGGACCAGATCTCGTCCGGCTGGTCCGGGCCCCACTGCTGCCAGGCCCTGACGACCGCCGCCGCCTTCGACCAGGGCCAGGACATGTACGCGGAGACGCCCTGCGGCGCGGGACGCGTGCGGTACGACAGCTCGGTGACGATGCCGAACTGGCCGTTGCCCGCACCGCGCAGCGCCCAGAAGAGGTCCTTGTGCTCCGACGCGGAGGCGGTGAGCTGCTTGCCGTCCGCCGTGACCAGCGTCGCGGAGGTGAGGCTGTCGCAGGTCAGGCCGTACGCGCGCGAGACCACGCCGTGGCCGCCGCCGAGCGTGAGCCCCGAGATGCCGACGGTCGGGCAGGAACCGGCCGGGATCGTGACGCCCTTCGCGGCGAGCGAGCGGTAGACGTCGATCAGCTTGGCCCCGCCGCCGATCGTGGCCGTCGTGCCGCTCGCCCGTATCTTGCTCAACTTCGATACGTCGATGACCAGGCGGCCGGTGCCGGAGGACCAACCCGCGTACGAGTGGCCGCCGTTGCGTATCGCGACCGGGGTGCGGTGGGCGCGGGCGTAGGCGAGGGCGGTGCGGATGTCGTCCTCGTGCGCGACGTACGCCACGGCCGTGGGCGACAGGTCGTCGAAGCGCGTGTTGTACAGCTGCCGGGCCGCCGCCCACTTGGCCTCGCCGGGCCGCACCAGGGTGCCGTCCAGGTCCCTGGCCAGCGCCTTGAGGGTGGCGGGCGAGGACGAGGCGGCGCTCGTCGTCCGCAGGGGCGTGGTGGCACCGCCGCTGCCACCGGTGCTCGGCGCCGCTCCCGCCCGTGAGTCGCTTCCCGTGCAGCCGGCGACCGTGGCGGCGGCCAGCGTGGCGGCCGCAGTACCGATGAACGTACGTCGTTCCATGACACCTCCCGTTGCTTCCCGCAGAACGAGACGGCGCGCGGGGCGGGCGGGTTCCCCACGGCGCACAGAGGTTCAGGGGGACGCCTCGTGTTCGGCGGCGTCCGTGCGGGCCTTGCTGCGGGCCCTGCGGGCCGGGCCGCGCCAGCCGCAGGAGCAGTGGGCCGCGGTGAACCGGCCCTTCTCGACCGTGGTCGTGCGGTGGGATGCGGGGACTTCCTGATCGGCCACGCTGTCACGGTACCGAGCCAGGGTGAACCCGGTCGGGCGGGTTCGGGCGGGTTCGGTGCGGGGGTCGCCGCGTGACGGCTCCCCGTACCGGTCGTTAACCGGGAGAACGGGGGGATCGACACAAGCGCGGAAACGCTTGGGGGTAACAGGCGATGGGGCAGCAGCACAGGCGCACCGGCCGAGCGGTCGCCGCGGTCGTGGCGGCGGGGCTGACGGCCGTCGTCACCGGCTGCTCGGACGGCGCCGTCGCCGAGGGCGGCGGGGCCGGGGCCCCCGGGAAGCCCGCGGAGGTGGTGCGGCGCTCCGCCGACCTGCTCGTCCGGGCCGGCAGCGCCAGGGCGCATACGTCCATGGAGATGGCCAGCGGCGGGACGCGGGTGACCGTGCGGGGCGAGGGCGCCTACGACTTCCGGCGCCGGCTCGGGCAGTTCAAGGTGGTGCTCCCGCAGGACCCCGCCGGGGGCCCGGCGCGGCGGCCGATCACCGAGCTGATGGCCGGCGGGGCGCTCTACATGAAGAACCGCGGGGCGGGGGTGCCGGCCGACAAGTGGGTGCGGATCGAGACACGTTCGCTCTCCGACGGGAACCTCGTCACCGGCGGTGCCACGGATCCCCTCGCGGCCGCCGAACTGCTGCGCGGGGCGCGGCAGGTGACGTACGTGGGGGAGGGGCGGGTCGGGGGCGTCGAGGTGCGGCACTACCGCGGGGTCGTCGATCTGCGGGCCGCGGCGAAGGAGGCTTCCGCAGGTCAGCGGGGGGCGTTGGGGGCGGCGGCAGCGAAAGGGTTCAGCAAGGGGAGGGTGCCGTTCGACGTGTACGTCGACGGGGTGGGGCGGGTGAGGAAGCTGCGTCAGCGGTTCACCGTCTCCGACGCCGATGTGGCGTCGACCACACTGCTCTACCGGTTCGGGGTCGCGGTGGGGGTGCGACTTCCGGCCGAGAAGGACATCTTCGCCGGGAAAATCGCCGGTCCCTAGTCGCGTACGGCTGGTGGAAATGGTCCGTCCGTGCCATGCGCGGTGTGTAGGCCGCTCCCTACTCTAGGAAGTCGGTACGGGTCCAGGAAGAGGTGATGAACGTGGCTCCTTTGCGTGGCGGTACAGCGGTTCAGGACCACGTCGCCCTCGCCGAGATCGAGCTGTGCGGGGAACTCATCATCGCGGCGAGTGCGGCGGTCGAGCGGTTGAGCTTTGACCGGATCGACGAGGTGCTGCGGGTCTACGACTCCCGCGAGGCGCTCTCCGACCAGGGTGACCCCGCCTGACCCGCCGCTCCGCGGCGGATGTCTCCCACCCACCCGCCCGTTTACCCCGCGTCGGTCGGTGAACGAACAGACACGCGGCCACGGGCCATCGGGCGGGGTGGGCGGTCGTCGCCTCAGGCCGCGGTGCGGGTCCAGCGACGCGCGGTGGAGGGCCCTGCCTCGCGGTTGATGCGGGGTGCTCGGGTGGGTGGGAGAAGTCCGCGCAGCGGGCGGCTTTCGCTTCGGATGAGCGGCCTCGCCCAGCCTGGGGGGTAGGGATAAGCCCCCCGCCCCCGCCCCCTCGCGGGAGCGATTACGTGCGGAGCATCCGCGCGATGGCCTTCGTCGCCTCTTCCACCTTCGCGTCGATCTCCGCGCCGCCCTTGACCGCCGCGTCGGCCACGCAGTGCCGCAGGTGTTCCTCCAGGAGCTGGAGGGCGAAGGACTGGAGCGCCTTGGTGCTCGCCGAGACCTGCGTGAGTATGTCGATGCAGTAGACGTCCTCCTCGACCATGCGCTGCAGGCCGCGGATCTGCCCCTCGATGCGGCGCAGGCGCTTGAGGTGTTCGTCCTTCTGCTTGTGGTACCCGTGCACACCGTGAGCGTGATCACCGTGCTCGGAGGGCCCTCCAGCCGCCTCCGGGGTCACCGCTGCCGCGTCCGTGGTGGTCATCGCGTCCTCCTCCTGGAAGGGGCTGGGGGTGTTCCTACTGATCCGTATACCCCTGGTGGGTATATTTTAGCCGATGTGCCGGGGGGTGTGCCGACCACTGTGCCTGATGGGCGACACTGGGGAGCGGCCGGTTAGCCGTGGCCGGATGATGCGCCTAGCATCAGCCTGACCGCATCCAGAGCACCCCGAGGACCCCACGTGCGCTTTCGTCTGACCCCCAGGGAGACGAGCTTCTACGACATGTTCGCCGCATCCGCGGACAACATCGTCACGGGCTCGAAGCTCCTCATGGAACTGCTCGGAGCGGACTCTTCCGCGCGGGCCGAGATCGCAGAGCGTATGCGGGCCGCGGAACACGCGGGAGACGACGCGACGCATGCGATCTTCCACCAGTTGAACTCCTCGTTCATCACGCCGTTCGACCGCGAGGACATCTACAACCTCGCGTCGTGCCTGGACGACATCATGGACTTCATGGAGGAGGCCGTCGACCTGGTCGTCCTGTATCAGGTCGAGGAACTCCCCAAGGGCGTCGAGCAGCAGATCGAGGTCCTGGCACGGGCCGCCGAGCTGACGGCCGAGGCCATGCCGAACCTGCGGACGATGTCGAACCTGACCGAGTACTGGATCGAGGTCAACCGTCTGGAGAACCAGGCCGACCAGATCCACCGCAAGCTCCTCGCCCAGCTCTTCAACGGCAAGTACGACGCCATCGAGGTGTTGAAGCTCAAGCAGATCGTGGACGTCCTCGAAGAGGCCGCCGACGCCTTCGAGCACGTGGCGAACACCGTGGAGACCATCGCGGTCAAGGAGTCCTGACCCCTCCATGGACACCTTCGCTCTGATCGTGACCATCGGCGTCGCGCTCGGCTTCACGTACACGAATGGCTTTCACGACTCCGCGAACGCCATCGCCACCTCCGTCTCCACCCGCGCCCTGACGCCCCGCGCGGCGCTCGCCATGGCCGCGGTGATGAACCTCGCCGGTGCCTTCATGGGCAGCGGCGTCGCCAAGACCGTCAGTGAGGGGATCATCGAGACCCCGCACGGCGACAAGGGCATGTGGATCCTCTTCGCGGCCCTGATCGGCGCGATCGTGTGGAACCTCGTCACCTGGTACTTCGGGCTGCCCTCCTCCTCCTCGCACGCGCTCTTCGGCGGCATGGTCGGCGCGGCGCTCGCCGGCGGGATCGGGGTCATCTGGTCCGGGGTGATCGACAAGATCGTCATCCCGATGTTCCTCTCCCCGTTCGTCGGCCTCATCGTCGGCTATCTGGTGATGTGCGCGATCATGTGGATGTTCCGCAGGTCCAACCCGCACAAGGCCAAGCGCGGCTTCCGCATCGCGCAGACGGTGTCGGCGGCCGGCATGGCGCTCGGCCACGGTCTCCAGGACGCGCAGAAGACGATGGGCATCGTGGTGATGGCCCTGGTCATCTCCGACGTGCAGAGCGCGGACGCGCCCATCCCGATCTGGGTCAAGATCGCCTGTGCGCTGATGCTGTCGCTCGGCACGTACGCGGGCGGCTGGCGCATCATGCGGACCCTCGGACGCAAGATCATCGAGTTGGACCCGCCGCAGGGCTTCGCCGCCGAGACGACCGGCGCGGGCATCATGTTCACCACCGCGTTCATGTTCCACGCGCCGATCTCCACGACCCACGTCATCACCTCCGCCATCATGGGCGTGGGCGCCACCAAGCGCGTCAACGCGGTGCGGTGGGGCGTCGCCAAGAACATCATTCTGGGCTGGTTCATCACCATGCCGGCGGCCGCGCTGGTCGCCGCGGTCAGCTTCTGGATCGTGAACCTCGCGTTCCTGTAGCACCGGCGACGCCAGGACAGTCGTACGAAAGGCCCGCCCCCGGGAGCCAGGGGCGGGCCTTTCTTGTTGCCCCCGCGGTGGCACCGCCATGCAGCACCGCGGGGAGTCCGTACGCCCTAGCCGAAGCGGCCCGAGATGTAGTCCTCGGTGGCCTGCACGGACGGGTTGGAGAAGATCCGTTCCGTCTCGTCGATCTCCACGAGCTTGCCGGGCTGGCCGACCGCGGAGAGGTTGAAGAAGGCCGTGCGGTCCGAGACACGCGCCGCCTGCTGCATGTTGTGCGTGACGATGACGATGGTGAAGCGCTCCTTCAGCTCGCCGATCAGGTCCTCGATGGCGAGGGTGGAGATCGGGTCGAGCGCCGAGCAGGGCTCGTCCATCAGCAGCACCTGCGGCTCGACGGCGATGGCCCGCGCGATGCACAGGCGCTGCTGCTGGCCGCCGGAGAGGCCCGAGCCGGGCTTGTTGAGGCGGTCCTTGACCTCGTTCCAGAGGTTCGCGCCCTTGAGGGACTTCTCCACGACGTCGTTCAGCTCGGACTTCTTGTACGAGCCGTTGAGCCGCAGGCCCGCCGCGACGTTGTCGTAGATCGACATCGTAGGGAAGGGGTTGGGGCGCTGGAAGACCATGCCGATCGTGCGGCGCACGGACACCGGGTCCACACCGCTGCCGTAGAGGTCCTCGTCGTCCAGGAGGACCTTGCCCTCGACGCGGCCGCCGGGAGTGACCTCGTGCATGCGGTTCAGGGTGCGCAGGAACGTGGACTTGCCGCAGCCGGACGGGCCGATGAAGGCCGTCACCGAGCGGGGCTCCACGGTCATCGAGATGTCGTCGATCGCCTTGTGGGAGCCGTAGTAGGCGGTCAGGCCCGATACGTCGATTCGCTTGGCCATGAGGATCACTGCTTCTTTCGGGGTTCTGCGAGAAAGGTCGCTGATATGGCCGCTCAGCGGCCCGTCTTGGGGGCCTTCCAGCGCGCTACGCCGCGGGCCGCCAGGTTGAGGATCATGATGAAGCCGATGAGGGCGAGCGCCGCCGCCCAGGCCCGGTCGTACGACGCGTCGGTGCCGGCCGCGTACTGCTGGTAGACGTACAGCGGCAGGGAGGCCTGCGAGCCCTCGAAGGGGTTCGTGTTGATCAGGGGGTTCACCCAGACCAGGAGCAGGACCGGCGCCGTCTCACCGGCGATGCGGGCCACCGAGAGCATGACGCCCGTGGTGATGCCGCCGATCGCGGTGGGCAGGACTACCTTGAGGATGGTCCGCCACTTCGGCACGCCGAGGGCGAGCGAGGCCTCGCGCAGCTCGTTCGGGATGAGCTTGAGCATCTCCTCGGTGGAGCGGACGATCACCGGCATCATCAGGATGGCGAGCGCCATGGCGCCGGCCCAGCCGGAGTAGCCGAAGCCGAGGATGAGGATCCAGAAGCTGAGGACGAACAGGCCCGCGACGATCGAGGGGATGCCCGTCATGACGTCCACGAAGAACGTGATGACCTTGGAGAGCTTGCCCCGCCCGTACTCCACGAGGTAGATCGCGGTGAGCAGGCCGATCGGCACGGCGATGACGGAGGCCAGCAGCACCTGCTGGAGGGTGCCGATGAGGGCGTGGTAGATGCCGCCGCCGGTCTCGTCGTCGGACAGGACGCCCATGGAGTGCGTCAGGAAGTAGACGTCGAAGACCTCGCTGCCGCGCTGGACGGTCTCGTAGATCAGCGACGCCAGCGGGACGATGGCCAGCAGGAACATGACCCACACCAGCGAGGTGGCCAGGCGGTCCCTGGCCTGGCGGGTGCCCTCGACGGTCATCGCGAGGACGTAGGACCCGACGATGAACAGCAGGGCGGCGATCAGCCCCCACTGGATGCGGCTGTCCAGGCCGGCCCCGACGCCGATGCCCACGGCGACGGCGATCGAGCCGAGGGCGACGGCGAGGGGGGACCAGCGCGGCAGGCTGGCCGCCCGGAGCGTCGAGGGGCGCTTGGTGAGCGGCCCGGTCGGGGTGGGTGTCGTGGTGCTCATGCGTTGGCCCCCGAGTACTCCTTGCGGCGCGCGATGATCAGGCGGGCCGCGCCGTTGACCAGCAGGGTGATGACGAACAGGACCAGGCCGGAGGCGATGAGCGCGTCCTGGCCGTACTCACTGGCCTCGTTGAACTTGCTGGCGATGTTCTGTGCGAAGGTGCCGCCGCCGTAGTCGAGCACGGAGGCGTTGATCAGGAAGGACGGGGAGAGCACGGTGGCGACGGCGATCGTCTCGCCGAGCGCGCGGCCGAGGCCCAGCATCGAGGCGGAGATGATGCCGGAGCGGCCGAAGGGCAGCACCGACATGCGGATGACCTCCCAGCGCGTCGCGCCGAGGGCCAGGGCGGCCTCCTCGTGCATCTTCGGGACCTGGAGGAAGACCTCGCGGCTCACGTTGGTGATGATCGGCAGGATCATGATCGCGAGGAGGATGCCGACGGTCATCAGGGAGCGCGGGGCGCCGCCGTTGTACTCCAGGACGCCGGTCCAGCCGAAGTAGTCGTCGAGCCAGCTGTAGAGCCCGGTGAGGTTGGGCGCGACCACGAGGGCGCCCCACAGGCCGTACACGATCGAGGGCACGGCGGCCAGCAGGTCGATCACGTAGGCGATGGGGGTGGCCAGCTTGCGCGGCGCGTAGTGCGAGATGAACAGCGCGATGCCGATGGCGACGGGGACGGCGATCACCAGGGCGATCAGCGAGCTGACCACGGTGCCGAAGACCAGGACGGCGATGCCGAAGTACGGCTTGCCCCCGGTGCTCGCGCCGGCCGGGTCCCACTCGAAGGTGGTGAGGAAGTTGCCCGTGTTGTCGGCGAGCGCGAGGGCCGTGCGGTAGGTGAGGAACGCGGCGATGGCGGCCATGACCGCGAGGAGCGCGATGCCTGAGCCCCGGGAGAACCCGAGGAAGATCCGGTCGCCCGGGCGGGTGGCGCCGCGTGCGGCGGCCTTGCTCACGGGGGCGGCGGGCTGCACGTCGGCGACGGGAGGGGGTGCGGTCGTGTTGCTGGATATGTCCATGGGGTTCTCCGGTCTGCGGAGCCGGCCCGCGCCGGTGGCGGGCGCTCCGTGGCGGCGGTGCACCGGACGGTGCGGCCGGCCCGGTCCGTGGGGCCGGCCGCACTCGGTTCAGCTAGCTCAGGCTCGCGACGGTGGAGCGGACCTTGGTGATGATCTCGGCCGGGATCGGCGCGTAGTCGTTCTCCTTGAGGACGTTCTGGCCGTCCTCGCTCGCGATGTAGGTCAGGAAGGACTTGGTGGCGGCGAGCGTGTCGGCCTTGTTGCCCTTCTCGCAGACGACCTCGTACGTCACCAGGGTGATCGGGTAGGCGCCCTCGGCGGTGGGCTTGTAGTTCAGTTCGAGGGCGAGGTCCTTGCCCTTGCCGACGACCTTGGCCTCGGAGATCGCCTCGGAGGCGTTGTCGACGGTGGCCTTCACCGGCTCCTTGGCGCCCGTCTTCAGGTCGACGGTCTTGATGCCCTCGCCCGCGTAGGACAGCTCGAAGTAGGAGATGGCGCCCGGGGTCTGCTTGACCTGGCCCGCGACACCGGCGGAGCCGTTCGCGGACTGGCCGCCCTTGGGCTCCCACGACTTGCCCGGCTCGTAGGGCCAGGCGGCGGGGGCGGCGCCCTTGAGGTACTTGGTGAAGTTGTCCGTGGTGCCCGACTCGTCGGAGCGGTGGAAGGCCTGGACCTTCGTCTTGGGGAGCTTGGCGTCGGGGTTGAGCTTGGCGATCGCCTTGTCGTCCCAGGTCTTGATCTTGTCGTTGAAGATGTCGGCCAGGGTCTTGGCGTCCAGGGTCAGCTTGTCGACGCCGGGGACGTTGAAACCGATGGCGATCGGGCCGCCGACCATCGGCAGGTCGATGGCCTGGCTGTCCTTGCAGACCTTCTTCGACTTGGCGATCTCATCGGGCTTGAGCGCGGAGTCGGAACCGGCGAACGCCGTCTGGCCCTGGAGGAACGCGGTGATGCCGGCGCCCGAACCCGTCGGGTTGTAGTTCAGCTGCACGTCCTTGCAGTTGGTCGTGTAGACCTTCCGCCAGGCGTCGATCGCGTTCTTCTGCGCGGACGAACCGGAGGCCGCGAGGCGGCCCTTGGCGTCGTCGCACTTGATGTTGGCGTTGGCGTTGGTCTCCTTGCCGCCGTCGCCCGAGCCGCTGGTGTCGTCGGAGCCGCACGCCGTGAGGGCCAGGGCGCCGGAGACGGCGAGGGCGCCGAGGGAGAGGGCGCGGAGCCGGTTCTTGCGCTGAAGCTTCACTTTTCGGGTTTTTCCTTCCGGGAGCCGCCGGCCCGGTGCTGGCGGCGTGCGATGTCTGTCTTGGTAAGGCCGAAATTAGGCAGTACAGGTGAAGCCACCGAGCGGCCGGAGTGAACGGGGGGTGAACCTCGGCGGTCGGCCTGGTGCGACATCGCCCCACGGAACGTAGCCGGTCGGCTACGGCAGGGTAAGCACCCTGAGCAGGGCGTCGACGAGCTCCCGGTCGCGCACTTGGGTGAGCCGGTCGCGGGCCGCCGCCGGGGGCAGCCAGATGATGCGGTCGACCTCGCGACGGGGCGTGAACCGACCGGTGCCGGCCCGCGCCGCCCAGTAGTCGACCCGCTTGGGGCGGCCCTGCGCGGCATAGCGCACGGTGGGCAGCCGGGCGCCGGGCGTGCAGCGGTGCCCCGTCTCCTCCTCGACCTCGCGCAGGGCGGCGGCCAGCGGGGACTCGCCGGCCTTCAGCTTGCCCTTGGGGTGCGACCAGTCGTCGTACTTGGGGCGGTGGACCAGGCAGATCTCCAGCGCGCCGCCGGCGGGGGAGCGGCGCCACAGGACGCAGCCCGCGGCGAGGACGGTGCTCTTGCTCCCGCCGTCCCCGACGCCGTCCTCGCCCGTCGTCTCGTACGTCATCCCGCGCTCACCGGCTCGTGCTGCCAGGCCCGCTGGAAGCTGAACCTCGCCGCCTCGACCTCGTGGCGCTGGTCGGCGTGGAGCACGCCGAGGGCGTACGCCGTCGCCGGGGCGATGCGGGGGGTGCGGGCCGCCTGGGCCGCCGCCGACGCCGCGGCGGCCGCCTCGCGGTGGAGGTCGAGGGCCCGGCTCGCGTCGGCCAGGCGGGGCTCCGGGGGGACGTGGCCCAACAGCACCTCCTGGGCGTACCGGTGCAGGCGCAGCAGGGAGCGGACCGTCAGCCAGGGGGCGTCCTGGGTGTCGGGGGCGGTCTCGGCGGCCAGGCCGTGCGTCAGGGCCTCCGCGTTGTACGGGTGTCCGGCCTGGCCGAGAGGGAGCGCGGCGACCGCTTCTGCGAGGTCCGACTCGGCCCGGGCGGCCAGCGGCTTCAGGTCGTCCGCGCAGCCGCTCAGGGGGACTTCGCTGGCCAGTACGGCGACACTGTCGGCCACGGCGTGGAAGCGGGAGGAGCCGAGCGCCTGGAGGGCCGTGGAGTGGGCCCGGGTCCTCGCCAGGGTCAGCTGCCGCTCCAGGAGGGCGGCGGCCTTGGCGGCCCCGACGGTCAGGCCGCGGGGAGCGGTGCCCCGCTTGTCGCCTCTGGTGCCGCCCTCCGGTGCGGCGGGGCCCGGCAGCGGCGAAGGGCCCGAGAGGCGGTGCAGGGCGTCCAGGAGGCGGGTCAGGCGGCTCGCGTACGCGTGTTCCTGGGCCAGCGTCCCCGAGAGCCAGGCGAGTTCAGGGCGCAGGGCGGCCGCCCACTCCGCGTCCAGGAGCGGCCGGAAGGTGTGCAGCGCGGCGCTGAGGCGGCGGGCCGCGCGGCGCAGGGCGCGGGCCGCCGCCAGGGCCTCCTCGGCGCCCCGCGCGTCCGTCGTGGCCTCGCGGTGCAGCCGCAGCGAGCGGAGGAACTCCGTTGCCTGGTCCCGCAGATGGGCGGCGAGGACCTCGCTCTCCGTGCCGGGTGTGCCCGTCATCTCAGGGTTTCGCTGTGCCACGCCGGCGCCTCCGGGCGTCTATGAGCATCTCCTGCACGTTCCGCAGGGGCTGGCCGTCCTGGTCCACCGAGTGGCGGGTCCAGTTGCCGTCCGCGCCCAGGTGCCAGGAGGCGGTGGTGTCCGACATGCCGGTCTCCAGGAGCCGGCCGAGGGCCGCTCGGTGCGCCGGGTCCTGGACCCTGACCAGCGCCTCGATACGGCGGTCGAGATTGCGGTGCATCATGTCGGCGCTGCCGATCCACACCTCCGGTTCGCCGCCGTTGCCGAAGGCGAAGAGGCGGGAGTGTTCCAGGAAGCGGCCGAGGACGGATCGTACGCGGATGTTCTCGGAGAGCCCCGCGACGCCCGGCCGGACCGCGCAGATGCCGCGCACCCACACGTCCACCTCGACGCCGGCCTGCGAGGCGCGGTACAGCGAGTCGATGATCGCCTCGTCGACCATGGAGTTGACCTTGATCCGGACGTAGGCGGGGCGGCCCGCGCGGTGGTGCTGGATCTCCTTGTCGATGCGCGAGACGAGGCCGTCGCGCAGGGACTTGGGGGCCACGAGCAGCCGGCGGTAGGTCTCGCGCCGCGAGTATCCGGAGAGGCGGTTGAAGAGGTCGGAGAGGTCCGCGCCGACCTCCGCGTTGGAGGTGAGCAGGCCGAGGTCCTCGTAGAGGCGGGCGGTCTTCGGGTGGTAGTTGCCGGTGCCCACGTGCGAGTAGCGGACGAGGGTGTCGCCCTCCTGGCGTACGACGAGGGAGAGCTTGCAGTGGGTCTTCAGGCCGACGATGCCGTAGACGACGTGGCAGCCGGCCTCCTCCAGCTTCCGCGCCCACTTGATGTTGGCCTGCTCGTCGAAGCGGGCCTTGATCTCGACCAGGACGAGGACCTGCTTGCCGGACTCGGCGGCGTCGATGAGCGCGTCGACTATCGGGGAGTCGCCCGAGGTGCGGTACAGCGTCTGCTTGATGGCGAGGACGTCGGGGTCGGCCGCCGCCTGCTCCAAGAACGCCTGCACGGACGTGGAGAAGGAGTCGTACGGGTGGTGCAGGAGTACGTCGCGTTCGCGAAGGGCGGCGAAGATGTCGGGGGCGGACGCCGACTCGACCTCGGCGAGGTCGCGGTGGGTGCCGGCCACGAACTTGGGGTACTTCAGCTCGGGCCGGTCCAGCTTGGCGATGCTGAAGAGGCCGGTGAGGTCGAGCGGGCCGGGCAGCGGATAGACCTCGGCTTCGCTGATCTTCAGCTCGCGCACCAGCAGGCTCAGGACGTTCGGGGCGATGCTCTCCTCGACCTCCAGGCGCACCGGAGGGCCGAAGCGGCGCCGCATCAGCTCCTTCTCCAGGGCCTGGAGGAGGTTCTCCGCGTCGTCCTCCTCGACCTCCAGGTCCTCGTTCCTGGTGAGCCGGAACATGTGGTGCTCCTGGATCTCCATGCCCGGGAACAGCTCCTGGAGGTGCGCGGGAGCGGCGATGACGTCCTCTATGGGGACGTAGCGCTGGGGGGAGGCCTCCAGGAAGCGGGAGAGCAGCGGCGGGACCTTCACGCGTGCGAAGTGGTGGTGGCCGGAGACCGGGTTGCGCACGACCACGGCGAGGTTCAGCGAGAGCCCCGAGATGTACGGGAAGGGGTGCGCGGGGTCGACGGCCAGCGGGGTCAGGACGGGGAAGATCTGCTGCCGGAAGAGCGTGAAGAGCCGGGACTGCTCCTTCTCGGTCAGCTCGTGCCAGCGCACCAGCTGGATGCCCTCGTCGGCGAGGCCGGGCGCCACGTCGTCGTGGTAGCAGGCGGCGTGCCGGGCCATGAGCTCGCGGGAGCGGTTCCAGATGAGTTCGAGGACCTCGCGGGGCTGGAGCCCGGAGGCCGAGCGGGTGGCGACGCCGGTCGCGATGCGGCGCTTGAGGCCGGCGACGCGGACCATGAAGAACTCGTCGAGGTTCGAGGCGAAGATCGCGAGGAAGTTCGCCCGTTCGAGGAGGGGCGTCTGCGGGTCCTCGGCCAGTTCCAGGACGCGTTCGTTGAACGCGAGCCAACTGCGCTCCCGGTCCAGGAAGCGCCCCTGCGGCAGCTCGACGCCGTCGTGCCCCACCTGGGAGTCCTCGTCGTACGTGTCGAGGTCGGCGTCGATGTCCGGGGCGAGGTCGGAGATGGTGGCGGCGATGGTGTGCGGCCTGTGCGCCGCGATGGATCCGACGGAAGGCTGGGCGTGCTGGACCTGTCCCTGCGGGTTCGGGTGGCTCATGTGCCCATTGTTCCGCGCGGGCACGCCGACGGGCGCGTCGGAGAGCGCGGGAGCGAGGCGCAGCCGGTCTGTCTCCGGCGCGTTCGCCGGTGGCGGGTCGGGCACGGCGGGCGTCATTGGGCGAGCGTCGCAAGCCTGTCTGAATCAGCGGTTACGGAGACATGACGTGCGGGACATCGACGGAAGGCCTCCGGGCGTCTTCGCGGCCCGGGGCCTTCCGCCGATCGTAGAGGTCAGGCCGTCCGGCGACGGAGCAGACGGAAGGCGGCGTACACGGCGGCGGCCGCGAGGGCGAGCACGATGCCGGTCTCGATCAGCTGGACGTGCCAGAAGTGGGATCGGGGGTGGTAGTCCATGTACCAGTCGGTGATTTTGGTGTCGGTGGGGCAGGCGGCACCGGGCAGGGGCTCGGGGTGGCACGCGGACTCCCGGAAGCGGTCACCGGCGGCGTTGGTGACGCCCTGGTCCATGCTGAAGGAGCCGATGGGGTACCGGGTGGGGAAGGTGTCGTCCCCGGTGACCGGGCCGGTCGCGGTGTCCGTCGGGACCAGGTGCCAGCGGGCGTTGCCGAAGGTCCACAGCACGAGGCCGGTGACGGCCCCGGTGACGGCCATCGCGAGCAGTGTGCGGCGCACGGCGAGCCCGATGAGTGTGCCGAGGCCCACGGCGAGGAGGGCGTACGCGACCAGTGCGGGACCGGTGGCCTCGTAGACGCCCCGGTCCGCCCAGTACAGGTTCGAACGGCCGCCGATCACGTCGCCGGTCCCGATCCGGAACGCCGCCATGAGGACGAGCGTCCCGCCCACGGCGAACGCGGCGGCCGTGGTCAGCTTGGCGGCGAGCCAGCGCGCGGGTGAGACGGACTGGGTCCAGGAGAGCTTGTGGACGCCGCTCTCCAACTCGCGTGCGACCAACGGCCCCGCGACGAACACGCCGATGAGAAGGGGGACCAGGAGCAGGGCCAGGGAGCCGTTCTCCATGCTGGTGTAGAGCAGGTCCCGGGCGCTGGCGAAGCCGAGGAACGAGTCGCAGGGCTTGCCCACGACACAGTTGTCGTCGTTCTCCGGAAAGGCGCTCGCCGCCCAACGCAGCCAGCCGGAGTAGGCGACCGCGAGGACCAGTGCGGCACCGGCCGTCAGGAGCGCGGTGCGGTGCACCCGCACGTCCACCCAGCGCGGGCCCCGCAGCATCGGCACGCTCATGCCGTCACCCCCGGACGGGACGTGGCGGTCGTGCCCGGGGTGAGCAGGGGTGGGGCGTCCGGGGTGCGGAGATGGGCGAGCAACAGTTCCTCCAGGGAGGGTTCTTCGACGGCCCAGCCGTCGCCGAGCGGGCCTTCGGGGCGGATCAGGGCGCTCACGCCGCGTCCCGTGGCGCGGGACTCGATGACGGTGTGCGGGGAGAGGTCGGCGGCCGGGCGCGCGCCCGTCACCAGGGCGTGCGCGGTGACGAGGTCGTCGATGCCGCCGCCGAGCCGGATGCGGCCCCCGGACACCAGGAGCAAGTGGTCGCACACGTCGGCCAGTTCGCCGACGATGTGCGAGGACATGACGACCGTCGTGCCGTGTTCGGCGGCCTCCGCCATGAGCGTGCCCATGAGCTGGTGGCGGGCCAGGGGGTCGAGGTCGGCCATCGGCTCGTCCAGGAGCAGGAGTTCGGCGCGTTTGGCCAGTGCCAGGGCGAGGGCGACGCGGGTGCGCTGGCCGCCGGAGAGTGTGCGGACGCGGGCCCCCGGATCGAGGTCCCCCGCGCCGACGACGCGCTCGGCGACGGGCATGTCCCAGCGGCCCGGGTTCAGTTCGGCGCCCGTCCGCAGCGTGTCGGCGATGGTCAGCTGCGGGTACAGCGGCTTGTCCTGGGCGACGTACGCCACGCGGGGGCGGGCCAGCGCGGGGCTCGTGCCGAGGACGGTCAGGGCGCCGCCGCTCGGGCGGTCGAGGCCGGCCGCGAGGGAGAGCAGCGTGGACTTGCCGGCGCCGTTGGGGCCGACGACCGCGCAGACGCGCCCGACGGGCAGGCGGAACGCGCAGTCGTCCAGGGCGCGGCGGCGACCGTAGCGTTTGGTCAGGCCGTGCGCCTCTAGGGCGGTGTCGGTCATGCGGAGTCCCCCTTGGACGGTGCGGGTGTCGGCGCGTCGGCCGACACGGGTTTCGGTACGGGTGTCTGGGTCCGCTCCGGTGTTCGCTCCGGAGGCCGCACTCGCGTCGGTGCGAACTGTTCTTCGAGTACGGCGTTGAAGAGCGCCGCCATGTCCTCCTTCTCCAGCCCCGCCGACCGGGCCCGCGCGGCCCACTGCGCGAGCTCCCCCCGCAGCGGTGAGTCGGCCGGCGCGCTGCCCAGCGTCTTCCGTACGAACGTGCCGAGGCCCCGGCGTGCCTCGACGAGGCCCTCGCGCTCCAGTTCGCGGTACGCCTTGAGCACGGTGTTCGGGTTGATGGCCGTCGCCTCGACGACCTCGCGCGCCGTGGGCAGCTTGTCGCCGGGCTCCAACAGGCCGAGGCGCAGGGCCTGTCGGGTCTGCTGGACGATCTGGAGGTAGGTGGCGACGCCGCTGCGCCGGTCGATGCGGTATTCGACCACTGCCTTGCACCACCCTTTCACTAAGTAAGTAGTGAAAGGGTGGTGCAAGAAAGGGGCGACGTCAATGGGCGCCGCCCCTCGGGCCGTACGGTCTGGGGGAAAGTGCTGGTCAGGACTCCGTGCGGTACATCAGATCCGTCTCGTGGGTCACGAAGCCGAGCCGCTCGTAGACGCTCACGGCCGCCTTGTTGTCCGCGTCCACGTACAGCATCGCGGTCGGCAGGCCGGCCTTCGCGAGGTGGCGCAGGCCCGTCGTCGTCAGGGCCTTGCCGAGGCCGCCGCCCTGGGCGCCGGGGCGCACCCCGACGACGTACACCTCGCCGAGGTCCTCCTGCGCGTGCACCTTCGTCCAGTGGAAGCCGATCAGCTCCCCGTCCTTCTCGGCGAGGAAGAAGCCGGCCGGGTCGAACCACGGCTCCGCCTTGCGGGCGTCCAGGTCGCGCTGGGTGAGGGAACCCTGCTCGGGGTGGTGGGCGAAGGCCTCGGCGTTCACCGCGAGCCAGGCGGCGTCGTCCTGCCCGGGTACGAAGGTCCGTACGGACACGCCCGCCGGGAGGACCGGGTCCGGCAGGTCCAGGTCCGCCAACGGCCTGCGCATCTGCCGCAGTTCGCGGAAGAGGGTGAGGCCGAGGACCTGGGCCAGGTGCCGGGCGGCGGAGTGCCCGCCGTGCGCCCACACGCGCAGCCGCCGCCCGGACTCGCCGAGCAGCGCGCTGCCGAGCGCCCGGCCGTCACCTCGGCCGCGGTAGGAGGGGTGGACGACGAGTTCGGCGGCCGGGGCCTCCACCGGGTCGGTGTCCTCCAGCTGCGCGTACCCGACGAGTTCCTCGCCGACGCCGAGCAGCAGGTGCCGCACCCCCTCCCGTGCCCCGCCGCGGAGCTGCAACCGCCCCTGCTCGGACACCGCCTGCTGCCCGTCGGTGCGGGCGGCCTCCGCGAGGAGCGCGAGCACGGCGTCGGCCTGCGCGGGGTCGAGGGCGGCGAGAGTGTCGATCTTCCGGAGGGGAGCGGGAGCCTCGGCGGGCCGGTCGTCAGTCATGGGTCGAGGGTACGGCGAGCGGCGACGGGAGGGCTGGAGCGGTCCGGGGCGGCCCGGGGTGTCCGGGGTGGTCGGAGGGCCGGTCCGGAGCCGTACGACCCGCGGCGCTCCGAAGCCGTACGACCCACGGCGCTCCGGAGCCGTACGACCCGCGGCGCTCCGAAGCCTTACGACCCGCGGCGCCCCGGAGCCGTACGGCCCCCGGGCCGCTCCGGAGCCGTGCCGTCCGGGGCGCTGGGTCACGTACCCCCGAGGTGCGAGAACCGGACATCGGAGGAAGTGCCCGTATCGCCCGCGATGGCAACCACCTCGTAACCCGTGACCCCCTGTTGCGCTACGCGCGTTGACTCTAGGCTGCGCTCGGCGGAATCGCCCTTCCAGTCGTCTCACACATCCCCAGGGGGACACGTGTCAGCCACATCCCGGCCCCGCGGGCCCAGGCCCGGACTCCGCGCCACGCGCGTACTCGCCGCGGCCGCCTCGCTCGCCACCATCGGCGCGCTGGCCGCCGCCCTTCCCGCGAGCGCGGGGCAGGACCACGCGGGCGGGGGCAAGGGCGGCGGGAAGCGCACGGTGGACGTGCAGCTCCTGTCGTTCAACGACTTCCACGGGAACCTCCAGCCGCCCGCCGGCTCGTCCGGCCAGGTCACGGAGAAGCAGCACGACGGCACCGAGAAGAAGATCGACGCCGGTGGCGTCGAGTACCTCGCCACGTCCCTGCGCACCGCCCGCAAGGCGCACCCCTACAGCGTCACCGCGGCCGCCGGTGACCTCATAGGCGCCAGCCCGCTGCTCTCCGGCCTCTTCCACGACGAGCCCACGATCCAGGCGATGAACAAGCTGGACCTGGACGTCACCAGCGTCGGCAATCACGAGTTCGACGAGGGCGCCGAGGAACTGGCCCGCATGCAGTACGGCGGCTGCCACCCCAAGGACGGCTGCTTCGAGAAGGACAAGGCCGGCAGGCCCAAGGAGTTCGAGGGCGCCGACTACCCCTACCTCGCCGCGAACGTCACGGACGAGAAGACCGGCAAGCCCCTCCTCAAGCCCTACTGGGTGTGGAAGCACAAGGGCGTGAAGGTCGGCTTCATCGGCGTCACCCTCGAAGGCACCCCGAACATCGTCTCCGCCGACGGCGTCAAGGGCCTGAAGTTCCACGACGAGATCGAGACCGTCAACAAGTACGCGAAGATCCTCGACCGGCAGGGCGTGAAGTCCATCGTCACGCTCATCCACGAGGGCGGCGCCCCCGCGAGCCAGACGTACAACTACGACTGCGACTCGCCGGGCGCGGGCGACGGCATCTCCGGGCCCATCACCGACATCGCCAAGGGCATCACGCCCAAGGTCGACGCGCTCGTCACCGGGCACACGCACGCCGCGTACGTCTGCACGATCCCGGACCCGTCCGGCAAGCCCCGCATGGTGACCTCGGCGTCCTCCTACGGGAAGCTCTACACCGACACCACGCTCACGTACGACCGCAGGACCAAGGACATCGTCCGTACGAGCGTGAGGTCCGCGAACCACGTGGTGAGCCGGGAGCAGGCCAAGGCCCCCGACATGACCTCGTTGATCACCCGCTGGGACAAGCTGGCCGCGCCCGTCGCGAACCGGCCCGTCGGCTACATCGCCGCCGACATCCCCGGCCGTGGCGCGGGCGTGCCCGAGTCCCCGCTGGGCGACCTGATCGCGGACGCGCAGCTCGCGCACGCCAAGTCCCTCGACCCCGAGGCCGACCTGGCGCTGATGAACCCCGGCGGCATCCGCTCCGACCTCGTGCACAAGGCGAGCGGCGGTGAGGGCGACGGCGTCGTCACCTACGGCGAGGCGTTCACCGTGCAGCCCTTCAGCAACACCGTCAACCTCGTCGACCTGACCGGCGCGCAGCTCGTCACCGCCCTGAAGCAGCAGGTCAGCGGGGCCAATGAGGCCTCCCCGAAGATCCTCCAGGTGTCGGACGGACTGACGTACACGCTGGACATGACGAAGACGGGCGCCGACCGGGTCGTCACCGACTCGATCAAGCTGAACGGCAAGGCGCTCGACCCGTCGGCCACCTACCGCGTCGCGCTGAACTCCTTCCTCGCGGGCGGCGGCGACGGTCTGCCCGAGCTGGGCAAGGGCACGAAGCCGCTCGTCGGCGCCGATGACCTGAAGGCGTTCAACGACTATCTGACCGCCAACTCCTCGGCGGCCAAGCCGATCGCGCCGCCGAAGGCCGACCGGATCACCATCGTGAAGTAGCGCTCACCTCGGCGCTTACCGGAGGTAGAGCTTGGGGTGGGGTGTGAACGTATGGTGAGATCATCTGATGCGTTCCCCCCACCGCATAACCCCGCAACCGCCCCCGGACCAGCCCTACAGCACCCCGAACCGGCCCGCCGACCCCGCGAACCGGCCCGCCGGAACCCCGGAAAAGCCCTACAGAAACCCGTACGACGAGCTGGCCGACCTCGCTCCGAACCCGCTGGAGGAGTTCCTCCACGAGGACAAGTCGGCTGAGGCGGAAGCGCCTTGGGAGCCGCCCAACCACCGGCGGGGCAGTCGCCGCCGGGGCCGCAGCCGGGGCCGGGGCAGGGCCCGCCGCCGCTTCGCCGGGCTGCCGCTCGCCGCGAAGGCCGTGGTGGCCGTCCTCGTCGCCGCCGCGTTCCTCGCCCTCGGCGACCGCTGGGCGCTGCTCTACGCCGAGCACGAGGCGGCGGAGAAGTTCAAGGAGCAGCTGGACCTGAGCGCGGCGCCCGAGGTCGACATCGAAGGGTTCCCGTTCCTCACGCAGGTCCTCGACCAGCGCCTGGACCGGGTGAAGGTGACCGTCCCGGACGTCGCGGCCGACCGCGTCTCGCTCGCCAAGGTCTCCGCGACCGCCACGGACGTCACGCTCCTCGGCGATGGGCCCACCTCCATCAAGGGCGCCCGCATCGGCGCGATGGACGGCGAGGTACTGCTCTCCTTCGAGGACCTCAACCGTGAACTGGGCGCCTCTCAGGTGACGTTCACCGGCAAGGGCCGCGACCAGGTCCTCGCGCGCGGCACGCTGCCCGTCGCCGGGCACGACCTGAAGGTGCGCGCCGACGCCCGTATCCAGCGCAACGGCGAGCGCGGCATCTCCACCGACATCGGCGGCATGAGCCTGCAACTGGGCGACCTGGCGACGTACCGGCCGGGCACCCGCGAGAAGGAGGGCCTGCACCTGTCGCGCAGCTCCGCCGACCGGGTGGCCAAGGAGACGGCGAAGGCGAAGGCGCTGCTGGCGGTCCCGGCGATCGTGAAGCGGCTCGGTGTCCCCGACTCCGTCGTGCGCGAGGCCCTCAAGAGCGACGCCAAGCTGGGCGAACTCACCGGGTCACCGAAGTTCGTGCACGACGTGATGGGCCTGAACCTCATCGACGTGGCGATGGGCCACCCCGCGCTGCTGAAGAAGCTCGGCCTGGACCCCGCCCTGCTCAAGGGCCTGGCCCAGCTCACCCGTCCCGCCCTCGCCGACCGCCTCACCCTCGCGTTCCAGCTGCCGAAGCTGCCGGGCGAGGGGACGGTGGCGCTGCGGGACGTGACCGTGGAGGAGGAGGGCATCCGGGTGCGGCTGACCGGGACGGGCCTCGGCTTCGGCCCGTAGCCCCCATCGGGCCGTTTCCAAAGGCTCACCGGGCCGTTTCGAGGGCGGCGCGCCATGCCGGGCTGTCCACGTAGTGGTTGTCGTACAGCTCGGAGGAGTCCTTGATCTCCTGCGGGCTCGCCTCGCCGCGCGTCACGCGGCCGAGGAGGCGCAGGTAGTCGAAGCGGGGCAGGCCCGGCGTGAAGACGAACAGCACGTCGGCCTCCCGGCCCGGAGCGGCGGCGAAGGCGTGCGGGGTGTGCGGCGGCACCAGCAGGAAGTCGCCCTGGCCCAGTACCTGGACCTCGTCGTCGACGAGCACCTGGAGGGCGCCGCCGATGACGAAGAACAGTTCGGAGGCCCGGGTGTGGAAGTGCGCGGGAGCGCCGACGGCGCCCTCGGCGAACGTCGAGCGGTAACTGGTGACCGTGCTGCCGTCGGTCCCGCAGTCGGCGAGCAGGGTCATGACGCTGCTGGGGTCGCTCGTGGTCTCGGCGGTGGCGGCGCGGGTCAGGACCGGCTTGGCGGTGCTGGCGTTCATCGGTGTTCCCCCTGCTCGGGCGGCGGTCCCGGGGACTCCCGAGGCCTTGTGCGTACGACTCTACGGAGCGGATTGACCCGAGCGGGGGTGCAATTGCGGGCCGGAACGGCCGGTCAATTCTGGCCTCGGTCAGCACGGAACACACCGTCCCCGTCAGCTGAACACACCGTCCCCGTCAGGGGAGTTCGCTGGGCGGGGGAGTCGACGCTCCCGGGAGGCGGACGGAGGCCACCGTGCCGCCGCCGTCCGCCGCGGCCAGCGTCACCTCGCCGCCGGACTGGCGCACCGTGCGGTCCACGATGGACAGGCCCAGGCCGGAGCCCGGCAGGCTGCGGGCGGACGGTGAGCGCCAGAAGCGGTCGAAGACATGGGGGAGTTCATCGGCGGCGATGCCGGGTCCGTGGTCGCGTACCGTCAGTTCGCCGCCCCGCAAGGCCACTTCGATGGTCGAGCCCGACGGGCCGAACTTGACCGCGTTGTCCAGGAGGTTGACGACGGCGCGCTCCAGGGCGGCCGGTTCCACGCGGACGTACCAGGGCGCGAGGTCGGCGGCGAAGGTCAGTTCGGGGCCGCGCAGGCGGGCCCGCTCCAGGGCGGTCTCCACCAGGTCGTGCAAGGCGATCACCTGCACCTTGCCGCCGCCGTGGCCCGCGTCCGGCCGGGACAGTTCCTGCAGGTCGCCGATCAGCGAGGCCAGTTCCGTCATCTGGGCCTTGACGGAGGCGAGCAGGGCCCGGCGGTCGTCGGGCGGGATGGCCCGGCCGGTGTCCTCGCTGCGGGCGAGCAGCTCGATGTTGGTGCGCAGGGAGGTCAGCGGGGTGCGCAGCTCGTGGCCGGCGTCGGCGATGAGCTGCTGCTGGAGGTCGCGGGAGGAGGCCAGCGAGGCGGTCATGGAGTTGAAGGACTCCGACAGGCGGGCGATCTCGTCGTGGCCGTCCACGGGGATGCGCAGGTCGAGGTCCTCGGTGCGGGCCACGTGCTCCACGGCCTCGGTGAGCCGGTCCACCGGGCGCAGACCGGTGCGCGCCACCCAGAGGCCGGCGGCACCCGCGCCGAGGATGCCGATGCCGCCGACCGCGGTGAGCAGCAGGGCCAGCTTGTTGAGGGGCTCGTCGATCTCGGAGAGCGGGCGGGCCAGGGACACCGTGTAGCGGCCGTCGGGGTCCACCTGGGTCAGTACGCGCACCGCGGCCCCGTCGTCGGTCCTGGCGTCGTGCAGGGCCTGCGGCCGCAGGTGCTGGGCCACTTCGACGTCGGGGTCCTGGACGGCCACGGGCGTGGAGCCGCGGCCCACGCAGCGGGAGCCGTCGGGCCGGATGATCTGGACGAAGACGGTGGTGGTGCCGGGTGACGTCTCGGCGTTGGGGCTGGTGCGGTCGTCGTTGCACTCGGCGGCCGTGACGTCCAGGTAGACGCGGCCGACGTTCAGGCTGCGCAGTGAGTCGTCCAGCTGGCCGCGCAGCTGGGCGCGGGTCAGCACCCAGCAGGAGACGGCGACCGCCGCGACCGCGAGGGCCACGGCGACGGTGACGAGCAACGCCAGCCGCGAGCGCAGCGGCAGCCCCCCGAACCGTCGGACGGGCCCGCTCACTCGCCGCCCCTCAGGACGTAGCCGACGCCCCGCACGGTGTGCACGAGGCGGGGCTCGCCGCCCGCCTCCGTCTTGCGGCGCAGGTACATGACGTAGACGTCCAGGGAGTTGGAGGTGGGCTCGAAGTCGAAGCCCCAGACGGCCTTGAGGATCTGTTCGCGGGTCAGGACCTGCCGGGGGTGCGCCAGGAACATCTCCAGGAGGGTGAACTCCGTGCGGGTCAGCTCCACGGTGCGCCCGCCCCGCGTGACCTCGCGCGTCGCCAGGTCCATCCGCAGGTCGGCGAAGGCGAGGGTGTCGCCCTCCTCGGCCCGCCCCGCGCCTGCGGCGTACGAGCTGCGTCGCAGGAGCGCGCGGATGCGGGCGAACAGCTCGTCCAGTTCGAACGGCTTGACCAGGTAGTCGTCGGCGCCGGCGTCGAGCCCGGTGACGCGGTCGCCGACCGTGTCGCGCGCGGTCAGCATCAGGATCGGCGTGGTCGATCCGCCGGCGCGGAGCCTGCGGGCGGCGGTCAGGCCGTCCATGCGGGGCATCTGGATGTCGAGTACGACGAGGTCGGGGCGGTAGGCGGCGGCCTTCTCCAGCGCGTCGGCGCCGTCGACGGCGACCTGCGTGCCGTACCCCTCGAAGGCGAGACTGCGTTGCAGCGCCTCCCGCACGGCGGGCTCGTCGTCCACGATCAGGATGCGCTGCTGCTCGCGGTCACCGGCGCGGTCGCCTTCGGCGGGGCTCATGTGCTTCGGACTTCCTCGGGTATGGGGGCGGAAACGGGTCCGGTATCAGCCTCGCACGCGGCGGTGGCCGGGGTCAGTCCGTGGCGCCGGCGCGGAGGGTGTCGAGGTCGGCCTTGACCGTGTTGACCGGGATGGCGAAGCCGAGGCCGACGCTGCCGGCCGCGGCGTCGCCGCTGCCCTGCGCCGACGAAGCGGGCGAGTACATCGCGGAGTTGATGCCGATGATGTTGCCGTTCATGTCGATGAGGGCGCCGCCGGAATTGCCGGGGTTGAGCGAGGCGTCGGTCTGGAGGGCCTTGTACGTGGTCTTGGACGACCCGGTGTCGCCGTTGAACTCCCGCCCGCCGAACTCGAAGGGCCAGCCGCCCTGGGGGCCCTGCGGCTGCTCCTGGCCCTCGCCGGTGGGGACGGTGACGTCCCGGTCGAGCGCGGAGACGATGCCGCTGGTGACGGTGCCGGTCAGGCCCTCGGGGGAGCCGATGGCGACGACCTCGTCGCCGACCTTGACGCCGGCGGAGTCGCCGAGGGTCGCCGGCTTCAGCCCGGAGGCGTTCTTCAGCTGGATGAGCGCGAGGTCCTTCTTGCTGTCGGTGCCGACGACCTCGGCGTCGTACGTCTTGCCGTCGTGCGTCCGCACCTTGATCGAGGTGGCGCCGGAGACGACGTGGTTGTTGGTGATGATCTCGCCGTCGCTCCTGGTGATGACACCGGAGCCGGTGGACTTGCCCTGGGCGGTGGTGGCGCTGATCTCCACGATGCTGGGCGCGACCGCCTCCGCGACCCCGGAGACGGTGCCGCGCTTGCTGGTCGGCACGACGTCGGTGCTGGTCGCCGAGGTGGTGGCGCCCTGGTCCGTCAGGGTCTGCACGGCGTACGCGGTGCCGCCGCCGACGGCCGCGGCCGCGATGGCCACCGCGGCGAGCAGGGCCATGGGGCCCTTGGCGCGGCGGCTCCTCGGGAGGGTGGGGATGGTCCGGGTCGCCTCCGGCGCGTAGGCGGGCGGGGGCGGGTACGCGCCCTGCGTACCGCCGTGGTGCACCGGCGCGGACGGCTGCTGCGTGGGGTACTCGCCGCTGTGGCGGAAGGTCTCGGTCATGCCTTTGAGATTGACCGGCGCACATGAGAGCTGCCTGAGTACGTCCTGAGAAGCCCGGCAGAAGTGCGTATGCCCCTTATAAAGCCCGGGGCGATGCATGTCGGGCCCGTGGTGAGGCGCCTACGCGGGCGTCCCGGCCGGGGTGCTCACCGGCAGCCGCAGGACTGGCGTACGACCAGCCGCGAGGGGAACAGCTTCAGCCGTTCCCGGCGGGAGCCGGCCACACGCAGGCCGTCGTCCAGGACGAGGTCCACCGCGGCGCGGGCCATCGCCGGCCGGTCGGAGGCCACCGTGGTCAGCGGCGGATCGGTCAGGCCCGCCTCCTTGACGTCGTCGAAGCCGGCGACGGCCAGCTCCCCCGGCACGTCGATGCGCAGCTCCCGCGCGGCCCGCAGCACCCCGATCGCCTGGTCGTCCGTGGAGCAGAAGATGGCGGTGGGCCGGTCGGGCCCGGCGAGCAGCTCCAGGCCGACCTGGTAGGCGTCGTAGCGGTTGTACGGGGCTTCGAAGAGGCGGCCCTCCACCGACCGCCCGGCCTCCCGCATGGCGCGCCGCCAGCCCTCGACGTGGTCGGAGACGGGGTCGCCGACGGTCGGGGTCCCGGCCATGCCGCCGAGGCAGGCGACGTACTCGTGGCCGTGTTCGAGCAGGTGTCGGGTGGCGAGCTGCGCGCCGCCGACGTCGTCCGTGACCACGGCGACATCGTCGATGGCCTCGGGCCGCTCGTGGAGCAGCACCACGCGCGCGTCCCAGGCGTCTATCTCGGCGGCGGCCTGGTCGGTCAGGCCGTGGCTGACGAGGATGAGGCCGGAGACCCGCATGCCCAGGAAGGCGCGCAGATAGTGGGTCTCGCGCTCCTCCACGTAGTCGGAGTTGCCGACGAGGACCATCTTTCCGCGCTCGGACGCCGCCTGTTCGACCGCGTGCGTCATCTCCGCGAAGAACGGCTGGCGCGCGTCGGGCACGATCATGCCTATGAGGTCCGTGCGCCGGGACGCCATGGCCTGCGCGACCCGGTCCGGGCGGTAGCCCAGCTCCTTGATCGCGGCGAGTACACGCTCGCGCGTGGCCGGGGCGACCGGCCGGGGTCCGTTGTTGATGACATAGCTGACGACGGCGGTCGAAGTACCCGCCAGTCGCGCCACGTCATCCCGAGTCACCTTGGCCACGCGCGGAGTCTACGCGGATGGAACTCCCGCTGGGCAGGCCGTACGGCGGCTTCCTACGAAGCGGCCTTCGAAGCCGACTGCGCCTTCTCCTTGGCCTTCTCCTCCTCGGCCGCCCGCTCGACCTTCTCCGGCACCACGAAGCGGTAGCCGACGTTGCGGACGGTGCCGATGAGCGACTCGTGCTCGACGCCGAGTTTCGCGCGCAGCCGCCGCACGTGGACGTCGACCGTGCGCGTGCCGCCGAAGTAGTCGTAGCCCCAGACCTCCTGGAGCAGCTGGGCGCGCGTGAAGACCCGGCCCGGGTGCTGCGCCAGGTACTTCAGCAGCTCGAACTCCTTGAAGGTCAGGTCGAGGACCCGGCCCTTCAGCTTCGCGCTGTACGTCGCCTCGTCCACGGAGAGGTCGCCGTTGCGGATCTCCATGGGGGAGTCGTCGGAGGTGATCTGCTGGCGGCCCATCGCGAGCCGCAGCCTCGCCTCGACCTCGGCGGGCCCCGCGGTGTCGAGGAGCACGTCGTCGATGCCCCACTCCGCGGTGACGGCCGCGAGGCCGCCCTCCGTGACCACGAGGACCAGCGGGCAGCCCGGTCCGGTGGAGCGCAGCAGCTGGCAGAGGCTGCGTACCTGGGGAAGGTCCCGGCGGCCGTCGACGAGGATGACGTCGGCACCCGGGGTGTCGACGAGAGCGGGTCCTTCCGCCGGGGCGACGCGCACGTTGTGAAGGAGCAGGCCGAGGGCGGGGAGCACCTCCGTCGACGGCTGGAGGGCATTGGTCAGGAGCAGCAGAGAGCTCATCGCGTCTCTCCCCCGAGCTCTCGGCTCCGCGCGAGCAGGGGGGACCCCCACCCCGGCTCTGTCCTGCGGTCGTGCACGGTTCGCTCGCCCATAACGTCGGTTCCTCCTCGGTCCCTGCGGAGGGGCTCCCCCGGCTCCTGCGAGCCGGCGGGCGTTTACGGCACTGCTTCGTAATGGTTCTCGGTGGCTCGGTGACGCGCCTGAAAGCACAAAAGGACCCGGGGGCTGCGTCGCCCGGATCCTCTGCCCAGCAGAATAGCTCACATGAGTTCCGGTCCGGCAGGTCAAGCGGCGCGATCTTCTGTGCAGCCGATCACTCGCGCGTCGTCCCGCGTTCCACGGCGCGCCACGCTCCGTACGCCGGACGGGGTCGCCGTCGACGCCGCGTACGCCCCGGGTCCCGGGGGCGCGGACGAGGTCGCGATCGTCGTCGCGCACGGCTTCACCGGCGATCTCGCGCGGCCCCACGTGCGCCGCATCGCGGGCGTGTTCGCCCTGCGTGCGGCCGTGATCACCTTTTCCTTCCGGGGGCACGGGGCCTCCGGCGGGCACTCCACGGTGGGCGATCGCGAGGTGCTCGACCTGGCGGCGGCGGTGGAGTGGGCGCGCTCGCTGGGCCACGCGCGCGTGGTGACCGTCGGGTTCTCGATGGGCGGTTCCGTCGTCCTGCGGCACGCCGCGTCGCACCGGGGGCGCACGGAAGCGCGGACGGACGCGGTGGTCGCGGTGAGCGCCCCGGCGCGCTGGTACTACCGGGGCACCGCGCCCATGCGCCGGTTGCACTGGGTCGTCACGCGCCCTGCCGGGCGGGCGCTCGGCCGCCTGGGACTGCGCACCCGGATCCACCCGCACGAGTGGGACCCCGTCCCCCTTTCGCCGGTCGAGTCCGTCCCCCTCATCGGCGCGACCCCGCTGCTCGTCGTGCACGGCACCCGGGACCCGTACTTCCCCCTCGACCACCCCCGGACACTGGCCGCCGCCGCGCCGCACGGGGTCGAGCTGTGGCTGGAAGAGGGCATGGGGCACGCGGAGCACGCGGTCTCGGACGAGCTGGCCGGGCGGATCGCGGCGTGGGCCACGGCATCATGGACGTCGGCAACCGCCGACTGAGAGGAGAGCGTCGCATGGTGAACGGCACCATTCGTTACTGGGCCGCTGCCAAGGCGGCCGCGGGCGTCGCCGAGGAGCCGTACGCGGCGACGACGCTCGCCGAGGCGCTGGACGGCGCCCGCGAGCGGCACCCCGGCGAACTGGCCCGGGTGCTGCGGCGCTGCTCCTTCCTGATCGACGGTGCCCCCGTAGGTACCCGCGGGCATGAGACCGTACGGCTGGCCGAGGGCGGCACGGTCGAGGTGCTCCCGCCGTTCGCAGGAGGATGAGCGCCATGTCCGATCAGCCGTACGAGGGGTATGAGGGGTACGAGGGCTACGACCCGTACTCCGGGCAGCGCCACCCCCACTCCCCGTATCCCGAGCAGCAGCGGTACCCGCAGCAGCCCCATCCGGAGCAGCAGCCGTACGCCCAGCAGCCGTATCCGGAGCAGCAGCAGTACCCGCAGCAGTCCCACCCCGAGCAGCAGCCGTACGCCCAGCAGCCGTACGCCCAGCAGCCGTATCCCGAGCAGCCGTATCCGCAGCAGTCCTACCCGCAGGAGCGGTACCCGCAGGCGCACGGCCATGAGCAGCACGCCCAGGACCAGTACCTTCAGCAGTGGGAGGGGCAGACCTGGGAGACGCAGGCGCAGCCGCCCGTGGCGGTGGACGTGACGGAGACGGCGTACCTGCCCCTCCAGGGCGAGGCACCGGCACCGAGTGCCGCGCGAAGTGCCGCGAAGGCCCCGGGGGACGGGCCCACCTACGGCCGCGCCACCACCACCGGCAACGCCCGCGTCACCGACGCCCAGCGGGCCCGCGCAGAGGGGCGCTCGCCGGTCATGGAGCCGGGGATGCAGCCCGCCGCCCTGACCGCGGTCCTCGGGCTGCTGCTCGCCGCGGGGGCCGCCGTCGGGCCGTACGCGCTGCTCGTGCCGCTGGTGATCCTCCAGGCCGTGACCGCCGCCGGCTGGTTCCGCCTCAACGGCATGTGGCCGGCCCGGCAGGGCATCGCGCTCGCCTTCCTGGGCGGGGTCGCCGCCGACGCCGCGCTGCTGGCCGTGGGCAAGGAGCACGCGCCCGCCGCCATCCTCGGCACGCTCGGGGTGTGGGTGCTGCTGGTGCTGGTCCTCCAGCTGCGCAGCCGCGCGGGCGCCGACGAGCGGATGTACGGGCTGATGGCCACCGTCGTGTCGGCCGCCCTCGCGATCATCGCGGCCGGGCACCTCGCGGCCGCCGCCGACGCCGTCACCGTGGGCGGTGTCGCGGTCGCCGCGGCGATCCTCGCCCGCGCGCTGCCGCTGCCCACGCCCGCCTCCGTCGTCGTCGCGCTGCTCGCGGCGACCGGGGCCGGTCTCGCCGCCGGCGGGATGACGGACCTCGGCACCAAGAGCGCGCTGCTCGCCCTCGGCGCGGGCGTCTGCGCGCTGGTCGGACACCGGGTGGCCAGTTACGACTACCCGTCGCGGTTCGTGCACATGACGGCGGGTGTCGCGCTGCCGCTGGCGGCCGCCGCGCCGGCCGTCTACGTCCTCGGGCGCGCCATCGGCTGACGTCCGCCCCCGGCGGAACGTTCGTCACAGCTGTACGACAGGTCCCCGGCCGATCCCATCGGCCGGGGACCTGTCCTTTAGGCTCGCGAGGGACAGTCGACACGGGGGATCAAGGTGGGGGAACGCCGGACATGAGCAAGCGCGCCGTACGAATACTGCTGATCGTCGTCGTGGTCCTCGGGGGTCTGTTCGTGGCGGCCGACCGGCTCGCCGTGAACTTCGCCGAGGGCGAGGCGGCGGAGAAGCTGCGCACCAACGAGGGCCTTGCCGAGGAACCCGACGTCTCCATCAAGGGCTTCCCCTTCCTGACCCAGGTCGCGGGCGGAGAGCTGGACGAGGTGGAGGTCGGCATCAAGGACTACGACGCGAAGTCCGGCGCCGACTCGATCCGCATCGCCGACCTGGAGGCCCACATGAAGGGCGTGAAGTTCTCCGGCGACTACAGCTCGGC
Organism: Streptomyces sp. NPDC031466; assembly: GCF_055581265.1. Taxonomy (NCBI): domain Bacteria; kingdom Bacillati; phylum Actinomycetota; class Actinomycetes; order Kitasatosporales; family Streptomycetaceae; genus Streptomyces; species Streptomyces sp. NPDC031466. The sequence goes on from NZ_JBVIJT010000006.1 coordinate 48,785, forward strand.
GACCGCCGCGACCGCCTCGGGGACGGCCCGCGTCGGCTACGACGAGCTGCTGAAGGCGAGCAAGTCCGAGCCCGTGGACCTGCCGCTCGGCGCCAAGGGCAAGGTCATCGGCCTCTCCGACGGCGGCAACGGCAAGATCAAGGTCGAGGTCGAGGTCAGCAAGGGCGGCGCGAAGCTGCCCAAGCCCGTCCACGTGCTCAGCTCGGTCCGCGTCGAGGGCGACCACATCAAGGTGCACGCCGACGAGATCCCGAAGAAGCTGGACGTCCTCGGCATCTCCATCCCGCTGCCCGAGGGCATGGTCCGTGACGTCACCGACTTCGACCAGAAGATCGACGACCTGCCGGCCGGGATCAAGCTGAAGAGCGTCGAGGCCGCGCCGGACGGCGTGGACATGTCGGTGACCGGCTCGAACGTGAGCCTCACCGGCTGATTCCCGCCGCTCGCCCCCAGCCGTGTCCGCAGTGCGAGACAGGGCCGTCCGGCGGGCGGATGTGACGGGAGCTACACGGGGCCCGCGACCCCACCGGGGCGGTCGCGGGCTTCAACCATTCTCAGATGGTGGACGATCGTGTCTCACTATGCGGAGCGCCGGTGACACAGCCACCCCGGCATCCCTACGATCGGCACCATGAAGCGACAGGCGGACCTCACGAAGCGGCGGGCAGTAGACCTGTGCCGCGTCGCCGCCATGCTCTGTCGCCCCTTCTAGCGGGAGCTGTCACTCCCGTATTCCCCCGGCCCGACGACGACTTCGGTCAGGGCCGCCCCCCCCGTGCACGTACGCCGCGCCTCCCCGCGTTTCCCAGGCGTACCCGCACGTCCCCTCGCACAGCCGTACCGCCGTAACTGCCCCGGAGGAGAGAAGCATGAGCCGCAGCGACGTCCTGGTAGACGCCGACTGGGTCGAGGCCCACATCGACGACCCGAAGGTCGTCCTCGTCGAGGTCGACGAGGACACCTCCGCCTACGACAAGAACCACATCAAGAACGCGGTCCGCATCGACTGGACCAAGGACCTCCAGGACCCGGTCCGCCGTGACTTCGTCGACCAGGAGGGCTTCGAGAAGCTCCTGTCGGCGAAGGGCATCGCGAACGACTCCACCGTCGTCCTCTACGGCGGCAACAACAACTGGTTCGCGTCGTACGCCTTCTGGTACTTCAAGCTCTACGGCCACCAGGACGTGAAGCTCCTCGACGGCGGCCGCAAGAAGTGGGAGCTGGACTCCCGCGACCTGGTCGACGGCTCCGAGGTCCCGAACCGTCCGGCCACCCAGTACAAGGCCAAGCCGCAGGACACCTCGATCCGCGCCTACCGCGACGACGTCGTGGCGGCCATCGGCGCCAAGAACCTGGTCGACGTGCGCTCGCCCGACGAGTTCAGCGGCAAGCTGCTCGCCCCGGCCCACCTCCCGCAGGAGCAGTCGCAGCGCCCCGGCCACGTGCCGAGCGCCCGCAACATCCCGTGGTCGAAGAACGCCAACGACGACGGCACCTTCAAGTCCGACGAGGAGCTGAAGGCCCTCTACGAGGCCGAGCAGGTCGACCTCGCCAAGGACACCATCGCGTACTGCCGCATCGGTGAGCGCTCGGCCCTGACCTGGTTCGTCCTGCACGAGCTGCTCGGCCAGACCAACGTCAAGAACTACGACGGCTCCTGGACCGAGTACGGCTCGCTCGTCGGCGTGCCGATCGAGCTCGGCGCCAACAAGTAGCGCTCCCGACCTCTCCCCTCCCCCTCCCCCTCCCCCTCCTCCCCTCCCTCTCATCTCAGGACCCTCAGGAGTACGACATGTGTGGAGCAAAGGCCGGCGGCCCCGACGCTTCGACGATCAAGCCCGGTGAGACCACCATCCAGGGCCAGGTGACCCGCGACGGCGAGCCCGTCACCGGTTACGTGCGCCTGCTCGACTCGACCGGCGAGTTCACCGCCGAGGTCCCCACCTCGGCGACCGGCCAGTTCCGTTTCTACGCCGCCGAGGGCACCTGGACCGTCCGGGCGCTGATCCCCGGCGGCACGGCCGACCGCACGGTCGTCGCGCAGCAGGGCGGCCTCGCGGAGGTGGCGATCGCGGTCTGATCCGCCTCGCGCCGAGAACGGCCGAGGGGCCGCACCCCAGGGGGTTGGACGCCACTGGAACGGGGTGCGGCCCTTCGGCGTGTCCGGGCCTAGTCTGGAGACATGTACGCGCGACGGCGCCGCAGCTACTTCGTCATGATGGGCACGTGCATCGCCCTGTTCGTCCTGGCCTGGGGCGTCGTGCGGCTCTGGTCGGTCCCCGTCGCCGTCGGCATGTGCGTCGTGGCCATGGTGATACCGCCGGTCGCCGCCATGGTCGCCAACCGGCGGGGACCCGACGACCGCTGGTGGGACGATCCGTCGGGCGACCCGAAGTCCGACGAGTGGTGGGACGAGCTGGACGGCAGGCGCCCCCGTCAGTAGACGAGCGCCTGGACGCCGTCCGTCGTCGCCTCCTGGACGAAGACCTGCGCGCCCGCGATCCGCACGCCGGGGATGACGTCCTGCTCGGAGATCTCGCGGCGCGCCGCGCACTGCGTGCAGAGCGTGATCCGGCCCGCCGCCATGATCGAGCCGATCAGATCCGGCAGCGGCGCGGCATGCGGAAGATCGAACTCCGCCGCGCGGCCCGGCAGCGCGAACCACGAGGACTCACCGGTCAGCCACAGCGACACCTCCACCCCGCTGGCCACGGCCACGGCCGCCACCGTGAAGGCCTGGGAGCAGCGCTCGGGGGCGTCGGCCCCGGCGGTCACCTTGATCACGAGCTTCTTCGCCATGGCCGCATCGTAAGGCCCCTCACAGAGAGGGACGGGCTTCGCCCGACTACAGTGGGACCGGCTCTGATACCTGCCCCAACAGCTCACCGAGGAGCACCCCGTGCTTGAGGCCTTCTTCTCCGCCCTGCTGGTTCTTGTCTGCGTCGGCGTTCTCGCCTTCGCCGGGCTCACCGTGAAGAAGCTGTACCAGGGCCAGCGCTGACCCCCACCCGTCGCCCGACCACACAGATCGCCTGAGCTTCCCATGATCGAGATTCCGTCCGACCTGAACCCCTCCCTCGTCCCCCTCGCCTTCCTCCTCGGCAACTGGGCGGGCGCGGGCGTCACCGACTTCCCCGGCGCCGAGAAGGCGAACTTCGGCCAGGAGGTCTCCTTCACGCACGACGGGCGGGACTTCATCGAGTACCGCTCGTACACCTGGGTGCTCGACGCCGAGGGCAACAAGGTGAAGCCGCTGGAGACCGAGTCCGGCTTCTGGCGTGTCGACAAGGACCGGAAGGTCGAGGTCGTCATGGTCCGCGACGACGGTGTCGTCGAGGTCTGGTACGGCGAGCTGGCCGACAAGAAGCCGCAGATCGACCTGGTCACGGACGCCGTCGCGCGCACCGCGGCCGCGGGCCCCTACACCGGCGGCAAGCGGCTCTACGGCTATGTGAAGGGCGACCTGATGTGGGTCGGCGAGAAGCAGACCCCCGAGGTACCGCTGCGCCCCTACATGTCGGCGCAGCTCAAGAAGGTCGTCACGCCCGAGGAGGTCGCCGACATGGCGCGCAATCTCGGTGATCTCCCCGACGACGGCATCGCTTTCTTCAAGTAGACCTAGACTTGGCGGCGTGGCGAGCACCGACTCCGACTGGAAGAGCGACCTGCGGCAGCGCGGCTACCGGCTGACACCGCAGCGCCAGCTTGTCCTCGAAGCCGTCGACACCCTGGAGCACGCGACCCCCGACGACATCCTCTGCGAAGTGCGCAGGACGGCGTCGGGGGTCAACATCTCCACGGTCTACCGCACCCTGGAGCTCCTGGAGGAGCTGGGCCTGGTCAGCCACGCCCACCTCGGGCACGGCGCGCCGACGTACCACCTCGCGGACCGCCACCACCACCTGCACCTGGTCTGCCGGGACTGCACGGACGTCATCGAGGCCGACACCTCCGTGGCCGCGGAGTTCACCGCCAAGCTGCGGGACACCTTCGGCTTCGACACCGACCTGAAGCACTTCGCGATCTTCGGGCAGTGCGGGAAGTGCCGCCAGGAATAGCGGGGACCCCGGTCAGAAATAAAAGCCGGCGCCCGCTGGTCGTACTCTTTGTGAACATGAAGAGCCCCCTGTTGTCCCTGCCCGGCGCCGTCCCCGCCGAGGGCGTGGACGAAGGCGTCGCCGCCCACTACGGCGAACTGTTCCGCGAGCAGCGTTCCCTCGCCGACGGCGCCGGTTTCGTCGACCTCTCGCACCGCGGGGTGGTCACCGTGACCGGCTCCGACCGGCTGAGCTGGCTGCATCTGCTGCTCACCCAGCACGTCAGCGAGCTACCCGCCGGCCAGGCCACCGAAGCGCTGATCCTCTCCGCCAACGGCCACATCGAGCACGCCCTGTATCTCGTGGACGACGGCGAGACCATCTGGGCGCACGTCGAGCCCGGCACCCAGGGCGCCCTCATCGCGTACCTGGAGAGCATGAAGTTCTTCTACCGCGTCGAAGTCGCCGACCGCACCGACGAGTTCGCAGTCGTGCACCTGCCCGCCGGTTCCATCGCCCCGGTTCCCGAGGGTGTCGTCGTACGGGAGACGGCGTTCGGCCGCGACCTGTTCCTGCCGCGCGCCCGCCTGGAGGCGTACGCGGCGGACAACGGCCCGGCGGCCGGGCTCCTCGCGTACGAGGCGCTGCGGGTGGAGGCCCACCGGCCCCGCCTCGGTTTCGAGACCGACCACCGCACGATCCCGCACGAGCTGGGCTGGATCGGCACGGCCGTGCACCTCCAGAAGGGCTGCTACCGGGGGCAGGAGACCGTCGCCCGCGTCCACAACCTCGGCAAGCCGCCGCGGCGGCTCGTCTTCCTCCACCTGGACGGGAGCGAGGTGCATCTGCCGGTGGCCGGTACGCCGCTGCAGCTCGCCGCCGAGGGGGCCGAGGGGCGGAAGCTGGGGTTCATCACGACCGCCGTACGCCATCACGAGCTGGGGCCGATCGCGCTGGGGCTCCTCAAGCGGAATGTGCCGGTGGACGCGGAGCTCCTCGCCGGGGGCGTTGCCGCGGCCCAGGAAGTCGTCGTCCAGCCGTAACTGAGCCGCCGCTGCGCGGTGGATGTCTCCCACCCACCCGTCTCGGCCCGTCCAGGTCCGTACCGGTCACATCTCCAGGAGCACCGTGAACGGGCCGTCGTTCGTCAGGGTCACCCGCATCTGCGCCCCGAACCGGCCCGTCGCCACCGTCGCGCCCAGGGCACGTAGCTGGGTCACCACCTCGTCCACCAGGGGTTCGGCCACCTCGCCGGGGGCCGCCGCGTTCCAGGTGGGGCGGCGGCCCTTGCGGGCGTCGCCGTAGAGCGTGAACTGGCTGACGACGAGCAGCGGCGCGTCGATGTCGCCGCACGACTTCTCGTCGGCCAGCACGCGCAGCGTCCACAGCTTGCGGGCCAGTCGCGCCGCCTTCTCCTCGGTGTCGTCGTGCGTGACGCCCACCAGGACGCACAGGCCCTCGCCGCTGATCTCGCCCACCGTCTCGGGCCCGTCCTCGCCGTCGACGACCACGCTCGCGCCGTCGACCCTCTGCACCACTGCTCGCATGCGGCCATCATGCCGTGCCGGCCGGGGTGCCCAGGGGCGGCCCGTCCGGCGTCGCGGATCCCCCCATCTGGGGCTGATTCCGGGCACTCATTCACATAGCGACCACTTGGGGTGGCACCATGCTCACACGCGGTGTACCGCGTAGGCCGGTCGAGGGGACGGGTAGAGCACATGAACACACCGAGCACAGGGCACTCGCCCGGCCGCGTCTCGCTGCGGCGTCCACAGGTTCCGCGGCCTCCCACGCAGCGCACGGGCAGCCCGCTGCTGCCCGCCGTGCCCCAGCACGACCTGATGGCGCGGCGCCTGCCCGAGCTGCGCGAGCTGCGCCGGGCCGCGCAGCAGGACGAGGCCGACCTCAGCTATGTGCGGCGGCTGCTGCAGGGGCGCATCGACATCCTGCGGGCCGAGATCGCGCGCCGCAGGGACCGGCCGGCGCCCCGGCCCAAGGGCGCGGTCGTCGACCGGCTCTCGGAGATCCTCGCGGACGCCCCGGCCCGGCACCGCTCCTCCGCCCGGCACGTCACGCTCGGCACCCCGCACAGCGAGGAGTACCGCCTGCTGGCCACGGAGATGCTCGCCGAGGTCGAGCTGTCCGACCTGGCCGCCCGCACGGACGAGGAACTGCACGCGGCGATGGGCCGCCTCGTGGGGTACGAGCAGCAGGTCTCGCGGTGCCGGCAGTCCCTCCAGCGCACGGCGGACGACTGCAGCGCGGAGATCGCCCGGCGCTACCGGGAGGGCGAGGCGCAGGTGGACGACCTGCTGGTGTGACCGGGGCGGGCGAAAATCCCGGTGCGCCGACGGGGCCGAGCCGCCTAGCGTGGGCGGATGAGCGATCTTGAGGACGATGTCGAGGGCGATGCGGCGGGTGACACCGAGGGCGGCGTCGACGTAAGAGCGGTCACCGAGGAGGAGTTGCCCCTCTGGCTGCGCGCCGCCAACGCGGGGTTCCTGCGGCCGCTGGCCACCGTCTCCGACGAGATGGTGGCGTACGCCCGCACCCGTGGTGACCTGGACCGGTTGCGGGGCGCCTTCGAACGGGGCCGCTGCGTGGGCACGTACCGCTCGCTGCGGCAGGAGCTGACCGCGGTGGGCGGCGCCCCGGTCGCCGCCAACGCCGTCTCGGCGGTGACCGTGGCGCCCACCCACCGGCGGCGCGGCATCCTCACCCGCATGATGAGCGCGGACCTCGCGGCGGCGAAGGCGCGCGGCGACGTGGTCGCCACGCTGATCTCCGCCGAGTACGGCATCTACGGCCGGTTCGGCTTCGGTCCCGCGACCTCGATGGCCGAGTGGACGGTCGACGTGACGCGCTCGGGGCTCGACCCGCGCTGGTCGGGGCCGCAGGAGGCCGGGGCCCGCATCGACCTGGTCGACGGCGACGAGGTACGCAAGTCCGGCCCCGAGCTGCACGAGCGGTTCCGGGCGGCGCAGCACGGCGCCATCTCCCGCGACGAGCACTGGTGGCAACGGAACACCGGGCGGCACGCCATGCCCGAACAGCCCTGGCAGGAGCCGTTCTACGCCCTCTACCGCGACCCCTCGGGCCGCGTCGACGGACTGGTCGCGTACCGCGCCACCGACGAGGAGTGGAGCGAGACCCTCCAGCCGCGCAACGTCCTGACGGTGCTCTCGCTGACCGCCGTCACGCCCGCCGCCGAGCGGGCGCTGTGGCACTACGTGTGCTCGGTCGACCGGGTCGTGACGGTGAAGTCCGGCTGGCGGGCCCCCGACGACCTGCTCCCGCAGCTGCTGCCCGACCCCCGTGCCGCCAGGGTGACCGGGCACTCGGACTGGCTCTGGGTGCGGATCCTGGATGTCGTACGGGCCCTGGAGGCGCGTACGTACGGCGGGGCGGGCTCGCTCGTCCTGGAGGTCACCGACGCGGCGGGGCTCGCGGGAGGGCGCTATCGGCTGGACGCGGCGCCGGACGGTGGCGCGGTGTGCGCGCCGACCCGTCTTGCCGCCGATCTGAGCTTGGACGTCGCGGAGTTGGCGCGGCTGTGGCTGGGGGACGAGTCGGTGTCGCGGCTGGTGGCGCTGGGGCTCGTGACTGAGGAGCGGGCCGGGGCGGCCGCGGTGGCCGACGCCCTGTTCCGCGCGGCCCGGCGGCCGTGGTGCCAGGACATCTTCTGAGGCCGGTCCGCGAAGGGTGAGCCCCGGCCCCCCGTAGCCGGGAGCCGGGGCTCGCTTTTCCGACGGCCGACCGGTCTCCCGGCTCCCCTCCGGATGGGTTCCCGGTCAGTCGGAACTCACCGGGTGGCCAACCTCCACGGGCTCCGACCATGTCGCCGAAGTTGGCCACCAACTCCAACTGACTTATCTCCGCCCGGAGTCGACTCATAACCACCTTTCCCGCAACTCCCCAAAGATGGCGCGAAGTTGTACGGTTTGGTTGTGAGTACGGAACACGCGCCCGTCAACGGCAGCCGGGGACGGCGTTCCCACCGCGAGGTGGCCGACGTGCTGCGCGACCGGATCAGGTCCGGTGCGCTGCGGCCGGGCCAGCGCATGCCGACCCAGGCCGAGCTGGCCGAGGAGTTCGGTGTGGAGCGCGGGACCGTGCGCGAGGCGCTGCGCATCCTGCACCATGAGCACCTCCTGTCCAACGTGTCCAAGGGCAGCCCCGCGACGGTCGCCGAAGCGACGGAGCGCGCGCCCGCGTGCGACGGGTCGGTGCGCCCCCAGCCCACGACGGTCGGTCTCGCGCCGCGTGTCGCGGCCGCCTTCGAGGCCCCGCGCGTGGAGATCGACGCGCTCTGCCTGACCTCCGTCTCACTGACCATGGCGATCGGTGAACCGCTCCGGCGGATCCACGCCGGGGGGCGCGAACCGGCCAAGGTCGACGTGCGGGTGCTGCTGCCGAGCCGGGACATCGCCCTGGCCTTCCCCACGCCGGTCGGCGGCGGGGACGAGGGCGGCCGGATCCACCGCCGCTGGCTCGACCAGCGCAACGCCCAGGGACAGGTGCTGCGCCACAACCTCCTGGCGCTGCGCGCCTCGCACGGCGTCGACGTGTCGGTGCGCTTTCGCGCGCTGCCGTTCACGCCGCCCGTGAAGCTGTATCTGCTCAACGGCGCGGAGGCGCTCTTCGCGTACTACACGCTCAGCAAGCGGGACGAGGAGATCGGCCAGGAGTCCCTGGAGATGTACGACGCGCAGGGCACGCAGTCGATGCTCTTCCCGTTCCGGCGGGGCGACGGGCTGCGGGACACGACGTTCGTGGACCAGTCCCACCTGTGGTTCGACGCCCTGTGGGACACGATCAGCCGGGACCTGGAACTGGCGGCGTGCTGAGGTGCGACCGTCTTGAGCGGGTTGGCGACCAACTCGACCCATGTCCGGCCCGCTTGGCCGGGTGGAACAAGCAGCACATCCGCAACTCCCGTGTGATGGCGCGCAGTTGTATCGTCCGGTCGTGACTCAGGAGAATGTCGCAGTGAACGGCAACAGAAAGCGCTCGCCCCAGGACATCGCCGACACCCTGCGCGAGCGCATCCGGTCGGGCACGCTCAAGCCGGGCGACCGGCTGCCGACGCAGGCCGAGCTGGCGGGCGAGTTCGGTGTGGAGCGCGGAGCCGTGCGGCAGGCGATGCGGAAGCTCCAGAGCGAAGGCCTCCTGTCCGACGTCAGCAAGGGCAGCCCGCCCCGGGTCGCCGACGCGGGCCCGGCCCTCGGGGCCCAGGGTCCCCAGCCCTCCATGGTCGCGCTCGCCCCGCGCCTCGCGGCGGCGTTCGCGGAGCCGGACGTACGCGTCGACGTGGTGTCCTACACCGCCGAGACACTGATGGTCGCCCTCGGTGAGCCGGTGCGCCTGATCCACGAGGGGCGCATCGCGCCGAAGTCCATCACGGTGCGCGTCCTGCTGCCGAGCAGCGACATCCAGCTGGCCTTCCCGGTGCCGATCGACCGGGACGCCGAGAACCGCGAGCGGCTCCACCAGCGCTGGCTGACCCAGCGCAACGCGCAGGGGCAGGTGCTGCGGCACAACCTGCGGGCGCTGCGGGCCTCGCACGGCATCGACGTGTCGGTGCAGTTCCGCGCGCTGCCGTTCACCACGCCGGTCAAGCTGTACCTGCTCAACGGGCGCGAGGCGCTGCTCGCGTACTACACCCTGGGCCCCCAGCAGCTGGAGCTGGGCGACAGCGACGGTGACAGCGGTGAGAACGTCGACCTCTACGACGTGCTGGGCATCAAGGCGCCCCTCTTCTCCTTCGGCAAGGACCCGGCGGTCTCGCGCGACACCCTGTTCGTGGAGGAGTCGCAGAAGTGGTTCGACGCGCTCTGGGCAACCATCACCACGGACCTGACACTCTCTTAGGTGACCTCTGACTCGACGCGATCCGACGCGATATGGCCCGAGATGCTCGATGAGGAGACCGAAAGGCTCCACGAACTGATCGGTCCTGTTCGATTCGTTCTCTTCGACTTCGACGGCCCCATCTGCCGCCTCTTCGCCGGGCACTCCGCCGAGGACGTGGCGAAGGACCTGGTCCGGCGCCTCGCGGGCCTCGGCCTGCACGGCCTGCTCACCGACGACGAGCGGCGACAGCCCGACCCGTACGTCGTGCTGCGCGCCGTCGACCGCCGCCGGCCCCGCAGCGACCTGGTCGAGGAGCTGGAAGAACTCCTCACCCAGCAGGAGCTGAAGGCCGTGGCCTCCGCCTGGCCCACCCCGCACGTCGACCCGCTGATCCGCACCTGGACGGCGCTCGGCGCCCGGCTGGCCGTGACGACCAACAACTCCCCGCGCGCCGTGCACACCTACCTCACCTCCCGCGGCCTCCTGGAGTGCTTCGCCCCGCACATCCACGGCCGCACCCGGGACCTGCGGCTGCTCAAGCCGGACCCGCACTGCCTGCGGCGCGCCCTGAGCGCCCTGGGCGCCGACCCGAAGGCCACCCTGATGATCGGCGACGCCCCCACCGACCTCGCGGCGGCCCGGCGGGCCGGCGTCGGATTCCTCGGCTACGCCCGCAACCAGCGCAAGGCCCGGCTGCTGCGCGACGCGGGCGGCACCGCGCTGGTGTCCTCCCTGGAACCGGTCCTGCGCTCTCTGCGGGGCGGGCGCCAGTAGGCGCGGGCGGCGGGCGGAGTATGACAATCGGCGCGCCGGTGTCCACATCGTGGCAAGTCGCAGGAACGGTTCCGATCTGCGGATACTCTCTGCGCTCATGCCGTCACCTCCGCCTCGCTCCCCCCACGAGGCGCCGAAACGCGGGCGCCGCGAGACGTGGATCCGACGTCTCGCCGACGCGCACAGGGACCACCCCGACCGCGAGGTCGTGGCCGGTCACCACAACATCAACTACGTGGTGCCGCTGGGCTGGTCCCTCGCCCTGCTGCTGCGCACCATGCCCTTCCGGGCCCGGGTCAAGTGCCGGATGCCGCGCGAGACCGTCGAGGTGGTGCCCCGCATCTGGCCCAGCGAGACGGAGCTGCTCACGGTGGTGAGCCGGCACCTGAGGGAAGTCCCGCGCTGCTTGCGCGACTTCGGCGACTGGTCGCTGCACTCCTACCGGGCCGGGCGCGCCCTGTCCGAGATCCAGCCCGAGGGGCCCGTCGGGGAGGCGATGATGCGGTCCTTCGCCCACTTCTTCGCCAGGGCCGCGGCCGTGCCCGAACGGGAACTGCCGCCCCGGCCGGCCGGCTGGCCCGCTCCGGGGCGGAGCCAGGCCTTCCTCGACTGGCTGATCGCCTTCACCGAGGAGCGCGTCCACCGCCCCCACCGCCCGCGCTTCGAGCAGCTGTTCACCGCCGTGGGGCTGCGCCCGGACGTCCTGGGCGCCTTCCGCGACGACCCGGGCCGCCCGCCCCTGACCCCGCGCCCCTTCTGCCTGCTCCACACCGACGTGCACCGGGCCAACGTGGTGGTCGGCCGCCGTCGGATGGCGGTCATCGACTGGGAGCTGGCGATGTACGGCGACCCGCTGCACGACCTCGCCACCCATCTCGTACGCATGGAGTACGAGAAGGACGAGCAGACCCGGATGACGGAGCTGTGGGCCGAGGAGATGGAGCGCGCGGGACGCCGGGACATGACCGCCGGCCTGAGCGCCGACCTGCCCGTCTACCTGGACTTCGAGTACGCCCAGTCCGTCTTCCCGGACATCATGCGGGCCGCGCTCGGCCTGACCGCCCTGCCGGCCGGGCCGGACGGCGCGGACCACACCCGCGCGGCCGCCCGGGTCTGCCGCGCACTGCGGCGCGCCGCCGAACCCCTGCGACTGGCCGAGGTGCCGGACGAGCGGCGGGTGGAACGGGCCCTGCGGGAGTGGTACGCGGGGCCGCACGGCCGGGTCCTCGCCGAAGGGGAGCGGGACGCCGGGGGCCCGGGCGCCGCAGGGGGAGGAGCCTGAACGGGACGTAGCAGGGCGGCGGTCAGGCGTACCGCGGCAGGCCCGCGCGCAGGTGGGCGAACGCCTCGTCGGCCGCGGTCAGCGCGTCCGGCCGGACGTCGTCCGCCGTCTCGCCCTCGGTGATCCGGCGCCAGTTCTCCTCCGCCAGGACGCGCTGCACGGCCACGACCTGCGCGGCGGCCAGGCGGGACTCCAACGGGGCGCCGCCGTGCGCGGCGGTCAGCGCCCCGGCGAGCGCCGCTTCGGAGCGGGCCTGGTAACCGTGGAGGCGGGCCACCAGGGACGGCGTGCCGTACAGGAGCCGGTGGAAGGCGAGGACCGCGGGGACGTCGCAGAGGCCGGTGACGGGGTCGCGGCGGTCCAGGCCGTCGCGGAAGTGGCGGTGCAGCGCGGCCAGCGCGGGACGGCCCGAGGGGCGGCCGGCGACCACGCGGGCCGCCTCGTCCTCGTGGTCGGCGAAGCGGTGCAGGACCAGGTCCTCCTTGGACGCGAAGTACCGGAAGAGGGTCGGCTTGGAGACCTCCGCGGCCGCCGCCACCTCCGCGACCGACACCTTCTCGAAGCCCTTCTCCAGGAAGAGCGCGATCGCGGTGTCGGAGATCGTCCGGTGGCGCTGCCGCTTCTTGCGGGTGCGCAGGCCGTCGTGCTCGCCCCGGTCGTCGCCGGTGTCGTGGGGGTGCGCCGTCATGGACGCAGTGTACGGCGGGTCGATACCCGGTAATGAATGTAACCGAGTTACGAAATTAACTCGGTTACGTTATTTTGGCCGGATGGCCGCCACGAACCCCCTCGCCCTCGAACGCCGCTACCACGACGCCTGCCGCGCCGCCCTGACCGGCATGGTCGAAGACGCCGAGGACCACGTGGTCACCGGCGTCGACGTGTCCGCGTCCGGCGCCGACGCCGAAGTCCTCGGCCACCGGTTCCGCAGCCGGGCCAAGGCCCTGCGCGAGCTGCCCGAGGCACCCCTGTTCTTCGGCCGCCTCGACTTCGCCGTCGCCGGCCCCCACGCCGAGGCGGCCGGCGACCACCGCGGCCAGCGCTACTACATCGGGCGGCTGCGCGTCACCGAGCACCCCAGCGCGCCGCCCCTCGTCGTGGACTGGCGCGCGCCCGTCTCCCGCGCCTTCTACCAGGCCGGCGCCCGCGACCCCCGGGGCGTCGCCGTCCGCCGCCGGTTCGGCTGGGCACCCGGCAGCAAGGGCGACCCCGCCGACCTGACCGGCATGGAGGACGAGCACCTGACGGCGGGCGGGGCCCCGCAGGGCGGCAGCCGCATCGTCGCCGGGGAGATCGAGCGGCCCCGCGTCGGCCCGATGCGGGACATCGCCGCCACCATCCAGCCCGAGCAGGACGACCTCGTCCGCGGCGACCTGCCCGCCTCCCTGTGCGTGCAGGGCGCGCCCGGCACCGGCAAGACCGCCGTCGGCCTGCACCGCGCCGCCTACCTCCTCTACACCCACCCCGAGCGGCTGCGGCGCGCCGGGCTGCTCATCCTCGGGCCCAACCGGACCTTCCTGCGGTACATCGCCGAGGTGCTGCCCTCCCTCGGCGAGACGGGCGTACGCCAGTCCACCGTCCTGGACGAGATCGGGCGGCACCCGGTGTGCGCCCGGGACGACGAGGCCGCCGCCGCCGTCAAGCACGACGCCCGCATGGCCGAGGTGCTGCGCCGCGCGCTGTACGCGCGGGTCCGGGCGCCCGCCGCGTCCCTCGCGGTGGTGGACGGGTCGTACCGCTGGCGGGTGCCGCTGGACGAGCTGGAGCGGATCGTGGCGGGGGTGCGGGCCGAGGAGCCGTCGTACGCGGTGGGGCGGGAGCGGGTGCGCGACCGGGCCGTACGGGCCGTCCGGGAGCAGGCCGAGCGGCGGGCCGGGCCGCGCCAGGCCGCGTGGGTGCGGAAGATCGGCCGGTCGCGGGCGCTGAGCGCCTTCGTGGACCAGGTGTGGCCGAAGGCCGGGGCCGACGAGGTGCTCGCGGGGCTGCTGGGCGACCCGGACGCGCTCGCCGCCGCGTCGGACGGCGTCCTCCGGGACGAGGAGCGGCGGGCGATCCGGTGGGCCCGGCCCCCGCGCTCGTACAGGTCCGCGCGGTGGAGCGCCGCCGACCTGGTGCTGATGGACGAGATCCAGGGGCTCCTGGAGCGGCCCGAGGGGTACGGGCACATCGTGGTGGACGAGGCGCAGGACCTGTCGCCCATGGAGTGCCGGGCCATCGCGCGCCGCGCGGACTTCGGCTCGCTGACCGTCCTCGGCGATCTCGCGCAGGCCACCACGCCCTGGGCGGCCCGCGACTGGGCCGAACTCCTCGGGCACCTCGGCAGGCCGGACGCCGTCGTGACGCGGCTGACCACCGGGTTCCGCGTGCCCCGGGCGATCATCGGGCTCGCCAACCGGCTCCTGGCCCGCCTCGACGTGGACGTGCCGCCCGCCCGGTCGATGCGGGCCGACGGCGAGCTGCGGATCCGCGAGGCGCACGACGTGCGGGCCGCCGCGGTGCGGGCCGTGCGGGACGCGCTCGGGCGGGAGGGGTCGATCGGCGTCATCGCCGCCGACGCGCACACCGAGGCGCTGCGCACCGCCCTGGAGAGCGCCGGCATCGGCACGGCCGACGCGGACGAGCCGGGGGCGCGCGTCACCGTGCTGCCCGCCTCGCTCGCCAAGGGCCTGGAGTACGACCATGTCGTCGCCGTCGAACCGGCCGCCATCGCCGAGGCCGAGCGGCGGGGCGCGCACCGGCTGTACGTCGTGCTGACCCGGGCCGTGTCACGGCTGGACGTCGTGCACAGCCGGCCGCTGCCGTGGGACGTGCCGGCGTAGCGGACGAGTCGGGGGCCCGGGGGTCAGCGTTCCAGGACCGCCTCCATGACCGCCTTCGCGATCGGCGCGCCCAGCTTGCCGCCCGCGATCTCCGAGCGGGGGATGTCCATGTGGGAGGGGTCGACGAAGACCGCGACGGCGATCGGTGACTCGCCGTCGTCGTCCCCGGGGGTCTTCGCGTAGGAGACGAACCAGGCGTAGGGCCGCTCGTCGTTGACGTCCGCGCCGTGCTGGGCCGTGCCGGTCTTGCCGCCGACCGCGACGCCGTCGATCCGCGCCTTGTTCGCCGTGCCGTTCTCGACGGTGTTCTCCATCATCTCCTGGACCTTCCGCGCGGTGTCCTCGGAGACGGCCTGGTCCAGTTCATGCGGCTCGGCCTTCTCGACCGTCGTCAGGTCGGGGCCGCGCAACTCCTCGACCAGGTAGGGCTGCATGACCTTGCCGTCGTTGGCGAGGCCCGCCGTGACCATCGCCATCTGGAGCGGGGTGCTGGTCAGGCTGCCCTGGCCCATGCCGGTCAGGGCGGTCTGCGGCTTGTCGAGCCGCTCCGGGTAGCCGCTGGCGACCGCGCGCACGGGGATGAACTGCTCCTCGTTGAAGCCGAACCGCTCGGCCGTCTCCCGCATCCTGTCCTTGCCGACCTTCAGCGCGACGTCGAGGAAGACGTTGTTGCAGGACCACTGCATGCCCGTCTTCAACGACACCTTGTCGCAGTGGGAGTCGGGCACGTCGTTGCCGATGCGGGTGGAGCTGAGGGGCAGCTTGTACGGGGTTCTGGCGCCGGTCGGCTTGTCGATGTCCGTCACCACGCCGTGCTCCAGGGCGGCGGCCGCCGTGAGGATCTTGAAGGTGGAGCCCGGCGGGAAGGTCTCGCGCAGCGCGCGGTTGCTCAGCGGCTTGTCCGCGCGCTTCGCGAGCCGCGTGAAGGCGCGGCCCTCCTCCCGCGAGATGCCGGCGAACACCGAGGGGTCGTACGAGGGGGTGCTGGCCAGGGCGAGCACCTTGCCGGTGCGCGGGTCGAGCGCGACGACGGCGCCCTTGGCGTCCAGCGCCACCAGGCCTTCGTAGGCGGCCTTCTGCGCCTTGGGGTCGATGGTGGTGACGACGTCGCCGCCCTGCTGCTTCTTGCCGGTCAGCATGTCCAGGGTGCGCTTGATGAAGAGCCGGTCGTCGTCGCCGCTGAGGATGCCGTTGTGGACGCCTTCCAGGAAGGTGCCGCCCTGGGCCTGCGAGAAGTAACCCGTCACCGGCGCGTACATCGGGCCCTGCTTGAAGGTCCGCTTGTACGCGAAGTCGGTGCCGGACGTCTTCTTCGAGCCGGTGATGGACTTCCCGCCGACGATGATGTCGCCGCGGGGGTGCGAGAACGCCTCGATCTGCACGCGGCGGTTCTTCGCGTGGTGGGACAGCTCGTCGTTGCGCGCGAACTGCACCCAGGTCGCGCGCAGCAGCAGGGCGAGCGTGAGGATCCCGCAGAAGACGGCAATGTGCCGCAGCGGACGGTTCATGGTGGTGGCTCCCCCCGGTGCCTACGGATGAACGTTTCGGTGTCCATCCTGTCCGCTTCCGCCACGGCGTGGGAGGTGAACCGCGGTATCTACCGGTGTGTGGCGCCGCGCAGCACCTCGATGACGCTCGCGTAGCTGTCGGAGCCGTGGCCCTGGGCGGAGGCGCGCTCCATCGTCGCCTTGAGCAGTTCGGGCAGGGAGGTGTCGAGGCCGCGCGCGTGGGCGGCGTGCACGAGGTGGCCGATGGCGGCGATCTGTACGTCGACCGTGGCGTCGTCCCCCGGGTAGCGGCCGGCGTCCACCTGGGGCGCGTACGTGGTGACGAAACCGGAGACGGCGCCGGTCAGCCAGCGCAGCGCGACCCGGGTGAAGTCCGTGGCCGTCGTGCCCTGCGAGGTGACCAGGGCGGTGCCGTGCAGCCAGCCGGTGAACGTCGCCCACATCAGGCCGAGCAGCGCCGCGTCGTACAGCGAGGCGAGGCCGGGCTCCGTGCCGAGGTGGAGGGGGTCGCCGAGGGCGGCCAGGGTGGGCCGGTGGGTCTCGAAGACCTCCGCGTCGCCGCTGTAGAGGAACATCATCTCGGGGTTCCCGACGCCGGGCGGGGTCGTCATGATGCCGCCGTCGAGGTAGCCCGCGCCGTGCGAAGCGGCCCACGCCGCCATCTCCACGGCCTGCTCCGGCGCCCCCGAGGTGAGGTTGACCAGGGCCTTCCCGGCGAGGCCGCCCGCCTCGGCGACCGGGTCGAGGACGGTGCGCAGCGCGTCGTGGTCGAGCACGCAGGCCAGGACGAGGCCGCTCGCGGCGACGGCGTCCCCGGGGGTCGCCGCCGGGTGCGCGCCGCGGTCGGCCAGCGGCTTCGCCTTGTGCGCGGTGCGGTTCCAGACGGTGGTGGGGTGGCCCTGGTCCAGGAGGGCGCCGGCGAGGGCGGAGCCCATCAGGCCGAGGCCGAGGACGGTGACGGGGGTTTCGGCGGGCGCTGCTTCGGTGTGCTGTGCGTTCATGGGGATCACGCTCGCAGGGGCGGCGGGCACGGGACAGTGACAGCGGTGACGGTGATCACCAAATTCCTGCCGGTGGTCCGGGGGCGCCCCCGGCCTCGTACGCTCGCGGCATGAGCGCTGGTTCCGTCGCGGTGGTCGTGGCCGAGGAGATCGGGGTCCCGTCCTGGGACCTGTACGAACTGAGCATCCCCTGCACGGTGTTCGGCAAGCCCCAGCCCGACCTGTCCGACCACTGGTACGACCTGCGGCTGTGCGCCACGGGCGAGCGGGAGGAGGCGGGCGGCGCGTTCGGCGTCGCGCTGCGCACCCCCTACGGCCTGGAGGGCCTCGCCGGGGCCGACACCGTCGTCGTCACCTCCGTGCCGGACGCGTGCGTGGAGGAGGGCAGGCCGCTCGCACCGGGACTGACCGAGGCCCTGCGTGCGGCACACCGGGCGGGCGCCCGCATGGTGTCCCTGTGCACCGGCGCCTTCGCGCTCGCCGAGGCCGGCCTCCTGGACGGGCGCAGGGCCACCGCGCACTGGATGCACACCGCCCAACTGGCGTCCCGCTACCCGAAGGTGACGGTCGACGGATCCGTCCTCTACGTCGACGACGGCGACGTCCTGACCAGCGCGGGCCTGACCGCGGGCCTCGACCTGTGCCTGCACCTGGTGCGCCGGGACCTCGGCGCGCACGTCGCCAACCAGCTGGCGCGGCGCATGGTGGTGCCCGCCCACCGGCCGGGCGGCCAGGCGCAGTTCATCGACCTGTCCGTGCCCGAGACGGACGGCGCGGGCCTCGGACCGGTGCTGGAGTGGGCCCGCGCCCGCCTGGACCGGCCGCTGACCGTGGACGACCTGGCGCGCCGGGCGGCGATGAGCCCGCGCACCTTCTACCGCCGCCTCCATGCCGCCACCGGCACGACCCCGCTCCAGTGGCTGCTCGGCCAGCGCCTCGCGCGGGCCCAGGAACTCCTGGAGACGACGGACCTGCCGGTGGAGAAGGTGGGCGAGCTGAGCGGCCTCGGCACGGCCAACAACCTCCGGCACCACTTCCTCAAGCAGGTCGGGGTCTCGCCCGGGGACTACCGCCGGTCGTTCTTCAGCCGCCGCCCCGCCGCCTGAGCGGGGGCGTCCGGCGCGCCGATCGCGTCCAGGGCCCGCAGGATGTCGGACGGCTCGGCCCGCACGGTGTAGTCGGTGTCGACGAACGCCCAGCGGATGACTCCGGCGCGGTCGATGACGTAGGTGGCGGGCAGGGGCAGCGTGCGGTGGTGGCCGGCGTTCACGCGGTGCAGTTCGAAGCCCAGCCGGTCGTAGAGGGCGCCCAGTTCGTCGGAGAGGTCGAAGGCGATCCCGAACTCCTTCGCGACGCGGGAGCCGACGTCGGACAGGACGGGGAAGCCGAGCTGCTCCTTCTCGGTCAGGGTGAGGCTCTCGTCCGGGATCTGCGGGGAGACGGCCACGAGGCGGGCGCCGCGGGCGGCGAAGTCGTCCCGGTGCCGCTGGAGGGCGCGCAGGGCGAGATTGCAGTAGGGGCACCAGGCGCCGCGGTAGAAGGTCAGGACAACGGGGCCCTCGGCGAGGAGGGCGTCCAGGGAGACCCTGTCGCCGGTGGCGGAGTCGAGGGTGAAGCGGGGGGCGTGCCCGCCCGCGCCGAGGGCCTTCTCGGCGAGGCGGGTGGCGAGGAGCTGCTCCGCGCCGCGGTCCATGACCTCCAGGACGTCCTGGGGCAGTCTGCGGTGGCCGTTCACGTACAGGTCGCGGAGGTCGTCCTTGAGGCTCATGCGGGGCCTTTCGTGGGCGGGTCATGCGTTCCGGCCCGCGTCGGACGCGGAACTTGGAACGGTCGTTTCAGGATGCTGAGGGGGCGGGGGCGGCGTCAAGGGGTATCTTGGAATTGCCGTTCCAAGAATGTCCGGGACGGTGCTCGCGGTACGGCGGCAGGGCAGTACGGCGTGATGGCAGTACGGCAGCGCGGGGAGCCCCAACTCATGGCCGACATCAAGCACTTCGACCCGGACGAGGCGCTCGACCGCGTCGTCCGGCTCTTCTGGCAGCACGGCGCCGCGACGACCTCCATCCAGGCCGTGGCGACCGCGACGGGTCTCAACCGCTCCAGCCTGTACGCCACGTTCGGCGGCAAGCGCGAGCTGTATCTGGCCGCCCTGCGCCGCTATGTACGGGACCACTCCCGACGCGGGTTCCGGTCCGTCGCCGAGGACGGGCGGGGGCTGCCCGCCGTGCGCGAGTTCTTCGACGCGCTGATCGAGCTGCGCTGCTCGGGCCCCTACGCGGGCTGGGGCTGCATGGTCGTCAACGCCCACGTGGGCGCGGAGCGCGCCGACCCCGAGGTGCGGGCCCTTTTGGAGGAGCACCACGAGCAGTTGCGGGACGCGCTGCGGGGCGCGCTGGAAGTGGCGCGCGCGGAGGGCGAGTTGGCGTCCGCCGCCGATGTGCCGGCGGCCGCCGAGGTCCTGGCGCTGCTCGCGTACGGCGTGAACCTGCGCTCCCGGGCGGGCGCGGAGGCGGCGGAACTGCGACGAACGGTGGATACGGCACTCGCGTCACTGCGGTGACGTCGGGGCGAGGGGAGCGGGCCCGGCGTACGGGGGCGGTGCGAGGGCCTGCGTACAGGGGTGTGGGGCGAGGGCCCGGCGTACGGGGGCGGTGCGAGGGGCCGGCGTACGGGGGCGGGACAAAGGTCCGGCATGCGGGGGCGGGGCGGTCGGATGTTCCGGCCGCCCCGCCCTCCTGGACGAGGTCTCGCCCGCGTGTGCCGGCCCGGTTCAGCGGCGCCCGCGTGGCGCGCCGGCCCCGACGTTCCAGCCCGAGTCCCGGACGGGACCTCCCGTGAAGCCGTGTCTCTCCCAAGCACCCTGACGCTCTGTCACCGAACCTCCTTGCCGTGCGTCGCGGAGTGGTCACCAGATTGGCCCCAGACGCGCTCTTCGCCAAGTACCCAAAAGGACGTGGTCATGCGCCGGGTCCGGGTACGGGCACCGAAGGTGCCGCCGAGCCGGGCGCGGGCGGACACCGGGAGGCCCCGCCCGGGTCCGTGCTCACGGGGTATGGGCGCGGCGGTAGTCGCGGGGTGTGGTGCCGGTGAGCGCGCGGAAGTGGTGGCGCAGGGCGGCGGGCGAGGTGAACCCGGTCGCGTCGGCGACACCCTCGACGGGCGTGTCCGTCTCCCGCAGCAGCCGCATCACCTCGTGCAACCGCGCACGCAGGACGTACTGGAGCGGGCTGAGCCCGGTGTGGGCGCGGAAGCGGCGCGTCACGCTGGAGACGCTCGTCCCGGCGTGGGCGGCGATCTCGGGGAGCGTGAGCGGGAGGTGGAGGTGCGCCCCGATCCAGCGCAGGGTGGGGTCGAGTCCCGCGCTCTCGGCGACCTCCCGGTCGATGGCCTCCTGGACGCTGTCCGCGTCCCCGTGCAGCGGCGTGATCAGCTCCCGCGACGTCTGCCCGGCGATGTGGCGGCCGTGGTCGCGGGCCAGCAGGAGCAGACAGACGTCCAGGCCCCCGAAGACCCCGGCCGCCGTGCAGAACGGCCCGTCCTCGACGGCCGTGCCGGCGGGGTCGACGTCGATACGGGGATAGCGGGCTGCCAGCTCCGCCACGTGCCGCCAGCCGGTCGTGGCGCGCCGCCCGTCGAGCAGCCCCGTCGCGGCGAGCGTGAACGTGCCGGTGCCGACGGCGGCGACGCGGCCGCCCCGGCCCGCCGCCGCACGCAGCGCGGCGACGACGCCCTCGGGGGGCCGCCCGGCCCGGTGGCCGTCGTGCCCCGGGACCAGGACGACGTCCGCGTCCGCCAGCCCTTCGAGGCCGTGCGGCGGCCGGACGGGGAGCGCTGGTCCCGGGCCGCCCGCCGCCCGGAACCCGGGGGCGGCGCAGAGCCGGACCTCGTAGGACAGGCCGGGGTGTTCGCGACAGGCGGTGCCGAAGACCAGGCCGGGCGTGGTGAGGTGATGCCCCGGGGCCCCGTCGAGGGCGAGGACGGCGATCACTGACATGTCCGGCATCCAACCACTCGCGCGGCCCGCCGACCGGTCATCTCGGGGGTCAGTGGCCCTGGCGGATCGTTTGCTCGATCCAGCTCTTGAAGGCGGGCACGTTCGAGTAGAGGCCCGGTCCGGTCCCGCAGCCCTCGCGGACGCTGCCCGGCCCGGAGGTGGCGCCGATCAGCTCCCAGCGGCCGTTCCTCGCACGCTGGAGCTGCGGGCCGCCGGAGTCGCCGTTGCACGCCATGGCCTTCGGCTTCGGGCTGACGGTGCACAGCCGCGTCCTGCCCGCCCAGCCCGGCGCACAGTCGCCGGGCGCGCCCCTGCGCGTGTCCAGCTGCTGGAGCCGGTCGGGGAACCTCGCGTCCTCCAGCGTCGGTGCCTCGACGACCGTGCCGAAGCCGAGGATGCGGGTGGGCGTGCCGACCGGTCCCGCCTTGTCGGCGATGCGGACGGGCTTCTGGGCGACGGGACGGTCCAGGCGTATCAGCGCGAGGTCGTTCTTGTTGTACGTCGTTCCGGTCATGTCCTGCACATAGCCGGGCGCGGTGACGATCTTGTCGATGTTCCGGACGGAGCCCCCGGTCGTGCGGTGGCCGCTGCCGACCCGGACCTTGCCGGTCAGGGTGGCCAGCTCCGGATTGACGCAGTGCGCGGCCGTGAGGACCCAGCGGGCGTCGACCAGCGTCGCCCCGCACTGGGCGCCGTACTCCTTGACCGGCACGGTCGCCATGTAGGAGTAGTGCTGGGTGGCGTCCTCGCCGTTGACGATGGCGCTCGCGCTGCCGGTCATCGCCGTGACGCCGAGGACCGCGGCCGCACCGAGCGTCGCGGCGCCCCGGGCGAGCAGGCGGCGCGGCCCCCGCCGCGAGCGGGTTCCAGGGGCGGCGGGGGACAGGTCCGTACGGTGCATGAGCAGGCCTTTCGCAGAAGGGGAGGGAGCGGTGCGCGGACGGGGCGGCCGTCCGCCCGCGTCCCACCGCGCTGCGATCATCCGTCGCGGGTGGCGCACGCCGACAGCGGCTGCGATGTCACCCTCGGCTAAATTCCGGACATGTCACTGATCGCCGTCCTCGCCCTCGACGGGGTCCCGGGCCACCAGCTCACCGCCCCCGGGACGGCCTTCGCGACGGCGGCCAGGCACCACCACCCGGTCGCGTACGAGGTGCGGATCTGCGCGGCGCCGGGGTTTCGGAGCACGGGCGGCCCCGCGCCCTTCGGCCTGGACACGCCCTGGGGCACGGAGGGACTCCAGGACGCCGACACGGTGTTGCTGCCGGGTCACGAGGGCTTCCGCGCCGCGCCGCCGCCCGGGGTCGCGGACGCGCTGCGGGCCGCGGCGGCGCGCGGGGCCCGCGTCTGCGCCGTCGGCACCGGCACGTTCACGCTCGCGGCCACCGGTCTCCTGGACGGCCGCCGGGCGGCCACCAGTCGGCGGCACACGCGGGAACTGGCCCGGCTGTACCCCCGGGTCCACGTGGACCCCGAGGGATCGGCCGTGGCGGACGGCCCCTTCCACAGCGCGGCCGGGGTCCTCGGAGGCGTCGACCTCTGTCTGCACCTGATCACCCTGGACCACGGGCAGGCCGTGGCCATCGAGACGGAACGGCAACTGTTCCTGCATCTGCACGCGGAACCGGAGGGCGCCGCGGGGGCTGCCGGCGGGGGCGGTCCGGACGCCGGCCCGGGCGGCGCCGCCGAGGCCGCGTACAACGCCGTCACCCCGCCCGGCAGCAGTCTCGAACCGGTCACGCGGTGGATGGAGGCCAACCTCCACCACCCGCTGACCCTCGACGTGATCGCGGAACGCGCGGGGCTCGGCGTGCGCAGCCTCACGCGCCGCTTCCGCGCCGATACGGGGCTCACCCCGCTCCAGTACCTGCTCCGTACGCGCATCCAGCGCGCCCAGCGGCTCCTGGAACGCACCGACGACCCGGTGGAACGCATCGCGTCCCGCACCGGTCTCGGCACCCCCGCCAACCTGCGCCACCACTTCCAGCGCTCCACCGGCACGAGCCCCACCACCTACCGCGCGGCGTTCCGCGCGGTGGTCTCCGGCATCACCTGGCCGGAACGGCCCCCTCAGCCGTGATGACGCCGGCGACGACGCGGCTCATGCGGTCCGACCCGCCGCCCCCCCGGGACCTGCGCGAGGCGCATCCGGTGCGCTGCCGGGTCATCCGCCTCGCGGCTGGTTGAAGCGGATCATGTTGCCGGCCGGGTCGCGGAAGGCGCAGTCGCGCACGCCGTACGGCTGGTCCATCGGCTCCTGGAGGACATCGCCGCCCGCCGCGCGGACGCGTTCGAAGGTGGCGTCGACGTCGTCGGTGCGGAAGATGACGCCGCGCAGATGGCCCTTCGCCATCAGCTCGGCCATGGCCTGCCGGTCGGCCGCGGTGGCGTTCGGGTCGGCGAGCGGCGGTTCGAGGACGATCTCCACGCCCGGCTGCGTGGGCGAACCGACGGTCACCCAGCGCATGCCCTCGAACCCGACGTCGTTGCGCACCTCCAGGCCGAGTACATCGCGGTAGAAGGCGAGCGCCTTGTCGTGGTCGTCGACGGCGATGAAGCACTGTGCGAGGTTGATTTCCATGCCCCTCACGCTAGGGAGCGGCGGGAGTTTTCGCTTCTCCGTTCCTGACCGGTCGGGTGTAGATCTTGGCGAGGCAGGCCGGCACGGCGGCGCCCGTCCCGTGGTCGCGGGCCCGGTAGGCGCTCGGGCTCTCCCCGACAACCTCCGTGAACCGCGAGCTGAACGACCCGAGCGCCGTACAGCCGACGGCCATGCACACCTCCGTCACCGACAGATCCCCGCGCCGCAGCAGCGCCTTGGCGCGCTCGATCCGGCGGGTCATCAGATAGCTGTACGGCGTCTCGCCGAAGGCGGCCCGGAAGCTGCGCGAGAAGTGCCCCGCGGACATGAGGGCCTCGGCCGCGAGCGCCGGCACGTCGAGGGGCTGCGCGTAGTCACGGTCCATGCGGTCCCGCGCCTGCCGCAGCCGGACCAGATCGGGGAGGGAGGTCACGCGGGGAACGTTACCGGGGTCCGCTCAGACCGTGAGCGGGACGGCGTGGACCTCGTCGGCCTTGTGGCCCGCCCGTTCGTGGATGCGTTGGACCGCTTCGGCCGAGGGGGCGTCGGAGAGGCAGTAGACCGTGCCGGTCTCCGGGTCCGCCCAGGCCTTTTGGAAGTGGACGCCTTCTTCCTTCTCGATGGCGAGGTCGGCCTGGTGCGCCTGCTTCAGCTGGTCGGCCGTGATGCCCCGCATCCCGTGGTGGACGTCCATGAACTGCGACATGGCGTCGCGCCTCCTTCCGGCGTACGCGCGTCACGTACGAACTCGGGCGTTCGGAACTGCTCCGCTCCCTCCATCGTCCCCCTGCCGGGCTGTCCTGTCCCATCGGACGTGGGACGAGGCGGGAGGCTATTGCTGGAGTGCCACGACATCGGCGACCACGCAGCTGACGTTGTCGGGGCCCCCGGAGCCGTTGGCGAGGGCGATGAGTTCGCGGACCGCCCGCTCGGGCTCGCTGATCCCGCACAGCACCCGGCGGATCTCTTCGATCGGCACGACGGCGGAGAGGCCGTCGGAACAGAGGAGGTAGCGGTCACCCTGCCGGGCGTCGTGCAGGCGCATGTCAGGGGTGCCATCGGCTCCGTGCCCCAAAGCGCGTATCAGCAGTGACCGCTCGGGGTGGGAGGCGGCTTCTGCCCGGCTGAGGCGTCCTTCGTCGACCATGGACTGGACCATGGTGTGGTCGTGTGTGATCTGGAACAGCTCTCCGTCGCGCAGGAGATGGACGCGGGAGTCGCCGATGTGGACGAGGGCCAACTGCGAGCCGGTCCAGAGCATCGCGGTGAGTGTGGTGCCGGCGTCCTCGGGCGGTGAGGTGTGTTCGGCGACGCCGTCGACGGCCTGCTCGGCCTGTTCGACGGCGTCTTCCAGGAGGTTGAGCAGATCGCCTGCTGGAAGGGCGTCGGTTTCGAGGCGCTTGAGCGTGTCGACGGCGGCGGCGCTCGCGGGCGCTCCGCCGCTGCCGAAGCCGTCGGCGACGGCGAGCAGGCGGGACCCCGCGTAGGCGGTGTCCTGGTTGTTCTCGCGGACCAGGCCCGGGTCGGAGAGAGCGGCGTAGCGGAGTGCAAGGGGCTTGGCGGTCGGCGTCATGGCGGGGTCCTTCCGGGACAGATGGTCGATGAGGAAGGAAGCGAGGTCCCGCCGTGCGGCGGTGTCGGCCTCGACCTGGACCCAGAACGCGCGGACCTCCCGGGCCGCCGGGCCTGCCTCCAGCGTGCAGACGTGCTGGATGCGGGCCAAGGGCATGCCCAGGCGCCGGAGCCAGGCGACCAGCCGGGCTTGGTCCAGCTGTTCCGGGGCGTAGCGGCGGTAGCCGGTCACCGGGTCGACGCGAGCGGGGACCAGCAGACCGAGTTCGTCGTAGAGACGCAGCGCCTTCGGTGACAGGCGGGACGCCTTCGCGAACGCCCCGATGGTCAGCAGCCCCATGCCCGCTCTCCTCCTCATGCCGAGCACGTCGCCCGGCCCCACCGATGGTGTGGCCTCCCCCAAGGTGAAGGTCAACCAGTGTCCTGCCCGACCGGTGAGCGCCGACCGTGTGGCCGTCGGCGGTGGATCGAGAAGATCCTCGGTCAGGTCGAACAGGCGGCGGAACTCGCCCCGGACGGCGCAGGCACCGGACCGCCGCGAGTGTCCTGTCACAGATAACGGTTGGCATGGTGCGGTCCTGACCTGCTGTGCTGACGGCTGAACGGCTCAACCCTCGGCGGCCGCCGCCCTGGCATGCACGGAAGTCCACTGATCGACCCGGAGGTCTCATGAACCCGCAGATGGAACTCGTCGCGGTAACACTGGATTGCCCTGACCCGCTGGCTCTGGCGGCGTTCTACCAGCAGGCCACCGGCTTGGAACCGCACCCGAAGTCGGACGCCGAGTTCGCCGGTCTCAACCGTGAGGACGGACTCTTCATCGGCTTCCAGCGGGTCGAGGACTACCGGGCTCCGACTTGGCCCGACCAGATCGTTCCGCAGCAACTTCACCTCTGCTTCAAGGTCACGGAGAGCCTGGACGACGCCGAGGCCCGCCTGCTGCACCTGGGCGCGACCAAGCCGCCCCACCAGCCGCACGGAGACAAGGCACGGGTCCTCACGGACCCCGCTGGGCACCCCTTCTGCATCGTCGTGCGCTGATTGCGGGGCACCGAAGGGCTCGCCTCTGTGCGGCCGGCACCGCGAAGGGGCGCCGGCCTCGGACGTCCCGACCCGGCCGAGTGGTGTGGCGCACTTTTGCAAGCAGGTGCTTGCAAAAGTTAGCGGGGGTGGCGCACCATCGAGGCATGGCATCACTCAACGTCGGCAATCTCGGCGAGTATCTGCGCGAGCAGCGGCGCACCGCGCAGCTGTCGCTCAGGCAGCTCGCCGACGCCGCCGGGGTGTCCAACCCGTATCTGAGCCAGATCGAGCGCGGCCTGCGCAAGCCGAGCGCCGAGGTGTTGCAGCAGGTCGCCAAGGCCCTGCGGATCTCCGCCGAGACGCTGTACGTGCGGGCCGGGATCCTCGACGAGAAGGAGCGGGACGAGCTGGAGACGCGCGCCGTCATCCTCGCCGACCCCTCCCTCAACGAGCGCCAGAAGCAAGTACTGCTGCAGATCTACGAGTCGTTCCGCAAGGAGAACGGCTTCGAGAACGCGGCGTACGCGGATGAGGACCCCGGCGCCGAGGACGCCGCGGCCGACGGCAGTGATGCCGGCCCAAAGCACACACCCCCGAGCTGAACCAGCCGACGCGATTCCGGGAGGACCATCGTCATGGCCATCACCGATGACCTGCGCAAGACCCTCACCAACACCACCCCCGCATACTTCGTCGCCGGGTCCGCGGACCTCGCCTTCCAGCAGGCGAAGAAGGTGCCGGGCATCGTCGAGCAGCTGATCGCCGAGGCGCCCTCCCGCTTCGAGGCGGTGCGCAACACCGACCCCAAGGCCGTGCAGGACAAGGCCGCCGCCCGCGCCAAGGAGGCGCAGGAGACCCTCCAGGCCAAGGTCACCGAGGTGCTCGGCTCCCTGGACACCGACCTGAAGAAGCTCGGCGAGACCGCCCAGGACCTCGCGCTGCGCGGCGTCGGCGTGGCCGCGGAGCTCGCGGTCAAGGCCCGTGAGAAGTACGACGAGGTCGCCGAGCACGGCGAGCAGACCGTCAGGACCTGGCGCGGCGAGGCCGCCGAGGAGATCCTCGACCTGGCCGAGACGGTCGAGCCCGACGCGCAGCCGCGGTCCGGGGCGCAGGCCACGGCACCGGCCGACGCGCCGTCCGCGTCGCAGCCCGAGGTGATCGGCGCCTCGGAGCCGGCGAGCGCGCCGGCCGTGGCCGCCGTGCCGGAGAAGAAGCCCGTCGCCAAGAAGGCGCCGGCCCGCAAGACGACGGCGGCGAAGAAGATCACGCCGCCCGCGAAGTAGCACCGGCCGCGAAGCAGTACCGGCCGCCAAGCAGTACCGGCCGACCGGACGGGGCGGGCACTCACCGAGTGGCCGCCCCGTTGACGGGGTAGCGGGTACGGTGGCCGCGTGATGACGAGCCGAGACTGGTGGTGGACGTTGTGCTGATGCAGGGATTCGCGAACTTCATGTGGCTGCTGTCGCTGGCCCTGATCGTGTTCAGCGGATTCGCGCTCGTCGACGCCGCCGTCCGGCGCGAGGACGCCTATCGGGCCGCGGACAAGAAGACCAAGCCGTTCTGGCTGATCATCCTCGGGCTCGCCTTCGTGGTGAACCTGATCTTCAACATCCTGTCGTTCCTGCCGATCCTCGGCCTCGTCGCCACCATCGTCTACATGGTGGACGTGCGTCCCGCGATCCGGCAGATCACCGGCGGCGGCCGCCGCGGCGGCTCCAGCAGCGACGGGCCGTACGGGCCGTACAACGGCGGCCGGTAGCCCCTCGGGCCCGGCCGGGGTCTAGCGCGTGCCGCCGGGGACGCGGTCGAGGAGCAGGACCGCCACGTCGTCCGTCAGGTCGCCGCCGTTGAGGTCCCGGGCCTCGTTCACGGCGGCTTCGAGCAGTGCGTCGCCCTGGAGCCCCGAGGCGAGCTGGCGGCGGACCATCTCCACCATGCCCTCCTGGCCCAGGCGCTCCTTGCCCTGGCCGATCCGGCCCTCGATCAGGCCGTCCGTGTAGAGCATCAGGCTCCACTTCCCGCCCAGTTCCACCTGCCGGCGCGGCCAACGGGCGCGCGGCAGCAGGCCGAGGGCGGGGCCCCCGTCCTCGTACGGCAGGAGTTCCGCGAGGCGGCCCTCGCGTGCGATCAGCGGCGCGGGGTGGCCGGCGAGGCAGAGTCCGGCCCGGCGGCCGTCGGGGGCGATGTCGACCGTGCAGAGCGTCGCGAAGATCTCGTCGTCGGCACGCTCGTGCTCCAGGACCTTCTGGAGGGTGGAGAGCAACTCGTCGCCGCAGAGCCCCGCGAAGGTCAGCGCGCGCCAGGCGATCCGCAGTTCCACGCCGAGCGCGGCCTCGTCGGGGCCGTGACCGCAGACGTCGCCGATCATGACGTGGACGGAGCCGTCGGGGGTGCGCACGGTGTCGTAGAAGTCGCCGCCGAGCAGCGCGCGGGAACGGCCGGGGCGGTAGCGGGCGGCGAACCGCAACGGTGAACCGTCCAGGAGCGGTGTCGGCAGCAGGCCGCGCTCCAGGCGGGCGTTCTCCTGGGCGCGCAGCCGGGACTCGGTCAGCTGGCGCTGGGCGATGTCGGCGCGCTTGCGCTCCACCGCGTACCGGATCGCGCGGCCCAGCAGCCGCCCGTCCAGCTCGTCGCGGTAGAGGTAGTCCTGCGCGCCGACGCGTACGGCCTCGGCGCCCAGCTCGGAGTCGTCGTTGGCGGTGAGCGCGAGGACGGCGTGGCGGGGGGCGAGCCGCAGCACGTGCTTCAGGGCGGCCAGCTCGTCCTCGCCCGCCTCGCCTGCCTCGGGGCCGGTGCCGGTGTTGTGGCCGGGGGCAGGGCCGGGGCCGGGGACGGTCAGGGCGAGGTCCAGCAGGATGCAGTGCACGTCGTCGGTGAGCAGCCGCTCGGCCTCGGTGAGGTTGCGGGCGGTGCGGATGCGGATGGGCTTGCCCGCGGAGTCGAGGAGCCGGGGGACGCTGAGCGACCCCGCCGGGTCGTCCTCGATCACGAGCAGGCTGAGGCTGCCGCCGTCCGCGGAGGTGTTGCGCACGGCCGCCGTGCGGTGCGGGGCGGCTGCCGAGTCGTACGGGGGCGTCGGCGCGTCCTGCGCGGGCGTCGGCGCAGGGCTCGGGAGCGTCGCCGCGTCGTGCGGGGGCGCCGGATGGGCCTGACCGCCTTCCGCGGCCGGGATCGCTCTCTGCCGCGGTATGGGTGCGGGCATCGCTGTTCCTTCCCTCCCCCCGAGGGCATGGCGCCACGCAGGTCGACGCGGCACCGACGAGGGACCTTAGCGGTAGCCGCGCCTCCATTGGAATGCCCCGCGGCGAACAGCCACCGTCATATGCCGCATCCAGGAACGCAATTGGGCATGGCGCGTCCATGCCGGGATGACGAACATCACGCGTCCGGGGCCGGGCGGGGAGCCGGGGCGTGCGGTGGGTCACACGGGGCGACCCGCCCCGGCGAGCGGGGGCGCGCAGGCCGCGCCGGCTCTCTCCCGGGCCACCGCGCCACTCGGCCACCGCGCCACTCGGCCCCCGCGGTGCTCATGCCGACGGGGCGGCGTCGCTCACGTCAGCCGAGGGGGCGCGGCACGGCCAGCGCAAGCCGGGCGGTACGGACCGGCCAGCGCCAGCCGGGCGGCACGCACCGGTCAACGTCAGCTGGGCGGCACGGACCGGTCAACGTCAGCCTGGCGGTACGGACCGGCCAGCGCCAGCCGGGCGGCACGCACCGGTCAACGTCAGCTGGGCGGCAAGGACCGGTCAACGTCAGCCGGGCGGCACGGCACTGCAACCGCGCGCCCCCGGCCGTCTACGTCAGCCGCGCGCTCCCCGCACTGCTCACGTCAACCCCGCACCCCCGCCGACGCCTACTCGTCGGGGCGGACGACCCCGAGGATCTGCATGGAGCCGGCGCCCGCGATGGTCACGTCGCGGCCCGGGCGGGGGGCGTGCACGATGGTGCCGGCGCCCAGGTACAGGCCGACGTGGCTCGCGTCCGCGTGGTAGATGATCAGGTCGCCGGGGCGCATGTTCTCGATGTCGACGTGCGGCAACTGCTTCCACTGCTCCTGCGAGGTCCGCGGGATGCCGCGCCCGGCCGCCGCCCAGGCCTTCGACGTCAGCCCCGAGCAGTCGTACGAACCAGGGCCCTCGGCACCCCACACGTACGGCTTGCCGATCTGCGCGGTGGCGAACTCGACGGCCTTCGCGCCCCGCGCCGTGGCCTTGCCCCTGATGTCCTTCAGGGCACCCGAACCCACCCACGCCGACTGCTTCTTGTGGGCGGCGGCCTCCTCCAGCTCCCGCAGCCGCTCCCGCTCCTTCTTCTCCAGCCTCGACTCGAGCTTCTCGGCGTCCGCGATCTTCTTCTTGATCTTCTTCTTCGACGCGGCCTTCGCCTTGCGGTTGGCTTCCAGCTTCTTCCAGCGGGCGTTGGCGTCCTTGGCGTATATCCGCAGGTCTTCCTGGGTCCTGGCCAGCTCCGTGAGCATGCCCTTGGTGGCCTTCTCGCCCTGGCGCAGGCGGCCGGCCCCGTCCAGGAACTGCCTCGGGTCGTCGCTGAGCACCAGCAGGGCCTCGCCCGGCATGCCGCCGCCGCGGTACTGCGCGCGGGCCGCGGCGCCCGCGCGGGCCTTCAGCTTCCGCAGCCTCTCCTGCCCCTCCGTGATGTCCTTGGCCAGCTTCACGATGCGCTCGGACTGCTTGTCGGCCTTCTCCTCCGCCGCGTTGTACGCGTCCGTGGCCACGCCCGCGTCGTGATAGAGCTTCTCGATGTCCTTGCGGACCTGTTCGAGCGCTCTGTCCGATCTGGGCGTCGGCCTCGCGGGGCTGGACGGGGGAGAGGGGCTGGCATACGCCGCTCCCGGTGCGGTCACCACCACAGCCGCGCACATCAGCGCCACGGTCGCCGCCGTCGAGTATCGCTTGCCGGTCACGCCCTGCCACCCCCATAGCTGATTTACCGTCAGTAACGTCTGGTCGCCTTCGGGATGGTGCCATGCCGACGCGCAATGCGACAGAGCCCGACAGCAAACTCCGATCCCCCACCTGCCCCATGTGACGAACCGTGAGTGACCTTCGTTCCCCGCAGGTCAAAGCCTCAGGGTCAGCTCCGGGACCGACCTCCGGGTGGCGTCGGGGTAGCCCCCGAGTGGCCTAGGGGTTCAGGTCCGGTGTCCCCCCGGACGGCCTCAGCGGACGCCCCCGGTCGGCGCCAGCGCCTCCCAGCGCACCGTCACTTCCCCCTGCCGCCACCGCGAACTGCCGTCCACGACAGGCCAGTCGGCGCCCAGCTCGCGCACCGCCCTGATCCACCGCTGCCGCGCCCCGTAGGAGGCGTACGGGGCCGCGGCCGCCCAGGCCCGGTCGAAGTCCCGCAGGAACGCGTGCACCGGCTCGCCCGGCACATTCCGGTGGATCAGCGCCTTCGGCAGCCGCTCGGCGAGGTCGGAGGGGCGCTCCAGGGAGGCGAGGCGAGCCGCGAAGGTCACCGTGCGGGGTCCCTCCGGGCCGAGCGCGACCCACACGTGCCGCCGGCCGATCTCGTCACAGGTGCCCTCGACGAGCAGCCCGCCGGGGGAGAGCCGGGCGCGGAGGCGCTCCCAGACGGCGGCGACCTGCTCCTCGTCGTACTGCCGCAGGACGTTCGCGGCGCGGATCAGCGTGGGGTCGCCCGAGCCCGCCAGCGGCACCTCGAAGCCGCCGTGCCGGAAGGTCAGCCCCTCGCGTTCGTACGGCTTGGCCGCGGCGACCCGCGCGGGGTCGATCTCTACGCCGACCACGCGCGTGCGGGGGGCGGCGGTGCGCAGCCGGAGCAGCAGTTCGACGGCGGTCCAGGGGGCGGCCCCGTAGCCGAGGTCCACGGCCACGGGGTCGGGGGAGCGGCGCAGGGCGGCGCCGTGGGTGGCGGCGATCCAGCGGTCCATGCGGCGCAGCCGGTTCGGATTCGTGGTCCCGCGCGTCACCGTTCCCACGGGGCGGGAGGGGGTGCGTGGGGCCATGGGGAAAGGGTATGCGGGGGCGACAGCGGTACGACCACGCCGCCCGCCGCCCGCCGCCCGCCGCCCGCCGCCCCGCGCCCGCCGTGGCCGCGCCACTGCGCCTCTTGGGGATGGAAGCCGGGTAACACTTTGGCAAAAACGGGCCAAGGGGCGACACAGCGGAAATGGAGCAGCGGCCTCCGGTGTTCACCCTCCGGAGGTTCGTACGCCCTCCGCGTCGTCATGCCCGTACGCAAGGAGGACCGCCACGTGAGCCACTACGTGTCCAGGCTCGGGCGTCGCTCCCCGGCGGCCCCCTCACGGCTGCGCATGCCCGGCGCCCCACGGCGGCCGCGTCGCGTGGCCATGCTGAGCGTGCACACCTCGCCGCTGCACCAGCCCGGCACGGGCGACGCGGGCGGCATGAACGTCTACATCGTCGAGCTGGCCAGGCGCCTCGCCGCGATCAACATCGAGGTCGAGATCTTCACCCGCGCCACCACCGGCGCCCTTCCCCCCGTCGTGCAACTGGCCCCCGGCGTCCTCGTGCGCCACGTCGACGCGGGCCCCTATGAAGGCCTCGCCAAGGAAGAGCTGCCGGCCCAGCTCTGCGCCTTCACCCACGGCGTGATGCAGGCCTGGGCGGGCCACCGTCCCGGTTACTACGACCTGGTCCACTCCCACTACTGGCTCTCCGGCCACGTCGGCTGGCTCGCCGCCGAACGCTGGGGCGTGCCCCTCGTCCACGCCATGCACACCATGGCCAAGGTCAAGAACGCCGCGCTCGCCGAGGGCGACACCCCGGAGCCGGCCGCCCGCGTCATCGGCGAGACGCAGATAGTACGCGCCGCCGACCGCCTCATCGCCAACACCTCCGAAGAGGCCGACGAACTCGTACGCCACTACGAAGCCGACGCCGGCAAGGTCGCCGTCGTCCACCCCGGCGTCAACCTCGACCGCTTCCGCCCCGCCGACGGACGCGCGGCGGCGCGCCACCGGCTCGGGCTCCCGCAGGACGCCCTCGTCCCCGTCTTCGCGGGCCGCATCCAGCCGCTGAAGGCTCCCGACGTACTGCTCCGCGCCGTCGCCGTACTCCTGGACGAGCGTCCCGAGCTGCGCTCGAACATCGTCGTCCCCATCGTCGGCGGCCCCAGCGGCAGTGGCCTCGCCAAGCCGGAAGGCCTCCAGAAGCTCGCCGCGCGGCTGGGCATCGCGGACGTGGTGCGCTTCCAGCCGCCGGTGGGCCAGGACCAGCTCGCGGACTGGTTCCGCGCCGCGTCCGTCCTCGTCATGCCCTCCTACAGCGAGTCCTTCGGGCTCGTCGCCATCGAGGCGCAGGCGGCGGGCACACCGGTCCTCGCGGCCGCGGTGGGCGGCCTGCCCGTCGCCGTACGCGACGAGGTGACGGGATTCCTGGTCTCCGGCCACGAACCGGCCCACTACGCGCGCGTGCTGCGCGATTTCGCCGACCATCCCCACCTGGTGGACCGGATGGGGGCGGCGGCCGCGCGGCACGCGCAGTCCTTCGGCTGGGACACGGCGGCATCCGCCACGGCCGACGTGTACACGGCCGCCATGCACGACTTCCGGCGTCACGTACGCTCGCACCATGGCTGAGCCCGAGCAGGCGGACACCGCGACGAGCACGGACACCGCGACCACCGTGGACACTGCGACCACCGCGGACACCGCGACGATCATCGAGCGGACACTGGACGACGCCGAACTGGAGTGGGAGAGCCCCGAGCCGGGCTCCTACGTGGTGAAGCTCCCCGGTACCCGCAAACTCTCGACGACCCTGTCGATGATCGTGGGCAACCACTCCCTCTCCCTGAACGCCTTCGTGATCCGGCACCCCGACGAGAACCACGAGGCCGTGCACCGCTGGCTGCTGGAGCGCAACCTCCGCCTCTACGGAGTGAGTTACGCGATCGACTCCCTCGGCGACATCTACCTCGCCGGCAAGCTCCCGCTCTCCGCGGTCACGCCCGCCGAGCTGGACCGCCTGCTCGGGGCGGTCCTCTCGGCGTCGGACGACTCCTTCAACACGCTTCTGGAGCTGGGGTTCGCCTCGGCGATCCGCAAGGAGTACGAGTGGCGCGTCTCGCGGGGCGAGTCCACGCGGAACCTTGAGGCGTTCAGCCACCTGACCCGGCCGAAGGGCTGACGCCGGCTCCCCCCGGAGCCACGGTCTCCGAGACGGCGACCCCCGGAACCACGGCCCCGGCGACCGCAGGCTCGGCCACCACCGCGTCCGCCCCGGAAAGCCCCCGCATCAGCCCCCAGTACCCGACCGCCGCCCCCGTCCCCAACACCGCGCACGCCGCCCACAGCCACTGCGCGCCGAACCGGTCGATCATGAAGCCGGACATCAGCGGGGCGACGAGCCCGGCCACCGCCCACGACATCGTGTACATGCCCTGGTAGCGCCCCCGCCCATGGGTGGGGGAGAGGGCGACGACGAGGCCCGTCTGCGTCGGCGCGTTGACGATCTCGGCGAGCGTCCACACGCACACCGTCAGCGCGAAGACCCCGACGGACCCGGCGAAGGCGGTGAGCCCGAAGCCGTATCCGGCGACGACGGAGGAGATCACCAACAGCCGCCGCGGGTCCCGGTGTTCGATGAAACGGGTGACGGGGATCTGGAGGGCGACGATCAGCACACCGTTCACGGCGATGGCGAGCCCGTAGTCGGCGGGCGTGAACCCGGCCGCGCCCATCGCGACCGGCAGCCCGACGGACCCCTGCTGGAAGATCAGCGCGACGAGGAACGAGAGCCCCACCACGCCCATGAACCGCCCGTCCCGCAGCACGGTCCCGAGCCCGACCACCGGCTCGGCCGCCTTCTCCAGGGCCGTGCGCACGGGCCGCGACTCCGGCAGCTTCATGAAGACGACGACCGCGCAGACCATCGTCATCGCCGCCTCGATCAGGAAGCCGGCCCGGTAGCTGTACGAGGCGATGAACCCGGCCCCGGCGGAGGAGACCGCGAAGCCGAGGTTGATGGCCCAGTAGTTCAAGGAGAAGGCCCGCACGCGGTCCTCGGGGCGCACGATGTCCGCCATCATCGCCTGCACGGCGGGCCGCGACGCGTTCGACGCCATGCCCACGAGGAAGGCGACGCCCGCGATCGCCACCGGGTGCTCCATGAAGCCGAGCACCGCCACGGACAGCGCCGTCGAGGCCTGCGCGATCAGCAGCGTGGGCCGCCGCCCGAGCCGGTCGGTCATCACTCCCGCGCCCAGCGAGGACACGACACCGCCGAGCCCGTGCAGCGCGGCGACGAGACCGGCGTACGAGGCGGAGTAGCCCCGGTCCAAGGTCAGGTACAGCGCCATGAACGTCGCGACGAAGGCGCCGAGCCGGTTGATCAGCGTGCTGGTCCACAGCCACCAGAAGGCGCCCGGGAGCCCCGACACGCTCTCGGTGACGGCGCGTCTCATGGCGGTGAAGGTCGTCGCCGGCCTCATGCGGTCCCCCGGTGTGTAAGTGTCTCAAGCGGCCAGCACACGTTACGAGCCCGCCACCTCGCCCCGCCACTCAATTGACATGAACCGTCAATCGTCACCTCCGCCGCCACCTCGCCGCCGGCCCCGTCGGCCCCCTCGCGCCCGCGCGCGCGAGGCCCGCCGGGGTTCGATTACGCTCAGAGGCATGGCCGACGCACCGTACAAGCTGATCCTCCTCCGCCACGGCGAGAGCGAATGGAACGCGAAGAACCTGTTCACCGGCTGGGTGGACGTCAACCTCAACGAGAAGGGCGAGAAGGAGGCGGTCCGCGGCGGTGAGCTGCTCAAGGACGCCGGCCTGCTGCCCGACGTGGTCCACACGTCGCTCCAGAAGCGCGCCATCCGCACGGCGCAGCTCGCCCTCGAAGCGGCCGACCGCCACTGGATCCCCGTCCACCGCAGCTGGCGTCTGAACGAGCGCCACTACGGCGCCCTCCAGGGCAAGGACAAGGCCCAGACGCTCGCCGAGTTCGGCGAGGAGCAGTTCATGCTGTGGCGCCGCTCGTACGACACCCCGCCGCCGGAGCTGGCCCGCGACGCCGAGTACTCCCAGTTCGAGGACCCGCGCTACGCGACGCTGCCCCCCGAGCTGCGCCCCCGGACGGAGTGCCTGAAGGACGTCGTCGTCCGCATGCTCCCGTACTGGTTCGACGGCATCGTCCCCGACCTCCTGACCGGCAGGACGGTCCTGGTCGCGGCCCACGGCAACAGCCTGCGCGCCCTGGTCAAGCACCTGGACGGCATCTCGGACGCCGACATCGCGGGCCTGAACATCCCCACCGGCATCCCGCTCTCCTACGAACTGGACGCCGCCTTCAAGCCCCTGAACCCGGGCGGCACCTACCTCGACCCGGAGGCCGCGAAGGCGGCGATCGAGGCGGTCAAGAACCAGGGCAAGAAGAAGTAACCCCGGACGGACGCCGGGACGGACCCGGACGCGTACGGCCCCCTGACCGTGGAATTCTCCGCGGGCAGGGGGCTTCGCGCAGCCCCCAGACCTTCATGTCCTGAGAGCGAGAGGTGTCAGAAGTGATCCGAAAGTTGCAGGCGGTCGCGCTGGACTGCGCCGATCCGGTACGGCTCGCCACGTTCTACGCGGAGTTGCTCGGCGGCCGGGTGGTCATGGACTCCGACGATCCCGACTGGGTCGAGGTGCGGGGGTTCGAGGGAATTCCGCTGGCCTGCCAGCGGGTGGACGGCTACCGGCCGCCCGAATGGCCGGGCCAGGACCGCCCCCAGCAGCTCCACCTGGACTTCGACGTGGACGACCTCGAAGGCGAGGAGCGGCGGGCGCTCGCCCTCGGCGCGACCGTGCTGGAGCGCACGGACCAGCTCCACCCGGGCACCAACTGGCGCGTCTACGCCGACCCGGCCGGCCACCCCTTCTGCCTCTGCCTCCACTGATGCCTCCCCCGGCCTGCCCCCGCCCCCGCGGACGGGGGCAGGCCAGGGGAGCCGGCGCGGGGCCGGGGCGTCAGCGCGTGAAGTTCAGGTACTTCCACGCCCCGTACGTCGTCGAGTTGACGTTGTCCCCCGAGGAACCGTTCACGTACGCCGACCGGATGCGCGCCCGGATGCCGGAGCGGCCGGGGGCCTCCAGACGGACCGTGGACCTGCCGTCGGGGCCGAGCGCGAAGTACTCCGAGCCGGTGGCGTGCCACTTGTGGTCCGAGCCGTACACCTGGACCTCGAAGCGCTGCTTGCGGCCCTTGTAGTACGTCATCGAGGTGGCGAGCACCGGGTCGGTGTTCTTGTGGAAGTAGTGGTACTTCGTGGAGCCGATCTCGCCCGTCCTGTAGTGCCCGGAGACGGCGGTGGCGACCTTCACCCGGGCGTACGCCGTCGAGGTGCCCTTCGCGGCGGCCGAGCGAGAGTCCCCGGCGAAGACGGCCGTCACCTTCGTGTCGCGCTTCATGTCGACCGTGGCCCTCAGGTCGCCGCGGGAGTTCACGGCGCCCTTCTTCACCAGCTTGTTCGGCTTGTCGGCGCCATAGGGGTCGGCCCAGATCTCGACGGTGCGGTTCTTGTACGTCGTGCCGAGGTGCGCCGTGAAGGACACGTCCGCTCCGTAGCCGTACACCTTGCCGTTCTTGTCGAGCGTGAGGGTCGTCCTGGAGCGCGAGACCTCCACGGAGTCCGACGCGGTGACCGCCGCGTGCGTGGCGTCACCCGCGTACGCGACCTCGTACGTCACCTTGCCGCCGGCCGGCGGGGTGTCGGTGAAGGAGAAGGAGCCGTCCGCCTTGGTCCTGACCTCGGCGAGCGCCTTGCCGCCGGGGGACTCCAGGTCCTCGCGGGTGACGGCGAGGGAGGTGCCGGCGGGCAGGTCCGTCCCAGTGAGCGAGCCCTTGACGGTGAGCCGCTCGGCCCGCGGCGCCTTCTGCGGCGCCGCTACCTTGAGCGTGGGCCGGGACTTGGCGGGATCGGTGAGGACCCGCAGCGAGAAGGCACCCTCGCTGTTGGAGGTGACCGCGAAGAGCCGGCTGCCGTCCGGCGCCCAGGCCAGGCCGCCCTCGGCGAGGGTGTCGCCGCCGCTGCTCTGACCGGTGTTCGGGAACTCGTACTCCCGCACCTTGGACCACTTGCCCTGCCGGTAGACGTGCACGTCGGGCCCGTACCAGGAGAAGGTGCCCGCCGCCACGGTGCCGTCGGGGGCGATGTCGACGGCCGCGCCGTAGTCCCCGGAGTCGTAACGGCCCAGCGGGGACAGGTCCTTGGTGGAGTACACCGGGTGGTAGTACGGGGAGCCGCTCGCCGTGACGACCTGCGTGCCGTCCGGCGAGACCGCGATGTCGTCGAAGAAGCCGCCCTCCACCGACTTGGTGACCCGCAGCTCCGGCTCGGGACCCGAGACGTCGTACACCGTGAGGGCGTCGTTGCTCGTCTCCTTCTCGCCCGCGACGAGAAGACCCGAGTCGGGGTCGGAGCCCAGCTCGGGGGCGGCGTGGAAACCGGCCTCCCCGTCCTGGCCGAGCGCGACGACCGGCTCGTCCCCCGAGAGGTCGAGCGAGCCGATCCCGCCCGCGCCCGAAGGCCCGTAGCCGAACCACAGCTTGCCGCCGGCCTGCGCCAGCGTGCGCGGCTTCTCGG
Source organism: Streptomyces sp. NPDC031466 (assembly GCF_055581265.1). Classification (NCBI taxonomy): domain Bacteria; kingdom Bacillati; phylum Actinomycetota; class Actinomycetes; order Kitasatosporales; family Streptomycetaceae; genus Streptomyces; species Streptomyces sp. NPDC031466. The sequence goes on from NZ_JBVIJT010000006.1 coordinate 87,793, forward strand.
CGCCGTCCAGGGCGTAACTGGCGCTCTGCGCGTACGAGGTCGTCTCCACGGAGACGATCCGGTTCAGGCCCGCGACGGCCGCGTGGACCTGCCGGGAGTCGGGTGAGAGGGCGAGGCCGTCGACGTCCGGCAGCCCGTCCAGGGTCGCCTTGACGGTGCCCGCGTAGTCGGTGACGACGAGCTTGCCGCCCTTGGGGTCGGACACGTAGACGCGCTGGTGCTCGGCGTCGACGAGGACATCGCCGACCGAGCGCACGTCGAGGAGCTTGGCGGAGTCCGCTGCCGCCGGGCCGGCCGTCGCGGCGACCAGCGCCGCGGAGCTGAAGAGGACCGCGAGCGCCGTCGCGGTCGAGAGGGTGCGCGTACGCACGGTGATGTGACCCCCCACATGAATGGCCCGAGCCGTCCGCCCTGGGCCGGAACCCCCCGTTCACAGCGCAGGCTATGACATGTCTGTGACAGGTGGGGAGGGAGTTTCGGGAGGTGGTCCTCCCCGGCGGCCGGAAAGGAGGTACGCGCGCGTGCGCCGTTGATGCGCCCTGCCCGGCGGGGGTGCAATGGCGGTGCAATGGCAGCAGGCGACACGCCCCGTACGCCTTCGAGGAGGAGACCCATGGCCGAGTCCCCCAAGCCCGTGGTCATCGAGATGAACTGCAGCTGCGGCTCCGGCTGCTCGTGCGGCTGCCAGTCCGGCGGCTCATGCCAGTGCGGCGGCGGCTGCGGCTGACCCCCCCGGGCGGGACCGCACGTCCCGCCGCGAGAACACACGTGCCCCGCACGACGACCTGTCTCGTGCGGGGCACGTGCACGCGCGGTGCCCGACAGGGCCTCAGGCCCCCTCCACCGCCGCCGGGCCCGTCGCCTGGATCTCGTCCGCGTGCTCGCCCGTGACCAGGTAGACCACCCGCTTCGCGACCGACACCGCGTGGTCCGCGAAGCGCTCGTAGTAGCGGCCGAGCAGCGTCACGTCGACGGCCGTCTCGATGCCGTGCTTCCAGCGGTCGTCCATCAGGTGCTGGAAGAGCGTGCGGTGCAGCTGGTCCATCTCGTCGTCGTCCTGCTCCAGCTGGAGCGCCAGATCGACGTCCTTGGTGATGATGACCTCCGCCGCCTTCGCCATCAGGCGCTGCGCGAGCTGGCCCATCTCCAGGATCGTGGCGTGCAGGTCGTGCGGCACCGCCGAGTCGGGGAAGCGCAGCCTGGCCAGCTTCGCGACGTGCTGGGCGAGGTCGCCCGAGCGCTCCAGGTCGGCGCTCATCCGCAGCGACGTCACCACGATGCGCAGGTCGGTGGCGACCGGCTGCTGGCGCGCGAGCAGGGCTATCGCGCGCGCCTCCAGCTCGTGCTGGAGGTCGTCGACCTTCTGGTCGGCGGCGATCACACTCTCGGCCAGCTTCAGATCGGCGTCGAGCATGGCCGTCGTGGCGCGCCCGATCGCGGACCCGACCAGACGGGCCATCTCGACCAGGCTCTCGCCGATCGAGTCAAGTTCCTCGTGGTACGCGTCGCGCATGTGGCTGTCCCTCTCTCGTACGTCTCAGGGGGCTGGCCCCTACGCTCCCACGGTGCGGCCCCGACGCGTCCGTTTCCGGCACCTCGCGTGAACCGCCCCCATCATCAAGGTGAACTGTGGGCGACATGGGACCCCGCCCGTGATCGGCCGCGTACCGGACCCTTCGGCGGAAATGAACCGACGCCGTCTCCACGGTGAACTCTGGGCGACGAGTGTTCGAGGCCGCACCCGAATGGCTGTGGTCGACACTCATCCGGCGCATAACCTGGGGACATGGACGTGAACGCGGCGGTCGCCGCAGCTGCAGCGATCGCCGGAGTGTGCACCGGCGTCATCGCCATGCTGGCGTTCCGCTGGAGCGAGCGCGACCAGAAACGCCCCACCCGGACCTCCCTGCACACCGACCCCGTACTGCCGCCCGGCGTGGACACGGTCCTGTCCGTGCTGCGCTCCAGCGCCGTCGTCCTCGACGAGGCCGACAGCGTGGTCAAGGCCAGCTCGGCGGCGTACGCCCTCGGGCTCGTGCGCGGCGGCAAGCTTGCCGTCGAGCCGATGCTCCAGATGGCCCGCGACACCCGCCGCGACGGGGAGATACGCCAGGTCGAACTGGACCTGCCCCGGCGCGGCACCGGCCGCGGCGAGGCCCTCGCGGTCTCCGCCCGCGTGGCGCCGCTCGGCTCCCGGCTCGTGCTGCTGCTCGTCGAGGACCTCACGGAGGCGCGCCGCATCGAGGCGGTGCGCCGCGACTTCGTGGCGAACGTGAGCCACGAGCTGAAGACCCCCGTGGGCGCCCTCAGCCTGCTCTCCGAGGCCGTCATGGACGCCTCCGAGGACCCCGAGGCGGTCGAGCGCTTCGCGGGGCGCATGCAGATCGAGGCGACCCGGCTCACCAACCTCGTGCAGGAGCTGATCGACCTCTCCCGGGTGCAGAACGACGACCCGCTGGAGGACGCCGAGCCGGTGCGGGTGGACGAACTGGTCGCGGAGGCCATCGACCGCAGCCGGCACCAGGCCTCCCACAAGCAGATCACCCTGGCCGCCGGGGGGACCGCCGACCTGCAGATCTGGGGCAACCGCGGCCAGCTGGCCGCGGCGCTCGGCAATCTCGTGGAGAACGCCGTGAACTACAGCCCCGCCCGCACCCGCGTCGGGATAGCCGCCCGGCGGGTCACCGCGCCGGGCGGGGACCTCATCGAGGTGGCGGTCACCGACCAGGGGATCGGCATCTCCGACAAGGACAAGGAGCGCATCTTCGAGCGCTTCTACCGCGTCGACCCGGCCCGCTCCCGGGCCACCGGCGGCACCGGCCTCGGCCTCGCCATCGTCAAGCACGTGGCCGCCTCGCACGGCGGGGAGGTCACCGTGTGGAGCTCGGAGGGCCAGGGCTCCACCTTCACCCTGCGGCTGCCGGAGGCGGCCGCCCAGCGTGACCGCGGACCGGGTCACGGCGGCGGGCCCGAGACCGGGCACGCCGTATCCGACGAGAACGCCGCGACCACCACGTACGAAACCATCCCTGCCCCGGAGGTCCTTCCGTGACCCGAGTGCTCGTCGTCGAGGACGAGGAATCCTTCAGCGACGCTCTGTCCTACATGCTCCGCAAAGAGGGCTTCGAGGTCGCCATCGCGGCCACCGGCCCGGACGGACTCGACGAATTCGAGCGCAACGGCGCCGACCTCGTCCTGCTCGACCTGATGCTGCCCGGCCTGCCCGGCACCGAGGTCTGCCGCCAGCTGCGCAGCCGCTCCAACGTCCCGGTGATCATGGTCACCGCCAAGGACAGCGAGATCGACAAGGTGGTCGGCCTGGAGATAGGGGCCGACGACTACGTCACCAAGCCCTTCTCCTCGCGAGAACTGGTCGCCCGCATCCGCGCGGTCCTGCGCCGCAGGGGCGAACCGGAGGAGGTCGCCCCGCAGGCCCTGGAGGCGGGCCCCGTCCGCATGGACGTGGACCGCCACGTCGTCACCGTCTCCGGCTCCAAGATCGACCTGCCGCTGAAGGAGTTCGACCTCCTGGAGATGCTCCTGCGCAACGCGGGCCGCGTGCTGACCCGCATGCAGCTCATCGACCGCGTCTGGGGCGCGGACTACGTCGGCGACACCAAGACGCTGGACGTCCACGTCAAGCGGCTGCGCGCCAAGATCGAGCCGGACCCGGGGGCCCCGCGCTACCTGGTGACGGTGCGCGGCCTCGGCTACAAGTTCGAGCCGTAAACCGCGCGCGGCCGCACCCGCGCCGCCGCACATGCCGAAGGGCGGGACCCCGGTGGGGTCCCGCCCTTCGGCACAGGTACGTACGTCGCTCAGTGCTCGGTGTCGGTACCGGCGTCGGCGCCGTGCGAGGCGTCGTCCGACGGCTCCTCGGCCGCACCGGAGGCGTGGTCCGCGGGCTCGCCGCTCGCGACGCCGGCCGGCTTGCCCGACGGGTCGGCGGGAGCGCCCGAGGCGGACTGCGCGGGCTTGCCGGACTTGGCGGGCTTACCGCGCTCGGCGCCCGGCGCCTGCGGCACCTCGGTCGGGCCCCACTTGGCGAAGTAGCTCTCGGCGGGCACGACGAACGCCCTGATCCTCACGTCGCCGGTGTCGCTGAAGGCGAAGGTGACCTGCTGGGCGTTGCCGTCCTTGACGGCGTCGCGGCCGCCGGGCAGGACGGCGGAGGCGTTGTCCTTGCCGCCGATGACGAGCGAGCCGCCGGCCGGGACGGTCAGCGGGCCGTTCGGCTTGGAGGCCTTGTCCTCCTTGCCGCGCGTGAGCTTGACCTTGTCGGCGGCGCCCTTGACCGAGATGGAGTTCAAGGTCTGGTCGGTCGTGCCTCCGTTGAAGATCGTCGCGGAGACGACGGCCGGGCCCTTGGCCTTCGGGTCCGGCTGCGTGATGACCATGGCGTTCTGGATCTTGATGTCACCGACGGAGGTCGCGGCGTTGTCCGGCTTGACCTCCAACGTCTGAGCGTTGTTGCCCGCGCCGCACGCGGCGAGCGAGGCGAGCGAGAACGCGAGGGCGGTGGCGGCGAGGGCGCCGCGTCGAAGGCTGCGGCTCACGGCGGCGGCAACTCCTTGAACGTGGACGGTACGGGAGGGTCGGACGACCCTGAAGCCGTCCTAAGGGTGTGTCAGCGCGCTTAGGTTACCGAGCCGTTCCCGCGCCGCCGCACCCGACCCGCCCCTCAACCCCGCGAGCCTCTTCCCGCCCTTCCCCGGACCCGCTTCCCACCGGTCCCCTCGGGCCGTTCCGCGAGGCCGTCGCCCGGCATTCACATAAGTGCCGTCACGTGTCCGGCCGGGCGGACACGCGGATTTTCCGGTAAGGAATGTGGGGGGTGCCGGGAATTGATCACCGGCCGCCGTGATCAATTCCGGAATCCCGGTGGGCCGGGTGTGGCGCAGCTCTCCGCTCACCGAACGGAGTAGCGAAAGTTCACCGCTTGGAACCGCGCAAACCGGGACGTTCGGCCGCTCGGGGCGCCCGCGAGAGGGACGTAACGCCCATGTTTCTCTCTCCCCGAAGAGCCGCTCCGACCTGCGAATACCCCGTTCCGGTGGCCCCGCGCAGCACGTTCCTGTTGCTGTTGTCAAGCCCCGAGATATGCCCTGACCTGCGAAAACGCCATTCAGAAGAGGCTGTTCTCGTGTTAGGATGGATAGCCACGGAAGGGGTACCTGTCACATGACGTTCAAGGTTGGCGACACCGTGGTCTATCCCCATCACGGGGCCGCGCTGATCGAGGCTATCGAAACTCGCCAGATCAAAGGCGTGGACAAGACCTACTTGGTGCTCAAGGTCGCCCAGGGCGACTTGACGGTGCGTGTGCCAGCGGACAATGCGGAGTTCGTCGGCGTGCGTGATGTGGTCGGTCAGGACGGGCTGGACCGGGTCTTCGAGGTGCTGCGCGCGCCGTACGCCGAAGAGCCCACGAACTGGTCGCGTCGTTACAAGGCGAATCTCGAGAAGCTCGCGTCCGGCGATGTCATCAAGGTCGCGGAAGTCGTGCGCGACCTGTGGCGTCGTGAGCGGGAGCGCGGACTGTCCGCCGGTGAGAAGCGCATGCTCGCCAAGGCACGGCAGATCCTGGTGAGCGAGCTCGCCCTCGCGGAGAACACGAACGAGGACAAGGCTGAGGCACTGCTCGACGAGGTCCTCGCGTCCTGACGCCGGACTTGTCCCCGGTACGTGTCTCCGGACTCGTACCTGGTGCAATGATCTCGGCGCAATAATGCCGCGGTGCCCGCTGACCCTTACAGGAGTCGCCGGGCGCTGCGGCATGTTCGTACCCGGAACGCATCCGGACATCCGCACAGGGCTCGGACAGCCGGCTCGACCAGATGTCACGGAAGGGTCCGGTCACGTTGTCCGCCCCCGCACGGTGAGGCCATACCCACGTCGGCCGAGCACACAAACCTGAACGGAACCGATGTCTAGCGAATCCCGCACCGCGGTGGTCATCCCCGCGGCCGGCCGGGGCGTGCGCCTCGGCCCTGGCGCCCCCAAAGCGCTCCGCGCGCTGAACGGCACCCCGATGCTCATCCACGCGGTCCGCGCCATGGCGGCCTCCCGCGCCGTCTCCCTGGTCGTCGTCGTGGCCCCGCCGGACGGCGCCCCCGAGGTCAAGACCCTCCTCGACGACCACGCGCTGCCCGAGCGGACCGACTTCCTCGTCGTCCCCGGCGGCGAGAGCCGCCAGGAGTCCGTGCGGGCCGGCCTGGACGCGCTGCCGCCCGGCATCGACATCGTGCTCGTGCACGACGCGGCCCGCCCGCTCGTGCCGGTCGACACCGTCGACGGCGTCATCGAGGCCGTCCGCGAGGGGGCGCCCGCCGTGGTGCCCGCGCTGCCGCTGGCCGACACCGTCAAGCAGGTCGAGCCCGCGACGGCGCCCGGCGGGGCCGAGTCCGTCGTCGCCACGCCCGAGCGCGCCCGGCTGCGCGCCGTGCAGACCCCGCAGGGCTTCGACCGCGCCACGCTCGTACGCGCCCACGAGAGCGTCACCGGCCCCGTCACCGACGACGCCGGCATGGTCGAGCAGCTGGGCCTGCCCGTCGTCGTGGTGCCCGGGCACGAGGAGGCCTTCAAGGTGACGCGCCCCCTCGACCTCCTCCTCGCCGAGGCCGTCCTCGCCCGCCGGAGGGCCAACGATGGCTTCTGAGACGCCCGCCCCGGCCCCCGTGCTGCCCCTCGTCGGCATCGGCACCGACATCCACGCCTTCGAAGAGGGCCGCGAACTGTGGTGCGCCGGCCTGAAGTGGGAGGACGAGGGCCCGGGGCTCGCCGGGCACTCCGACGCCGATGTCGTCGCCCACGCCGCGTGCAACGCGCTGTTCTCCGCGGCCGGCCTCGGCGACCTCGGCGCGCACTTCGGCACCGGCCGCCCCGAGTGGTCCGGCGCCTCCGGTCTCACCCTCCTCGCCGAGGCCGCCCGCATCGTGCGGGACGCCGGTTTCACCGTCGGCAATGTGGCCGTCCAGGTCATCGGCCCCCGCCCCAAGATCGGCAAGCGCCGCGACGAGGCGCAGAAGGTGCTCTCCGACGCGGCGGGCGCGCCCGTCTCGGTCTCCGGGGCCACCACCGACGGCCTCGGCTTCCCCGGTCGCGGCGAGGGGCTTGCCGCGATCGCCACCGCGTTGGTCGTACGCACGACGCCTTGAGGGCGATAACGGGTAGGCGTAGGGCTCGTACCGGCACGGTTCGAACAGCCAGCTGACCACGAAGGAGCGAAGCCATGTCCGCCGCCCTGTCCGACCAGCTCAAAGCCCTCCTCGACGCCCCGTCCTTCATCGTCGTCGCCACCATCCAGCCCGACGGCAGCCCGCAGCTGTCGCCGGTCTGGGTGAAGCGGGACGGCGAGGACGTCCTGTTCTCCACCACGCTCGGCCGCCGCAAGGAGAAGAACCTGCGCCGGGACCCGCGGGTGACGGTGCTGCTCCAGCCGTTCGACGCGCCTTACACGTACGCGGAGATCCGCGGCACCGCGCAGCTGACGACGGACGGCGGCCAGGAGCTGATCGACGAGCTGTCGCTGAAGTACACGGGCAAGAAGTACGCCGAGTTCAACCCCGCCTCCAAGGACGACGCCCCCCGGGTCGTGGTGCGCGTGTCGCCGCGCAAGGTCGTCGGGCGGGTCTGAGACCGCCGCACGTCACGGTTCCGTGGCACCGGGGCCGGAGGGGGCGTGGGGCACTGCCCCGCGCCCACTACTCTGGAGTGGTGACGATTCGCCTGTACGACACCAGCGCCCGGCAGATCCGTGACTTCAGCCCCCTGCACGAAGGCTGTGTCTCGATCTACCTCTGTGGTGCCACGGTCCAGGCGGCCCCGCACATCGGGCACATCAGGTCGGGCCTGAACTTCGACATCATGCGCCGCTGGTTCGCCTACCGCGGCTACGACGTGACGTTCGTGCGGAACGTGACCGACATCGACGACAAGATCATCAAGAAGTCGGCCGAGCAGGACCGCCCCTGGTGGTCGATCGGGTACGAGAACGAGCGGGCCTTCAACAGCGGCTACGACGCGCTGGGCTGCCTGCCGCCCACCTACGAACCGCGCGCCACCGGCCACATCACCGAGATGGTCGAGATGATGCGCGGCCTGATCGAGCGCGGCCACGCCTACGAGGCCGACGGCAACGTCTACTTCGACGTGAAGTCCTTCCCCGGCTACCTGGAGCTCTCCAACCAGGAGCTGGACAACCTGCTCCAGCCCTCGGGCGAGGGCGAGACCGGCAAGCGCGACTCCCGTGACTTCGCCATGTGGAAGTCCGCCAAGGAGGGCGAGCCCAGCTGGGAGACGCCCTGGGGGCGCGGCCGTCCCGGCTGGCACCTGGAGTGCTCGGCGATGGCCCACAAGTACCTGGGCCGGGAGTTCGACATCCACGGCGGCGGGATCGACCTGATCTTCCCCCACCACGACAACGAGATCGCCCAGGCCAAGGCCTTCGGCGACGCGTTCGCGCGCTACTGGGTGCACAACGGCTGGGTCACCATGAGCGGCGAGAAGATGTCGAAGTCTCTCGGCAACTCGGTCCTCGTCAGTGAGATGGTCAAGCAGTGGCGCCCGATCGTCCTGCGCTACTACCTGGGCACCCCGCACTACCGCTCGATGATCGAGTACAGCCCGGAGGCCCTGCGCGAGGCCGAGTCCGCGTTCGCCCGCATCGAGGGCTTCGTGCAGCGCGTGGTGGAGAAGGCCGGCGGGGCCGTCGAGCCCGCCGCCCAGGTGCCGCCCGCGTTCGCCGACGCCATGGACGACGACATGGGCGTCCCGCAGGCGCTGGCCATCGTGCACACCACGGTCCGCCAGGGCAACAGCGCCCTGGCCGCCGACGACAAGGAAGCCGCCGTCGCCCGGCTGGCCGAGGTGCGGGCCATGCTCGGCGTCCTCGGCCTCGACCCGCTCGACCCGCACTGGGCCGGCGCCGAGAGCGACCGCGGCGAAGACCTCCACGGCGTCGTGGACACCCTCGTGCGCATGGTCCTCGACCAGCGCGAGGCCGCCCGGGGCCGCAAGGACTGGGGCACCGCCGACGCCATCCGCGACCAGCTCAACCAGTCGGGCCTCGTCATCGAGGACGGCCCGAGCGGCCCCCGCTGGACGCTCGGCCCGCGCTAGCACCCCGCTGATGGTGCCGCCCGGCCAAGTGGGCGGCACACTGCATAGACGTACACCTTTCGCGCGTACGGACGTACGCGCCACCGCAACACGACAGACAGGTAGGTCATGGCCGCTAACAACCGCCGCATGTCCGGCAAGAAGGGCGCGCAGGTCGGCAGCGGCGGCAATCGGCGCCGCGGCCTTGAGGGCAAGGGTCCGACGCCGCCCGCCGAGGCGCGCAAGGGGCATGTGAAGAACCGCATCGCCACCGCCAAGGCCAAGAAGGCCACGGGCCGCCGCCCCGCGCCCAAGGGGCGCGGCGGCAGGTCGTCCTCCGAGATGGTCGTCGGCCGCAACCCGGTCTTCGAGGCGCTGCGCGACGGCGTCCCCGCCACGATGCTCTACGTCCAGCAGTTCATCGACAACGACGAGCGGGTGCGCGAGGCGCTCCAGCTCGCGGCCGAGCGCGGCGGCATCCACCTCATGGAGGCCCCGCGGCCCGAGCTGGACCGCATGACGAACGGCCTCAACCACCAGGGCCTCGTCCTCCAGGTCCCGCCGTACGAGTACGCGCACCCCGAGGACCTCGTCGCCGCCGCCCACGACGCCGGTGAGGACCCGCTGATCGTCGCCCTCGACGGTGTGACGGACCCGCGCAACCTCGGCGCGATCGTGCGCTCCGTGACCGCGTTCGGCGGCCACGGCGTCGTCGTGCCCGAGCGGCGGGCCGCCGGCATGACGGCCGGCGCCTGGAAGACGTCGGCCGGTACGGCCGCGCGCACGCCGGTCGCCCGCTGCACGAACCTGACGCGCGCCCTGGAGGCGTACAAGAAGGCGGGCATCGCCGTCGTCGGTCTCGCCGCGGACGGCGAGCACGAGGTCGGTGACCTGGCGGCGCTCAGCGGCCCGGTCGTCGTCGTGGTCGGCAGCGAGGGCAAGGGCCTGTCCCGCCTCGTCGGCGAGACCTGCGACTTCCGGGTGCGCATCCCGATGCCGGGCGGTGCCGAGTCGCTGAACGCCGGTGTCGCCGCGGGCGTGGTGCTGTACGAGGCCGCGCGGCGCCGCGCGTAGGTGTTGCGGGGCGTACAGATGTCCGGGCCGTGTGATCTCTTGACGGGGATCTCTTGACGCGGTCCGGACATTTCCGCGTGGTCAAGGCAGTGTCCTAACCACACGTCACTCGGTTAGATGAGTGTGGACACCAGAACACCCCGCACTCCCACAGGGGGAAGCTCGTCAGGCTTCGACGAAGCTCCCGCGCTGAGCATGGTGAAGGTGCCGAGCGACCCGGCGCAGGTCATCGTCGCGCACGCGAGCTTCCGCGTGCAGCTCCCCGCCGCTGGGCGCATTCAATCCCCGCGCATCTCCCGGCACTTGGGCCTGCCCGAGACGACGGTGCGCCTGCCCGCCGTGGGCGAGGCCGCCAAGCGCCGCGCGCCCGTCGTCTGGAGCGGGAAGTCCGCCCCGGACGACACCGGCGCGATCAGACTGCTGCAGGCCGTACGCGGCAGCAGCGTGCGCCGGTCGGCCGAGGAGCCGGGGCCCTACGACGGCGGCGCCACCCAGGTCATCCCGCGCGTCGGCGTGGACGAGGGCCCCGAGACGACCCCGACGCCCGCCGTCGTGGGCCCGCGTGCCGCGGCCCCGCAGACCCAGCTGCTGCCGCAGATGCGCCTGCCCAGCAGCGACTACGACGAGCGGCTCGCCCAGGAGCGCGAGCGCTTCGACGACGATGCGTACGAGCACGAGGACGACGAGGACGGCGCCGAGGAGCGCAGGCGCCGCCGGGGCAACGACCCGGTCCGGCACGCCTACTACCCCGGCCGCCGGATGAACCTCGGCGTGGTCCTGCTCCCGCTGCGCGTCTTCCTCGGCTTCATCTCGATCTACGCCGGCATGGGCAAGCTGTGCGACCCCGTCTACTTCGACGGCGGCGAGCGCGGCTCCATGGTCAAGTGGCTCCACTCGCTGCACCCCTGGGCGCTCGCCGAACCGCTGCGCGACTTCGCCCTCCAGCACCCGGTGGGCGCCGGGCTCACCATCGCCTTCCTCCAGGTGCTCGCCGGTGTCCTGACGGTGCTCGGGCTCTGGCAGCGGGTCGCCGCCAGTGTCGGTGTGCTGCTCTCCGCCGCGCTCATCGTCACCGTCAGCTGGAAGACCGTCCCCGCCTACGACGCGCCGGACATCATCTACCTCGCCGCCTGGTCGCCGCTGATCATCGCGGGCGCCCCCGTCTACTCCGTCGACGGACGCCTCGCGGGAGAGGCCTGGCGCACGCTCGGGCCGCGCGCCGACATCTGGGACCTGCGGCGGCGGGTGCTGCGGCGCGGCGCCCTGATCGGCGGCGTCGCGATCGGTCTGACGCTGCTGCTCGGCTCGCTGCTGGGCGGCGCGGTGCGGGACGCGGACCGGGTCGTGGTGCCCGGGCCCGGCGAGTCCCCGCGCAACGAACTGCCGGGCTCCCCGCTTCCCGGGGACCCCGCGAAGAAGCGGCAGGAGCGCAAGCCGCGTACCCCCTCCGCCTCGCCGGACTCCCCGACGCAGGGCAGCTCCGCGCAGCCCTCGCAGGGCGCCACGGCGCCGGGGGCCGCGCGGGAGACGGGCACGGTGGGCTCCACGCAGCCGAGCCAGGTCCAGGGCAGCAGCACGGCGGGCCAGGCCCCGCCGCAGCAGTCGGCGCCCCAGCAGCAGCAGCGGCAACAGCAGCAGCAGCCGCCGGCCGCGACGGCGGGTCCGGCGACCAGCGGGGGCAGCACCGGTGGCGGCGGCACGGGCGGTGCCGGTGGTTCGGCGTCCGGCGGGTCCGGCGGCGAGCGGCCGGGCGGGCTCCTGGGCGGTGTCCTCGGCCACTGACCCGGCTTTCGTCCGTTTCGTCCGTACGGACGCCGAAGGGGCCCCGCACACACGCTGTGCGGGGCCCCTTCGGCGTACGGACGGGGAGCGGCGGGGCGGGGGCCTCAACGGGCCTGGGCGGCCAGTTCCTTGGCGGCCTCGGTGAGGTCCTTCGCCGTGTCGATCGCGCGCCAGTAGGCGCCCTGCGGCAGCGGGAAGCCCGCCAGGCGCTTCTCGCGGGCCAGCCGGGGGAACGTGGTGCGCTCGTGGTCGCCGAGGTCCGGCAGGAGCGCGGTGAAGGACGAGGAGAAGACGTAGACGCCCGCGTTGATGAGGTACGGGGACGGCGGGGCCTCGACGAAGTCCGTGATGTGGCCGAAGGTGTCCGTCTCGACGGCGCCCCACGGGATGCGGGGGCGGGCCAGGGCGAGGGTCGCGGTGGCGTCCCGCTCGGCGTGGAAGGCCGCCATGTCGCGCAGCGAGAAGCGGGTCCAGATGTCGCCGTTCGTCGCGTACCAGGGGCGGTCGGCGTGGGGGAGGTGGCGGGCGGCGTACTTGAGGCCGCCGCCGCGGCCGAGGGGTTCCTTCTCGACGACCGTGGTGACGTTCAGCGGGAGGTCGGCGGAGTCGAGCCACTCCTGGAGGACCTCGGCGAGGTGGCCGCAGGAGACGACGGCGTCCGTGACGCCCTCCGCGGCCAACCAGGCAAGCTGATGGCCGATGATCGGGGTCCCCGTGCCGGGGATCTCGACCATCGGCTTGGGCCGGTCGTCGGTGTACGGCCTCAGGCGGGAGCCCTGGCCGCCGGCCAGGACTACGGCCTGCGTGGGGTTCAGCGTGGTCATGGCGGAAACCCTACGGCGTGCCCACGCCGAAGACCCCACGCGGCGGTTCGGGCCGCTCGGCTCAGCGGTTCTGGTGGGCCGCCACACCCGCCGCGAAGGACGTGTCGCACACGGGCCTGGCGTACGACTGGGCGCGCGTCGGGCCGTACTTCCGCACGGCGGCGCGGCCGAGGGCGCGGGCGATGGCCGCGCAGTGGCGGGCCAGCGACGGATGGCGGTCCACCTCCTGCTGGAGATGGGTGAGGGTGGTGCCGGGGTTCTTCTCCTGGAGTTCCAGGAGCAGCCGGTCGCGCAGGATGTCCTGCGGGGCGCGGGACTTGGCCGGCACGGAGAGGTTGTCGGCGGATGCGGTGAGCATCGAATCCGAGGTGCTCCCCGACCAGTTGACGCTGGTGACCGCGAGGGTCCCGGAAAGCACCAGCATCACGGGCAGGACGAGAGCGAGCGTGCGGCCGATGCGGCGGGCGGGGCCCCGGTGGGCTCGGCGCGGCTTCTGGGTGTAGTTGGCGGAGTGCGTCACGCGTGGCAGCGTAGCGCTCGGTGATGATTTGGCGACATTTTGTCACTCGGTCGAGCGATGACGAAGGAGGTTTCTCTGGCGCGGTGTTGACGCGGCCGGGGTGCGGTGGGGATGAAATGCCCGGTGTGCCGGGGTATTTGTCGACAACGGCGTCGTGGGCGGGCCCGGCGGATACGCCGAGGGGCCCCGCGCTCGCTCGGCGCGGGGCCCCTCGGGTGTGCTGGTGGTGTGTTCGTGGCGTGCGTCAGTCGGAGAGGCGCTCGCCCGTCGAGGTGGAGAAGACGTGGGTCTCGCCCGGCCGCGGCACGACGTGCAGCTGGGTGCCCTTCTCCGGGACGCGGCGGCCGTTCACACGGACCACGAGGTCCTTGTGCTCGCCGTTGACCTCGGCGGAGCCGTAGACGTAGCCGTCGGCGCCGAGCTCCTCGACCACGTTGACGGAGACGGCGAGGCCGGCCGGGGCGTCCTCGGACTCCTTGGAGAGGGACTTCGCGGTGGTGCCGTCCTGCTCGACGATGTCGAAGTGCTCCGGGCGGACGCCGACGGTGACCGTGCGGTCACCGCGGTCGGCGGCGGCGCTCAGGGCCTCGCGGCTGACCGGCACCACGGAGTTGCCGAACTTCACGCCGCCGTCGGTGATCGGGACCTCCACGAGGTTCATGGCGGGAGAGCCGATGAAGCCCGCGACGAAGAGGTTCGCCGGACGGTCGTACATGTTGCGGGGCGAGTCGATCTGCTGGAGGAGCCCGTCCTTGAGGACGGCCACGCGGTCGCCCATGGTCATGGCCTCGACCTGGTCGTGCGTGACGTACACGGTGGTGATGCCCAGGCGGCGCTGGAGGCTCGCGATCTGCGTACGCGTCGACACGCGGAGCTTGGCGTCGAGGTTGGACAGCGGCTCGTCCATGAGGAAGACCTGCGGCTCGCGCACGATGGCGCGGCCCATGGCGACCCGCTGGCGCTGACCGCCGGAGAGCGCCTTCGGCTTGCGGCCGAGGTACTCCGTGAGGTCCAGGATCTTCGCCGCGTCCTCGACCTTCTGGCGGATCTCGGCCTTGTTGACGCCGGCGATCTTCAGGGCGAAGCCCATGTTGTCGGCGACGGTCATGTGCGGGTACAGCGCGTAGTTCTGGAACACCATGGCGATGTCCCGGTCCTTCGGCGGCAGATGCGTGACGTCGCGGTCCCCGATGCGGATCGCGCCCGCGTTCACGTCCTCGAGCCCCGCGAGCATGCGGAGCGAGGTGGACTTGCCGCAGCCGGACGGGCCGACGAGTACGAGGAACTCGCCGTCCTCGATCTCGATGTCGAGGCCGTCTACGGCGGGCTTCTCGGAACCCGGATAAACGCGGGTCGCCTTGTCGAACGTAACAGTGGCCATGGTGAGGGCCCCCTTCACCGGCAGGAACGTGCCGGACGATCCGAGTAGAGGGAGTGGTGTAGTCCACCGGGGTGAACTGCTCGTGACCGTACCCCGGAGGTCCGCGGTCTGTCAGTAGCCGAGGCGTGCCGGGCTTCGCCGATATTTTCGACGGGGGCGGGGGAGTCGTTGGTTACACTGCACGAACGCGACGCGCGCCGCGCCGCGTGTGCCTCCTTAGCTCAGATGGCCAGAGCAACGCACTTGTAATGCGTAGGTCGTCGGTTCGAATCCGACAGGGGGCTCTTGTGGAACCCCGGGTCAGAGCGGTCTGACCTGGGGTTTTCGCGTTTAGTGGCGGCCCGTCAGCTTGTTCGCCCAGTGGGCCAGGGGGGACGTCTCGGGGGTGTGGGTGGTGCGTTCGCGGTGGTCGGCGGCGTTGTAGGTGGCGTACATGGCGTGGACGCCCAGCCAGCGGAAGGGTTCCGGTTCCCATTTGCGGACCTTGTGGTCGACCCAGGGGAGGGTCGTGAGGTCGGTGGGGCCCGCCTGGCCGGAGTCCTGTTGGACCAGGTCGCGCAGGGTGCGGGCGGCGAGGTTGGCGGTGGCCACGCCCGAGCCGACGTAACCGCCCGCCCAGCCGAGGCCCGTCGCGCGGTCCAGGGTGACGGTGGCGCACCAGTCGCGGGGGACGCCGAGGACGCCCGACCAGGCGTGGGTGATCCGGACCCCGGCGAGTTGGGGGAAGAAGCGGGTCAGGACGGTGTGGAGGGCCTCGACCGTGGCGGCCTGGGTGCGGCCGTCGTTGTCCGTCTTCGAGCCGTAGCGGTAGGGGATGCCCCGGCCGCCGAGTGCGATGCGGTCGTCGGCGGTGCGCTGGGCGTACATGTACGCGTGCGCCATGTCGCCGAGCGTCTCGCGGCCCTCCCAGCCGATGGACTCCCACTGGGCGGGCGTCAGGGGTTCCGTCGCGATCATCGAGGAGTTCATGGGGAGCCAGGTGCGGCGTTGGCCCTTGAGGGAGGCCGTGAAGCCCTCCGTGCAGCGCAGGACGTAGGGGGCGCGCACCGTGCCGTACGGGGTGAGCGCGTGCTTCGGCTTGATCTCCGTGACCGGCGTCGACTCGTGGATCGTGACGCCGAGCGCCTCGACGGCCCGGGCCAGGCCCTTGACCAGTTTCACCGGGTGCAGGCGCGCGCCGTGCGGGGTCCAGGTGGAGCCGACGGCGCCCGTGACGCGGACGCGTTCGGCGGTCTCGCGGGCGCCGTGCAGGGTGCGGTCCTTCTCTCCGTAGGACACCTCCCGCTCGTGGAACGCCTTGAGGCGGGCCAACTGGGCCGGGGTGTGCGCGACTTCCAGGACGCCGCCGTGGTGGATGTCGGCCTCGACGGACTCCTCGGCGGCGACGCGGATCACCTCGTCGACCGTCGCGTTCATGGCCTGCTGGAGGCGGACGGCGGCCTCGCGGCCGTGCAGCTTGGCGTACCGGTCGCGGCCCGCGATGCCGTTGTAGAGCCAGCCGCCGTTGCGCCCCGAGGCGCCGTAGCCGCAGAACTTCTGCTCCAGCACGGTGATGCGCAGGAAGGGGGCGGCCTTCTTCAGGTAGTACGCCGTCCACAGGCCGGTGTAGCCGCCGCCGACGACGCAGACGTCCGCCGTGGTGTCGCCGGTGAGGGGTTCGCGTGCCGGGGGCAGGCCGTCGTCCGCGTACCAGAACGATATGCCGCCGTTGACGGTGCCGGGGGTGCCCGTGTGGGCCGTGCTGCTGCTCATGGGCGGACGGTACTGCGCAGGTGGGGGCGGTGGGCAGGGGGTGGAGTGGTCTTCCGGGCCGAGGCCCGTGGGGCCGGGCCGTCCGGCGGGCGGGACGCGGCCCCCGTTCCGCTACTTTGTGCGCAACACATCGCACGCTTGATCGCATACTTGGAGGGCTCGACTCATGGCCGTAGACAAGGCCGGGCGCAAGACCGGGCGCAAGGCCGCACGTGTCGCCACCGCCGTGGTGGCCGCGGCGCTGATCGGGGTGGCGGCGTCCGCCTGCGGCCCCGACGGCGACGGCGATGGCGGCGCCGCGAAGTCCTCTTCCGCCGCGCCCGAGTCGAAGCGGCCCGCGTCCGAGGGCCCCGCGGCCAAGCGCCCCGCCTCCGAGGACCCCGCGTCCGACGCCCCGGAGGCCAAGGTCCCGCCGGCGTCCAGCGCGCGGCTCGCCGAGACGCCCGCCTCCGTGCGGGGCGGCGTCATCACCGTCGGCGACCCGAAGGCCGGGCACACGGTCAAGATCTACGAGGACTCGCGCTGCCCCTTCTGCAAGAAGTTCGAGGAGGGCGGGGCACAGGCCCTGGTCGGGCCGGTGGCCGACGGCAAGGTCAAGGTCGAGTACGTGATCGCCTCGTTCCTGGACGGCAACCTCGGCGGCAGCGGCTCCGTGAACGCGGCGAACGCGCTGCGGGCGTCGGTGGAGGCGGGCGCGTTCCCGAGGTTCCACGCGGCCGTCTTCGCCAACCAGCCCGAGGAGGAGTCGGACGACGCCTACACACCGGCCTTCCTGCTGAACATCGCCGGCAAGGTCGACGGGCTGCGGGGCGCCGCCTTCGACAAGGCGGTGACCAAGGGGACGTACAAGAAGTGGGTCGGTGAGGCGATGAGGACGTTCACGGCCGACGGCATCCAGGGCACGCCCACCGTCCTCGTCGACGGGAAGAAGCCGGCCGGCGACTCCCTCTACGACCAGGCGGCCTTCGCCAAGGAGCTGAAGGCGGCCGGGATCTCCTGAACAGGGCTCCCGGGCTCGGCCCGCGGACGGCATTGACGTCGGCGCGGGGGCGCTGGCTAGCCTGCCCCCATGATTCGTACCGCCACACCCGCCGACGTCCCCGTCATCCACGCCCTGGTGCGCGACCTCGCCGCGTACGAGAAGGCGCCCGAGGAGGCGAGGGCCACCGAGGAGCAGCTGCGCGAGGCGCTCTTCGGGGAGCGGCCGGCCGCGTTCGCGCACATCGCGCAGGACGACGCGACCGGCGAGGCGGTGGGCTTCGCGCTGTGGTTCCTCAACTTCTCGACGTGGCGCGGCGTGCACGGCATCTACCTGGAGGACCTCTACGTACGTCCCGAGGCGCGCGGCGCCGGACACGGCAGGGCGCTGCTCACCGAACTCGCCCGCATCTGTGTGGAGCACGGCTACGAGCGGCTGGAGTGGTCCGTCCTGGACTGGAACGAACCCTCCATCCGCTTCTACGAGGCGCTCGGCGCGCGGCCCCAGGACGAGTGGACCGTGTACCGGCTGACCGACGACGCGCTCACCGCCCTCGGCGCCGCCTAGGCACCCCCTAGAACTCGTCCACGGTGTGCGGCAGGAGGGCGGTGCGCAGCGCCGCGTCCAGGGCCGTGGCCGTGCCCGGCGTGTGTTCCTGGACGAGGCCCGCGCGGGCCAGGGCGGCGACGCTCGTGCCGCCCAGGTAGGCGGCCGCCAGGTCGCGCACGTCGAGGGAGAGGTCGGCGGGGGCGTCCGTCGGTTCGTACGCGCAGCCCTCGGGGGTCGCCGTCAGGCGGTGGCGGCCCGCGTTGGCGGGGAGGCGGTCGTCGCGCACGTCGAGGACCGCGTCCACCGGGGCGGCCCAGGAGCGGGCGGTCAGCGCGGCGCGCACGTCGATGAGCCGCATCCACAGCGCGGGGAACTGGCCGGTGACGCGCACCTGGTCCCGGTCGGCGGCGAAGAGCAGCAGCGGGTCGTCCAGGGGGCGGCCCCAGGCGCGGACCGCGCCCGTCAGGTCGATGGCGGCGAGGTAGCGCCACAGGGCGGCCGCGACGGCCGGGGTGTCGGCCTCCAGGTCGTCCAGGCGGACGAGGCCCGGGGCGTCGTCGCGGGTCCTGGTGCGGTAGACCGCGTACCCGGCGACCGGGGTGCCGAGCGTGACGACGCGGGGCGGCGACAGTTCGTCGTCCTCCTCGTCCTTCTCCACCATCCACTCCTCGCGCCACCACGCCGGGGTGCGGGCGAGGCGGCCGGCGCGGCCGGCACGGGTGCGGTCGTAGTACGGGCCGAGCAGCTCCGGGGCGTCGGACGGGTCGACCAGGCGCAACGGGCGCTCGTCCGGGGCGATGCGCAGGGCCAGGGGGCGGCGGGAGTCGATCTCCAGGGTGTTCCCGTGGGTGGCGGGGCCGAAGCCGAACCTGCCGTAGATCGCGTCCTCCGACGCCCACAGGGCGGCGATCGGGGCGCCGTCCGCCGCCGCCCTGGCGAACATCTCGGCGATCAACCCGGAGAGCACGCCCCGGCGCCGGTGCGTCGGTGCCACGGAGACGAACGTCAGCCCGGGGCAGGGCACTTCGCCGCCGGGCACCGACACGGTGAAGGGCAACGCCGCGAGGAAGCCGACGAGTTGGTCGCCGTCGTACGCGCCGACGCGGGTGCAGTCGAGCAGCAGGTCGTGGTGGTGCTTGCGCTTCTCGTCCTCCGGGCTCTCGTGGAAGGCGAGGTACGCGAGGGACAGGGCGCTGTCGATCCCCGCCTCGGGGACGTCGCGGAACCGGAGGGGGTGGGCGGGCGCGGGTGTGGTCGCGGGCGGGACGGATTCCATATCCATATAACGGACGTTAGTTCCCGGACGCCGTGCGGGCAGGTGAATTTCGGGCCGTAGTGGAAGGCGGGGTTCCGAAAGCCGCTCCGGACGCGGAGGGCAGAGGCTCAGGGGACCAGTACGACCTTGCCCATCGTGCCGCGCGTCTCCAGCGCGCGGTGCGCGGCCGCCGCCTGCGCGAGGGGGTAGCGCTGGACGGCCGGGGTGAAGTGGCCCGTGGCCGCCTCGGCGAGGGCGGCTTCCTCCAGTGTGCGCAGGGGGTTGTCGCCGCCGGCCTGCCGCAGCATCGCCGGGCCGAGGACGTCGACCCGCGTGATGCCGCGTCCGGCCGGCTCCTGCTCGCTCGGCGCCGGCGCCGGTGCCTCGTCGTCGTGGATGCCCTTGCCGGACCAGCCGAAGACGACGTGCAGGCCGCCGGGCCCGAGCAGGTCGACCGCGGCCCGGCCCGCCTCGCCGCCCACGCCGTCGAAGACGACGGTGGCGGTGCGGCCGCCGAGGCTGTCCGTCAGGTGGGCGCGCACCGCGTCGGGCCAGGCCGGGTCGGTGTAGTCGACGGCCAGGTCCGCGCCGTTCGCGCGGACGCGGGCCACCTTGTGCGGGCCGCCCGCCAGGCCGATGACGGTGGCGCCCCGGTGCTTGGCGTACTGGGTGAGGAGGGTGCCGATGCCGCCGGCCGCGGCGGGGATGACGGCCACCGTCTCGGGGGTGGGCTCCGCGAACCGCAGGATGCCCATCGTCGTACGTCCCGTGCCGATGAGGGCGACGGCCTCGGCGAAGTCCAGGTCGTCGGGGAGTTCGTGCAGGCGGGAGGCTTCCGTGACGGTGTGCTCGGCGTAGCCGCCCGGGGCGAGCCCGATGTGGGCGACGACGCGTCTGCCGAGCCAGGCCCGGTCGACGCCCTCGCCGACCTTGTCGACGGTGCCCGCCACCTCGCGGCCCGGGATCGTGGGCAGGGCGGGCAGCTCGGGCAGCGGGCCGCGTACGCCCTCGCGGATCGCGGTGTCCAGCAGGTGCACGCCGGCCGCGGCGACGCTGACGCGGACCTGGCCCGCGGCCGGTTCGGGGGCCGCCGTCTCCTCGTACACGAGGTTCTCGGCGGGGCCGAAGGCGTGGAGGCGGATGGCGTGCATGGTGGGCTCCTCAAGGGGGGGGCGGGGCCGCCCCCGGTGGGAGGGCGGCGGCTTCGGGGCCAGCTTTCAACCTGAAGCGGACTTGAGGTCAACCCCCATGGCTGGTGGGCGTTGGCGGCGGCGTTGTCAGTGGGGACGGGCACGATGGGCGCATGGGTCACAGGAAGAGCGTGGGCGCGGTGCGGGAGGCCCGGCGGGCCGAGGTGCGGCTGCCGCCGCTGCGGTCCTTCGGGGGCGGGGAGCTGGAGCCCGACGGGGACTACGACGGGGTGGAGTTCGGCGGACTCGACCTCGGGGGGCAGGACGGGGGCGGCGCGTTCTTCATGGACTGCGCGCTGGTGGGCTGCGGGCTCGGGGAGACCCGGCTGGCGCGGGCGCGGTTCGTCGACTGCGTCCTGACGGAGCCGAGGGGCGTGGGCACGGATCTCGCGGAGGCGTCGCTGAGGGACGTCGAGGTGGTCGACGCGCGGCTCGGCGGGGTGCAGTTGCACGGCGCCGTGCTGGAGCGGGTGGTGGTGCGGGGCGGGAAGATCGACTGCCTGAATCTGCGGAAGGCGCGGCTGCGGGACGTGATCTTCGAGGGGTGCGTCCTAGTGGAGCCGGACTTCGCGCTGGCGTCCCTGGAGCGGGTGGAGTTCCGGGACTGCGTGCTGCGGGGCGCGGACTTCGGCGGGGCGCGGATGAAGGACGTGGACCTGCGGGCGGCGGGGGAGCTGGAGATCGTGCGCGGGGTGGGCAGCCTGGCCGGGGCGGTGATCAGCCCCGAGCAGCTGATCGAGCTGGCGGCGGGCTTCGCCGCGGAGATGGGCGTACGGGTGGCGGGCTTCGGGGAGTGAGGCGCCGCCCCGCGCGGTGGCCGTCTCTCCGTCCGCCGCCGGGGTGGCGGGGCGGTGGCCGTCTTCCCCCCCCCGCCGGGTGGCGGGGCGGTGGCCGTCTCCCCGCCCGCCGGGTCGGCGGCGGGGTCAGCCGGAGACGCGGGGGAAGCGGGACTGGAGGGCCCAGATCGTGGGGTTGTCGGCGAGGGAGTCGTGCAGGTCGGTGAGGTCCGCGACGAGGTCGTGGAGGAAGTCGCGTGCCTCGCGCCGCAGCTCCGCGTGGGAGAAGCTCAGCGCGGGCTCCTCCGGGTCCATCCAGTCCGCCTCGATGTCCACCCAGCCGAAGCGGCGGGTGAACAGCATGCGGTCCGTGGACTCCGTGAAGTCCAGCTCGGCGTACTGCGGCCGGGAGGCGCGGCTGCCGAGCGGGTTCTTGTCCAGCGTTTCGACGATGTCGCACAGCGCCCACGCGAAGTCCAGGACGGGAACCCATCCCCAGGCTGTGGACAGTTCCCGGTCAGCCTTGGTGTCCGCCAGATACACGTCCCCGCAGAACAGGTCGTGCCGGAGCGTGTGGACGTCCGCCCTGCCGTAGTCCAGCTCAGGGGGGTCCGGGAAGCGGCGGGAGAGGGCGTAACCGATGTCGAGCACGGTTCGATGGTGTCACGGCCGGGGCGCCTTCCCGGCCCGGCTGCCTCCCCGGCCCGGCCCCCTCATGGCCCGGCCGCCCTCACGGCAGCAGCCGCTGTTCCTTCGCCACCGCCACCGCGCCCGCCCTCGTGTCGACGCCCAGCTTGTCGTAGATGCGGCCCAGGTGGGTCTTGACGGTGGCCTCGCTGATGAACAGGGCCCGGGCGATGTCACGGTTGCCGAGCCCTTGGGAGAGCTGGCCGAGGATGTCGCGTTCGCGGTCGGTGAGCGTGGGGCGCGGGGCGCGCATGCGGGCCATGACGCGGGAGGCGACCGGCGGCGAGAGCGCGGTGCGGCCCTGGGACGCGGCGTGGATCGCGGAGAACAGCTCCTCGGGGCGCTCCGCCTTGAGCAGGTAGCCCGTCGCGCCCGCCTCGATCGCCCGCGTGATGTCGGCGTCCGTGTCGTAGGTGGTCAGGACCAGGACGTGGGGCGGGGCGTCGGGGGCCGGCGAGGTGATGCGGCGGGTGGCCTCCACGCCGTCGATGCCCTCGCCCAGTTGCAGGTCCATCAGGACCACGTCGGGCGTCAGCTTGGCGGCCAGGGCGACCGCCTCCTCGCCGGTGCCGGCCTCGCCGACCACCTCGATGTCCGGGGCGCTGCCGAGCAGGGCCAGCAGACCCGCGCGGACGACGACGTGGTCGTCGCAGACCAGCAGGCGGATGGGGCGCGATGGGCTCATGACGGGGACTCCTGGGGCATCGATGAGGGGGACTCCGACGGGACGGGGATCGACACGGAGAGGACGGTGCCCTCGCCCGGCGCCGACTCGACGGTCAGCGTGCCGCCGAGCTGACCCGCCCGGGCACGGATGGCGGGCAGCCCGTGGCCCCGTACGCCCGCCGTGGGCCGGCCGGCCGGGGGTGGCGTGAAGCCGCGGCCGTCGTCCGCGACGTCCAGGACCACCTGGTCGTCCAGGAGCGTCAGGGTCAGCGCGGCCGTCGTCGCGTCCGCGTGCTCGCGTACGTTGGCCAGGGCGCCCTGGGCGATGCGCAGCAGCGCGGAGCCGACCCGGTCGGGCAGCGGCACCGGGGTGCCCTCGACGTGGAGGCGGACGGTCAGGCCGGCGTCCGTCTCCCGTTCGGCGAGGGCCCGCAGGGCCTCGGTGAGGCCGCCGCCGTCGGCGAGGTCGGCGGGCGCCAGGTCGTGCACGAAGCGGCGGGCCTCGGCGAGGCCGCGCTCGGTGATCGACTCGGCGGTACGGACGTGGGCCCGGGCCCTGGCGGGATAGGTGTCCCAGAGGCGGTCGGCCGCCTGGAGCAGCATCTGCTGGCTGGACAGGCCCTGCGCGAGGGTGTCGTGGATCTCCATGGACAGCCGCTGGCGCTCGGCGAGGGTGCCCGCGCGGCGTTCGGTGGCGGCCAGTTCGCGGCGGGTGCGCAGAAGGTCGTCGATGAGGACGCGTTGGCGGGCCGCCTGGCGCTGCATGTACAGGAAGACGGCGCTCGCCACGGCGGCCCACGCGGGCGGCGCGAACAGCAGGTTCGGGTCGAAGCGGCCCGCGAGCCGCAACTGCGCGGCGACCACGAAGGCGGTCAGGACGGCCACCAGGAACAGCGCGGCGCGGGGCGGCAGCGTGCGCAGCCCGGTGTAGAAGAGCGGCACCGCGCACCACGCGAAGCTCGGCGCGAGGACGACGAGGACACTCCAGGCGGCCACGACGAGGATCAGCCAGGCGAGGCGGTGCGGCGCGGACCGGGCGCCGAGCGCGGGGCCGGACAGGTAGAGCAGCGCCAGGCAGACCGACAGGGCGATGATCCACGGGGTGCGGGGCCCGACGGGGTGCCGGAGCAGGAAGCGGACCAGCGAGGAGCCGAGGAGCAGGAAGAACGCCGTGTGCATGACGGCCGCGAGCCGACGGGCGTCGGGGTCGGGCACCCTCGCGTCCCCGGTCGCGGGGTCCGGGGCCGGCGCGTGCCGTGTCACTGCCTGTGTCACCACCCGTGTCACCGCGGGGGCCTCCCTCTCGTACGGCGTGACGCCTTGGTCTCGTTTAGCGTGACGCCCTAACCTCGTACGGCGTGACGCCTTGGTCTCGTCCGGCGTGACGCCCTGGCCTCGTACCGCGTGACCGCCTTGCTTGAACTGGGGAAACACCCTCATTGTGGCCCGGCGGGGCCACGGGCGGGTCAACCGATCGGCTGACCCTCGTATCGGCCGGGTCGCGGCCGGCTCCGAGCCGGTACGCCGAGGGGCGGGGCCCGGAAACGGCCGGAGGATCGATGGCAGGGGCAGACGCCCTTTCCGCCGCCCTCCAAGGAGCACCCGATGCAGAAGATCTCCCGCCGCACCCGCGTCCTCACCGGCGCCGTCGCCGTTGCCGCCCTCGGCGCCGGTGCCCTCGGCGCCGTCTCGGCGAACGCCGTCCCCGCGAGCACCGGCGCCCCGGCCGCCGCCGCCAAGGCGTCGGCCGCCAAGCCCGCCGACGCGGGCGACAAGAACCTGACGCGGTCGACGCACCTGACCGTAGCCGCCGCCACCAAGGCCGCGCAGGCCACCTTGGACGCGGCGAAGAAGGAGAACCAGCGCGTCTCCGTCGCCGTCGTGGACCGCAACGGCAACACCATCGTCACGCTGCGCGGCGACGGCGCGGGCCCGCAGGCGTACGAGTCCGCGGAGAAGAAGGCGTACACGGCCGTCTCCTGGAACGCGCCCACCTCCGAGCTGGCCAAGCGCCTGGAGCAGGCCCCGAACCTGAAGGACATCCCCGGCACGCTGTTCCTCGCGGGCGGCGCCCCGGTGACCGCCAAGGGCGCGCCCGTCGCGGGCATCGGAGTGGCGGGCGCCCCGAGCGGCGACCTGGACGAGAAGTTCGCCGAGGCGGGCGTGGCGGCCCTGAACCGCTGACCGCCCCCGCCGCCGTCCCTCGGCCGCCGTCCCCCGGCCGCCGTCCCCCGGCCGCCCCAAGGCCGAACAATTGCCGCATAAGATCATCGGCGTGGACCTGCGATCTCCGGCCGGCCGAGCCGCCCCCGTGCTCCGTACCCTCGCCTGCGCCCTGGCGCTGCTCGCCACCGTCGGCGGGTGCGGTGGCTCGGGCGTGGACGGCACGCCGGGGGCGGACGGCGTGCGCGACCCGTACTTCCCGAAGCTGGGCAACGGGGGGTACGACGTCACGCACTACGACCTGACCCTCGGGTACGACCCGGACGAGCGCCACCTCACCGGCACCGCCGAGATCACCGCGCGCGCCGACAAGAACCTCAGCGCCTTCAATCTCGACCTCAAGGGGCTCGACGTCTCCGCGATCACCGTGGAGGGCAAGGCGGCCCGGTTCCAGCGCGCCGGCCACGAGCTGAAGGTCCGGCCGGCCGACGAACTCGACCGGGGCGAGACGTTCGTGGCCCGCGTCCGCTACAGCGGCACCCCGGAGACCATCACCGACGCGGACGACTCCGAGGAGGGCTGGCTCACGACGGCGGACGGCGCGCTCGCGCTCGGTGAGCCCACCGGCTCCATGGCGTGGTTCCCCGGCAACCACCACCCGAGCGACAAGGCCTCGTACGACATACAGGTCACCGTCCCCGAGGGCCTGCAGGCCGTCTCCAACGGCGAGTTGACCCGCGAGTCGACGAAGAACGGCCGCACCACCTTCGCCTGGCACAGCGCCGAACCGATGGCGAGCTACCTGGCGACCGTGGCCGTGGGCAAGTACAAGATGGAGACGTCGGTGACGGAGGACGGCCTGCCGGTCATCACGGCCGTCGACCCCTCGCAGAGGAAGGCGAGCAAGAAGGTCCTCGCCAAGCTCCCGGACGTCATGGAGTGGGCGGAGATGAACTTCGGCCCCTACCCCTTCTCCTCGATCGGCGCGATCGTCGACCGCGACGAGGACGCGGACTACGACCTGGAGACCCAGACCCGGCCCGTCTTCCCCGGCGCCCCCGACACCGACACGCTCGTCCACGAGCTGGCGCACCAGTGGTTCGGCAACTCCGTGACCCCGAGGTCCTGGCGGGACATGTGGCTCAACGAGGGCTTCGCGACGTACGCGGAGTGGCTGTACGCGGAGGACAACGGCGGCGACAGCGCGCAGGAGACGTTCGACGCGCTGTACGAGGGCGACCTCTACGACGACAAGGAGGACAACGAGGCGATCTGGGACTTCCCGCCCGCGAAGCCCACCGACGCGGCGCACATCTCGGAACCGCCGGTCTACGAGCGCGGCGCGATGGTCGTCCACAAGATCCGCCGGGCGGTCGGCGACGACGCGTTCTACGTCATCATGCAGGGCTGGACGAAGACGTACCGGCACAAGAACGCCGACACCCGGGACTTCACCGAGTACGTGGAGAAGCACGCGGGCGGCGACGAGGCGCGCGAGAAGGTCCGCCGGATCTGGGGCGACTGGCTGTACGGGGACGGGAAGCCGGAGCAGCCCTGAGGCGCGACGCTCACAGCGGTTTGCGCAGCACCGCGCACGGCCGGCGCAGCGCCCGGTCCTCGCGGTGCCCGATGACGAGGTAGCCGAGCGCGGTCCAAAAGCGCAGCGCGTCGGGGTTGTTCTCCAGGACGGCCAGGCGCACGGCTGTGCGTCCCGCGTCCCGGAAGCGGTCCTCGACGAGGCCGGCGAACCGTCGCCCGACGCCCGTGCGGTGCAGCTCCTCGGCGACCACGAACAGCCCGATCCACGGGTCGGGGTCGGTGGGGTCGGGGTGGTGGGCGAGGGTGACGGCGACGCCGGCGAGGCGCCCCTCGGAGCGGGCGAGCAGCACGTCCGTGCCGGGGCGCGCCAGTTCGTCCGCGAGGGCCTTGGCGACCTGCTCGACGCGGATGTCGTCGGGGTCGGGGAAGTCGCCGCTGAGCGCGAAGAACGCGCGGTTCGCCGCGTACAGCGCGGTCACCTCGGTGAGCAGGTGGCCCGGCAGCGCGCCGCCGACGGCGACGAGCGGTTCGAGGATCATGCGGGGCAGGCTAACCGGCCCGGTCGGCCCGCTCGGCCCCGGCTCGCCTGCGGATCTCGCGCCACTCGGCCGCCGCCGTCCAGAGCCAGGCGCCGGACGCGAGCGCGTAGCAGGCGACCCAGCCCGTGAAGCGGCCCGCTTCGAGGGCCTCGTCGACGGCGAGCACGGCGAACACGGCGGCCGGCGCGGCCGCGCGGTACAGCTTGTGGCGGGCGAGCCGCCGCTGCTTGCGGGGCCCTTCGGCGAGCCGCATGGCGTACACCTCGACGTCACCGAAGGCGTCCTCGGCGCGCTCCCCGTCCGCCGTGGCCAGGTGCTGCCGGATCTCCCGCACATGGCCGCGCGCCTCGGCGGCCGGCATGGTGTGCCGGCCCCGCAGCAGCCCTTCGAGCCGGGTCAGCCACTGCTCGTCGTCGGCGTGCGGGCGCGGCGTGAACCAGCGGTCGAGGGGGGCGTCCGGGAACGCGTAGGCCCCCACGGCCCAGGCGGCGCAGGCCGCCATCAGCGCCGGCACGGGCACGTCGAACAGCCGCTCCCCGGGGGCGGTGGCGGCGAGGGAGACCCCGCCCACGAAGGCGCAGGCGGCCGCCGCGGAGAAGCCCCACATGCCGCGCATCCGTCCGGCGGCGCGGGCGGCGAAGGCGAGGGCGCCGAGCGTGATGGTGGCGGTGATCGCGGCGCAGCCGGCGACCGAGGCCCAGCTGCCCGTCACCCACAGGCCGTCCTCGATCCAGTGCAGGGCACCGAGGGCGAAGCCGATGAAGCCGAGCATGCCGAGGCAGGCGCGGAGGCGTTCGCCGGGGGTCAGGCCGTGCGGGTCCACCCTGGCCCGGCGCTCCTCGCTGATGCGCTCGGCGGCGACGGTGCGGGCGTACGCCCCGGGTGCGCCGAGGGCCTCCCGGGCGGGCAGCCCCGCCTCGTGCACGAGCTGGTGGGCCTCGGCGAGCACCTCGTCGGTGAGGTCGGCGGGCGCGTCGTGGTCGAGCGCGAGCCGTACGTGGACGGCGTCCGCCCACTCCTCGTCCTCCGGGCGGGCCCAGACGAGGTCAGCCGCCGGTGTCGCGGCTGTCGCCGATGTCGCGGTCTTCGTCCGTGTCCTGCGCACTGTCATCCCCCTTGCCCTCGCCCGAGGAGCGAGGCGACGGTCCGGGTGAAGTCACCCCACGCGGCCTGGTCACGCCGCAGCCTCGTCCGCCCCTCCTCGGTGATCCGGTAGTACTTCCGCCCGGGACCGCCCTCGCCCGCGCCCCACTCGACGGCGACGGCGCCCTCCTCTTCGAGGCGGGTGAGGGCGGGGTAGAGCGTCGCGGCCTTGACCCCGTCCAGCCCCGCGTCGGCGAGCCGCCCGAGCAGGGCGTAGCCGTAGCTCTTCTCCTCACCGTCGAGGACGCCGAGCAGGCACAGGGGCAGCGCGGCGCGGATCCACGCGGGTTCGGCCACGGATGCTCCCCCTCGTCGGGTTTTTTGGTTTCCTGGACTATTACGGAAACGATAATAGTGGAGCCCTCGGAATGATCGAACAGGAACCTGACCACTCGGAAGGGGAGACTGTGGAAGTCACCATGCTTGCGACTTCATGCGACAAGAAGGACTGCCCCACCATCTACATGACGGACCGGGGCACGATCCTCGTGCAGGGCGCGACACCCACCGGCCACGGTCTGACGATCCCCGCCCACGAGACTCTCGTGGAGATCCCCGTGGACCTCGTCGAGAAGGCGTTCGGTGGCCGGCTTGGCTAGGAGTCTGGGAGACCTCTTCGAGGCCTTCCAAGCCGAGGCGTTCCGGCTGGAGACCCTGGACGACTACAGCCGGTCCGGCAGTGTGGACGCGTACGGCCTGTTTCGCGACGGACAGAAGAAGCCCTCCGACTACAACGCCGACTGGCTCGAAGAGGTCAAGGCCCACGTGGACGCCGGACGGCGCGTGTACCGCGTCCACATCCTGACGCGGCCCCTGACCCCGTACCTGCGCTTCGAACTCGGATGGGGCTACGTCACCAACGCCACGGCCGGAGAGGAGTTCTTCATCCTGGACGTGACCGGCCGGCCCGATCCCCTGCCTGCCGTCGGGGACTTCTGGCTGTTCGACTCGGTCACGGCCGCCCCCATGCGCTACGGCCATGACGGGGAGTTCCTCGGTGCCGATGTACTCCCCGACGACCGAGGGCCTGAGTACGTGACCTACAGGGACATGGCACTCGCGAACGCGGTGCCCTTCGCGGACTGGTGGGCAAGACACGGGGAGTGAACCGTTCGGAGTTGGGCGCGGCGCTGCGAGTTCTACGGCAAGCCTCTGGCAAGGAGGCCAAGGCTGTGGCTCGCGGTGCCGTCATGTCCGCAAGCAAGCTCAGCAAGATCGAGACGGGGAAGCTCGCCCCGAGCGCGGACGACGTGGACCGCGTCCTCACCGCCATCGGTGTCTCGGACAGCGTCAAGGCGGAGTACATGGAGGCTGCGCGGGCCGTGGCCACGGAAGCCACGGCGTGGCGTCTGATCCAGCGTGCGGGACTCCACAAGGCCCAGAGGCAGCTACAGGCCGTAGAGGCCCGTATGAGCCTTCTCAGACTCTTCCAACCGGCTCTGGTGCCGGGGCTGCTCCAGACCCCGGAGTACATGCGAGCCATCCTGTCGCGCCACGACGACCTCACGGAGGACACGGTCCGGCGCACCATCAGCGCCCGCCTGGAGCGGCAACAGGTGCTGTACGACACGAGCAAGACGCTGCGATTCGTGATCACGGAGCCGGTGCTTCGGTGGCTGATCGTGCCGCCGCTCGTCATGGCCGGGCAGATGGACCGGATGATCACCCTGTCCCGGCTGCCCAACGTCGACATCGGGGTCGTACCCCTGGCAGGGCCGAAGCGTGACCTTCCCAACCACGCTTTTGTCATCAGGGACGACCGGGCCGTGTCGGTGGAGACAGTGCACGCCGATGTAGTGGTGACCGACCCGAGGGACGTTGCCCTGTACGCGGCCAAGTTCGCTCGATTCACCGAAAGCTCGCTCTCCGGCGACGAGTTGAAAGGCTTCCTCGAAGGGGTCAGGGACGACCTGTTGCAGCAACGGGAAACGGGCTAGAGGTCCCTCGTCGGCAGTCCGAGGATGTACCCATGCCGACCGAACCGAGGAACGACAGACACATTCGTTTCCCCCTGTGGTCGACGAAGAACGGTCGGCATATGGCAGACACAGAAATGGTCCTGCTGTCACTGATCTCACAGGAAGGCACACCCCTGCCCGAAACCGACCTGTACGGCCTGCCCCTAGACAGCGCCGAGTTCTTCAAGGCGTGCGGGGGCAACACGCATCCGGACGACGAGTCCTGCGCCACGCTGGCGAAGATCGGCCCCGGCGCGTGGGCGTTGGGCGACAGCAAGCGGCCCGGTGCGGAGCCGTTGCGCTTCACCACCGAGGAACTGACCGCGGCCGGTATCGACCTGGCCCGCTTCAACCTGTCCGCCTGACAGCCGTTCGTGCCCCCGGCCCTGGCTCACCCCGAGAGGCGGGGCCGGGGGCGCTCCACTTCTCCCTGTACTGAACGGGACGACAGTTGCACCACCACGTCTACCTGTGGACCGGCTCCAAGCAACGGTTCGACGACGAGGCGCTGAGACGGCCCCCGCATCCTGATCCTCCTCCCGCCGATAAGCCGGAGCTGATCGCGCGGTACCAGGAAGTGAAGGCGGAGTTCCCGACCGTGGACCTGCCGCCGCTGGAAACGGCGCACTGGCTGATCAAGCCCGCGAGGCTGGTGCGCGGCACCTGGGAGGAGCCGAAGGAAGCGGCGGAATGGCTCGGTCAACGACTGGCCGAGTACGCGCCCCGGTTCGCCTCAGAGTCGGACCGCGACAGCACGCGGCTGGCACTACTGGTTCACTCCGCTGCCGAACGGCTCGTTTGGGGCGGGGACGTGTCCCACGGCTTCTACCTGGACAGGCCCGCATTTCTCTCCGTAGCCCTGGTGACGTGCTCCCCGAACCGTGCCCCACCGGACCTTGTCTGCCCGACCGGCCCGCACATGAAGAAGACCCCCCGAAGGTAAGTCGGGGGGTCTTCTTCATGTGCGGGCCGGGCTGATGCCGTGCTGCTTCCGGGCTGACTCAGCACCCGTCTGCACGGTGCCTACCCAGGTCAGGGGCCTGACGCTAGACGTTCACGCCGAAGTCCTGGGCGATGCCGACCAGGCCCGAGGCGTAGCCCTGGCCGACCGCGCGGAACTTCCACTCCGCGCCGTTGCGGTACAGCTCGCCGAAGACCATGGCGGTCTCGGTGGCGGCGTCCTCGGAGAGGTCGTAGCGGGCGATCTCCGCGCCGCCGGCCTGGTTGATGATGCGGATGAACGCGTTCCGCACCTGGCCGAAGTTCTGCGAGCGGTTCTCGGCGTCGTAGATCGAGACCGGGAAGACGATCTTCTCGATGTCGGCCGGCAGGCCTTCGAGGTTGACGTTGATCTGCTCGTCGTCGCCCTCGCCCTGGCCCGTGACGTTGTCACCGGTGTGCACGATGGTCTGGTCCGGCGTCGCCTTGTTGTTGAAGAAGACGAAGTGCTGGTCGGAGTAGACCTTGCCCTGCGTGTTCACCGCGATCGCGGAGGCGTCGAGGTCGAAGTCGGTGCCGGTGGTGGTGCGGACGTCCCAGCCGAGCCCCACGGTGACGGCGGTCAGGCCCGGAGCCTCCTTGGTGAGCGAGACGTTGCCACCCTTGGACAGGCTTACTGCCATTGTTGGGAGTCCCTTCCCTCGTTACGACGCACCGCGTCTGAGCCAGTGCGTACGGGCTTCGTACTGGGGACGAAGCTACCTTCACTGGTACCAACGCCGTCCGAGGTCCCGAAGGTTCCGCATGGCTTTACTTTCTTTACGTTTCCCTCGCGCGCGCCCGGCCCCCGCGCACAAGCCGCCCTCACGTAAAAGTGCGTGACGTGAGCCCGACAGACGCGGGACCATGGGGAACATGTCCGGTCCCTATGTAATCCGCGGTTCGGTCTCCCTGCCGGAGGCCGAGCTGATGTGGCGTTTCTCGCGGTCCTCGGGGCCGGGCGGGCAGCACGTCAACACCACCGACACGCAGGTCGAGCTGCGGTTCGACCTCGCGAACACCGACGCCCTGCCGGAGGTGTGGAAGCGGCGGGCCCTCGAACGGCTCGCGCCGCGCCTCGTCGGCGGCGTCGTGAGCGTGCGGGCCGCCGAGCACCGCTCGCAGTGGCGCAACCGGGAGATGGCCGCCACCCGGCTGGCCTCCCTGCTCGCCGAGGCCACCGCCCCGCCGCCGAAGCCGCGCCGCGCCACGAAGATCCCCCGCGGCATCAACGAACGCCGGCTGCGGAACAAGAAGCAGCGGAGCGAGACGAAGCGGGGCAGGTCGGGCCAGGGCTGGGGTTAGCCGGCCCGGTCACGTCAGCGGCTTTTTTGGGGGCTGGGCGCGCGCCCCTGGCAGGCGCTCAGCCGAGGTGGCGGTAGCGGCCCCGGAAGTACAGCAGCGGTCCGCCCTCCCCGCTCGGCAGGGACGCCGTCAGCACGCGGCCGATCACCAGCGTGTGGTCGCCCGCCCGCACCGTCTGCTCCGTGCGGCACTCCAGCGTGGACAGCGCGCCGCCGATCAGCGGGGCGCCGGACTCGGCGCCCCGCGTGTACGGGATGTCCTCGAACAGCAGCCGGTCGCTGATGCGGCCCTTCATGGCGAAGCGGCCCGCGATGTGGCGCTGGCTCTCGGCGAGCACCGAGACCGCCCACAGCGGCTGCTCGGCCAGCAGGTCGTCCATCCGGGAGCCCTCGCGCAGGCTCACCATGACCAGGGGCGGGTCGAGCGAGACGGAGACGAAGGCCGTCGCCGTCATGCCCACGTCCTCGCCCACCGGGGCATTCGGGTCGTCGGCGTCCAGGCTCGCCTCGCGCGCCGTCACCAGGACCACACCCGCCGCCAGCCGGGACATCGCCGCGCGGAACTCGTCGTCGCTCACCCCACCAGCATGCCCATCCGGCGACGCGGGGCGTGGGGAAGGCGGGGCCGGGAGAGTCTTCAGTGTCTGAGCCACGATGACGACGCTAACCCCCCGGCCCGGGGTGCCACATCGGCCCCGGGGCCGAGGCGGGTCCTAGGTCCCACGGCCGAGGGAAGGGTGGCACGGGGTGCCGTATCGCCCGGTGGACTGGACCAACGACCGTGTCCCACCTGTGACTTGAGTCACAGGACCCATATTTTGTTGACCCTGTGTACCGGGTGAGCAGCTCGCTGTGATTCAGTGACGGTGGCAATAAGACACTGAGGGCACAAGGGCACAGAAAGACACTGCGGGCGCCGCGCATCCTGGATTGCTGTCGAGGTCTCGGGGAGAACGAGCATGGAGACCGAGTCGGAGCCGTACGTCCGTCTTGCGACCCTGCGGCAGCTGCATCAGGTGGTAGCGGAACTGAACACCGCCCGGAGCCTGGCGGACACGCTGCAGACGGTCGCCGACGGAGTCGTCAACGGCCTTGGCTATGAACTGGCCTGCGTCAATCTCGTGCGCCCGGACGGCGATCTCGTCGTCGCCGCCTTCGCGGGCAACTCCTCCGCCGAGGCCCTCATCACCGGCCGCGTCGGCTCCCGCGACGCCTGGGAGCGCCGCCTGGCCATGGGCGAGGCGTGGGGCGCCCTGCGCTTCATCCCGCACACCGAGGGCTGGGTCCTCGACGACGACGACGTCCCGCAGTGGTACACCGAGGGCCCCGAGCCCCGCTTCGAGGACGAGTGGCACCCCGCCGACCGCCTCTTCGCGCCCATGTACGCGACCGGCGCCGCCGGCGGCGAGCTGCTCGGCGTGATCTCCGTGGACCGGCCGCGCAACGGCCGCAGGCCCGGCGCCTGGGGCCGCGAGGCCCTCCAGATGTACGCCTTCCAGGCCGCCATCGCGATCAGCAACGCCCGGCTGCGGGCCAACATGCAGCGCGCCCTGGTCCGCCTGGAGCGCGAACAGCAGGCACTGCGGGCCAGCGAGGAGTCCTTCCGGCAGGCCTTCGAGTACGCGCCCTCCGGCATGGCCATCGCCGAGATGGGCGGCGACCAGCACGGGCGGCTCCTGCGGACGAACGACGCGCTGTGCCGCCTGCTCGGCCGCCCCGCCTCCGCCATGCGGCGCTACTCCTTCTCCGACCTCGTCCACCCCGAGGACATCGGCACGCTCCTGCGGACCTCCGCCGAGGGCGGCCGCGCCGAGCTGCGGCTCGCGCGGCGCGACGGCACGTACGTCTGGGTCTCGCTGCGCAACTCCGTGGTCGCCGACGCCGCCGACGGGCCCCGCTTCCTGCTCACGCACGTCGAGGACATCGAGGAGCGCAAGCGCCGCGAGCTCCAGCTCGCCCACCGCGCCTCGCACGACTCCCTGACCGGGCTGCCGAACTCCGCCGAGCTGCGGGCCCGGCTCAGCGCCCGCCTGTGCCGCAGGCCGCACGCGGGCAGGCCGAGCGCCGTCGACTCCCTGGACGCCGCCTATGAACACGGCTTCGACTTCGGGCACGCCTCGCTGGAGCACGCCGACGGCTTCGACCACCACGTCCACACCATCGCCCCCGAGGGCCGGGAGGGGGACGTGGACGACGGCACCAAGGGACTCGCGGTCCTCTTCTGCGACCTCGACGGCTTCAAGTCGATCAACGACCGGTTCGGGCACCACACGGGTGACGCCGTCCTCATCGAGGTCGCCAGGCGTCTGACCAGCGGCGTCCGCGACGGGGACACCGTGGCCCGGCTCGGCGGCGACGAGTTCGTCGTCCTCGCCGACGGGCTCGGCCGCGCCGACGCCCAGGACCTCGCCGTCCGGCTGCGCAACGCGATCATCCCGCCGATCCGGGTCGATGGCAGGGCGGTGCGGGTCGGGGCCAGTTTCGGCATCGGCTGGGCGCACTGCGGGATGTCGGCCGACGAGGTGCTGCACTCCGCCGACCAGCGGATGTACGTGGAGAAGCGCTCCCGTGCCAAACAGCAGCGGCGGGCCGGCTGACCACCGGGGTGAGGCCGACGCCACCTCTTGGGATCACTCGGACCGGGTAGGCTCCCGCCGTCAGCGATGTGAGGGAGTGACCTGGGAATGACGCCCGGCAATAACGGCGAGAACACGCCGAGCGCGCCGCAGGGCGACGACGATCCGTTCGGCTACCTGTACGAGGACGGACAGGCGGCCGGAGCGACCCCACCCGGCAGCGGGGGCGGTTACGGCTACCCCGGACCCCGGTCCTCGTACAACCACGTCCGGGCGGTCGGCGACCGCCGCCCCACCTCCTACGGGCAGCCGCAGGCCACCCAGCCGTACGGCCAGCAGGTCCCCCAGCAGCAGGCCCAGCAGCCCTACGGCCGGCCGAACCCGCACTACACCGCGCCCGAGGCGCAGCCCGGTGGGGCGCCCGTCGCCTCGCCGCGGAACGCGCCCCCGGGTGGCGGCCGCGGCCGGGGACCCAACAGCAAGGGGCTGCTGATCGCCGCCATAGCGGTGGTGGCCGTCGTCGCCATCGGCATCGGCGCCGCCATGCTGTTCGGCCGCGACGACGACAAGGGCGGCGAGGAGCAGGCGGGCGGCAGGCCGACGGCGGCCCGGACCGTCGAGCCCAGCGAGAAGCCCACCAAGAAGAAGCCGGCCGAGAAGACCGAACTGCCCAAGACGGACGCGAAGACGCTCCAGCTCCAGGGCGGCACGACCACGGCGTCCGACGTCCCCGGCGCCAAGGCCGCCGGCGGGGTCTACGTGACGGGCTTCGACAAGGTCGGCGCCCAGGTGACCTGGACCGCCAACGGCATCCCGAAGGCCGGTTCGTACAGCCTGCGCGTCAACTACGGCGTGCCCGGCAAGGACTCCAACGCCACGATCCTGGTCAACGGCAAGAAGCAGACCCGCCCCCTGAACATGACGAACTTCGCCCACGCGAAGGAAGGGGAGTGGGACAAGGGCTGGACCAACACCTGGGCGGTGGTCCAGCTCACCAAGGGCACCAACACCGTCACGCTCACCTGCGAGCAGGACAACCTGTGCGGGTCCACCGGCGCCAACATCGACCAGATGTGGCTCGTCGAGGGCGACCAGGGCTAACCCCTCGCCGGGGCTACGCCAACAGCCCCAGGAAACCCGCCACCGTCCCGGCCATCGCCTCGCGAGCCGGGGCGAGGTATTTCCTGGGGTCCACGACCGATGCGTGCGCCGCGAGGTGGGCGCGTACCTCGGTCGTGAACGCCGTGTTGAGCGCCGTACCGACGTTGATCTTCACCATGCCGGAGGCGATCGCGCGGCGGATCTCCGCGTCCGGTACGCCACTTGAGCCGTGCAGCACCAACGGCGCCGGCACGGCCGCTGCCAGGGACGCGATCAACTCGTGGTCCAGGGTCGCCGTCCGCTCCGTCATCGCGTGCGAGGAGCCGACGGCCACCGCGAGCGCGTCCACGCCCGTGTCGGCGACGTACGCGGCCGCCTCCGCCGGGTCCGTGCGCACCCCGGGCGTGTGCGCGTCCAGCGGCGGCTCGCCCTCCTTGCCGCCCACCTCGCCCAGCTCCGCCTCGACCCAGATGCCCCGCTCGTGGCCCCAGCGCACCGCGTCCGCCGTCGCCTTCACGTTCTCGCCGTACGTCAGCTTCGAGGCGTCGAACATGACGGAGCTGAAGCCCTCCGGGTGGGCGGCCCGCAGCAGTCCGACGTCCGTGACATGGTCCAGGTGCAGGGCGAGCCGGGCCGAGGAGGCGCGGGCCACGGCCGCCGTCGCCGCCGCCACCGGGCCCAGGCGGCCGCCGTGGAAGCGCACCGCGTTCTGCGAGATCTGGAGGATCGCCGCCGTCCCGGCGCGCTCGGCGCCCAGCGCGATCGCCTCGGCGTGTTCCAGCGTGATGACGTTGAACGCGGCGACGCCGTGACCCGCGGCGCGGGCCTCCGCGACGAGTTCGCCGGTACGGACCAATGGCACGTGCTCCCCAATTCCCGGGGCGCTGCGCCCCGTTGCGCGGTACGGATACGGCTCTTGTGGGTGGTTACCCCGTGGGGGTCCTGGTGGTCACCGTGACCCGCGTCAGCAGGTCCTCGTACGTCGGGAGGTCGAACTCGCCCGCCACCGGCGCCACCACGGTCGCCGCCGACAGCGCGACGGCGCGCACGAGCCGCTCCGGCCACGGCAGGCCCTCGGCGAGAGCGGAGAGCAGCCCGGCGACCGCCGAGTCGCCCGCGCCCGTCGGGTTGCCCCGCACCGGCGCGGGCGGCCGCGCCTGCCAGGTGCCGTCGGGTGTCCGGGCCAGGAGGCCGTCGGCGCCGAGCGAGGCGACCACGGCGTGCGCGCCCCTGCGGCGGGCGTCGCGGGTGGCCCGATCCGGGTCCTGCGAGCCGGTCAGCACGGCCAGTTCGTCGGCGTTGGGCTTGACGATGTCGGGGCGGGCGGCGACCCCGCGCCGCAGCGGCTCCCCGCTGGTGTCGAGCAGGACGGGGACACCGGCGGCGCGCGCCGCCCGTACCAGCAGGGCGTACGCGCCGACGGGGACGCCGGGCGGCAGGCTGCCGCAGAGCGCGACCGCCGTCGTCCCGGGGGCCCGGACCAGGTCCTCGTAGGAGTCGAGGAAGGCGGCCCATTCGGCGGGGGTGATGTCCGGGCCGGGTTCGTTGAGCTGCGTGGTGTCGCCGGTCGACGCGTCGACGACGGCGAGGGTGCGGCGGGTGGCGGTCGCGGCCGGGGTGAGCGCGTCCGTGACGCGGGGCTCGGCGGCCAGGTGGGCGCGCAGGGAGCGGCCGGTGTCGCCGCCGGCGAAACCGGTGACGGTCACCTCGTGGCCGAGGGCCGCGAGGACGCGGGCGACGTTGACGCCCTTGCCGCCGGGGCGTTCGCGCACGTCCGTGACGCGGTGCGAGGCGTGCGGGGTGAGGGCGGGGACGCGGTAGGTGAGATCGACGGCGGTGTTCAGCGTGACGGTGAGCATCACTGGTGACCACCCCCGAAGTGCCTGTGTTCCGCCGCGCTTTCGCCGTTCTGATCATGCCAAACGGAAGGCGGTTGGCCCAGAGGCGAGGGCCGACCGCCTCGCCCTCAGCCGGGTGCGACCACCCATTCGCCCTTGCGCATCACGCCCTTGACGTCGAAGTGCGCGTCCAGGACCACCAGGTCCGCGTCCTTGCCCGGCTCCAGGGAGCCCACCGTGTCGGCCATGCCCAGCAGCCTCGCCGGGTTCGCCGACAGGGCGCGGACGGTGTCCTCGACGGAGAGCCCGTCGACGGTCACCGAGCGCTTGAAGGCGCGGTCCAGGGTCAGGGTGGAACCCGCGATGGAGCCGCCCTCCACGAGCCGCGCCACGCTGTCCCGCACCTCGACCTCCAGGGGACCGAGCATGTACCGGCCGTCGCCGAAGCCCGCCGCGTCCATCGCGTCGGTGATGAACGCGACGCGGTCCGCGCCCGCCCGGTGGAAGGCCAGCTCCAGGGCCGCCGGGTGCAGGTGCGTGCCGTCGTTGATCAGCTCGACGGTGACCCGCTCGTCCTCCAGGAGGGCGGCGATCGGGCCCGGCGCGCGGTGGCCGAGACCCGGCATCGCGTTGAACAGGTGCGTCGCGACGGTGGCGCCCGCGTCGATGGCCTCCACCGTCTGCTCGTACGTGGCGTCCGTGTGGCCCACGGCGGCGATCACGCCGTGTTCGGCGAGGAGGCGCACGGAGTCGAGGCCGCCCGGCAGCTCGGTGGCGAGGGTGAGCATCTTCGCGTGCCCCCGGGCGGCGTCGAGCAGCTTGCGGACGTCGGAGGGGTCGGGGTCGCGCAGGAGGGCCTCGCTGTGGGCGCCCTTGCGGCACGGCGAGATGAAGGGCCCCTCGAAGTGGACGCCCGCGATGTCGCCCTGCTCGGCCAGCTCGCTCAGCAGCCCGGCCCGCTGGGCGAGGAAGTCCATGTCGCCGGTCACGGTGGAGGCGACGAGCGTGGTCGTGCCGTGCAGGCGGTGCGTGTGGACGCCCTTGAGTACGTCCTCCACGGTGCCGGAGGTGAAGGAGGCGCCGCCGCCGCCGTGGTTGTGGAGGTCGACGAAGCCGGGGACCACCCAGTGGCCGGTGAGGTCGATCGTGGGTGCGTCGGCGGGGGCGGTGCCGGCGATGCGGGTGCCGTCGACGATCACCCGGCCGTCGGTGAGGGTTCCGGTGGGCAGTACCACCTGGGCACCGGCGAGAACCTGGCTAGTGGCCATCAGGTGGTTACCTCCGTGGGGTCGGTCTTCTTGGGGTCCGTCTTCCCGGGGTCCGGTGTCCCGGGGTCTGTGGGGGCCGCCACCTTGTCGAGGAGGTCCCAGGCGAGGAGGCCCGCGCCCAGGCACCCGGCGGTGTCGCCGAGGGCCGCGGGGACGATTTCGGGCAGCGTCTGGAACTGGACGACGCGGGCCGCGACGGCGGCACGCAGCGGCGTGAACAAGGTTTCCCCGGCCTCGGCCAGACCGCCACCGATGATCAGCGTGTGCGGGTCCAGCAGGGTGAGGGCGGTCAGCAGACCGTCGGCCAGGGCGTCGATCGCGTTCCGCCAGACCTCCTGGGCCCTCGGGTCGCCGGACTCCACGGCCTTCGCGCAGTCGGCGGCGTCCGCGTGCGGATCGCCGCTCGCCTCCGCCCAGGCCCTGCTGACCGCCGACGCGGACGCCAGGCGCTCCAGGCAGCCGCGCTGGCCGCAGCCGCAGGGCGGGCCGCCGGGGCGTACGACGATGTGGCCGATCTCGCCCGCCGAGCCGTGGGCGCCCGGTTCGATGGCACCGGCGATGCCGATGGCGCCGGCGATGCCGGTTCCCAGGGGCACGAACAGGAACCGGTCGGCGCCCCTGCCCGCTCCCAGGCGGCCCTCGGCGAGGCCGCCCGTGCGGACGTCGTGGCCCAGCGCCACGGGGGCGCCGGCCAGGCGGGCGCTGAGGAGGTCCCTCAGGGGGACGTCGGTCCAGCCGAGGTTGGCGGCGTACACGGCGATGCCGCGGGGGGCGTCGACGATGCCGGGCACCGCCACGCCTGCCGCGGCGGCCGGTTCGCCCAGGTGGGCCTCGCCGTGGGCCCGGAGGTCCTCGGCGAAGCCGAGGATGGACTCGATCACGGCGGCCGGGCCGCGGTCTCGGCCGGTGGGGCGGCGGGCCTCGTGGAGCAGGGTGCCGTCCGCGGCCACCAGGGCGGCCTTCATTGCGGTGCCGCCTACATCGAGGGCGATGACGTGTCTCACGGGGGACAGTGTCGCGTGGCGGTCGCGAAAGGTCTAGTCCACTTCGTTCCTCGGCTGTGCCGCGCGCTTTCTTCTTGGGGTGCGTCGCTCTCCCACCCACCCGCCCGTTTGCCCGGGGTCGGGCCCATGCCGTAGGAGCGGTCCCGCCGCTTCGCGGCGGATGTCTCCCACCCACCCGCCCGATTGCCCCGCGTGGGCCCCTTGCCGTAGGAGCAGCCGCCTGCCCGATTGCCCGGGGGCGGGCCGTTGCCGTAGGGGCAGCCCTGCCGCTTCGCGGCAAATGTTTCCCACCCACCCGCCCGTTTGCCCGGGGTCGGGCCCGTGCCGTAGGAGCGGGCGCCGTCTTCTGCTCCTACGGGATGTCTCGATGCGGGGTAAACGGGTGGGTGGGTGGGAGAACCCGCCGCGGAGCGGCGGGGTGGGGCGCCCGCAGCGGGCCGAGCCGGGGAAACACCCCGAGGTGGCCGCACACAGGCACCCACCCGCCCAACTGCCTCCACCCCGCCAGGGCAAGGCCCCCGCCACCGCAAGGCACCGCCCAACCCAACCCAGGCCTCACGAGTCCAAGGCCCCCGCCAGACAGGCGGCCCGCCGGGCAAGGCGCCCCGCCGCCCAAGGCGCACCGCCAGGCAAGGCGCACCGCCAGGCAAGGCGCCCCGCCGCCCAAGGCGTACCCCCAGGCAAGGCGCCCCGCCGCTCAAGGC
>NZ_JBVIJT010000006.1:128540-350995 GCF_055581265.1 Streptomyces sp. NPDC031466
CGCACCGCCAGGCAAGGCGCACCCTCAGGCAAGGCGCCCCGCCGCTCAAGGCGCACCGCCAGGCAAGGCGCACCCTCAGGCAAGGCGCCCCGCCGCTCAAGGCGCACCGCCAGGCAAGGCGCACCCTCAGGCAAGGCGCCCCGCCGCCCAAGGCGCACCCCCCGGCAAGGCGCACCGCCAGTCAAGGCAAGGACCCGCCCGCTAGCCCAGAATCACGCTTCGCGTCAGGTTTCGGGGGCGGTCCGGGTCCTGGCCGTGGGATTCCGCCAGGGTCACCGCCAGGCGCTGCGCGCGGATCAGGTCCGCCAGGGGGTCCGCCTCCTGGCGGGCCACCAGTTCGCCGCCCACGCGGGCCACATCCGCCGCGAGGCCCTCCGGCAGCGTCCCGAACATCCACGCCACCCGGCCGGGGCCGGTGATGGAGATCGGCCCGTGGCGGTACTCCATCGCGGGGTACGCCTCCGTCCACGCCCCCGCCGCCTCCCGCATCTTCAGCGCCGCCTCCAGCGCCAGACCGTACGTCCAGCCCCGCCCGAGGAACGTCCACTGCTCGGCCTCGACCACCGCCGCCGGCAGCGGTTCCGTCACCGCGAGCTCCGCGTCGAGCGCCGCCTGCGCCACGGACTTGACGCCGGGGATGTCGCCGAGTCCGGCCCGCAGGAAGGCGAGCGCGGTCGTGGCGAAGCGGGTCTGGACGACCGATTCCTCGTCCGCCCAGTCCAGGACCGCCACCGTGTCGGCCGCGTCCATGACCGGCGTCTTCGGGTCGGCGGTCAGCGCGACGGTCGGGACCGCGCCCTTCAACTGCCGGAGCAGGTCGAGCACCTCCGTGGTGGTACCGGACCGGGTGATCGCCACCACCCGGTCGTAGCGCCGCCCGGCCGGGAACTCCGACGACGCGAAGGCGTCCGTCTCGCCCTGCCCGGCGGCCTCCCGCAGCGCCGCGTACGCGATGGCCATGAACCACGAGGTCCCGCACCCGGTGACGGCGACCCGCTCGCCCGGCCGCGGCAGTCCGTCGAACGATGCGGCTGCCTTCGCCGCCCGGTGCCAGCAGGCGGGCTGGGTGGCGATCTCTGCTGCGGTACGCGACATGCGACGAGGCTCCTACCGGGTGTGCGGTGCGTGCATACGTGCGAGGACGTGATGTGCTTAGCAGCCCCCGGGGCGGCCCGGCAATGGGGCCCCTGTCGCACGAAGGGGCCGCCGTTGCACAAGTGATACTGGGCTGGTGTAGACCTTGTGTTCGAGTTCGGGGGAAACTCGGGGGAAAATCGCAGTTCGAGAGCGCTGGGGCGCAGATGCCTCCAGTACGCGGAAGCAATGAGGGTGGGACAGCTGTGCAGCGGCGCGTGACAGGACTGACCGCGGCGGTGGCCGCACTGGGCATGGTGGGAGTCCTCGCCGGCTGCGGCGGTCCCGGTGACTCCGGTGACGTCACCCTCAAGCTGGTGGCCGCCGACTACGGCGACTCCGCGGCGAACAGCTCCAAGAAGTACTGGGCACAGGTCGTCGAGGGCTTCGAGAAGGACAACCCCGGCATCAACGTCGAGGTGAGCGTCCGCTCCTGGACCGACGTGGACCGCGAGGTCAAGGAGATGGTCAAGAAGGGCGACGCCCCTGACCTGGCGCAGATCGGCGCGTACGCCGACTACGCCGCGCAGGACAAGCTCTACGAGGCCGACGAGCTGCTCTCCATCGCCACCCAGGCCGACTTCCTGCCGCCGCTCGCCCAGGCCGGCGAGGTCAACCGCATCCAGTACGGCATGCCGTTCGCCTCCTCCACGCGCCTGCTGTTCTACAACACCAAGCTCTTCAAGGACGCGCACCTCACCCCGCCGCGGAGCTGGGGCGAGCTGCAGACGGACGCCAAGGCGCTCAAGGCGCGCGGCGTGAAGATCCCGTACGCCCTGCCGCTGGGCCCGGAGGAGGCGCCCGCCGAGACGCTGATGTGGATGCTCAGCGGTGGCGGCGGCTACACCGACAACGTCGGCTCGTACGACATCGACTCCAAGCAGAACGCCAAGACGTTCGCCTGGCTCAGGGACGAACTCGTCGGCGAGGGCCTGACGGGGCCGACGGCGCCCGGTGAGATGAACCGCGCCGAGGCGTTCGCGGCGTTCTCGCGTGGCGAGGTCGGCATGCTCAACGGCCACCCCACGCTGATGAAGATGGCCGCCAAGAAGGGCGTGAAGTTCGGCATGGTGCCGGCGCCCGGCATCAACGGCAAGGCGCGGGCCACGATGGGCGTCGCCGACTGGATGATGGCGTTCAAGCAGAACGGCCACCGCAAGGAGGTCGGCAAGTTCCTCGACTACGTCTACAGCAAGAAGAACGTGCTCGACTTCTCCAACGAGTACGACATCCTGCCCGTGACGACCTCCGCCTTCGACGCGATGTCCAAGGAGCGCGGCCACACCGACCTCGGCAAGTTCCTCGAGGAGCTGCCGACCTCGCAGCTGTACCCGGTGGGCAAGACGTCCTGGGCGCAGGTGTCCGCCGACGTGAAGAAGAACATCGGCAGGACCGTCGAGGAGAACGGCGACCCCGCCTCGGTCCTCTCCCAGATCCAGAACAAGGCGGCGACCGCGGAGAGCGCGGAATAGCGTGGTCGCATGACCGAGCAGCAACCCTCCGTTCCGCGGGAGCCCGCGCGGGAGCTCTCCGCGCGGGATCGCGCCGTGCTCGCCCTGGAGCGGCGCGACTGGCCCGGCCCCGGCGCGAAGGAACGCGCCGTCCGCGAGGAGCTGGGCATGGTGCCCGTGCGCTACTACCAGCTCCTGAACGCCCTGCTGGACGATCCCCGCGCCCTCGCGCACGACCCGATCACGGTCAATCGGCTGCGCCGGGTGCGGGAGTCCCGGCGCGAAGAGCGATGACGCGGTTAAGGTCGGGCCCATGGGTGACTCTACGTACGCGCAGCCAGACCGGCCCGGACGCCCCGGCCTGCCCGAACCCGTGACGCCCGCGGGGCGGGAGGGCCTCGCCGCGATCCTGGAGCGGCCGGAACGATCCGTCGTGGCCCTCGATTTCGACGGCACGCTCGCCGCGATCGTCCCCGACCCCGACCAGGCCCGCGCCCACCCGGACGCCGTGCCCGCCCTCGCCGCGCTCGCTCCGCGTCTGCGGTCCCTCGCCGTGGTCACGGGCCGCCAGGCGGGCGTCGCGGTGCGCTACGGCGGCTTCGCCGGCGTGCCGGGGCTCGAACAGCTCGTGGTCCTCGGCCACTACGGGGCCGAGCGCTGGGACGCGGTGACCGGCACGGTGCAGGCCGCCGAGCCGCATCCCGGCGTCGCGGCCGTCCGGGCCGAGCTGCCCGGCTTCCTCGACACGATCGGCGCTTGGCGCGGTACGTGGATAGAGGAGAAGGGCCGGGCCGTCGCCGTCCACACGCGGCGCGCGCAGGACCCGCAGGCCGCGTTCGAGGCGCTGCGCGGACCGCTCACCGAGCTGGCGCACCGGCACGGCCTGATCGTCGAGCCGGGCCGCATGGTCCTG
Source organism: Streptomyces sp. NPDC031466 (assembly GCF_055581265.1). Lineage (NCBI taxonomy): Bacteria > Bacillati > Actinomycetota > Actinomycetes > Kitasatosporales > Streptomycetaceae > Streptomyces > Streptomyces sp. NPDC031466. The sequence goes on from NZ_JBVIJT010000006.1 coordinate 132,039, forward strand.
GAGCTGCGCCCGCCGGGCATGGACAAGGGCGTGGCGCTTGCCGCGTACCTGCGGGAGGTCGGCGCCGAGTCGGTGCTCTACGCGGGCGACGACCTCGGCGACATCCCCGCCTTCGGCGCCGTCGAGAAGCTGCGTTCGGAGGGAATGGCGGGCCTGCTGGTGTGCAGCGGCAGCGCGGAAGTCACGGAACTCTCCGACCGAGCGGACCTGGTCGTGGACGGCCCGGCCGGAGTGGTCTCCCTCCTCACCACCCTCACCACCCACCTCCCCTGACCCAGCGACCCCTCAGCCCGGGGGGCGCCCTCAGTACCGCACCGCCTCCTGGCGAGGGTGTTCCCCTCCCACCCACCCTGACCACCGGCGCGCGGGTTCCCCGCGGGAGCGTTTCCAGTGCCGCGCCGCCTCCCAGCGAGGGTGTTCCTACCTGCCCCCCGGGGGGCCCCGGCCCTCGCTGGTCGACGCGGGGTGCACGGGTGGGTGGGTGGGAGACACCCGCCGCGAAGCGGCGGCCTGGGAAGGAGCGCGGGGCGACGCGCGCAATCGCCGGGCGGCGGCAGCCCGGCCCAGGCGCCCCGCCCGGCACCGCGGGGAGCCACCGACAGGCATGCCGCCCGCGGGCCGTCCGGGCTAGGCGTCGCCGCCTGTCAGTTCGTGGAGCTGTTCCAGGAACCACTGGGCCGGTGGCAGTGCCGTGGAGGCCGCCGCCAGGCGCTTGGTGCGTTCGGCCCGTTCGGCCGGCGGCATGGAGAGGCCGGCGTGCAGCGCCTCGGCCGTGGCGCAGATGTCGTAGGGGTTGACCGGGATCGCGTCCTCGCCCAGTTCCTCGTACGCCCCCGCCTCCCGCGAGAGCACCAGCGCGCACCCCTCGTCGGAGACGACCGGCACCTCCTTCGCGACGAGGTTCATGCCGTCCCGGATGGGGTTGACCAGCGCCACGTCGGCGAGCCGGTAGGCCGCCAGCGAGCGGGCGAAGTCGTCGTCGACGCGCAGCAGCACCGGCGTCCACCCGTCCGTGCCGAACTCCGCGTTGATCTCCTCGGCGACCCGCGAGACCTCCGCGGTGTAGTCGCGGTACACCGCGAGGTCCTGCCGCGAGGGGTAGGCGAAGGCGACGTGCACGACCCGCTCGCGCCACTCGGGGCGGGTCCGCAGCAGCTCCCGGTAGGCCCGCATGCCCCGCACGATGTTCTTGGACAGTTCCGTCCTGTCCACCCGCACGATGGTCTTGCGGCCCTCGCCGACCTGCTCCCGCAGCGCCGCCATCCGCTCCTCGACGTCGTCCCGCCGCGAGCGCTCGCGCAGGAAGTCCGCGTCGGCGCCCAGGCCGTGCACGCCCACGCGCGTCCCGGACGTCCCGCCGAGCAGCCGCACACAGCACTCCGTGAAGGCGTCCGCCCAGCGTCCCGTCAGGAAGCCGAGCCGGTCGGCGCCGAGCATGCCGCGCAGCACCTGTTCGGCCACGTCGTCCGGCAGCATCCGGAAGTAGTCGGCGGGCGCCCACGGCGTGTGCGAGAAGTGGCCGATCCGCAGGTCGTCGCGGAGTTCGCGCAGCATGCCCGGCACCAGCGTCAGGTGGTAGTCCTGCACGATGACCGCCGCGCCCGGCGCCGCCTCCGCCGCCAGCGCCTCGGCGAACGCGCGGTTGTACGTCTCGTACGCCTCCCACTGGGCGCGGAACTCGGGGCCGAAGGCGGGCTCCAGGGGCGTCTGGTAGAGCATGTGGTGCACGAACCACAGGACCGAGTTGGCGATGCCGTTGTACGCCGCCGTGTGCACGCCCTCGCGGGAGCCCGCGTCGATGTCGAGCATCCGGACGCCCGGCTCGGCGACGCCGCGCCGCACCGCCTCCCGGTCGCCCTCGCCGAGCGCGGCGCACACCCACAGGGCGTCCGCGCCGTCGCCGATGGCGCTCAGGCCGGAGACCAGGCCGCCGCCGCCGCGCCTGGCGGTCAGCTCCCCGTCCTCTCCGACGGTGTACGAGACGGGGCCGCGGTTGGACGCGACGAGTACCTGCGCTGCTGCTGTTCGGGGCTCGGGGACCATGTGGCCAAACGTAGCCCGTCCCGGGGCCGGGCAAACGTGCGACCGCCCGGCGGTCACGCCACGCGGCGGTGCGCGTACTCCGCGATGCCGGCCATCGGCGGCCGCTCCTGGGTGTCCACCGCGTACGTCCGCGGCTCGAAACCCCGCTCACCCCGCTCGAACTGCGTCAGCTCGGGGCGTACGAGGTGGCCGCGCGCGAGCCGCACCTGCGCCGTGCGGTAGATGGCCGCCGCCATCCGCCCGAGGGCCTGCCCGTCCTGGTGGCGGTGCTTGCGCACGCCGACGTCCACCTGCGCGAGCGCGTCCAGGCCCACCGTGTGCAGGGCGTCGACGAGCAGGCCCAGCTCCACGCCGTAGCCGACAGGGAACGGCAGCCGCTCCAGGAGCGATCTGCGGGCCGCGTACTCGCCGCCGAGCGGCTGCACGAAGCCGGCGAGCCGCGGCCAGTGCATGTTCAACAGGGGCCGCGCCATCAGCTCGGTGACCCGCCCGCCCTGGCCCGCGGCCTCCCCCAGGGGGCGGTCGTACATCGCCTTGACGAAGGCCACGTCGGGGTCGGTGAGCAGCGGGCCCACGATCCCCGAGACGAAATCGGCGGAGAACTCCCGCAGATCGGCGTCGACGAACGCGACGACGTCCCCGCTGGTCACGAGCAGCGAGCGCCACAGCACCTCGCCCTTGCCGGGCAGCGGCGCGAGGCGCGGCAGTATCTCGTCGCGGTGGACGACCTTCGCGCCCGCCTCCCGCGCCACCTGCGCCGTGCGGTCCGACGACCCGGAGTCGATCACCACCAGCTCGTCGACCAGCGGCGTCCGCTCGATCAGCTCGCGGCGGATCTCGGAGACGATCGCGCCGACCGTCTCCTGTTCGTCCAGCGCGGGCAGGACGACGCTCACCGAGGTGCCGGACGCGCGCTTGGCGGCGGCCAACCGTTCCAGCGGGCGGTCGGCCACCGACCAGGAACGCCCGCTCAGCCAGCGCTCGACCTCTTCCAGCACGGTCAGGGTCCTTCCCAGTCATCCGTCATACGGGCCGTCATGTGATCCATCTCGCGGTTCGGACGACTATCTCAAGGGTCCGGGCCGTCGGTTACAGTCTTGAACAACGCCGGTCGCCGCCGCATGTCGGGGTCGCCGCGTGAGATCGACAACTGAAACCCACAATCGAATACCGCTCATCCAGAGGGGCAGAGGGATACGGCCCGTTGAAGCCCCGGCAACCCTCCCGCCGACCGCGAGGTCACGGTGGGGAAGGTGCCAATTCCGTCTCGCGGCGAGATGCGTCGCGAGGAAGATGAGGAGAAAGGGCCTCGCCTCCATGGCTGTGCAGACCGTCGCCACCGAAAGCACCGCGACCTCCGCGACCTCCGGGACTTCTGACCCCGCCGCGACCGTTGATCTCGGTCCCGCCTCGGGCCTCTCCTGCCGGGAATGCGGCACCACCTTCCCGCTCGGCCCGATCTTCGCCTGCGTCGAGTGTTTCGGCCCCCTCGAAGTGGCCTACGACCTTCCCCTCGGCGACCCCGAGGCGCTGCGCGCGCGGATCGAGGCGGGCCCCGCCAACATCTGGCGCTACGCCCCGCTGCTCCCCGTGCCCGCCGACGTCGCCGACAAGCCGAACCTCAACCCCGGCTGGACCAAGCTCGTCAAGGCCGACAACCTCGCGCGTGAACTGGGCGTCCAACAGGGCAAGTTGTTCGTCAAGGACGACTCCGGGAACCCCACGCACTCGTTCAAGGACCGGGTCGTCGCACAGGCGCTCGAAGCGGCGCGCGCCTTCGGCTTTACCACCTTGTCCTGCTCCTCCACCGGCAACCTCGCGGGCGCCGTCGGCGCCGCCGCCGCCCGGGCCGGCTTCCGTTCCTGCGTGTTCATCCCGCACGACCTGGAACAGGGCAAGGTCGTCATGGCCGCGGTCTACGGCGGCGAGCTGGTCGGCATCGAGGGCAACTACGACGACGTGAACCGCTTCTGCTCCGAGCTGATCGGCGATCCGCTGGGCGAGGGCTGGGGCTTCGTCAACGTCAACCTGCGGCCGTACTACGGCGAGGGCTCCAAGACCCTCGCGTACGAGATCTGCGAGCAGCTCGGCTGGGAGCTGCCGGACCAGCTGGTCATCCCGATCGCCTCCGGATCCCAGCTCACGAAGATCGACAAGGGTCTGAAGGAGCTGATCGCGCTCGGTCTCGTCGCCGACAAGCCCTACAAGATCTTCGGCGCCCAGGCGGAGGGCTGCTCGCCGGTGTCGGCCGCGTTCAAGGCCGGTCACGACGTCGTGCGCCCCCAGAAGCCGAACACCATCGCCAAGTCCCTCGCCATCGGCAACCCCGCCGACGGGCCGTACGTGCTCGACATCGCGCGGCGCACGGGCGGCGCCGTGGAGGACGTGGACGACGAGCAGGTCGTCGACGCGATCAAGCTGCTCGCGCGGACCGAGGGCATCTTCGCGGAGACCGCCGGCGGGGTGACGGTGGGCGTCACGAAGAAGCTGGTCGAGGCGGGGCTCATCGACCCCTCCCTGACCACGGTGGTGCTCAACACCGGGGACGGCCTGAAGACGCTGGACGCCGTCGCCGAGACCTCGCAGGCCACCGCGACGATCAAGCCGAGCCTTGAGGCGTTCCGTTCCGCGGGCCTGGCCGGTTAACCGCGTAGGGCCCGAGTTTCCCCCTTTGCGCCCCTGACGGGCGCCCCTTTGATCTACCGAGGTGAACCCCATGAGCGTGAACGTCCGAATTCCCACCATCCTTCGCACCTACACCGGCGGCAAGGCCGAGGTGGCCGCCGAGGGGGCGACCCTGGGTGAGGTCATCGCCGACCTGGAGAAGAAGCACACCGGCATCGCCGCCCGCGTCCTGGACGACCAGGGCAAGCTGCGCCGCTTCGTCAACGTGTACGTGAACGACGACGACGTCCGCTTCGAGCAGGGCCTGGAGACGGCCACCCCGGACGGCGCCGGCGTGTCGATCATTCCGGCCGTCGCCGGCGGATGATTCGATTTCGCAAGTTCCCTGCATAACCCGAATTGCCCTCTCCCGACGACAAGCGGAGGGGGCAATTCTGCATGGTTGAGAGCGGTACAGTTGGGGAAGCTGCTTCGCCGTTTGTGTCGGGCGCATATACGAAGTCCGGCCGCTGCCGACAAGAAGTAGCCAAAGCGCGTCGCCCTTTCGAGCCTTCTACGGCTTTTGCCCGGCCCGACTTGCCCCGACTTCGGCAAATTCTCCACATATTACCGATCAGGCGTGCCCGGATTTCTCGTCCGATTGACCTGTTGCAGAGGGCAGTTGGACAGATACATTCAGCGGCGGTCGACGCGTTCCGGCGCACACCCCCATATCAGTGGGGGGTGAGGTCTGACCCGGGTCCGCGAAGTGCGGTCCTGTGCAAGGGCCAGTAATAGGGGAGTTAGGCATGGCTCAGGGCACCGTCAAGTGGTTCAACGCGGAGAAGGGGTACGGCTTCATCGCGGTCGACGGTGGTGCGGATGTTTTCGTCCACTACAGCGCGATCCAGATGGACGGCTACCGCACCCTTGAAGAAGGTCAGCGAGTCGAGTTCGAGATCTCGCAGGGCCAGAAGGGTCCGCAGGCGGACATGGTCAAGCTCGCCGTCTAGCTCGGCGCGATCGACCACCGAAGCAAGTATCGCGAGGGGCTCGCATCCCATCAGGGGTGCGGGCCCCTCGTGTGCGTCCGGCCCGGCGCGGGTATGCCCCCCGGGATCCCCCGGCGCACCTCGCCGAAGCGGCACGGGACTCTACGGGATCCGGGAGAGGCGCTTGCACTCGCAGGGGTCGAGTGCTAATCATTGGGCTTAGCACTCTCCCAGTGAGAGTGACAGAACTTGGATCGGGTCGGTGAGGTCCGCGGGCCGCGTGGGGCAAGGAACCACACGGTGCGCAGTCCGTCCGTCGCGGGCACCAGCACGGTCCGTTTGCGTTTCCACCCCTGTCCGGGAGGACCACTTCACATGGCCAAGATCATCGCGTTCGACGAGGAGGCACGGCGCGGCCTCGAGCGCGGCATGAACCAGCTCGCCGACGCCGTCAAGGTGACCCTGGGCCCCAAGGGTCGCAACGTCGTCCTCGAGAAGAAGTGGGGCGCCCCCACGATCACCAACGATGGTGTGTCCATCGCCAAGGAGATCGAGCTCGAGGACCCGTACGAGAAGATCGGCGCCGAGCTGGTCAAGGAGGTCGCGAAGAAGACGGACGACGTCGCCGGTGACGGCACGACGACCGCGACCGTCCTGGCCCAGGCCCTGGTGCGCGAGGGTCTGCGCAACGTGGCCGCCGGTGCCAACCCGATGGCCCTCAAGCGCGGCATCGAGAAGGCCGTCGAGGCCGTCTCCGGTGCCCTCCTCGAGCAGGCGAAGGATGTCGAGACCAAGGAGCAGATCGCTTCGACGGCCTCCATCTCCGCCGCCGACACCCAGATCGGCGAGCTGATCGCCGAGGCCATGGACAAGGTCGGCAAGGAAGGCGTCATCACCGTCGAGGAGTCCCAGACCTTCGGTCTGGAGCTGGAGCTCACCGAGGGTATGCGCTTCGACAAGGGCTACATCTCGGCGTACTTCGCCACCGACATGGAGCGTATGGAGGCGTCGCTCGACGACCCGTACATCCTGATCGTCAACTCCAAGATCTCCAACGTGAAGGACCTCCTTCCGCTGCTGGAGAAGGTCATGCAGTCGGGCAAGCCGCTGCTGATCATCGCGGAGGACGTCGAGGGCGAGGCGCTGTCCACGCTCGTCGTCAACAAGATCCGCGGCACCTTCAAGTCCGTCGCCGTCAAGGCCCCGGGCTTCGGTGACCGTCGCAAGGCCATGCTCGGCGACATCGCCATCCTCACCGGTGGCACCGTCATCTCCGAGGAGGTCGGCCTCAAGCTGGAGAACGCCGGTCTCGACCTGCTCGGCCGCGCCCGCAAGGTCGTCATCACCAAGGACGAGACGACCATCGTCGACGGCGCCGGTGACAGCGACCAGGTCCAGGGCCGCGTCAACCAGATCCGCGCCGAGATCGAGAACAGCGACTCCGACTACGACCGCGAGAAGCTCCAGGAGCGCCTGGCGAAGCTCGCGGGCGGCGTGGCCGTCATCAAGGCCGGTGCCGCGACCGAGGTCGAGCTGAAGGAGCGCAAGCACCGCATCGAGGACGCCGTTCGCAACGCGAAGGCGGCCGTCGAGGAGGGCATCGTCGCCGGTGGTGGCGTGGCGCTCATCCAGGCCTCCGCGGTCTTCGAGAAGCTTGAGCTGGAGGGCGACGAGGCCACCGGTGCCGCCGCCGTGAAGCTGGCCCTCGAGGCCCCGCTGAAGCAGATCGCGGTCAACGCCGGCCTTGAGGGTGGCGTCATCGTCGAGAAGGTGCGCAACCTGCCCATCGGTCACGGTCTGAACGCCGCGACGGGTGAGTACGTCGACATGATCGCCGAGGGCATCCTCGACCCGGCGAAGGTGACGCGCTCTGCCCTGCAGAACGCCGCCTCCATCGCCGCGCTGTTCCTCACCACCGAGGCCGTCATCGCCGACAAGCCGGAGAAGGCGGGCGCTGCCCCGGCCGGCGGCGGCATGCCGGGCGGTGACATGGACTTCTGATCGACCTCTGGTTGATCACCGTCCTGACGTACCGAGGGCGGCACCCCTTCTCGAAGGGGTGCCGCCCTCGGGCGTTTTCCGGCACCGGGTGCTTCAGCGTCCGTAGTGGTAGCGGCAGGCCGCGATGCGGACCTCATCCTCGACGACCTTGTACACCAGCCGGTGCTCGTCGGTGATGCGGCGGGACCAGTAGCCGTGGAAGCCGTGCTTCAGGGGCTCGGGTTTGCCGATGCCCTCGTCGGGGCCGTTGCGGGCGATGTCCTGGAGGAGAGTGTTGATGCGCTTCAGCACCTTGCGGTCCTGCTCCTGCCACCAGACGTAGTCGGCCCAGGCCTTCTCTTGCCAGACGAACTTCAATCCAGCAGCTCCCTGACCGTGCCGCCGCCGTTCTCCAAGTCCTCGATGGCGGTCAGAATGCGCCGCGCGTTCTCCGGGCTGCGCAGGAGGTACGCGGTCTCCTTCAGGGACTCGTACTCCGACAGCGCGACGATCACCACCGGTTCGTGCCCCGCGCGGGTCACTATGACCTCTTCGCGGTCGTCAACCACCGCGTTGAGCGTCTCGGCGTACTTGTTCCGGGATTCGGTGGCGGTCATCGTGCGCATGGGGACTCCTCAAGGCGTACGGGATTCTGTACGTACAGAAAAGTGTACGTCGGGTCTCCGGGCAAGGCCAGATCCGGTCGGGCCCGCTACGGCAGTCGGTCCATGAGCCAGGTGCAGAGTTCCTCGGTGACCAGGGTGTGGGGCTCGTTGTGGGAGGCGCAGTGAAATTCGTCCAGGTCGCTCGTCTCGTCGTCGGCGGCGGTGACGGGGGCGTAGAGCTTCTCGTGGGTGTCGATCTCGCGCAGGGCCAGGGCGCTGACCGTCGGGACGAAGCAGTGGGCGCGGATGTCCGCCTGTGAGCCGAGGCCGATGAACGGCGGGATCTTGTTCAGCTCGTCGGCGAGGATGCCGAAGCCCTCCAGGGTGCCGCCCGGCGCGGCGTCGATCTCGGGGAGCCCCGAGGTGTGGATCCGCGGTTTGCGCAGGGTCACGACCCGCAGCTGGGCGACCAGTCGGTCGTCGCCGGCGGACTGGGTGTGCAGGTGGGTGCCGGTGATGGCGAGGCCCTTGCCGTGGAAGGCCTTCGCGCCGGGGGCGATGCCGTTGCCCTCTCCGGTGCGTACGCCGTTGGCCACGCCGATCTTGCGGGGCCGGGAGGGCCAGCCGCCGACCCGTTCCAGTTCGGCGAGGAACTCGACGCGCTCCTTGTCCGTCGCGGGGGTGTCGTCCCACTCGGCGATGTGCTGCCACAGGAGCTGCCGGGCGGCCGGGCTGTTCATCTGGTCGGAGAACGCCGCGTTCAGGCGCCGGATGTAGTGCGCGAAGGCCTGGAGGGCGAGGGGGATCCAGGCGCCCTGGTGCGGACTGTCGTAGGAGAAGTACAGGGCCGTCTGGTGGTCGATGTGCTCGTGCTCCATCTTCGCGAGGGCGTAGCGGGTGACGAGGCCGCCCATGCTGAAGCCGCCGACGGCCAGCGGGTGGTCGCCGGTGCGGCGCGCGATGGCCTCCTGGACGGCGGCCCGCGCGACCATCGCGTTGTCCAGGATGGAGGCGCTGCGCTCGTCGAAGCCGAGCAGGATCACGTCGTATCCGCGTCCGCGCAGGGCGCTGAGGAACGGGTAGGGGCCGCGCTCCAGGATCTCCCAGGAGTACGCCAACTCACTGGGGCCGGTGTTGAATCCGTCGCCGAGGATGACGGGCCGGGTCAGGCCGCGCGCCGGGTCGGCGAGGTACACCCAGGCCCGCCCGGCGGGCAGCGCCCACTCGTCGTCGGGGACGGGCGCCTCGTGGGGCGCTTCCCGCGCCTCCTTCGGGCCGGGGGCCAGGGTGACGCGGGCGGCGGTCCCGAAGGCCTGTGCCACCTGCGGGTCGGTGGGCTCGTGCGGTTCGCCGGTCGTGTGACGGTCGGTCATGAAGGGTCCCCTCCGGTGGTGCCGGTCCGCTGACGTGGGGTGCCATCATCGGCACGGACCGTGCGCGGCGGCAGGTCGCGGCGCCCGCCGCCGGCGCGGGCCGGGGCCTTTCGGACAGGGGCGCCTTCGGCCGCTCACGCGTGGGGCGCAAGGGGGACCGGCGCCCTGGCCTGGGACGCGGCCGGTGACGACCGCGGGGCGGGGCGGTGCCTTGTGGCGCGTCGGCCAACTCGCGGTGCGGTGGGCCGTCCGGCCGTGCGCGGGAACGCCGGAAGTATGTCGCGAAGGCGACCGGCGGTGGGGTGTCCCTGGGGCGGGGGGTGCCTCCCCTTGCTCCCCGCCGTGCCTCGGGCCGGCGGCCGTCGGAGTGCCGGGCTGTCAGGCGGATGTCATGTCAACTCGCTAGAAGAAAGGGCGGGTTGAGTCCCGCCCCCCGTTCCTGGAAGAGAGGGCTTGCGGCTTGAGCTTCGGCCGGTGGGCGGCCCGCCTACCGCAGGGAGTGGAACCACCGCACCACGGCGGCGGTCCCCGCCTGCTGGGAACCCAGGTGGCGTGAGCCGCCGTAGTCCGGGGTGCCGAGGTCGATCGACGGGGCATGGACGCCGCGAGCGCGCAGAGCGGCGTGGCAGCGGGCGGTGTTCGCGGTGACGGCCTGTTCGTCGCCTTCGGCGTAGTAGAGCCGGACCGGAGCGCGCGGCGTCCAGTCGGCGCACACGCCGTCGGCGATCCGCAGGGCCGCCGCCAGCCGTCCGGTGGGATGCGCCAGCATCGCCCGGCCCCGGGGGGTGAGCAGCGCGTCGAGGGAGTCCGGGGTGCCCGCCACGACCTCCTGACCGGTGTGTGTGCCGTCCAGCAGACCTTCGATCGTCCGGTCGTACGGCGCGCGGAACACCTCAGCCGGCGTGTCGTACAGGTGGTGCAGGCGGTTGAAGGCGACCAGGGTCAGCGCCGCGTAGATCGCGCTCGCCTTCGGTTCCGTCCGCCCGGCCAGCAGCGCGGGCAGCTCCGCGTCACGGAACGCGTACGCGCCGCTGATGGGCGCCACCGCGCGCAGCCGGAACCAGCCGTCGGCGCCTTCCTGCAGCGACCGGGCCAGTCCCAGGGCCGCCGAGGCGCCCTGCGAGAAGCCGGTGACCAGTACGTCGCGCCGCAGCTCCCGGCCCTTCGCCGCCGTGGCGGCGCGGGAGGCGCGCAGCATGTCCAGGGCGGCCGTCGTCTCCGAGGGCACGTCCATCCAGGGGTGGGGGCCGGGGCCCGAGCCCAACCCGAGGTAGTCGGGGAGCACCGTGGCGAATCCGGCGGAGGCGTAGGTCAGGGCGGGCGCCTGGTCCCAGACGCTGGTCGAGACGGAGGCGACGTCGCCCTTGAACAGTTCGGTGCCGTGCGTGAAGGACACGGCCCGCAGCCGCCGTTCACCGCTCCGAGGCAGGGCCAGCAGTCCGCTGGCCGTCGTCGGCCGGCCATGGGCGTCGACTGTGCGGTACACGATCCGGTAGGTGTCCAGGCCGTACCGTACGGCGCCGGTGTCCCAGGCGCCCGCCTTGTCCCCCGCCAGCTCGGCCGCGACCTCGCGTGCGGTGAGCGTGCGCAGGTGCTCGACCGACACGAGCGAGCCCCGCGTCCTGTCCGCCGCGACGGGCGCGACGGTGGCGGCCCGGGGTCTCTCCGCTGGGTTGGCGACCACGGCCGTTGCGCTGCTCGCCGTCAGTGCCACCGACACCGCCGAGACCATCAGTATCCCGCTCATCCGCTTCATGCCCTGACCGTACGTATCCGCCGACAGGGCCTTCCAACCGTCCAACCCCCCGATGTGTGGGGGGTTTCCCCCAGGGTGCGTCCGGTGCCCGCCGTCGCTGTCCGGTGACGACGGGCACGGCCGAGTGGGTGCGGGCTCAGCGGTTCTTGACCCCCGCGACGAACGCGGACCAGGTCGCTTCGCGGAACGCGAGGGTCGGGCCGGGGTTCTTGGAGTCCCGGACAGGGACGATCCCCGGGTGCCCGTCGGCGACCTCCAGGCAGTCGGCACCGCTGCCGCCGCTGTAGCTGGACTTGCGCCAGGTGGCGACCTCCAGGCAGTTCCCGCCGCTGGCGTCGCTGTGGCTCGACCTTTGCCAGGTCGCCGTCTTCAGGTCGTACGTGCGGTTGGTGTGCTCCATGCTCGTCATCCCGTTGACTCGATGAGTGGGGGTGCGGGCTCAGATACTCCTGACGCCCGTGATGAACGCGGACCAGGTGGCGGTGCGGAACGTGAGGTGGGGGCCTGCGGGGTTCTTGGAGTCACGGACCGGGACGATCTCCGGCTGTCCGTCAGCCACTTCCAGGCAGTTTCCGCCTTCGCCGCCGCTGTAGCTGGACTTGCGCCAGGTGGCGACCTCCAGGCAGTCGCCGCCACTGCCGCCGCTGTAGCTGGACTTGTGCCAAATTGCGGTGCTCAGGTCGTACTCGTACCTACGGGTGTTGTTCTCCATGCTCGTAATCCTGCGCCACTGACTCGATCAGGGCCAGAGAATCGTTCGGGGAGAGTGCCGATGCCTGGAGGAGGTTGAACATCATGGTATGCCGCGTGACTGTGGCCGGGTCATCGATGAGCTTGCCCATGCTCGGTCCTTCGACGAAGGAAAGCGGTGGCGCGTCTTCGAACTCCATCAGCTTCACGTGGCCTTCCATCGCCGCGTGGGCGCCCGCGCTGAACGGCAGTACCTGCACGATGATGCGGCGCTCACGCCCGAGGGCGGCTACGTGGCGCAGTGCCTCGGCCATCACCGCGCCACTGACGACTCCCCGGCGGAGTGCCGACTCGTCAAGCACCACCCAGAACAACGGGGTTGTTGGGTCGTCAAGAATTCGTGCTCGTTCGAGTCGTGCGGTGACGTGGGAGTCGATCGTTTCCTGCGTCGCCGTCGGCTGGAAGGCGCGGATCACCCCTTCCGCGTACGCCTTCGTCTGAAGCAACCCAGGGATCAGCAAGGTCGTGTACTGCCTGATGGCCGTCGCGACGGCCTCCGCCTCTGCCGCCTCCGCGAAGTGATCGGGGTACTTGGACTTGCCGACGACCTCGCAGTTGCGCGTGAAGAAGCCGTCCGTGGCCAGCACGGCGTCGAAGTGGCGCGCGTACTCCAGGTGCATGCGCCGCGTCCCCGCCTCCAGCTGGCCGATGAACGAACCGCTGACGAACAGCGGCGCCCCCAGCGACTCCTGGCTGAGGCCGGCCCGCTCGCGGGCGTGGCGCAGCTCGCAGCCGAGGAACGCCCGGGGGTTGGAGGAGGGGTCGAGATTCTTGGGGCGGGTCATGGCGGGCAACTCCTCGGCTGGACACGGGGGGTTGTTGGGTCTGCGGTGCTTTTCAGGCTACGCACATGCGGCCACTCTGGGTGAGGCAACGGCAACACTCAGTGCGAAAGGCAAGGTTCATGGCACTCACGGCGGAGGAAAGGTTGCGGGCGGCGGAGGACGCCGTACGGCAGTTGAAGGCGGCCCTCGGAGAGGTCGGCGTCACGCTGCCGTCGCTGCGGATGGACCCGCTGAGCGCGGCCGACAAGGGCGCGCTGCCGCTGGTGGAGCTGGGGCGCTGCAACCTCGACACCGCGCTGCGGCTGGTGGCGGTCCTGGAGGGGGCGCGATGAACGCGGAGGACCCGGACGTGCCGGAGACGGGGACGTACGCCGTGGACTTCCGGGACGGCAGCGTCGGCGAGGTGATGGGCTGCGAGGGCGGCCTGGTGCAGCTCAGGCCGATCGGCGGCGGCCGGGAGTGGGACTGCCCGCCGGCGTCGGTGGGGGAGGCGCCGTCGGCGGAGGTGCTGCGGCTGCGGGTGCGGAAGCTGAACCGGCAGGCCCAGGAACGGCCGCAGTGAGCGCTTCACCGCCTCGGACGCTCGTTCGTGGGACGCTGGGAGCGAGCGGCCAACGGCCGCAGACTCATCGATCCACGCTCACGCGCCGCAGGCCTCATGAGGAGGGACCCCTGATGACCGCAGCACCGGCCGAGCACGACACGGCTCCTGACCGCCGGTCGTGGGACCGACTGCTCCAGGCGTGGCGTGAGCTGGACGTGCCGGAGGGCTGGCGCGCCGAGATCGATGAAGGGCAGATTGTTTTGGTACCGCCGCCGCACAGGCATCACAACGGAATCGCGGCCCTGCTGCACCGGGCGTTGTACGGGGTGATCCCGGACGGCCTGGAGGTCTACCAGACCCTCGGCGTCCACATCACCGCCCTGGACAAGCTGTACGTCCCGGATCTGGTGCTCGCCCCGCGCGAGATGGTCGACGCCGCCGACCCGGAGAGCAACGATCCGCTGGACGCCGCGGAATGCCTGCTCGTCGTGGAGATCACCTCGCGGAGCAACGCCAAGGACGACCGCACCAAGAAACTGTGGGCCTACGCGCACGCCCCGGTGCCCGTCTACCTCCTCGTGGACCGCTTCGACGAGCACGGTCCGACCGCCACGCTCTTCACCGGCCCGCAGAGCGGGGCGTACAAGCACGCCGAGCGGGTGTCGTTCGGGGAGCTGCTCGGGCTGCCGGAACCGTTCGCGGCGACCGTCGACACGGCGGGCTTCCCCGGCTGAGCCCAGGCCCGCCGGGGAACTCGCGCGGTCAGGCGCCGCGGGCCAGGTCCAGGGCGGCGCGGAGCCGGCCGTCGGTGGCGCGCAGGAGTTCAGCGGCCCGGGGGCCGTCGACGCCGCCGAGGAGGGTGAGGATGGCGTCCTTCACCTCGCCGTCCGTCGCGGCCAGGGCGGCCTCGATGTCCTCGTCACCGGCGCCGGTGGCGAGGGCGACGATCCGGCGGGAGCGGGCGCGCAGCTTCTCGTTCGAGGCGCGTACGTCCACCATGAGGTTCCCGTACGTCTTGCCGAGGCGGATCATCGTGATCGTCGACAGCATGTTCAGGACGAGCTTCTGCGCCGTACCCGCCTTCAGGCGGGTGGAGCCGGTCAGGAGCTCGGGGCCCACGACGACCTCGATGCCGTGGTCGGCGGCGGCCGCGAGCGCGCTGTCCGCGTTGCAGGACAGGCCGATGGTCAGCGCGCCGTACCGCTTCCGGGCGTGCGTGACGGCGCCGATCGCGTACGGGGTGCGGCCCGACGCCGAGATGCCGACCACCACGTCGTCCGCCGTCAGCTTCAGGCCGTCCAGGTCCTCGGCGGCCAGCTCCCCCCGGTCCTCCGCGCCCTCCACCGCCCGGATCAGCGCGCTCGGCCCGCCCGCGATGAGGCCGACGACCTCGCCCGGGTCGGTGTTGAAGGTGGGCGGGCACTCGGAGGCGTCCAGGACGCCGAGGCGGCCCGCCGTGCCCGCGCCCGCGTAGACCAGGCGTCCGCCCCGGGCCATCCGCTCGGCGGTGGCGTCGATCGCGGCGGCGATGGCGGGCAGCCGCTCGGCGACGGCCGCGGGCACGGAGGCGTCCTCGCCGTTCATGATCCGCGCGATCTCCAGGGTGTCCAGCCGGTCGATGTCGGACAGCTCGGGCCGGAACGCCTCGGTGGTGAGGGTGGCGAGCTGGGCGCGCAGCTCTCCGTAGTCTTCGGTCGAGGTCATGGTGGTGGTCACAGCTCTCTCGTCTGCGGGGCGGTGGGGGGTCGGCGGGGCGGCGGGTCGGTGGGGCGCTGCGGAAGCCCGGTTCAGCGGCTGCCGCTGGCGCCGCCGCGCGGGCTGTGGCGGTGCGCGAGCGCTTCGTAGGAGGCCGCGAGCGCGGGCGCCGCCGTCTCGTACGTACGCTGGGCGACGCCCACGAATAGGCAGTCCACGACGAGCAGTTGACTCGTGCGGGACGACATGGCGGCCGGCCGCAGCTCGCTCTCGCGGGCCGTGGACGTGGTCAGTATGTGATCGGCGTACTGCGAGACGGCCCCGTCGGGGCGGCCGGTGATCGCGATCGTGGTGGCGCCGTGCTCGAAGGCGACCCGCAGCGGCTCGATGACGTCGCCCGTCGAACCGGAGTGCGTGATCGCGACGGCCACGTCCTTGGCGCGCAGCGTCACGGCGGTGGTGACCGCCAGGTGCGGGTCGGAGTGCGCGTGCGCGATGTGGCCGATGCGCAGCAGCTTCTGCGCCAGGTCCTGGGCGACCAGGCCGGAGGCGGCGACGCCGTAGACCTCCACGCGCCGCGCGGTCGCCAGCGCGGCCACGGCGGCGCCGAGCTGCACGGTGTCCAGCGCGGCGGCCGTGTCGGCGAGGGTCTGCTGCTCGTCGTGGGCCAGCTTGGCGACGACGTCCGCGATGGGGTCGTCGACGGCGATGTCCGCGGTGACGGCGGGCGCCCGGCCGGACTGCTGCTGGGCGGCCAGGCCCGCGAGGGCGAGGCGCAGGTCGCGGTAGCCGGGGTAGCCGAGGAGGCGGGCGGTGCGGACCACCGTCGCCTCGCTGGTGCCGGTGAGTTCGGCGAGGCCGGTGACGGTGAGGGCGGCGCAGCCGGCGGGGTCGCCGGCGACGGCCTCGGCGACCCGCTGCATGGAGCGGGTCATCGACGGGGCGAGGGTGCGGACCTTGGCCGCGAGGGCGGCGGGGGCCGGGGGTGCGGAGCCCGCGAAAATTTCCTTCACGTCATGGGTCACCTCTGAAAGGTATTTTCAGGCCGGGGCCGGGTCAAGGTCTCGGCCACGCCCCATGCCCGGTGGCCCGGGGGAACGGGGCGTGTGGGGTGACAATGGCTCCATGGACACGATCGACCCCCTGGAGCAGGCACTGCACGCCGCCCGCGCGCTCGTCCTCGCCGACCTCGTCGCCCGCGAGGTCGCCGAGGCCGAGGTCGTCTCGCTCGTCGAGGAGTCGGTGGCACACCGCCGCTGGTGGGTCGAGCAGTGGCCCGAAGGCATCGACTACGTCGCCGGGCTCGTCGCCCAGGACGTACAGGACGCGCTCCTGGAGCGGTACGGGCGCTGGCCGCTGTGCTCGGTCTGCGGCTCGGGCGACCCGCACGCCCTGGACGTGGAACCGGAACTGGGCCCCGACCCGCACTGGGTGTGCGGCAAGGCGGGCGTGGTGGTGGCGCCCGTGGGGAAACTGACGTGACCCTCTACATCGACCCGCCGACCTGGCCCGGCCACGGCCGCATGTGGTCCCACCTGGTCAGCGACGTCTCGTACGAGGAGCTGCACGCGTTCGCGGCGTCCATCGGCGCCCCGCCGCGCGCCTTCGAACGCGACCACTACGACATCCCCGCGCACCGGTACGAGGACGCGGTGCGGGCGGGCGCGGTCGAGATCGGCTCCAAGGAACTGGTGCGCAGGCTCACGGAGGCGGGGCTGCGCAGACCCAAGGGGCGTCCGGCTCCGGGCGACCCCGGCCCGGCGGCGCCACCAGCGGCCCCTTCCGCGTGAGGGACTCCGGGGCGAACCATCCCTGTGCCTCGTGCCGCAGGCCCAGCTCCGTGGCCGACAGTGCCACGTCGTGGAACGGCATCGACAGGTGCACCGCGATCGAGGCGAGGGTGGCGAGGGGGACACGGGCCTCGGGCCGCCGCCAGTCGGATGCGGCGAGCGGCACGGGGCTCAGCGCCCCGAGCAGCACGTGCCCCGCCTCGCGCTCGCCGTACCAGTCCTGCGACGGCTCGGTCACCTCGTAGCCCAGCCCCGTCAGGTGGTGGGCCAGGGCGGACGTGTCCGGAGTCGCGAGGCCCTGCCCGTCGAGGTGCCCGTACGGCATCCCGGCGTGGAGCGCGGCGGCGAGGAGTTCGGCAGGACGGACGGGGTGGGCCGGGTCGGGGAACACGTCCTGGCGGATCACCTGGGCGTCCCGGTTCTGCAGCCGGGCCAGCACGTGGGCGTCCAGCTCGCACTCATAGCCCAGCGCGGCCAAGCGGGCCACGGCCGCCCTCGGTGTGATGTCGGCGGTGACGGCTCTCTCCGCGACCACGGCCAGGGAGAGCGGACGGTCCTCGTCGAACCGGTGGTACGACACCCCGAGGCCCAGGAAGGCGATGTCCTCGGCCGACGGCAACTCCTCCTCGGCGTCCGGCACCTCGGCCACCTCGTACCCCAGCGCGCGCAGCCGGGCCGCCGCGTCGTGCGGGGACTGGCCCGAACGCCGGGCGACCGCCGTCACGTACCGCAGCGGCACGGGACGGTCGACCTCGGGCTTGGTGGAGTCGTGGCCCAGCAGGGCGTGGTCGTCGTCGGTGAGGGCGGGAACCATCGACGCGGCGTCCGGGACGACGAAGCCGAGCCCCTGGAGAATGCGGGTGATCCCGGTCAAGGCCATCCCGGTGGTGTAGGCGACGTCCGCCAACTGCGCGGGCAGCAGGACGTGGGCGGTGTCCGGGGGCGGCGGCTCGGCGAAGCCGTCCCACAGCCGGTCGACGACGTTGTGTTCCTCCTCGGTCCACGAGGTCCGCTCCGGGGGTCCGTCCGGCACGTCGAACCCCAGCTCGCGCAGCCGCCGGGCCGCGTCGGGCGCCGGACGGTCGGCGAGGACGGCGCTGACGCAGATCTGCGCCGTGTGCAGCGCGGCGCCCGGCGCCAGCCAGCCGGTGAGGTCACCGAGCGGGCGCAGCAGCGGCACGTCCTCGGGGGTCACGCCCGCCGTGCCGCCCAGCGGGGCCGTGCGGTAGCCGAGCGCGGTCAGCCGCTCCACGATCTCGACGGCCCCCAGGCCGGTGGACCTGACCGCCTGGAACACCGCCGGCGGGTCGATCTCCTCGGCCGGGTCCCGCCAGGGGAAGAGCGCGCCGAGACTGACGAGACCGGTTTCGATGAGGGCGCGTGAGGGCTGGTCCGACAGCAGGACGCCGTCCGGGCCGTCCAGCCAGAGCGTGAACCCGAGGTCCCAGCGTGGGAAGTCCTCCTCGGTGAGCCGGGTCAGCAGCGTCAGGTCGGAGGGACGCGCGCAGAGCGGCGCGCCCGGCTCACGCTCCTTCTCGGTGAGCGGCACGCCGAGCCCGGCGCGGTACAGGGCCAGCAGGCGCCAGCGCAGCACCGGCTCCGGCAAGTTGGTGAGGAAGGACGCCGCGTGGTGCCGCTGCTCCGCCGGATAGCGGCCGGTGACCAGGGGCAGCAGCGTCTCGTCCGGCGGGAAGAACCCGATCCGGCTGAACGGCACCACCACGTCCCCGAGCTGCCACGGGGCGTCGGTGAGCCGGGCCTGCTCGGCGATGTGGTCCGCGAGAGGGAGGACCGACGAACTGACGCCGGACAGCCACTTGGCCGTGGGCAGCGGCCCCTCGGCGGTGAGGAGGCCGGGCACGGCGGCCTTCGCCCGCTCGATCGCGTGTGCCCGGTCGTAGGAGCGGATGCGCCGGCGGTCGACGCTCAGTTCGGGGCGCCGGCGCCCGTGCAGATTCAGCAGGATGCCGTACGGCACCATGGGGCCGCCCCCACCCGCGTACAACCCGTCCGCGAGGACGTAACCGCGGCGGTCCACCCACCACAGGTCCGGGTCGTCGGAGGGGTGGCCCTCCGTGTCGCCCGGGGTGAACCCGCCGTGCCGCTCCAAGCCGCTCGGCGACAGTTCTCCCGGCAGCCACTCGTGACGCCGCGAGCCGTGCTCCGCCGTCGTGCGGTACGGCGCCACCCACAGCGTCCGCTGGAGCGCCTCCACGCACGACACGGGCGTCTCGTGCCGGGTGAGCAGCAGCTTCACCGAGGTGCCCGAGGCCGTACCGGGGCCCAGGTCCTCGACCCGGAAGAGGTTGCCGGGGCCGGCGATCGTCACCCGGAGCAGGTGTCCGGGGCGGCCGTCCCGGCCCAGGCGGCAGGTGAGGACGACGATCTCGTCGGCCAGCATGAAATAGCTCAGGACCCCGATCCCGAAGCGGGAGTTGGGGTGCAGCTCGATCCTCGGTTCGGGCAGCTCCGCCCACAAGGCCTGTTCCTCGATGTACTCGGGCAGGTCCACGAAGCGGGCGCCTCCCTGGGAGAAGACGTTGCTCAGCTCGTCGATGCCCATGCCGATGCCGTTGTCGCGGCACTCCAGATAGGGGCGCCCCTTGTCGTCGATGCCCTGGAAGAAGTCGATCCGCCTCTCCCCGGCGTCGACCCGGTGCCCGGTGCGCCGCAGGTACTGGATGCGGCAGTCGCTGTAGCGGACGGCGTCCAGCGCGTTCTGGTACAGCTCGCGCACTGCCAGCTCACGTTCGCCGTACAGCTCCTCGCCCATGAGGAGTTCCTGGACGCGGTCCTCGGCGAGCTGGAAGCGGATGCCGTCCGAGAGCTGGTCGGGGGTGTTCTCGCTGAGCCGCACCCGAGAGCCGTCCGCGTACGGCGGCAGACCGCTCAGCGGGGTCAGCGCCGGACTCTTCGCGCCGTTGATGTCCCGCAGCAGGCCGTCCACCCGGGCGGCGTGCTCGCGCAGGGCGATCTGCACCGCCGGGTGCCCGCACACCGCGTTCAGGGAGCGGCCCATGCCCGACGTGCGCCAGTCCGAGCCGCGCACCGTGGCCACCAGCTCGGCGAGGTCGACACTGTCCGAGATGCCGAGGTGCTCCACGACGATCTCCGGCAGGTCCACGGGGTCCACCGCCATCGCGTACGCGGCCTTGGTAAGCGCCGCGACCAGCGGCTCGCGCACCTCGTGGTCGTCGCCGGTGCTCGCGGCGACCTCGTCGTGGTCCCGCAGGCCGCCGCCGCGGGGCGTGGCGAAGGGCGCCGCTCGATGTTCCTGGAGGAAGCGCATCAGACGGTTCTCCGAGAGGGCCTGCGCCACCCACCCCGGATGGTCCGAACCGTCCGCGGAACTCTCGGCGGGCGCCTGCGGTGAACCTTCGAGAAGCTCCTTCAACGACGCCGCGGAGTACACCGAAGGCTGCTGGATCAGCCAGCGGTGGAAGAGCCACCACCGGATCCGCGCCAGCGAGCCGTCGGTGGACTTGGCCTGCTCCAGGGCGCGCAGCCTGCGCCTGACGCGCGGAAAGCCCTGGGTGAAGTTCTCGAAGCGGTCCCGGTCGGGTCCCGTTACCGCCTTCGCGTCGGCGAGGACACCGGCGTGCCGGTTCGCCTCCTGCGCCCAGAAGGCCTGCTCGACCAGCGGCAGCAGTACGGCGAGTGCGGCCTCGGACGGCGAGAGCTGCACGTCGTCGGCGAGCCGGCGGGCCAGGAAGCCGAGCCGGCCGTGGGCGCGCAGCGCCAGTTCCGCGTCGTGCCACGGGTCCTCGCGCAGCGCCGGCGCCGCCGCCTCGTAACCGGCGGCGAGCCGCCCCGCGAGGGTGACGCACAGTTCGTGGAGGGTGTCGCGGACCGGGCCCGGCCGGGTGCGCTGCCACACCGGATGCTTGCGGACGGAGCGGATCCAGGGGTGCGCCTCGATGTGCCGGTCGGGGCCCGGGAGCAGCGGGAAGTCCCGCTCGCCGGGATCCAGTTCGCAGATCACCTTCAGTTGCTGCGGGTCGCGGCCCGGCTTGTACGCGCGGTGCAGCGTCTCGACCCGGCGCTGCGTCTGTTCGGAGAACTCCCCCAGCCGCATCGCGTGCGGGTGGCGTGCGATGACGTCCGCCGCGGCACGTGAGAAGAGGCTGAACGACTCGCCCGGCGGGATGTCGGTGACCGTGCCGGGCGCCGCGGTGTCCGACTCGCGGACGAACAGGGCCTGCTGGGCCGCCGAACAGGCGTAGACGTAGGCGACCTTGCGGCGCAGCGTGTCGCGGACCTTGCGCCGGGACCAGCGCCGGATGCCGGGCGGGTCGCCCTTGGTGTCCCGCTGGACGCCCTCGCGGCACGCGTCGACCAGGAAGACGACGTGGCCCGCGCGGGACTCCTCCAGCTCCTTGCGCCAGCCGATCTCGACGCAGCTGTCGGAGAACGGCTCGACGTCGAACGTGGCGTCCTCCGGGATCAGGAAGTCCTTGCCGTCGAAGTGGTGGCCGTGCCCGCTGAGCAGGATCAGCAACGTGTCGTCCGCCCTGGCGTCCCGCAGGAAGCCGCGGACCTGGGCGTGGATGACGCTCGGGATGATGCCCCGCTTGTTCTCGACGATCTCCACCGACGCGAAGCCGCGGTCGGTGAGGACGTCGCGCATCCGCACCAGGTCGTCCTGGATGAAGGGAAGATGGTCGATCAGCGGATCGTCGTACTCGCTCGCCCCGATGAGCAGGGCCTTGTGCTGGGGCACGGCCGCGGCCTCAGGCGGTGGGACGCTTGAACGTAAGGGTCAGGCCTCGCGTGCCCTGCACCTGGCCGGTGCCGATGAGCTGGATGGCACCGCTCGCGGTGACCTGGAAGGACAACTGGGCCTCCGCCAGCGGCAGGGTGCCCTGGCGCGCGGAGATGTCCGCGAAGACCTGCTGGAGGGCATCGACGGTCTCCGCGAGGTTCTTGCGGAGCGGGCCGAGCGGGACGGAGCGCAGCACCGCGTCGCCGTCCCGGCCGAACAGGCCCATCGAATCGGCGTCGGCCGGGTCGTCCTCGTCCGTGGCGGCCACCCAGAAGGGCAGGGACCGGCCTTCGACGCGGTCCACCGCGTCTGCTCCGTCGGTCTCGTTCATCGCGTCCCCTGACCCGTGTGCCGCCCGCCGCCGACGCGGGTGGATCTCGGGCCAACTCTAGTTCCGGCAGGCGCCCTTGGTGGTGTCCTCGGCCGGATCGGGGGAGGTGGGCACGGCGGTGGCGGACGCGGTGACCACACGGCTCGGGGTCCTGCGGTGCAGGCGCAGCGACACCACGACCGCCGCGATGGCGACCGCCGTCATCGCGGCGCCCGCCCATGCCGTGGCCGCGTAGCCGAAGTCGAGGTCGATGACCGTGCCGCCGAGCCAGGGGCCGCCCGTGTTGCCGAGGTTGAACGCGGCCGTCGCCGTCGCGCCGGCCAGGGTGGGGGCGGCGCCCGCGACGTCGAACATACGGGCGTTCAGCGCGGGGGCCGTGTAGAAGGAGGAGACCCCGAGGAGGAACGACAGGGTGATCGCGGCGGCCGGGGTCGCGGCGAACAGGGCCAGCGAGGCGAGGAAGACCGTGGACGCGGCGATGCCGCTGAGCAGCACCCCGAAGAGGTGGGCGTCCGCGACCCGGCCGCCGATCGCCGTACCGACCAGGGCGCCCGCGCCGAAGAGGCCGAGGACCGTCGGGACCCAGCCCTCGGACAGGCCCGCCACATCCGTCAGGAGCGGCGAGAGGTAGGAGAACGCGCAGAAGACGCCGCCCGCCGCGAGCGCCGTGACCGTGATGGACAGCCAGACCTGGCGGTCGGCGTAGATCGACGCCTCCTTCCGCAGCCGCGGCCGCTCGGCGGCGAGCGGGATGCGGGGGATGAGCGCCAGGACACCGACGAGGGCGACCGCCGAGGCCGCGCCGACCGCCCAGAACGCCGAGCGCCAGCCGAAGTGCTCACCGAGGAAGGCGCCTGCCGGGACGCCCAGCACGTTCGCGATGGACAGGCCGCCGATCATCACCGACATCGCGCGGGCACGCTGGCCGAAGTCGACCATCGCGACGGCCACGGCGGCGCCGACCGCCCAGAACCCGGCGCAGGCCAGCGCGCTGAGCACGCGGGACGCGAAGAGGATCTCGTACGAGGGTGCCAGGGCGCCGGCGACCTGGCCGAGGCCGAAGACGCTGATCAGCGCGATGAGGGTCGTGCGGCGCGGCAGCCGCAGGGTCGCCGCGGCGAGCAGGGGCGCGCCGATGACCATGCCGATCGCGAAGGCCGAGATGAGCAGGCCCGCGCGGGGGATGGAGACGTCCATGTCGTCGGCGATGGGGGGCAGCAGGCCGGAGAGCATGAACTCGCTGGTGCCGAGCGCGAACACGGCGAGGCCGAGCATGTACACGGCTATGGGCATCCGAGCGGCGCGGGGCGGAGCGGAGAGCGGCGGCATGACTGGCGAGAACACCGGGACGGCGCGGAGCATTCCCCGCCGGGCCGCGAGCGGCGCGGGGCATTCCCCGCCGGGCCGCCGAGGCGCCGCCCGGCTCCGGCGCCCCGGGGGCACCGCCGACGTCCGGGTCAGGGGCGGCGCAGTTCGTACGCCCGGTGGGGGGTGCGGTCCGGGAGGCGGGTGAAGCCGGCGCGGGTGAGGACCGACTGGGAGGGGGTGTTGTCGGCGTCCGTCAGGGCCATGATGACGGTGATCTCGGGGTGGGTCAGGGCCCACTGCGTGAGGGCCCGCAGGGCGGTCGTGGCGTAGCCGTTGCCCCGGGCCGCCTCCACCAGGTCGTAGCCGACCTCCACGCGCCCCTCGTCGTCCGGTGGCCCGTGGAACCCCATCGCGCCGACGGCCCGTTCGTCCTCCGTGCGGACCAGGGCGTACATCCCCCACTCGGGCCGGTGCAGCCCCTCGACGTAACCCTGCGCCAGCTTCCCGGCGCCGACCCGCGTCCCTTCCATCGGGCCGCCTTCGATCCAGGTCAGCCCGCCCGTGCCGCCCGCGGCGAGGTCCGTGGCCGCCGCCGGTGTCACCTCGCGCAGCGCCAGCTCCCCGGCGGGCAGCGAGCGGGCGTTGTGCCAGCGCCAGTGCGTGAGCGGTGCGCGTCCCGGCAGCTCGCCGCGGCCCGTGGCCCACAGCAGGACCTCCCACGGCGAACCCCCCGTCGGCGGCACGTGCGGGAAGAGGTGCCCGAGCACCGCCGCGCACAGCGGCGCGGGCGGCTCCGCGTCGACGCCGAGCGCGAGCGCGATGTCGTACGTGTGGAGAAGGACCTCGGCGACGCCCATCGCGGCGAAGCCCGCCGCGTCCGCGCTGCCCTGCGGGTAGGGGTGGAAGGCGCGGACGCCGCGCGGTGTCGTGCGGACCACGGAGGCGAGGATGCGGCCGGTCGCCTCGATCACCCGGATCGCGCCCTCGGGGTCGGTGTCCTCGTCCAGCGTGATCTCGAAGGGGAGGTAGGACTCGGTGGACCGGCCGGTCAACTGGGTCGCGTATCCCATGAGGGCGCCCGTGACGTGCTCCGCCGTCCCCAGACAGCTCCAGTCGAGCCCGCCCGCCTTCACCTCCCAGTCGCGGTCCGCCACCGCGCGCAGCACCCGTGTCGCGTGCGCGACGGCCTCGTCGATCCTGTCCCCACCCATGAGCAGCATGCGAGGAGCGTACGGAGTCCCGCGCGGCGGCGCCCGGCAATTTTCCGGCGCCGATTCACGGGCGCCGAGCTTCAGGCGTCGAGCAGTGCCAGTTCCGTCGTGAGGTTCTCGCGCGCCGGCGCCTCCCAGTGGGCCGCTCCGTGCGGGGTCCGGAACAGGCGGGGCAGGGCGAGGAGTTGGCGCAGGACGTCCGCCCGGCCCGCGCGGAACACCTCGTCCGGCACGAAGCCGTACTCCTCGCGGACGGCGGCGGCGTAGGCGGCGTACGCGTCCGGGGCCGCCGCCAGGATCGCCAGGTCGGCGTCGCACAGCGCCTCGCCGTTGTGGTCGCCCTCGGCGGGGTCGTGGGTGACGGTCAGGCGGACCAGGCGGGCCACCTCCGACGTCTGAGCGGGCGTCAGGCCCGCCTCGGGCAGGGCGCGTTCGGCCAGCCGGGCCGAGCGTTCCTCGTTCTCGGAGCGCTCGGGCGCGTACACCGCGTCGTGGAACCAGGCCGCGAGCCGGACCAGGTCCGGGTCCCGCGCGTGGTCCTCCAGGGTGTCGAGGTGGTCCAGGACCGCCGTGAGGTGGGCGGTCGTGTGGTAGCGGCGCTGGGGTTCGGCCCAGCGGGCGAGGAGGTCGTCGGCGAACCGGTACGGGTCGTAGACACAGCGGTCGGTGTCCTGCGCGCGCAGGAGCGTCGCCAGCCAGCGGTCGCGCAGCGCGCGGCCGCGGTTCGGGTCGTCAGCGGTCTCGTCGTGGGCCATGGGGGGGAGGGTAGCCCCTCCGTACCCGGGTATCCGGGGGCGCAGGGTGGGCTCGTCCTCGTGCGGCCGGACCGGGTGTGTGCCGCTCCGCCATTGCCAGGTGCGGGTCCCTGGGGGTTGGCTTTCGGCATGACCACTGTTGCCGAAGAGACATATGAGCCCGAGCGCGCCGGACGGCTCCTGCTCGCCGAGCGCGACGCCCTGATCCCCCTGTTGCGGTCCGTGCCCGACGAGGCGTACGCCGTGCGGACCTGTTGCCCCGGCTGGACCGTGCGGCACGTGCTCGCGCACTGCGGCTCCGCGCTGATGCGGGTCGTCGAGAACCGGTTCGGCGAGGACGTGTTCAGCGCCGAGAGCAACGACCGGGACATCGCCGAACGCGCCGACTGGTCCCACTCCCGCGTCGTGGACGAACTGGAGCGCGGCATGACCGAGGCGGGGCCCGTCATGGCCGCCGCCAAGGGGAGGCTGGACGGCGTCGCGCTCGGCGAATGGGTGCACGCCGGCGACGTCCGCGAGGCGTGGGGGAAGCCGGGGGCGTACGGGGGCGAGGGGCTCGGGGACGCGCTGACGCTGCTCGGGCAGTTCAGCAGGGGAGGGTTCAGCGCGGCGACGCCCGGCCTCGCGGTGCACGCGGACGTGGACGGCCGGGACGAGCCGCTGGTCCTCGGCACCACGGACGGCCGGCGGCCCCCCGCCCGCTACATCGGTGACGGGCCGACCCTCATCCGGATCTGCGCGGGACGGCCGCTGACGGGGACGCGGTACGAGCTGGCGGGCGCCACGGAAAAGGAGCTGACAGTGTTCGGCTGACGAGGATCATGGGGGGATGACCCCCGCATCCCCCGCATCCTCCGGTTCCCCCGCATCCTCCGGTTTCGCTGCGTCCTCCGCGTCCTCCGTGTCCTCCGACTCCCCTGCTTCTGACGGGGCTTCCGGCCTCCCGGCGGCTGCGGAGTCCTCCGGTTCCTCCGGATCGCCCGGACCTCTCGTGGCCGCCGATCCGGACGTGCTGCACCCCATGCCCGGGCAGGAGCGCGTGGTGCTGCTCAAGCCGCTCGTCACGTCACCGCTGATCGAGGTCGGTGACTTCTCCTACTACGACGACCCCGACGACCCGACCGCCTTCGAGACCCGCAACGTCCTCTACCACTACGGCCCGGAACGGCTGGTCATCGGCAAGTTCTGCGCGCTGGGCGAGGGCGTGCGGTTCATCATGAACGGCGCCAACCACCGCATGGACGGGCCCTCCACGTTTCCCTTCCCGATCATGGGCGGGTCGTGGAGCGACCACTTCGACCTGATTACCGGGCTGCCGGGGCGGGGCGACACCGTCGTCGGCCACGACGTGTGGTTCGGCTACGGTGCCACGGTCATGCCGGGCGTCAGGATCGGCCACGGCGCGGTCATCGCCTCGCGCGCGGTGGTCGTGGACGACGTGCCGGACTACGGCGTCGTCGGCGGCAACCCGGCCCGGCTCATCCGCCGCCGCTTCGGCGACGAGGACATCGTCCGGCTGCTCGAACTGGCCTGGTGGGACTGGCCGGCCGACCACCTGACCCGGCACATCCGCGCGGTCATGTCGGGCAGCGTGGACGAGCTGGCGGCCGTGGCACCGCGTACGGACACGGCCGTCCCGAAGGCCGACTGACCTTCGGGAGCGGCTTTCCGGCACCGGCGCCGCACCGGGTGTCAGTGCCGGTGGCCGTCACTCTTCCCGGGGGCGGTACCGGTGTCCGCCCCGGTGCGGGCGGCGTCCCCCGCGTGCACCGTGAACGCCGCCGTGCGGACCTTCCCGTCGTGCTTGAAGTCCAGGAACAGGCGGTACGCGCCCGGGCTCGGCGCCGCCGCCGTGAAGGAGACGCCGGGGCCCGCCGCCGTCCTCCCGTCGCCGGGGCCGCCGTTCGGGTGGACGTGGAGGTAGGCCAGGTCCCCGGAGCGCAGGGCCACCAGGTGGCCGTACGCGCCCAGGTAGGGCTGGAGGTCGGTGACCGGCTCGCCGTCCTTCGCCACGTTCAGCGTGAGCTCGCCGCCCGCGCCCGTCCGCAGCCCGCCCTTCAGCGTCACGTCGTACCCGTCGACCGTCGCGGTCGTGCTGTGCGCGGGCAGTTTCCGCGGCGTGGAGTCGCCCGCCACCGCGAGGTCCGCGCCGAGTGTCAGGCCCTCCTTCGCGCCCTCGGGGCGGAAGTCGGCGAAGACGCGGTAGCCGCCCGCCTCGGGCAGCTCGACCTCGGTGGACCAGGTGCCGTCCGCCGCCCGGACCGGGTGCAGATGGCGGTAGGTGGTCAGGTCGCGGGAGGCGACGATGAGGTGCAGCTCCTTGCCGTGCTGCTCGCGGTACGCGGTGACCTCGCGGCCCGTGGCGTCCTTGACGACGGCGAACCGCAGCTTCTCCTCGCGGCCCGCGTCGAGCCGCGGGGTCCTGAGGTCCAGCGTGTAGCCGCGCTCGGAGACCTGGAGGCCGCCCGGGACGGCGGCGTCGCGCCCCTCGTCTTTCCCGTGGCCCGCGTGTGCGGCGCCCTCCTCCTCGCCGTGCGCCTGCTTGCCCTCCGGCCGGTCGTCGCCGTGTCCGCCGTGCCGGGCCGTCGGCGCCTTGTCCGTGACCGGGTCGACGGCCTTGCCCACCCCGTACGCCGTACCGAAGGTCGCGGCGACGGCGGCGGCGAATGCGGTGATCTTCAGTCCGGTGTTCATGACGACTCCCTGAGTGATCCCCGGCCGGCTGTTCCGGTCGGTCGGACTCGATGCCTTCGACCATACCCCCTAGGGGTATGACGTCAAGCCCTGGTCTCCTCTGTTCGATCCTTGCGTCTGATACCCCCCAGGGGTATAAAGGATCTCGTACGAGGGATACCCCGGCCCGGTATCGCACCTCCCGCTCACGACCCGAGGAGCCCGCAGACATGTCCACCACCACCCCCGGCACCCCCGAGGCGGCCTCCCCCGCCTCTCCCGCCGCCACCGCAGAAGTGGAACTCGCCATCGGTGGCATGACCTGCGCCTCGTGCGCCGCCCGGATCGAGAAGAAGCTCAATCGCATGGACGGCGTCGAGGCGAGCGTCAACTACGCCACCGAGAAGGCCAAGGTCAGCTACCGCGGCGCGGACGTCTCCGTACAGGACCTGATCGCGACCGTGGAGGCCACCGGGTACACCGCCCAGGAGCCCGCGCCCGTACGGCAGGGCAGCGCCCCGGAGCCGGACGGCCCGGACGGCGAGGAGCGGCGGGCCGACGACGCGCTGCGGCCGCTGCGCGAACGGCTGATCACCGCCGTGCTGCTCTCCGTGCCGGTCATCGCCATGGCGATGGTCCCCGCCCTCCAGTTCGACTACTGGCAGTGGCTCTCCCTCGCCCTGGCCGCGCCCGTCGTCACCTACGCCGCCTGGCCCTTCCACAAGGCGGCCTTCACCAACGCCCGGCACGGTGCCGCCACCATGGGCACGCTGATCTCGGTCGGCACCTCGGCGGCGTTCCTCTGGTCGCTGTGGGCCCTGTTCCTCGGCACCGCGGGCACGCCCGGCATGACCCACGCCTTCGAACTGACCATCGCCCGCGGCGACGGCGCCGGGAACATCTACCTGGAGGCCGCCGCCGGAGTCACCGCCTTCATCCTCGCCGGGCGCTACTTCGAGGCCCGCTCCAAGCGGAAGGCCGGCGCCGCCCTCAAGGCGCTGCTCCAGCTCGGCGCCAAGGACGTCACCGTGCTGCGCGCCGGCGGTCGCGAGGAGACCGTCCCGGTCGGCGAGCTGACGACCGGCGACCGTTTCCTGGTCCGGCCCGGCGAGAAGATCGCCACGGACGGCAGGGTCGTCGAGGGCGCGTCCGCCGTCGACGCCGCCATGCTCACCGGCGAGTCCGTGCCCGTCGAGGTCGGCGAGGGCGACTCCGTCACGGGCGCCACCCTCAACGTCGGCGGCCGGCTCGTCGTGGAGGCCACCCGCGTCGGCGCCGACACCCAGCTCGCCCGCATGGCGCGGCTCGTGGAGGACGCGCAGAACGGCAAGGCCGCCGCCCAGCGTCTCGCCGACAAGATCTCCGCGGTGTTCGTGCCGGTCGTCATCGGCCTCGCGCTCGCCACCCTCGGCTTCTGGCTCGGCAACGGCGCCGGTCTCACCGCCGCCTTCACCGCCGCCGTGGCCGTCCTGATCATCGCCTGCCCCTGTGCCCTCGGCCTCGCCACCCCGACCGCCCTCATGGTCGGCACCGGCCGCGGCGCCCAGCTCGGCATCCTCATCAAGGGCCCGGAGGTCCTGGAGTCCACCCGCGAGGTCGACACCATCGTCCTGGACAAGACCGGCACCGTCACCACCGGCAGGATGACCCTGCTCGCCACCCACACCGCCCCCGGCACCGAGGCCGTCGACGTGCTGCGCCTCGCCGGCGCCCTGGAGCACTCCTCCGAACACCCCATCGCCCGTGCCGTCGCCGCCGGGGCGGCCGAGCGGGTCGGCACGCTGCCCACCCCGGAGGACTTCGCGAACGTGGCGGGACTCGGCGTGCAGGGCGTCGTGGAGGGGCACGCCGTCCTGGTCGGCCGCGAGCAGCTGCTCGCGGAGTGGGCGATCCACCTGCCGGTGGAGCTGGAGCGGGCCAAGTCGCAGGCCGAGGCGGCGGGGCGTACGGCCATCGCGGTCGCCTGGGACGGCGAGGCGCGGGCGGTCCTGGAGGTCGCCGACGCGGTGAAGGACACCAGCGCCGAGGCGATCACGCGGCTGCGGGCGCTCGGTCTGACCCCGATCCTGCTCACCGGGGACAACAAGGCGGTCGCCGCGTCGGTGGCCGCGGAGGTCGGCATCTCACCGGAACACGTGATCGCCGAGGTCATGCCGCAGGACAAGGTCGACGTCGTCAAGCGGCTCCAGGCCGAGGGCCGGTCGGTGGCCATGGTCGGGGACGGCGTCAACGACGCCGCGGCCCTCGCCCAGGCCGACCTCGGCCTCGCCATGGGCACGGGCACGGACGCCGCGATCGAGGCGGGCGACCTGACACTCGTCCGCGGTGACCTGCGGGCGGCGGCCGACGCGATCCGGCTCGCCCGGCGGACCCTGGGCACGATCAGGACGAACCTTTTCTGGGCCTTCGCCTACAACGTCGGCGCGCTGCCGCTGGCCGCGTCCGGCCTGCTCAACCCGATGATCGCGGGGGCGGCCATGGCCTTCTCCTCGGTCTTCGTCGTCGGCAACAGCCTGCGGCTCCGGGGGTTCCGGCCGCTGGCCTGACAGGGCCGGGCGGAGCCGGGCGGGGTGACCGGGCGGGGTGTTCTGCGCGTAGGCTGGCCTATTGGACTAGACCTGTGTGACGGTGTGACCCGTGCGGGCCGTGTGGGCCGGGATCCCGACGAGAGGGACCCCGACGAGAGGGAAGAGACAGCCATGAGCAAGCGTGCAGTCCTGGAGGTGATCGCCCTCGACGCCGAGGACGCCGTCGCCGCCCGGGCCGGGGGTGCGGACCGCCTCGAATTGGTGACCGACATGGCCGCGGACGGCCTCACGCCGACGCGTGAGACGTTCGCCGCGATCCGGTCCCGCGTCGACATCCCGCTGCGCGTCATGCTGAGACTGGCCGACGGGTTTGCCGCCGGCGACGTCGACGCGCTCGTGCGCCGCGCCCACGAACTCCGGGCGGAGGGCGCCGACGCGTTCGTCCTCGGCTTCCTCGACGAGGCGGGCGGCGCCGACCTCGGCGCGGTCGAGACGCTGGTGGCCGCCCTCGACGGCTGCCCCTGGACCTTCCACCGGGCCATCGACCGCGCCGCCGACCGCGACGCCCTGCGCAAGCAGCTCGCCGACCTGCCCGGCCTGGACACCTACCTCACGGCGGGCGCCCCGGGCGGGGTCGACGACGGCCTGCCGACGCTGCTCGCCGAGGCGGGGCGCCGGGACGAACCGGGCTACGGGCCCCGGCTCCTGGTGGGCGGCGGACTCCGCCTCGACCACCTGCCGCGCCTGAAGGCGGCGGGCATCGACGCGTTCCACATCGGCGGCGCGGCGCGGCCCGGGGGCTGGACGGAGCCGGTATCGCCGGGGGCGGTCGAGCGGTGGCGGGCGGCGGTCGACGCATGACTCGCCGTGGGCGTCATGGGGGTTCCTGCGGTGCGGGTTTTTCACTGCGGGGGCGTGGGGGCTGAGCGCGCAGTTCCCCGCGCCCCCGGGGGGTCTCCGCTGGGCCCTCGGGGGCGCTGAGGTACAACTGGGAGTTGAGGGAGGGAAGTTCATGAACGCTCACGCCAGTCGCACGTTGCCCCTCGCCGTCACGCTGCTCACCGGGACCGTCGCGCTCTACATGGCCCTCGTCGCCTTCGGGAACATCACCGACTTCGGCACCAACCAGCAGTTCGTACGGCACGTCCTCGCGATGGACACCACCTTCAAGGACGACGACCTGATGTGGCGCGCGGTGGAGTCCACCGCGCTCCAGGACGCCGCCTACGTCGCGATCATCGTGTGGGAGAGCGTCGCCGCGCTGCTCCTCCTCGCGGCGACGGTCCTGTGGGCCGGGGCCCTGCGGCGCCGCACGGGATACCGGCGTGCCCGACGCGTCGGCACCGCCGGGCTGCTGATGGTGCTGCTGCTCTTCGGCGCCGGGTTCATCGGCGTCGGCGGCGAGTGGTTCGCCATGTGGCAGTCCGAGGACTGGAACGGCCTGGACGCGGCGACCCGCGTCGTGACACTCGCGGGCTTGGTGCTGCTCGTGACCCTGCTGCCGTCCACCGCGGGGGCCGCGCCGGACGGCGACAAGGGGCCTGCCGCTTAAGCGAGTTGCTTCGGCAGCGGCGCCGCGTGCACGACGATCAGGCCCGACACGGCACGGGTCAGCGCCACGTACAGCCGGCGCAGGCCCGTCCGCTCGTCGGGCTCGCCGTCGACCACGGCGGCGGGCTCGTCCAGGACCACGTAGTCGTACTCGAGGCCCTTCGCCAGGGACGCGGGCACGAGCGTGAGCCGGGTGTCGGGCGTGGTCTCCTCGCCCGGGTCGAGGTACGTCATCCCGGCCGCCGTCAGCGCCTTCGCCAGCGCCGGGATACGGGCATCCGCGGCGATCAGCCCGATGGAGCCCTCCCGCCGCAGCGACTCGGCGCACGCCTCCAGGCAGGCGGCGTCCAGAGCGGCCGCGTCCGGGTCGGCCGGGTCCGGGGCAGCCGGGTGGGGCACCTGTCGCACCGCGAGCGAGCCCGGTGACTCGCGCACCGAGGCGACCGCCGTGAGGCCCGGCGCGATGTCCGGCAGCAGCCGCGAGGCGTACGCGATGACCTCGCGCGGCACACGGAAACCGGCCGTCAGCTCCTCCACGACCGCGTCCTCCTTGCCGAGGTGCGCGAGGGCCTCGGCCCAACTCCGCGTCGCCCAAGGCGTCGTGCCCTGCGCGAGGTCACCGAGGACGGTCGCCGAACCGGTCGTGCAGCGGCGCCCCACCGCGCGGTACTGCATGGGGGACAGGTCCTGCGCCTCGTCCAGCACCACGTGCCCCAGCGAGTGCGTGCGCGCGACGAGGTCGGTGGCCTCGTCGATCAGCACCGCGTCGGCGGCCGACCACTTGGCCGACTTCACGCTCCGGGCCGGCTTCGCCCACAGCAGGGCCTTCTGCTCGTCCGCGTCCAGGATCCCCTCCGCGTGCGCGGCCAGGAACTCGGCGTCGGACAGCAGCCGCAGCACCAGTTTCGCCGGGTCGACCGGCGGCCAGACGGCCTTCACGGCCGCCTTCACCGCCGCATCGCGCGCCACCGCGTTCTGCACCCGGTCGTCGGGGGCCTCGCCCGCCTGCTCCATGCGGACCAGGACGGCATGGGCGATGCGCTGCGGCAGCGCGTCGCGGGCGGCGCCGTAACGGATGTCGCGGTCCAGCAACTCCCGTACGATCTCCGCCAGTTCGTACGCCGGCACGCGCCACCGGCGGGAGCCGCGGACCACCATCAGGGGCTCGGTCGGCTCGGTGACGTGCGCGCGCACGGCCCTGCGCAGCACCTGGGCCATCCGGGCGTCGCCCTTGACCAGGGCGGTGGCGGAGTCGTCGGTGCCGCGCACCTCCACGTGTGCCACGAGGTCGCCTACGGTGGCCTGCTTGACCTCCAACTCGCCGAGTGCGGGCAGCACTTGCTCGATGTAGTGCAGGAAGGAGGCGTTGGGCCCGATGACGAGCGTCCCGGTGCGGGCGAGCCGCTCCCGGTGGGCGTAGAGGAGGTAGGCGACGCGGTGGAGTCCGACGGCGGTCTTGCCGGTGCCGGGGCCGCCCTGCACGCACACGCTGCCGTTCAGGCCGCCGCGGACGATCTCGTCCTGCTCCGGCTGGATGGTGGCGACGATGTCCCGCATCGGGCCGACGCGCGGCCGCTCGATCTCCTGCTGGAGGAGCCGGCCGGTCCGCTCGTCCGCTGCGGGGTCGCTGAGGTTCTCGTCCTCGTACGCGGTGAGGTCGCCGCCCGTGTACCCGAAGCGGCGGCGCAGCGCGACGTCCATCGGGTCCTTCTTGGACGCCCGGTAGAACGGCTGGGAGACCGGCGCGCGCCAGTCGATGACCATCGGGTCGCCGTCGGCGTCGTGCACATGGCGCCGCCCGATGTAGAACTGCTCGCCCTCCGCGCCCTCGGCCTGCTCGGCGCCGGGGGCGTGCAGGTAGTCCAGCCGCCCGAAGAACAGGGGCGTGTGGGCGAGGTCGGCGAGGGACTTGATGCGGTCGTCGATCTGCCGTTCGAGGACGGCGGCGTTCACCCAGTTCGCGGTGACATCGCGGATGTCGAGGGCCTCGGCGTCCGCGCGCATGGCGCGCAGCGCGGCACGGGAGGCGGCGAGGTGCCCGCGTTCGCGGGCGAGAGGGTCGGTCGGGTCGTGCGCCTGCACGGGGTGCCTCCGGCGGTTCAGCGGGGGTGGTCTGTTGCTGCCGCCCGGTTTCCGTCCGGGCGGCGGCGCTCCGCGGGGGAGGCCGGGGAGGGGGCATCCTAGGCGGCCGACGGGCCGCCGTGCCAACGGTTTCTGGCCGGGGGCCTTGGGGGTCTCGGTGAGGCTGTTGATGCGGGGCGCCGGGGACCTCCCTAGGGGCGCGGGGAACTGCGCGATCAGCCACGACGTGCCTGCGGGGGCGGGCCGGGGGGGTCTTGGGTTGTTCTTTGCCTGCGGGTGGGTGGGGGCTGGCCGCGCAGTTCCCCGCGCCCCTGGGGGGTTTCGGCGGGGGCTGTTGATGGGGGGTGCCTGGGTCTCCCTCAGGGGCGCGGGGAACTGCGCGATCAGCCACGACGTGCCTGCGGGGGACTGGCCGGGGTCTTGGGTTGTTCTTTGCCTGCGGGTGGGTGGGGGCTGGCCGCGCAGTTCCCCGCGCCCCTAGGGGGGTCTAGGCGAGGCCCCTGGGCGGGCTCAGTCGTCGGCCAGTTCGGCAACGCCCGTTACGCGGTGGAGGGGGAACGTGCGGACCTCGTCCGCCGTGTGGTCGTACGCCGTCACGTAGCCGCCCTCCACCCGGACGGGGGCGATCACCCGCTGGCTCGCGGCGCCCTCCGCGTTGACGAAGCCGATCCACACCGCCTCGCCCGTCATCACCGCCGCCTGCATCGTGGCGAGGGTCTCCGCGGACGTCGTACGGGGCAACTCGCCCCCCGGCGTACGGGGGCTCTCCTTGCGGGGCGCCGTCGAGGCCAGATCGCCCGCCCGGATCGCCCGGACGGCCGCGCCGATCAGCGTGGCGTCGGGCAGCGGCGGCCCGTCCGGCACCGGCTCGGGAGCCGAGCGGGGCGGAGTGCGGTGCGCGTGGGCGCGGGTGATCAGGACGTCGCCGTCCGCCGACTCCGCGGCGGGCGCGAAGCCCATCGTGCGGAGCCCTTCGAGGAGCGTGCCGGGGTCCGCCTGCGCGGCCAGCACGGTCGGCGCGAGGCGGCGCAGCCGCAGCCCCTGGGAGCGCTTGTCGGCCAGGATCTCGTTGAGCAGCGCCTCGTCGTCGCAGCGCACATAGGCGGAGGCGGCCCCGATACGCAGGTGCCCGTGCCGACGGGCCACGTCGTCGATCAGATAGGCCAGCGGCTGGGGAACCGGCGTACGGGCGTGGGCCGCGAGGAACGCGTGCAGATCGGACGCCGACTGCCCGGCGTCGAGCGCGCGCCGCACCGAACCGGGCGTGAAGCGGTACACCGTGGCGCCGCCCTTGGACTCCACGTCGGCGAGCACGGCGAGGGCCTCGGCGAGCGGCCGCTCCAGCGGGCCCGGCGCCACGGCCGTGAGGTCGGCCTGGAGCAGGACGTGATCGAGCGGCTCGGGCAGCAGCGGGGTGAGGATCCCCACCGCCCGGTCGGCGGCGGCGGCCTGCTCGGCGGCGGTCGGCGGACGGACCCCGAGGGTGCCGGGCTCCCCCTCCGGGGCGCCGCCGAGCAGCGCCCTGCCGTGCGCCGACAGGGCCCCGCGACCCGTGACACCCAGCAGTTCGGCCTCGTTCAGCGTCCACTGGGCGATGCGGGTACGCAGGTCGTGCGCGGCCGGCGAGGGCCGCTCCCAGTGCAGGCGGGCCAGGAGGGAGTCGGGGTCGGGCGCCGCGCCCTCGGGGAGCCCCGCGAGGAGGCAGAGGACCCGCCGGCGCACCTCGGGCGCCACCGACCGGTCCAGGTGCGGGCCGAGCGCCGACAGCGTGCGGTCCTTGCCGTCACGGCCGCCGATCAGGCCCGCCGTGCGGGTCGCCGCCAGCCACGCCGTGGCCAGTACGGCCCAGCGCCGCGGCGCGGGCAGCTCCTGCCACTCGTCGTACGCGGGTGTCGCCGCGTACCGCTCGTCGGCCTCGCCGTCGGAGGCCACCAGGCCCGCCGCGTAGGACAGCTCCACCCAGAAGGCGGCCATCGGCTCGGGCATGTCGAGCGCCACCGCCGTCCGCTTCAGGTCGCGCACGCTCAGACCGCCCGCGCGCAGCACGGCCGGGCCGCCCTCGTCCCACTCCTTGAGGAGTTCCTCGACGGTGGCCAGGGCCGTGTACGCCTGGCCGGCCGCCGTGGCGTCCACGACCTGTGGACGGTGCTCGCGGCCCGGCGCGACGGGCGGCGGCGTCGGCGCGGGCGAGCGGTGGGCGCGGCCCGCGCGCAGGTGCAGGGCCGCCTCGCGGGGCAGGACGACCGTGCCCGGCGCGGTGGGCAGGAGCAGGCCGCGGTCGAGCAGCCAGCGCAGATGGCGGGCCGGGTCCGCGGTGACCTGGCCGTAGGGAGGGCCCCAGACCAGGCGGGAGAGGACCTCCACGGACTCGGCGGGCGCCTCGTCCAGGAGCGCCGACATGCGGGCGCGGTCCGTGAAGAGCGCGGTGAGGGCCTCCACCGCCGACACCGCGTCATGCGTGGTGGGCAGGCCCGCCGCCGCGACGATGTCCTGCATCCGGGTCGGCGACATGCCGGCCGTGGCCTCGGCGACGGTCGGGCCCAGCCCGGTCGGGGAGGGGTGCTGGGGGCTCGGGGCGAGCAGCTCGCGGGCGGTGCGGACCAGGCGGAGCCGGTCGTCCGTGCCCCACACCAGGGCCTGCCCGTGCAGGGTGCGCAGGGCGCCGGGCAGGGCGTCGGCCACCGCCGCGTCACCGTCGTCCCCGGCCAGCAGGCCGAGCAGCTCCTCGTACGACGTGGGCTCCGGGGCCACCGCCAGCGTCTGCGCCACCTGCTGCGTGAAGAGGTCCAGGCGCTCCAGGGCGCGCACCACGGAGGCGCGGGTGCCGGCCCGGGCGGCGAGCTGCGTCAGGTCGGTGGGGACGGGGTTGAGGAGGTCCGGGCGGGCGTGCAGCAGCTCCGCGAGGGCGTCGTCCTCGCGGCTACGGAGCGCTTCGGCGAGGGAGCGGGGGGTGTCCCCCTTTTGGGGGGGACGGCTCTCCTGGGGGTGCGGCGGCTCGTCGGTGCTCATCCGGTTCACGTTAGCGGGTCTTGGGCGTGGGGCGGGGGGTCTGGGGGCCGGGGGGTTTGTGTATCGGGTGCGGGTGGGTGGGGGCTGGCCGCGCAGTTCCCCGCGCCCCTAGGGGGGTTTGGGCGGGGCTGTTGAGGTGGGGTGCCTGGGTTTGCCTCAGGGGCGCGGGGAACTGCGCGATCGGCCACGACGTGCCCGCGGGGGCGGGCCGGGGCCTTGTTTCCGCGCGGGTGGGTGGGGGCTGGCCGCGCAGTTCCCCGCGCCCCTTCGGTGGCCCTTCGGGCCTTCCTCGGGGGCTGACCCGCGCCCCTTCGGGGGCCGGCCAGGCGTCCGGTGAGGGTTATGGCGTGGGGCTGAGACGTCGATGCGGCACACTGGACGTTTGGGCTAGGGAAAGGGCGGGCGCGTGAACGGTCCCCTTATCGTGCAGTCGGACAAGACACTCCTGCTGGAAGTCGACCATGAGCGGGCCGACGCCTGCCGTCGGGCCATCGCCCCGTTCGCGGAGCTGGAGCGCGCCCCCGAGCACATCCACACCTACCGCGTGACCCCGCTCGGCCTGTGGAACGCCCGGGCCGCCGGGCACGACGCCGAGCAGGTCGTGGACGCGCTCGTGGAGTTCTCCCGCTACCCCGTCCCGCACGCCCTGCTCGTCGACGTCGCCGAGACGATGGCGCGCTACGGCCGCCTCACCCTCTCCAAGCACCCCACCCACGGGCTCGTCCTGACGACCACCGACCGGCCCGTCCTCGAAGAGATCCTGCGGTCCAAGAAGGTCCAGCCGCTCGTCGGCGAGCGGCTCGACCCGGACACCGTCGCCGTCCACCCCTCCGAACGCGGGCAGATCAAGCAGACCCTGCTGAAGCTGGGCTGGCCCGCCGAGGACCTCGCCGGGTACGTCGACGGCGAGGCGCACAAGATCGACCTGGACGAGAGCGGCTGGGCGCTGCGGCCCTACCAGCAGCAGGCCGTCGAGGGCTTCTGGCACGGTGGCAGCGGAGTGGTCGTACTGCCCTGCGGCGCCGGGAAGACCCTCGTCGGCGCCGGGGCCATGGCGCAGGCCAAGGCGACCACGCTCATCCTCGTCACCAACACCGTCTCCGCCCGCCAGTGGAAGCACGAGCTGGTGAAGCGGACCTCCCTCACGGAGGACGAGATCGGCGAGTACAGCGGGACCAGGAAAGAGATCCGTCCCGTCACCATCGCCACGTACCAGGTCCTGACGACCAAGCGGAAGGGCATCTACCCGCACCTGGAGCTGTTCGACTCCCGCGACTGGGGCCTGGTCATCTACGACGAGGTGCATCTGCTGCCCGCGCCCGTCTTCAAGTTCACCGCCGACCTCCAGGCGCGCCGCCGCCTCGGCCTGACCGCCACCCTCGTACGGGAGGACGGGCGCGAGTCCGACGTCTTCTCGCTCATCGGGCCCAAGCGGTTCGACGCCCCGTGGAAGGAGATCGAGGCGCAGGGCTACATCGCGCCCGCCGACTGCGTGGAGGTCCGGGTCAACCTGACCGACGGCGAGCGGCTCGCGTACGCCACCGCCGAGGCCGAGGAGAAGTACCGCTTCTGCGCGACGACGGCGACCAAGCGGAAGGTGACCGAGGCGCTGGTCAAGAAGCACCAGGGCGAGCAGACCCTGGTCATCGGCCAGTACATCGACCAGCTCGACGAGCTGGGCGCCCACCTGGACGCGCCCGTCATCAAGGGCGAGACGACCAACGCGCAGCGCGAGAAGCTCTTCGAGGCCTTCCGGCAGGGCGAGATCTCCGTCCTCGTCGTGTCCAAGGTCGCCAACTTCTCCATCGACCTGCCCGAGGCCACCGTCGCCATCCAGGTGTCGGGCACCTTCGGCTCGCGCCAGGAGGAGGCACAGCGGCTCGGCCGGGTGCTGCGGCCCAAGGCGGACGGGCACGAGGCCCGCTTCTACTCCGTCGTCGCGCGGGACACCATCGACCAGGACTTCGCCGCGCACCGGCAGCGGTTCCTCGCCGAGCAGGGGTACGCGTACCGGATCGTCGACGCGGACGAACTGCTCGCCGGCGACTGAACCGGCCCCGTCACGCGCCGATCAGGAGCGTGGCGGGGACCGCCACGACCGACGTCCAGGCGAAGGCCGTCCGCAGCCACGCCGCGCGCGCGTCGCGCGGCGTGCACCAGCCCGCCGTCAGGCAGCCGAGGCCCGCGAACGCCGCCAGGACATAGCGGGCCACCAACTGCCGGTGTGCGGGCGTCGACGCGCCGCCGAGGTCCGTGTCGAGCCGGACGACCAGCAGACCGACCCCGAGGAGCAGCAGGACGGCCGGGGTGGCGAGGGCCAGGCCCATGACGCGGGACGGCGGCGGGTCGGGGCGGGCGGCGTCACGAGCGGTGTCACGAGCGGGGGACTGCGCGGCCGGCGCGCGGGTGTGCGGGTCGGCGGTCGTCCTGCTCGGCCGGGTGCGTTCCATGGGGCGAGTCAACCTCGGGGCGCGGCGGCGGCACCTCGGTCCGCGTACTCAGATGCGTACTCAACAAGAGCGGCAGTACGAGGGCGAACAGGGCGTACGGCGACGCCAACGGCTGCTGCCACCAGGGCAACCGCAGGTCCAGGCCGCCCTGGTGGGGCAGGAGCCAGAAGGTGCGGGCCGTGAAGAGCGCGGCCACGGCGGCGGCCGGGCGCGGCCGGCCCTCGGCGACCAGGAGGACCAGCAGCGGCACGCACCACACCCAGTGATGCGACCAGCTGATCGGGCAGACCAGCAGGGTCGTGAACGCGGCCAGGAGCACGGCGCGGGGCCCGTCGGGCGTCCGGCGGATCAGCCACAGCCCGGCGGCCGCCGTCAGGGCGGCGGGGACCGCCCAGGCGAGGCCCGGTTCCGCCGTGTGCAGGGCCCGCGCGAGCAGGCCCTGGAGCGACTGGTTGTCGACGATCCACGCCTTGCCGACCCGGCCCGTCTCGAAGACGCGGCGCGTCCAGAAGTCGACGCCGGCGGCAGGCAGCACCAGCACGCCGACAAGGACGGTCCCGGCGAACGCCACCAGAGCGGTGACGGCCTCCCGCGTCCGCCCGACGACGAAGAGGTACGCGACGAAGAACACCGGGGTCAGTTTGATCCCGGCGGCCACGCCCAGCGCGACGCCCCGGCCGGGGGCGCCCCTCGGCCGGGTCAGGTCCCACAGGACCAGACAGGCCACGGCGAGGTTGATCTGCCCGAACACGACGGTCTGGAAGACCGGTTCCAGCCACAGCGCGAGGGCGGTGGCCGCGCACAGGTGCCGGGGGCGGGGGCGCAGGCCTGCCAGTCGGCAGGAGAGGTGCAGGAGCAGCCCACAGAGGGCGGTGTTGCCGACGAGGAAGACGACCTTCAGGGCGGGCACGGGGAGCCAGGCCGCCGGTACGAAGAGGAGCGCGGCGAACGGCGGGTAGGTGGCGGGGAGTTCCCACTCGGTGACGGTGAACCCGTAGAGATCACCGCCGTCGAGCACGGCTCGGCCCTCGGCGCGGTAGACGAGGGCGTCGGCCATGGGGACGTGCCGGACGGCGCAGAGCGCGGCGAGGGCGGCCAGGGAGAGCGGCGGGGCGAGGAGGGTGAAGGTCGCCGTGAGTGAGGGGCGCGTGACGCGGGGGTACTTCACGGGGGGACGGTAACGGCTCCCGGCGGGTCGCCCTCGGACCGGCGCACACCGCCGCGCGGGCCGGTGTTGGAGGCACCCCGGCCCCAACCGGTACCGTCGGGGCCGGGGAAGAACCAACGCAGCCGCCCCGGAGGGGACTTCGTGGGGATCGAGAGCGATCAGCTGGTCTACGACTATCTGAGCCGGGTCGGGGACCTGGCCCAGCAGCGGCAGTTGACGTCCGGCGCCCGTATGCGCCTGGTCGCCGACCTGCGCCTGCGGATCGACCGCGACCGCGCCGAGGCGGCGGCCGACACCCCCGCCGCCGTCCGCCGCATCCTG
Source organism: Streptomyces sp. NPDC031466 (assembly GCF_055581265.1). Lineage (NCBI taxonomy): Bacteria > Bacillati > Actinomycetota > Actinomycetes > Kitasatosporales > Streptomycetaceae > Streptomyces > Streptomyces sp. NPDC031466. The sequence goes on from NZ_JBVIJT010000006.1 coordinate 173,105, forward strand.
GCCCGGCTCGGCACCCCCGAGGACGTCGTCGACGCGGCGGGCGGCCCCCCGGGCCCCACCACCCCCTCCCCGCCCCCCGCACCCCGGCCGAGCGCCCCCCACGCGGCCGTCCCCACCCAGCGAGGCCCCCGCCCGCGCCGCAAGCCGACCTCGGACACGCCGAGGCAGGCGCCCGGAGGCGAAGCCCGGGGCGCGGGCGGCGCTGAGAGCGGGGGCACGGGTGGGGCGGGAAGCGGGGGCGCGGGCGGCGGCGGCAGCAGGAGCCTGGGCGACGACGGCGGCAGAGCCGTGAGCGGTGACGGAGACAGGACAGCAGGCGGGGGCGGCGGCAGGACCGCGGGCGGAGGCGGCGGCAGCAGCAACGCGAGCGGCGGAAGCAGGAACCGGGGCGGTGGCGGCAGCAGAACTGCGGGCGGCGACGGAGACAGGACGGCAGGCGGAGGCGGCGGCCGGAGGAACGCGGGCGGCGGCTGGAACAGGAACTTGGGCGGCGACGGGCGCGGGGGCCTGGACGGCGACGGGAGCAGGAACGCGGGCGGCGGCGAAGGCGGTGGGGGCGAGGCGGTCAAGCGGCTGCGGCGGCTCGTGCCGCGGCCCCGCCGCGCCCCCAAGTCCCCGCCCCCGGAGGGCCTCGCGGGCCTGGAGGGCATGGAGGGCTACCGCCCGTCCCCGCCGCACCTCGCGGGCTCGCACGAGCTGGGCCCGAGCGGCTCCGAGCCCGACTGGTGGCGCCTGGACAGCAGCCCCTTCGGCCTCGCCGACAGCGTCCCCGGCTTCGTCGGCGGCGTGGAGATCCCCGAGATACTGAAACCGCCACCGGCCCCGGACGACCCCGTACGCCTGGCCAAGGACGGCAGTGCGAAGGGCGACGCGGTCGACGGGTCCCTGGACGCCGACGAGTTCGGCGAGGCCGACGAGGCGCAGGAGCGCCGGTGGTGGCGGCCCCGGCTCGGCGGCGGCGAGGGCGTGCGGTTCGCCAACCCCCTGCTCCTGTGCGCCGCGGCACTGCTCCTCGTGGGCGCCGTCCTCGGCAGTCTGCCCGCCCTCGGCGGCGGCTGGCTCATCGCCTACCTCTCCCGCAGGCTCACCCGCGCCGAGGCGAAGTGGGCCGTGTTCGGGATGCCGGGGCTCGCGGTGGCCGCCGGTCTGGCCTGGCTGTGGGGGCGTACGGACGGCAGGTGGGGCGAGCCGATCCGGGAGGGCCACATGAGCGACGCCATCGCCGGGACCTGGCCGTGGGTGGTACGCGGCGCGGCCGTCGCCTCCGCGCTCTTCCTGGTGTGGAGATCGCAGCGGCGACGGCTGTGAGCACCCGGCCTACTTCTCGGTGAGGTCCGCCCGCAGCTCGTCCAGGATCCGGTCCGCCGCGGTGTAGCCGATGCCCTGGATCCACAGCTCGTCGTCCACGGTGTGGACGTTGCCCGACCTGACCGCCTTCATGTTCTTCCACAGGCCGCTGCTCGTGGTCCGCGTCTGCTTGGCCTTCTTCGGGTCGCCGTACGTGGACCGGAAGATGACGTCGGTGTCCGCGAGGTCGATCTTCTCGGGGGAGAGGTCGTAGGAGAAGCCGTCCTTCGCCTTCGCGGAGATCGGGGCGCGGCCGAGACCGACGTCCTTGAGGATGGTGGCGATGTAGCTCTGCTCGCCGTAGAGCCGGATGTCGGCGCCCTCCACGAAGCGGATGACGTTGACCTCCGTCCGCTCGGCCTTCGCGGGCCCGCCGATGGCCTCGGTGACCTTCCGGGCGTGCGCCCGGTAGTCGGCGACGACCTTCCTCGCCTCCGCCTTCTTGCCCAGCGCGTCCGCGTGCACCTGGAAGTTCTCCTTCCAGGGGTAGCCGGTCGTCTCGGTCATGACCGTCGGCGCGATCTGCTTGAGCTGGTCGTACTTCGCCGCGTGCCGGATCTTCGAGGTGAGGATCAGGTCCGGTTCGAGCGCGGCGATGGCCTCCATGTCGGGGTTCAGCATCTCCCCGACGTCCTTGACGCCGCTGACCTTGTTCCTGGGCAGGTAGCCGGGGAAGCCCGACCCGGCCTCGACGTGCGTGGCGCCGACCGGTGTGACGCCGAGTGAGATCGCGGAGTCCAGCTCGGCGGTGTCCAGCACGACGACCCGCTTCGGGGCGACGGGGACCGACACGTCCCCCATGGCGGTCCGCACCGTGTGCGTCCTGCCCGCACCGGAGCCCTTGCCGGAGCCGGAGGAGTCGGAGGAGCCGCAGGCGCCGAGCGCGAGCGCGCCGGTCAGGGTCAGGGAGGCGGTGAGGAGCGCGCGGCGGCGCGCCGAGGAGCGGAAGCCGGACACGGACAGGGGCATGGGGACGCCTTTCGGGCTGCGTTACACGGGGGCGGGGGCGGGCGCCGACCACGGCGCGCCGGGGACGACCAGGGGGGAGCCGGTCACGGGGTCCGGCACCACCACACACTCCAGGCCGAAGACCTCGCGCACGAGCTCCTCGGTGACGACCTTCGACGGGGGCCCCTCGGCGACGACCTCGCCGTCCTTCATGGCGACCAGGTGATCGGCGTACCGCGCGGCCTGGTTGAGGTCGTGCAGGACGACGACGACCGTGCGGCCCCGGTCGTGGTTGAGCCGGCGCACCAGGTCGAGGACCTCCACCTGGTGGGAGATGTCCAGGTACGTCGTCGGCTCGTCCAGGAGCAGCAGGTCGGTGTCCTGGGCGAGGGCCATCGCGATCCACACGCGCTGGCGCTGGCCGCCGGACAGTTCGTCGACGGGGCGTTCGGCGAGCGCGGCCACATCGGTGCGCTCCATCGCCTCCGTCACCGCCTTCTCGTCCTCCTCGGACCACTGCCGCCACCAGTGCTGGTGCGGCTGGCGGCCGCGGGCGACGAGGTCGGCGACGGTGATCGCCTCGGGCGCCACGGGGGCCTGCGGGAGCAGCCCTATCCGCTGGGCGATCTTCTTCGTCGGCAGCTTGCCGAGGGACTCGCCGTCCAGGAGCACCGCGCCGCTCTTCGGCTTCAGGAGCCGACCGAGGGCCCGCAGGGTCGTGGACTTGCCGCACGCGTTGGGGCCGACGATGACGGTGACCCTGCCGTCGGGGACCGCGAGGTCGAGACGGTCGACGACCGTGCGGTCCTCGTAGGCGAGGGTCAGCCGGCGGGCCGCGAGACGGGCCGGGCGGGGGCCGGGCGACGGGTGGGCGGTCACGACGTGCCTCCATTGCGGACGGAGCGGCCGCGGACGATGAGCCAGATCAGGTACGGGGCGCCGACGGCCGCCGTCAGCACGCCGACCGGCAGTTCCGTCGGGGCGAACATCCGGCGGGCGAGCAGATCGGCGAGGACGACGACCAGCGACCCCACCAGCGCCGAGCACAGCAGAGGGATCTGCGCGGTGCGGGTCAGCCTGCGGGCGATCTGCGGGGCGGCGAGCGCCACGAAGTCGATGGGCCCCGCGGCGCTGGTCGCCACGGAGGCGAGGACGACACCGAGCAGGACCAGGCCGAGGCGTACGTGTCCCAGGCGCACCCCGAGAGCCGTCGCCGTGTCGTCGTCCAGGGTGACCGAGCGCTGCGCGCGGGCCGCCCAGCACAGGCCGGGCAGCAGCACGAGCAGGGTCAGGGCGAGCGGGTCCGCCTCCGTCCAGCCGCGGCCGTTGAGGGAGCCCGTCATCCAGATCTGCGCCTGCTGGGCGACGAGGTAGTCGCCCTTGGTCATGAAGAGCGTCGTCACCGAGCGCAGGGCGACGGCGAAGCCGATGCCGATGAGCACGAACCGGGTGGCGTGCAGGCCGCCGCGCCACGCGAAGACGTACACGAGGGCGGCCGCGGCCATGCCGCCGAGCACCGACAGGCAGGGCAGCACGGCGTACGAGGTGACCCCGAAGGTCAGCGCGCCGACGGTCAGCGCGCTCGCGCCCTGGCTGATGCCGATGACGTCCGGGCCGGCCAGCGGATTGCGGGCCACGGTCTGGATCAGCGCACCGGCCACGCCGAACGCGGCGCCGACGAGGAGCCCCACCACCATGCGGGGTTCGCGCAGCGTGCCGACGACCAGCGCGTCGGGGGAGGGCTGCCCGAGGACGACCTTCACCGCCTCGACGGGCGGGACGTACGAGGCGCCGGCACAGAGGTACGCCAGACAGCTCGCGGCCAGCAGAGCGCCGAGGCCGAGGGCGACGAGGGCGGCACGGCGGTGCAGCAGGAAGGCGGCACGGCGCAGCCGGACCACGGTGTAGCCGACGGGCCGCAGCCGCGGGGAGGCGAGGCTCACGCGGCCACCGCCCTGCGGCGTACGAGAGCGACGAGGAACGGCACCCCGATGAGCGCGGTCATCACCCCGGCGGGCACCTCGCTCGGCGGGAACACGATCCGCCCCACCACGTCGGAGACGAGCAGCATCACGGGCCCGAGGACGGCCGCCATGGGCAGCGTCCAGCGATGGTCGCCGCCCACGACCGCGCGGGCGATGTGCGGCACGGCGAGCCCGATGAAGGCGATGGGTCCGGCGGCCGCGACCCCCGCCCCGGTCAGGACCGTCGCCCCGAGCCCGCCGACCACCCGCACCGCCGCCACGTTCTGCCCGAGGCCCTTCGCGACGTCCTCGCCGAGTGCCAGCGCGTCGAGGCCGCGGGCGACGGAGAGGACGAGCACCAGGCCCACGAGCAGGAACGGCCAGATCCGGCCGGCGATGTCGGCGTCCCGCCCGGAGAGCGAGCCGACCTGCCAGAACCGGAACTCGTCCAGCGCGGAGGCCCTGGTGGTGAGGATCGCCGTGGTCACCGAGACCAGCAGGGCGTTGACGGCGGCGCCGCCCAGCGCGAGTTTCACCGGTGTCGCCCCGCCCCGCCCGCCGGCCGCGATGGCGTGGACGGCCAGCGCCGCGACGCCGGCGCCGGCGAACGCGTACCAGACGTAGCCGGTCAGCGTGTGGACGCCGGCGAAGGCGATGGCGAGGACCACGCCCACCGAGGCGCCCTGGCTGATGCCGAGGACACCGGGGTCGGCGATGGGGTTACGGGTGAGGCCCTGGAGCACCGTGCCGGCCAGCGCGAGTGCCGCGCCGACCATCAGGCCGACGGCGGTGCGCGGCACCCGCATCTCGCGGACCACCTCGGCGGAGTCGCCGTGCCCGCCGTGCAGCAGCGCGTCCAGGACGGCGGAGGGCGCGATGGCGCGGGCGCCGACGGCGAGGCTGAGCAGGACCGCGAGCAGCAGGGCCACGACGGCCGCCGCCATCAGGGCGGCGCGTCGGACGGGCACACGCATCGACTGGCTCGTTTCGGGGTGGGGGAGTCGGGTTTCGGGACGGGGGAGTCGGGGCGGCACGTGGGGAAGTCGGGTTTCGCAGTGGGGGAGTCGGGGCGGCACGTCGGGAAGTCGGGGGGCTGCGAGCGGCAGTTGGTAAGGCTTGGCTAAGTCTAAGCCGGGGGTGGGGGGCCGCCTCGGCACAATGGGCGCATGACCTCACGCGCGCTGACCGTCGGCTTCGACCTCGACATGACCCTGATCGACTCCCGGCCCGGCATCAAGGCCGCCTACCAGGCGCTCGCCGCGGAGACGGGCACGTACATCGACGCGGAGCTGGCCGTCACGCGCCTCGGGCCGCCGCTGGAGCAGGAACTGCGGAACTGGTTCCCCGAGGAGGAGATCCAGGAGATGGGCGACCGCTACCGTGAGATCTATCCCACATACGCCATCGCGCCGACGCTCGCGCTGCCCGGCGCCCGCGAGGCGGTGGACGCGGTCCGCGCGCGCGGCGGCCGCGCGATCGTGGTGACCGCCAAGCACGAGCCCAACGCGAAGCTGCACCTGTCGCACCTCGGCATCGAGGCCGACGCGGTCATCGGCTGGCTGTGGGCCGAGGCGAAGGCGGTGGCGCTGCGCGAGCACGAGGCGGCCGTGTACGTGGGCGACCACACCGGGGACGTGCGCGGCGCGCGTACGGCGGGCGCGCTGTCCGTGGCGGTGGCGACCGGCCCGTGCGACGCGGCGGAACTGCGGGCGGCGGGCGCGGACGTGGTCCTCGCCGAGCTGACCCAGTTCCCCGCGTGGCTCGACGCGTACGCCGCCGGACAGGGCCGCTGACGCGCGCGAAGCCAGGTGTCAGCCGGTCGCGGACCTCGCCCGGCGCCGCTGGACGGCGATGCCGCGCAGCACCCCGGCGGCGGCCACGACGAACCCGACACCCATCAGCATGCACACGGCATACGCGACGGGCGGGAAGGGCTCGGTGCCGAGAAAGAGCGGTGCCACCGTGACCAAAGTGGCCACCGCGCCGATGAAGAAGACGATTGCTCCGATCCGGACCATCCCGTCGCCGGGCCCGGCCGAATTCGCTTGGGTTTTGTCACGCACCCCACCAGGGTAGTTCCCTGCGCGAAGGAGGAACCCGGAGGAAGAGATTCGGGGACGTCTTGTCACCGGGCGCCGGACCAATAGGCTTGGTTCCGGCGGGTCGGGCGACCCGCTGTAGTGCTATCCAGAGCCGTTTTCGCCCCGTCATTTCCGGTGGGGCGGACCGGCACAGACGAGTACGACGAGTACGAGGACGAGGACTTCACGTGCCTACCGGCAAGGTCAAGTGGTTCAACAGCGAGAAAGGCTTCGGCTTTCTCTCCCGCGACGACGGCGGCGACGTCTTCGTGCACTCCTCCGTACTGCCCGCCGGCGTCGACACACTCAAGCCCGGCCAGCGCGTGGAATTCGGTGTGGTCGCGGGGCAGCGCGGCGATCAGGCCCTTTCCGTCACGATTCTCGACCCGACCCCTTCGGTGGCGGCCGCGCAGCGCCGCAAGCCGGACGAACTCGCGTCGATCGTCCAGGATTTGACGACCCTCCTGGAGAACATCACGCCGATGCTGGAGAAGGGCCGCTACCCCGACAAGGCGTCGGGCGCGAAGATCGCGGGACTGCTGAGGGCGGTCGCGGACCAGCTGGACGTGTGACGGCGTGACCCTGCGCCGGGCGGGCTCCTCGGCCCGTCCGGCGGCAAGGGGCGGGCCCCTCGGGCGGTAGGACGGTCAGGCGACGGTCATTCGACGGGTCAGGGGAAGGCCAGTGCCCCCGGCGGCAGCGCGGGCACGAGCCCCTCCGCCGCCGCCCGCGTCAGCAGCCCCCGCACGGCCGCGTAGCCGTCCTCGCCGAGGTCGGCGGTGAACTCGTTCACGTACAGGCCGATGTGCTGGTCGGCGACCGACGGGTCCATCTCCTGCGCGTGTGCGAGGACGTAGGGCCGGGACGCCTCGGGGTCGTTCCAGGCCATGCGGACCGAGGCGCGGGCCGCCCGGGCGAGCCGTTCGAGCACCGCGGGGCCGAGGCTCCGCTTGGCGATGATCGCGCCCAGCGGGATCGGCAGACCCGTCGTGGCCTCCCAGTGCTCGCCCATGTCGGCGAGGCGGTGCAGGCCGTAGTTCCGGTAGGTGAAGCGGGCCTCGTGGATGACCAGGCCCGCGTCGACCTTGCCGTCGCGCACCGCGGGCATGATCTGGTCGAAGGGCAGGACGACGATCTCGCCGACGCCCTCGTCGCCGAGCGTGTCCGCCGCCCACAGCCGGAACAGCAGGTACGCCGTGGACTTCTCGCTCGGCACCGCGACCGTCTTCCCCCGGAGGTCCGCGTCGGGCTCGCGGGTCAGCACGAGGGGCCCGCAGCCCCGGCCGAGCGCGCCGCCGCAGGGCAGCAGCGCGTAGGTGTCGAGGACGTAGGGCAGGACGGCGTACGAGACCTTCAGCACGTCGAGGTCGGGGTCCGCGGCCGTCGCCGTCGAGGTCGCGGCGCGCTCGGCGATGCCGTTGGTGACGTCGATGTCCGCGAACGTCACGTCGAGGCCGGGGGCGCCCGGCACCCGGCCGTGCGCCCACGCGTCGAAGACGAACGTGTCGTTGGGGCAGGGCGAGTACGCGATGCGCAGCGTCTCGTCGGCGGGCGCCGCGGGGGCCTGGTGTTCAGTCATGCGTGTTCCAACTCTCCAGTACCGGCGCGAACTTCCCGAACGCGTCGCTCAGCGCGGACAGCGCCTCGCCGATCCGCCAGGCGGCGCGGTCGCGCGGGCCGACGGGATTGGAGACCGCGCGGACCTCCAGGACGGGCAGCCCGTGAAGGGCGGCCGCCTCGGCGACACCGAAACCCTCCATCGCCTCGGCGAGGGCCCGGGGATGGCGCCGGCGCAGCTCGGCGGCGCGGGCGGCGCTGCCGGTGACGGTGGAGACGGTCAGGACGGTGCCCCGCGCGCCGCCACAGGCGTCGGCGACCCCTCGTACGAGGGGTCGCGGTGGGACATGGGTGACGGCGCCGAAGCCGAGTTCGGTGACGGGCGCGAAGCCCTCGGGGGTCTCGGCGCCCAGATCGGCGACGGTGATCTCGTCGGCGACGACGAGGGAGCCCACCGGAGCGGCGGGCGGGAAGCCGCCGCCGATGCCGGCCGAGACGACCAGGCCGTAGGGCCGGCCGTCGGCGGCGGCGCGGGCGAGCGCGGTGGCCGTGCCCGCGGCGGCTGCGGCGGGGCCCACGCCGACGGCCAGCGCGTCGATGCCCGGGGTCAGGGGCAGCGCGCGGGCCACCGCGTCCCGTTCGGCGGGGACGGCGGTGGCCACCAGGACGCGCGGGTGGGGCACGGGACCGGAGGTCAGGAGTCCTTCTTGAACTTGAACGACCACAGGCCGGTGGCCTTCTGCGTGCCGCCCTTGCCGCCTTCGAGGAGGCTGACGGTCGACTTGTCGCCGCCACCGCCGTACTGCTGGTTGAAGAAGACGCTGCCGGGGATGACGACGTACGTCTTCTTGCTGGCCTCGGTCAGCGGCTGACCGTTCATCAGCAGCGTCCAGCCCTTCTCGGCGACCTCGGGGTCGACGCCGAACCGGACCTTCTCATCGGGGTCGATCTTGACGGTCTTCACGTCCTTGTCCTGGAGGCAGGACTTGAGCTGAGACTTCTTCAGCTCCTTGCCGTCGTTGTAGCAGGAGGCCTCGGTGTGCACCGAGTCGCCGCCGACCGTCACGGTGGCCAGCGGCGTCGGCTTGTCACAGGCCGAGAGGACGAGGAGTCCGGCGGAGACGGCGCCAAGGGCGGCCACGGTGCGGCGGCGGCGCGCCGCGCTGTTCACATTCGCGGCTCCGCCGCGGAGCAGGGAGGTCATGGGCGAAGGCTATCGGGCGGGCCGGGGGGTGCTGTTACGCGGGGGTCGCGGGCGCGTTGCCCCGCTGGGTCGCGGGGGCCGTTCGGGCGGGGCCGGGGGTCACTCCACGCGGGGGCGCGGACCGCTGTGGCGGGCGGCCGCGAGAAGGCCCCGGACGGTCGAGAGCCAGCCGAGGGCGAGGATCCCCGCGGCCACCGACAGGCCGAGCGAGCCGTTCAGCGGCAGGGCGATGCCGACGCCGCCGCCGATCACCCAGGCGACCTGGAGCAGCGTCTCGGAGCGGGCGAAGGCGGAGGTGCGGACCTGTTCCGGGACGTCCCGCTGGATCAGCGCGTCCAGGGACAGCTTGGAGAGGGCCTGCGCGAAACCCGCGCACGCGCCGAGGCAGGCGACGCCCACCGCACCGAAGAACACGGCGGAGGTGATCGCCACGCACAGGACCACGGCGACGACGGTCACGATGATCATTTCCGGGGCGCGGGACTTCAGCCAGGCGCCCACGGCCGTGCCGAGCGCGTTGCCGGTGCCCGCCGCGACGCCCACTATCCCGAGCGAGACCGCCGCGCTCTGCCCGCCGAGCGGATGCTCGCGCAGCAGGAACGCCAGGAAGAAGATGAGGAACCCGGAGAGCATGCGCAGCGCGGCGTTGGCGGCCAGGGCGTGCGTGACGGCCGGGCCGACGGTCCGCAGCCCGAGGAGGCCCTTGCGGGTGGTGTCGTGGGCGGCCTCGGCGCGGGCGTGCAGATGCAGGTGCTCCTCGTCGGCGGCGAGCAGCGCCTTGCTCTCGCCCTTCGCCGAGTCGACCTTGCGGGGCAGCGAGAACGACAGGAACATCCCCGACACGAAGATCACGAAGGCGCCGTACAGGGGCCAGCGCGGGCCGAGCGCCTGGAGGCCCGCGCCCGCGGGCGCGGCCACCGCGGTCGCGAGGAGACCGCCGAGGGTGACCCGGGAATTGGCCTTGACCAGGGAGAACCCGGGTGGCAGCAGGCGTGGCACGACGGCACTTCGCACCACTCCGTACGCCTTGGACGCCACCAGGACGCCGAGCGCGGCGGGATACAGCTCGACGCTGCCGGTGGCGACGGCGCCGGAGAGCACCAGCGCGAGAAGGGCGCGGGCCAGCATCGAGCCGGCCATCGCGGCGCGGCGGCCGTGCGGGAGACGGTCGAGGAGGGGGCCGATGACGGGGGCGAGGAGGGTGAAGGGGGCCATCGTGATGGCGAGGTAGAGCGCGACGCGGCCGCGGGCCTCGTCCGTCGGCACGGAGAAGAAGACGGTGGAGGCCAGGGCGACAGTGATCATCACGTCGCCCGCGCCGTTCACCGCGTGCAACTCGATCAGCTTGCCGAGACCCGACTCGCCCGCTCCGTGGGCGTGGGTGGCCTTGCGGATGCCGCGGGCGGTACCCGTGAAAGGGAAGTGCAGGGCGCGGCCCAGCGCGCGAACGGTCCGCCGCGCGGGGCCCGGCGCGGCGGTTCCTACGGACGTCGACCTGGTGGGGGCCATTTGGTCATAGTGCCCTGTTGAGGGGGTTACTAGCGGGAAACTGGCTGTGAGCCTTTGGGGAAGGGGGTGGGATGTTTCGGGGTGGTGCGTGGAGGGGCCTGACGTGGTGCCGCCGCCCTTCGCCGGGGGCGTCCTCCGTGTGTCCTCTGGGTGGGGCGGTGTTTCGCCGCTGCGCGGCGGCTTTCCCACCCACCCACCCACCCACCCGATTGCCCCGCGTCGGGCCGCGCCGTTTGGGGCCGCTCTTGCAGCGGGGCGGTCGGGTTGGTGCCGCCGGTTGTCGGTGCTGTGTTTCGCCGCTTCGCGGCGGTTCTCCCACCCACCCGCCCGATTGCCCCGCATTGGGCTGCACCGGTTGGGCCCGGCTTGCAGCGGGGTGGGGTCGGTCTCGTGCCGGGAAAGGGCGGGTGGGTGGGGAGAACGCCGCGAAGCGGCGACGCGGTCACGGGTCGAGCCGGGGTGATCAGGGGCCGGGCTCCCGCCCCCACCCCCGGAGGGGAAGGGCTGGGGGCGAGTGTTCGCCCGTGCGGCCCAGGGCGAGGGGCCGAGGAGTGCGGCTTCCGGTCGTGTGGCGTGGCGTGGGGTGGGATTCTCGCCGGGTGGGCGAGGGACACGGGGCGCCGCTTCGGTGTGTCGGGGCACAGGTTTCGGCCAGGCGTCCGAGGGCCGCGGACCAGCGCGGGACGGGGCCGCCGACGAGGCCGAGGGACGCTCGTGCGTACGTCGGTGTAGGCCCAGGGGCCAGGAGAAGGTAGCGTGCGTAGCGCGCCTGCGGCGGTTGTTCTTGGCCGCGCGCCTCTCGGTCATCCCGCAGAATGGGTGACGTAGGTGCGCCCGAGAACGTCGGGCGCGGACGTTGACGCGGCCCCCTGGTCCGCTCCGTCCGCCCCCCGCGTAAAGGTGGCGCACTCGTGAGACGGCGTAGGAGAGAAGCGATACCTGTGAGCGCAGCGACAACGCGAAGCCGTACCCCGCGCACCCCGCGTACCCCCGACCGCCTGTGCGCCGAGGCGGTCGGCCTGGCGCGCGCCGCGGCAGAGGAGGCCGCCGCGCCCGGGGTGGTCGGTGAGCATGTCGAGGTCGTCGTCGAGGGCGACCGCGTCGTCACGCACCTCTTCGAGTGCAAGGACTTCGGCTACCGCGGCTGGCGTTGGGCGGTGACGGTAGCCCGGGCCTCGCGGGCGAAGATCGTCACGCTCGACGAGACGGTCCTGCTGCCGGGCCCCGACGCGCTGCTGGCCCCCGAGTGGGTGCCGTGGAGCGAGCGGCTGCGCCCGGGTGACATGGGTCCCGGTGATCTGCTGCCGACCGACGCCGAGGATCTCCGCCTGGAACCGGGTTTCACCGGCGAGGAGGAGCCGCCGCCGAACTCGATCGTGTCGCAGGAGATGGCGGCGCTCGTCGAGGCCGAGGACGCCGAGGTCACGGTGGGCTCGCCCGCCGAGCTGCCGGTGGCCCCCGCCCGGGGCTCCATCGCCTCGATCGCCGACGAGCTGGGCATGCGCAGGGCGCGGGTCCTGTCGCGGTACGGGCTGCATGTCGCCGCCGACCGCTGGGAAGAGACGCACGGCGCGAAGACCGCGATGGCGCAGGCGGCGCCCGCGGCGTGTGTCAGCTGCGGGTTCCTGGTGGCGATCGGCGGCTCGCTCGGACAGGCGTTCGGCGTGTGCGCCAATGAGTTCGGGCCCGCGGACGGGCATGTCGTCTCCCTCTCGTACGGCTGCGGGGGCCACTCCGAGGCCGCCGTCATGCCGAAGCCGCCGCGGCCGGCGCCGCCGGTTCTGGACGAGACGCGGGTGGATGTGCTGCCGCTTCGGCCTTCGGCGGATTCGGGGTCGGTATCGGTCGAGGGGCCTGGGGCGGGGCCGGACGAGGACCTGGGTCACAGCTAGCTGCGGGGGCGGTGGGTGGCGTACGAACGTGCCGCCCAGGGCCTCCGTCCCCTCCCACTCCGTCCCGGCCGCGCGGACGAAGACCCCGCCGCCTCCCCTTGCCTTCGGGATGTGGGGGGCGGGAGCCCGGCCCCTGATCACCCCGGCTCGACCCGTGACCGCGTCGCCGCTTCGCGGCGTTCTCCCCGCCCACCCGCCCTTTCTCCGTCTCCTGACGGGCTGGATAGAACAGCCGTCCTACCGGTTCCCGCCGCGCAGCGGCGAAGTGCCGTGAGCTGGGGTTGGAGGGCGGACGCCTGGCCGATCCCGGCCGGGCGGCGGAGAAGGACAGCACGGGGCCCCGTTGCGGAGCGGCACCAAACGGCGCGGCTCAGTGCGGGGCAATCGGGTGGGTGGGATACCCCGCCGCGAAGCGGCGAAAGACGGCGCCGGCAACCGGGGGCATGAGACCGACCCGCCCCGTTGCTAGAGCGGGCCCGAACGGTGCGGCCCGGTGCGGGGCAATCGGGCGGGCGGTGGGAGAACCGCCACGAAGCGGCGAAGCGCCGGCCGGCACGCCGAGGGCGGCCGCCCCACCCGGGGCCCCGCGGTGACGCACGGGACGGCCCGTGGGAGGCGATGCCCCGCCCGGCGCCCCCGCCCCCGGAGCGGTGACGTGCCCTGGACGCGCCCCTCCGTCCGGAGCCTCCCGCGCAGAGCCCCCCCCGCCCAGAGCCCTCCGTCCGGAGCCTCCCGCGCAGAGCCCCCCCGCGCAGAGCCCTCCGTCCGGAGCTTCCCGCGTAGAGCCCTCCGTCCGGAGCTTCCCGCGTAGAGCCCTCCGTCCGGAGCTTCCCGCGTAGAGCCCTCCGTCCGGAGCCCCCCGCGCAGAGCCCTCCACCCGGAGCCCCCCGCCCAGAGCCCTCCACCCGAAGCCCCCCCCGCCCAGAGCCCCTCCGCCCAGAGACCCCCTACCCAGCCCCCCAACCGAGAGCCCCTCACCCAGGCCCCCCCCGAGACCCCCCTCCGACCCCCCGCCAGGACGCGATACCGTTCGCCCCCGAGCCGAACCCGCCCGACAGTGGTGGAGAGGCAAACCCGCAGCCGCGCCCAGCCCAACCCAGCCCAGCGCAGCCCAACCCAGCCCAGCCAAGCCCAACCCCGCCAAGCCCAGCGCAGCGCCCTGCAGAGGAGAAAGCCCCCGTGAGCAAGACCGTGCGGCCGGCGGCCGAAGGTACGGATCCCTTCGGTACCGCCCGCCTCCGCCGCGGAGTCCTCGACGCCTGGGCGGCAGCCCCCGCCCGCTTCCGCGAGGACGCCAACGCCGAGGAAGACCTCGCCCTCGGCGGCTACCGCGACCGCCTGGTCGTCGAGCTGGCCCAGAACGCCTCCGACGCCGCCGCCCGCGCCGGCGTCCCCGGACGGCTCGCCCTGACGCTGCGCGACGGCGTCCTCGCCGCCGCCAACCGCGGCGCGCCCCTCGACGCCGCCGGGGTGGAGTCCCTGGCCACCCTCCGCGCCTCCGCCAAGCGCGAGGACGGCCCGGCCCAGCAGGGCCACAGCGTCGGCCGGTTCGGCGTCGGCTTCGCCGCCGTGCTCGCCGTCAGTGACGAGCCCGCCGTCGTCGGGCGCACCGGCGGCGTCCGCTGGTCGCTCTCCGAGGCCCGCGAGCTCGCCGCGGAGACCGCCCGGTTCAGCCCGGGCCTCGGGGACGAGATCCGGCGCCGCGACGGCCACGTACCGCTCCTGCGGCTCCCCCTCGCCGCCGAGGGCACCGCCCCCGAGGGATACGACACGGTCGTCATCCTGCCCCTGCGCGACGCCGCCGCCGAGGATCTCGTCGCCCGGCTCCTCGACGGCATCGACGACGCCCTGCTCCTCGCCCTGCCGGGGCTCGCGGAGGTCACCGTCCAGACCCCGGACGGCGCCACCCGCACCCTGCGCCGCCGCGCCGAGGACCCGTACACCGTCGTGGAGGACAGCCGCGACGGCACGACCCGCTGGCGCATCGCCGAGCGGCAGGGCCCCCTCGACCCCGCCCTCCTGAAGGACCGGCCCGTCGAGGAGCGGCTGCGCCCTTACTGGTCGGTCACCTGGGCCGTCCCCGCGGACCACGCCGGCGCCCCGGCGCGGCCCCGCACCACCCCCGTCCTGCACGCCCCCACCCCCAGCGACGAACCGCTCGGCCTGCCCGCGCTGCTCATCGCCTCGTTCCCGCTGGACACCGCCCGACGGCACGCCGCCCCGGGGCCGCTGACCGACTTCCTCGTGCAGCGCGCGGCGGACGCGTACGTCGAACTCCTCACCGCCTGGCGCCCGGTGGCCGAGGAGATCATCGGCCTGGTCCCCGGCCCGCTCGGGCAGAGCGAGCTGGACGGCGCTCTGCGCCAGGCCGTCCTGGAGCGGCTGCCGCGCGCCGCGTTCCTGCCGCCCGCCCTGCCTCGGCGCGCGGAGGACGAGGACGGGCTGCCCGAGGCCCTGCGGCCCCGCGACGCGGAGGTCGTGGAGGGTGCCGGCGCGGACACCGTGCGCGTCCTCGCCGAGGTGCTGCCCAGCCTGCTCCCCGCGGGCCTGGAGCGCCGCGCGGAGCTGCGCACCCTCGGCGTGGCCCGCGTCCCGCTGACCGAGGCGGTCGACCGCCTCGCCGGGCTGGAGCGGGAACCCGGCTGGTGGCGGCGGCTGTACGACGCCCTCGCCGGGGTCGACCCCGACCGGCTCTCGGGGCTCCCGGTGCCGCTGGCCGACGGGCGTACGACGATCGGGCCCCGCCAGGTGCTGCTGCCCGCCCCCGGCGACGAACGCGACCCCGCCTCCCTGGCCCGGCTCGGCCTGAAGGTCGCCCACCCGGACGCCGTGCATCCGCTGCTCGAAAAGCTCGGCGCGCTGCCCGCGACGCCCCGCGCGGTCCTGACCACGCCCCAGGTGCGCGCGGCGGTCGCCGCCTCCCTGGACGACGAGACGTGGGACGAGGACGCGCCGGACGCCGAGGAGTTGGCGGACATCGTCCTCACACTGGTGCGGGACGCCGATCTCGCGCCGGGCGACGAGCCGTGGCTCGGCGCGCTCGCCCTGCCCGACGAGGACGGCGAGCCGGCGCCCGCCGGTGAGCTGGTCCTGCCGGGCAGTGCCTTCGCCGAGGTCATGCGGGACGACGAACTGGCGCTGGTGGACCAGGAGCTGGCCGAGCGCTGGGGCGAGCAGCCGCTGGCCGCCTGCGGGGTGCTGGCCACCTTCGCGCTCGTGCGCGCCACCGATGTCGTGCTCGACCCCGACGAACTGGAGCCGCGTGACGGCGACTTCGCCGAGCCCGACGACGCCGGTCTGCTGGACGCCGTGGACGTGTGGTGCGAGGACCTCCTCGACGGGCTGCCGGACACCCCGGTGCCGCCGGTCGCCACGGAGATCGTCGCCGTACGGGACCTGGACCTGGTGGACGACGACCACTGGCCGCAGGCGCTGGCGATGCTCTCGCGCCCGCCGCTGCGGGACGCGCTGACGCAGCCGCTGCGGGTGCTGCTGCCGGACGGCACGACGCGTACCGTCCGCTCGTACACCGCCTGGTGGCTGCGCGGGCACCCCGTCCTCGACGGCCGCCGTCCCGCCGGACTGCGCGCGGCGGGCGGCGATCCGCTCCTGGTAGGTCTGTACGACGCGGCGGACGCGTCCGGCTTCGGCGACGAGGAGGTGCTGCGGGCCCTCGGCGTACGGACGTCGGTGGCCGCGCTCCTCGCGGAGCCGGGTGGCGCGGCCGAGCTGCTGGACCGGCTCGCGGACCCGGAGCGGCCCGTGTCCGCCGCCCAGCTGCACGCCCTGTACGGCGCGCTGGCCGATCTCGACCCGGAGCGGGTGACGCTCCCCGACGAGCTGCGCGCGGTGGTGGACGGCGAGGTCGTGGTGGTCGACGCGGCGGACGCGGTGATCGCCGACGCCCCCGATCTGCTGCCGCTGGCCGGCGGTGTGGCGCTGCTGCCCGTGGAGCCGCGCAGGGCCGCTGACCTGGCGGAGCTGTTCCAGGTGCGCAGGCTGAGCGAGACGGCGGCCGTGGAGCCCGCGGGGCAGGGCGTCGAGCGCGCCGTGCCGGAGCCGGTGCGGACCCTGCTGGGGGCGGCGACCCCGCGTACGTACGTCGAGCACGACGAGCTGGTGGCGGGCGGTGTGGAGCTGGACTGGCGGCGCACCCCGGACGGCACGGTGCACGCGGCGACCCTGGAGGGTGTCGCGGCCGCTCTCGCCTGGGCGGCGGGGCAGTGGCCGCGCCGCTTCGAGGTGGCGGCGCTGCTTGAGGACCCCTCCCGGACGGCCGAGCTGGCCCGCGACCGCTGGTTCGACTGACCTTTGGGGCCGCCATCGCCGGGTTCCGCCCCGCCAGAGGGGCGGAACCCGACATTCCGGGGCGGGGCGAACAAGGCGACGACGGCAGCGAACCAATTCGCCCGCGTCGTACAACCGTTCGGCCCCGGTGAGGGTCTGATCTCGCGAGTCAACAGACTCCTAGATCACCCGGATCTCGCGTGACGGCACCTGCACCGCGAGGTCCCCTTCTCCACTTGGGGAAACACATGCGCATCCGCGCCACCGTGGCCGCACTGTCCGGCACCCTGGCCCTGTCCGCACTGGCTGTTCCGGCCGCCCAGGCCGCCGACGCCCCGAAGGTCCCGAACCTCGCCTCCATCGCCGAGCGCGGCCCGGGCGAC
Organism: Streptomyces sp. NPDC031466; assembly: GCF_055581265.1. Taxonomy (NCBI): domain Bacteria; kingdom Bacillati; phylum Actinomycetota; class Actinomycetes; order Kitasatosporales; family Streptomycetaceae; genus Streptomyces; species Streptomyces sp. NPDC031466. The sequence goes on from NZ_JBVIJT010000006.1 coordinate 190,277, forward strand.
GAGACCGAGGGCGACACCAAGATCACGAAGGTCACCGTCAACGGCGGCAAGGACATCGTGGTCGGCACCTCCGTCAAGAAGACGGTCGTCATCAGCGTCACCGCCACGGACCCCAAGGGCATCAACGACGGCGCCGCGGCCCTGTGGCACGGCACGGAGTTCTCCGACGAGAACATCGACAGCTACATGGTCCCGGGCGAGGACGAGGAGGCCGACTGCAAGGCCGTCAACGCCACCACGGGCACCTGCACCATCAAGGTCGTCGCCGACCCGAAGACGAACATCTACGGCAACATCCTCGCCGGCAAGTGGAAGGTTCTGGCGGGCGCCCAGGGCAAGGACGGTGACTACATCATCCGCGACTCGTACGCGAGCGTCTCGGTGAAGCGCGCCGCCAAGCTCACCACCAACGCCTCCCCGGAGCCCGTCAAGAAGGGCAAGACGCTCACGGTCACCGGCGCCCTGACCCGCGCCAACTGGGACACCAAGGCGTACGCGGGCTACACCGGCCAGTCGGTGAAGCTCCAGTTCAAGAAGAAGGGCGCCAGCGCCTACACCACTGTCAAGACGGTGAAGTCGGGCTCCCGGGGCGCGCTGAAGACGACCGTCACGGCCTCCGCCGACGGCTACTTCCGCTACTCCTTCGCCGGCACGTCCACCACCCCGTCGGTGACGGCCACCAGCGACTACGTCGACGTCCAGTAGATCCCGCGGGTAGGGGACCGGGACTACGCCGGAAAGCGGCGGTCCAGCACGCGGTAGGCGGCCTCGACGGCCAGTGAGGCCACCGCCGCGATCGCGACCGCCGCCCACGGCATCACCGTGCCCACCAGCCTCAGCTGGAAGAAGTCCTGGAGCCAGGGCACGGTCAGCACGAGCAGGAAGCCGAGACCCATCGCGCCGAGCAGGGCGACCCGCCACCACGTGTAGGGGCGGGCGATGATGGCGAGCACCCACATGGCGATCAGGAACAGCGCCAGGGTCGCCGCGCTGGTCTCGGCCTCCCGCGCGCCCGCCCCCGCGTAGTGGTGCCGGGCCAGCAGATACGTCACGAAGGTGGCGACGCCCGCGATGACGCCGCCGGGAATCGCGTACCGCATGACCCTGCGCACGAAGTGCGGCTTCGCGCGCTCCTTGTTGGGGGCGAGGGCGAGGAAGAACGCGGGCACGCCGATCGTCAGGGTGGAGAGCAGCGTCAGGTGCCGGGGCAGGAAGAGGTACTCGACCTGCGAGCACACCACGAGCAGCGCGATGATCACCGAGTAGACGGTCTTGACCAGGAACAGCGTGGCCACGCGCGTGATGTTGCCGATGACGCGGCGGCCCTCCGCGACCACCGAGGGCAGCGTCGCGAAGCTGTTGTCGAGCAGCACGATCTGGGCCACCGCCCGCGTCGCCTCCGAGCCCGAACCCATCGAGACGCCGATGTCGGCGTCCTTCAGGGCCAGCACGTCGTTCACGCCGTCGCCCGTCATCGCGACCGTGTGCCCGCGTGACTGGAGGGCGCCCACCATGTCGCGCTTCTGCTGCGGGGTGACCCGGCCGAAGACGGAGTTGTCGTCGAGCGCCCGCCCCATCTCCTCCGGTTCGCCCGGCAGCCGGCGCGCGTCCACGGTGTTCTCGGCGCCGGGCAGCCCGAGCTTGCCCGCGACGGCGCCCACCGAAACGGCGTTGTCGCCCGAGATGACCTTGGCCGCGACGTCCTGCTCCGCGAAGTAGCGCAGGGTGTCGGCGGCATCGGGGCGCAGCCGCTGCTCCAGGACGACCAGGGCGGTGGCGTGCGCCGAGGCGGCCACGTCGGGGGCGTCGAGGTCGCCGGCCGCGCGGGCCAGGAGCAGCACGCGCAGGCCCTGCCGGTTGAGCTCCTCGATCTCGGCGAGGGCCGGGTCGCCGTCGGGCAGCAGCACGTCGGGCGCGCCGAGCAGCCAGGCCGACGTGGTGCCGTCCCCCTCGCTGAAGGAGGCGCCGCTGTACTTGCGGGCCGAGGAGAACGGCAGCGACTCGGTGCAGCGCCAGTCCTCGCTGTCGGGGCAGGCGTCGATGATCGCCTGGAGCGAGGCGTTCGGCCGGGGGTCGGACTCGCCGAGCGCGCCGAGGACCTTGCGTACGTACGTCTCGTCGCTGTCGTTCAGGGGGCGCAGCTCGGTGACGTCCATGCCGCCCTCGGTGAGCGTGCCGGTCTTGTCCAGGCAGACGGTGTCGACGCGGGCCAGGCCCTCGATGGCGGGCAGCTCCTGGACGAGGCACTGCTTGCGGCCGAGCCGGATCACGCCGATCGCGAAGGCCACGGAGGTGAGGAGCACGAGCCCCTCCGGGATCATGGGGACGATCCCGCCGACGGTGTAGGCGATGGACTCCTTGAAGTCGTCGTCCTTGACGACGAGCTGGGAGATCACCAGGCCGATCGAGGTCGGCACCATCAGCCACGTCACGTACTTGAGGATCGTGGAGATGCCGGAGCGCAGTTCGGAGTGGACGAGGGTGAAGCGTGAGGCCTCTTCGGCGAGCTGCGCGGCGTACGCCTCGCGGCCGACCTTGGTGGCGGTGAACGCGCCGCCGCCCGCGACCACGAACGAGCCGGACATCATCTTGTCGCCGGGCTTCTTGACGACCGGGTCGGCCTCACCGGTCAGGAGGGACTCGTCGATCTCCAGGCTCTCCGCCTCGACGGCCTCGCCGTCCACCGGGATCTTGTCGCCGGGCCCCAGCTCCACCAGGTCGCCGAGGACGATCTCGGAGGTGGAGATCTCGGCGGCCCCGCCGTCGCGCCGCACGGTCGGTTTCGCCTCGCCGATGACGGCGAGGGAGTCCAGGGTCTTCTTGGCGCGCCACTCCTGGAGGATGCCGATGCCGGTGTTGGCGACGATGACGAAGCCGAAGAGGCTGTCCTGGATCGGCGCCACGAAGAGCATGATCACCCAAAGCACGCCGATGATCGCGTTGAAGCGGGTGAAGACGTTGGCCCGGACGATCTCGGGCAGGGACCGGGAGCTGCGCACCGGTACGTCGTTGACCTCGCCGCGGGCCACCCGCTCGGCCACCTCGGCGGCCGTCAGGCCGGTGGCCCGGGCCGCGGGGGGCGCTGCCGGGTGGGCCGGGTCGGCTTCGGCGCCCGCGTCGATATGCGTCATGCATTCGACGGTAAGGGGGGCGGTGGGGGTTCACCCCTTGAGTGCGGCAAAGATCCGACCCCGGTAGGACATGTCCGGTCCTGTGGTCGTACGCGGCTGCCCGGGAGAGCGGGACCTTGTTACCGGGACTCGGTGACCTTCGCCCTCTTGAGGGCGGCGTCGCGGCGGCGTACGTACCAGATGCCGATGAGGCCGAGGCCGCCGCCGGCCAGGCAGGTCCACACCCACCAGGTCGCGTCGCGCTCGTCGAACCAGCCGTAGAAGGGCAGCTGGACCAGGAAGAGGACGAACCAGAGGATCGTGCCGCCGGTGATGGTGGCGACCACGGGGCCCTCCAGGGGCTCCGGCGCCTCGTGCTGGGGGGATCCCGAAGAAGGTGCGGCCATGGGCACAGCTTACGAGGCAGGCCCAGCACCGCGTACACCCGTTGCGGCACCTGGGTCTACGCGCGGAGATAGCGATTTTCTCCTCATGTATTCATACTGAAACGGCTTATGAATGGCCGGTTGTTTTCGTACGAACATACAAGTCACGAGGTTTTCCATGTCCCCCTCGGCCAGTGCCCCGGTCGACGCCGGCAAAGAGCCCGCGAAGCCCCCGCAGGGCGGTCTCGACGGCTACTTCAAGATCAGTGAGCGCGGTTCGACCCTGGCCAGGGAAGTCCGTGGCGGCTTCGCCACCTTCTTCGCGATGGCCTACATCATCGTGCTGAACCCGATCATCCTCGGCAGCGCGAAGGACATGTACGGGCACCAGCTCGACAACAAGCAGCTGGTCACCGCGACCGTGCTCACCGCCGCCTTCACCACGCTCCTGATGGGCGTCATCGGCAACGTCCCGATCGCGCTCGCCGCGGGCCTCGGCGTGAACACCGTCGTCGCCCTCCAGCTCGCCCCCCGCATGTCGTGGCCCGACGCCATGGGCATGGTGGTCCTCGCGGGCTTCGTCGTGATGCTGCTGGTCGCCACCGGGCTGCGGGAGCGCGTGATGAGCGCCGTGCCGCTCGGTCTGCGCAAGGGCATCGCGATCGGCATCGGCCTGTTCATCATGCTGATCGGCCTCGTCGACTCCGGCTTCGTCTCGCGCATCCCGGACGCCGCCCACACCACCGTCCCGCTCCAGCTCGGCGGCGACGGCCACCTCAACGGCTGGCCCGTCCTGGTCTTCGCGCTCGGCGTGCTGCTCACGCTGGCGCTGCTGGTGCGCAAGGTGCCGGGCGCCATCCTCATCAGCATCGTCGTCATGACGGTCGTGGCGATGGTCGTCAACGCCGTCGCCACGGTGCCCAGCTGGGGCCTGACCACCCCGAAGTGGCCGGGCAACCCCGTCTCGACGCCCGACTTCGGTCTCGTCGGCGAGATCAGCCTGTTCGGCGGCTTCGAGAAGGTCGGCGTCCTGACCGGCGTCCTGTTCGTCTTCACCGTGCTGCTCTCGTGCTTCTTCGACGCGATGGGCACGATCATGGGCATCGGCGACGAGGCCGGGCTGACCGACGCGGGCGGCAACATGCCCGGCATCAACAAGGTGCTCTTCGTCGACGGCATCGCGGTCGCCGCGGGCGGCGCCTCGTCCTCCTCGGCCACCACCTGCTTCGTGGAGTCCACGGCCGGCGTCGGCGAGGGCGCGCGCACCGGCCTCGCGAACGTCGTCACCGGCGGCCTGTTCGCCGTCGCGCTGTTCCTCACGCCGCTCGCCACGATGGTGCCGTCCCAGGCGGCCACGCCCGCGCTGCTCGCGGTGGGCTTCCTGATCCTGTCCGGCTCCATCCGGCAGATCGACTGGGCCGACCCCACCATCGCCATCCCCGCGTTCGTGACGATGCTGATGATGCCGTTCACGTACTCGATCACCAACGGCATCGGCATGGGCTTCATCACGTTCACCGTGCTGCGGCTGGCCGCGGGCCGGGGGCGCGAGGTGCCGGCCGCGATGTACGCGGTGTCGGCGGTGTTCGCCTTCTACTACCTGATGCCGGCGCTGCAACTCACCTGATCACGCGGCCCCGGTCGGGGTTCCCCGCAGCCGTCCCGGATGAGCGTCCGGACCACCTGGTCCCGGGCGCTCATCCGTTTTTCGGCGGCCGCGGGCAGACGCGGGGGCGACGTGGGGGAGGCGTCGCGGGAGACGTCCGGGAAACAAGTGGTCCTTAGCCAGGGTAATGAGTTATGCTAACGACCATGCCGGACCTCTCCCATGGTGACGACGCCGTCGCCGTGAACGCCCTGCGCTCCGCTGTGATGCGCCTGTCCCGTCGACTCAAGCACCAGCGGGTCGACGAGTCGCTGAGCCCCACCGAGATGTCGGTGCTCGGCACCCTCGCCCGCTGCGGCCACGCCACTCCGGGCGAGCTCGCCCGCAAGGAGCACGTGCAGCCGCCGTCGATGACCCGCATCGTCGCCCTGCTTGAGGCCAAGGGCCTGGTCCGGCTGGAGCCGCACCCCGAGGACCGCCGCCAGAAGGTGGTCACCCAGACCGAGACCGCCGAGGCCATGCTCGAAGAGAGCCGCCGCAAGCGGAACGCCTGGCTGGCCGGGCTGGTCGAGCACCTCGACGAGGACGAGTGGGCGCGCCTGCGCGCCGCCGCCCCCGTCCTGGAGAAGCTCGCCCACCTGTAGCCCCGCCCGGTCCTCGCGCCCGCGGGAGACGGCCTCGCACCCCGCGGGGAGACGGCTCCCGCACCCCGCGGAAAACGACCCGCGTACGACCGATCGACCCTTCGTACGTCCAAAGGAGGCGAACGCACTTTGAGTACGGGATCCGGAGCACCCTCCGCCCCCGCACCAACCACCCACGACACCCCTGGCCACACCCGTAAGTCCTCGATGTTCAGCTCGCTGAGGATCCGCAACTACCGGCTCTTCGCGACCGGGGCCGTCGTCTCCAACACCGGCACCTGGATGGCCCGCATCACCCAGGACTGGCTGGTGCTCAGCCTCACCGGGTCCTCCGCCGCCGTCGGCATCACCACCGCCATGCAGTTCCTGCCGATGCTGCTCCTCGGCCTCTACGGCGGCGTGATCGCCGACCGGTTCACCAAGCGGAACCTGCTCTTTCTGACCCAGGGCGCCATGAGCCTCAGCGGCCTCTTCCTCGCCGCGCTCACGCTCACCGGCCACGTCCAGGTCTGGCACGTCTACGCCGCGGCCTTCTTCACCGGCCTCGTCACCGTCGTCGACAACCCGACGCGGCAGTCCTTCGTGCCCGAGATGGTCGGACCCGACCAGGTCCGCAACGCCGTCTCGCTGAACTCCGCGAACTTCCAGTCCGCCCGCCTCGTCGGCCCCGCCGTGGCCAGCGCCCTGACGGCGGCCGTCGGACCCGGCTGGGCGTTCCTCGCCAACGGCCTGTCCTTCCTCGCGCCGCTCACCGGCCTGCTCCTGATGCGCCCGGCCGAACTGCACCCCACCCCGCGCAAACCGCGCGGCAAGGGGCAGCTGCGGGAGGGCCTCACGTACGTCTCCCTGCACCCCGAGCTGATCTGGCCGATCGTCCTCGTCGGCTTCGTCGGCACGTTCGGGTTCAACTTCCCGATCTGGCTGAGCGCCTTCGCGGACGACGTCTTCCACGGCGGCGTCGGGATGTACGGGCTCTTCAACACCCTGATGGCCATCGGCTCCCTGGCCGGCGCGCTTCTCGCCGCCCGGCGCGGCACCTCCCGGCTGCGGCTGCTCGCCGGGGCGGCGGTCGCCTTCGGCGTGCTGCAGATCGTGGCGGCCTTCGCGCCCGAGCTGTGGATGTTCGTCGCGCTGATCGTGCCCATCGGCATCCTCGGCCTGACGGTGAACGTCACCGCCAACTCCGCGGTCCAGATGTCCACCGACCCCGAGATGCGGGGCCGCGTCATGTCGCTGTTCATGATGGTCTTCACCGGCGGCACACCACTCGGCGGACCGCTCTTCGGCTGGCTCGCCGACGCCTACGGCGTGCGGGTCAGCATGGCCGTCGGCGGCCTGGTCTGCGCGCTCGCCGCGGTCGGCGTCGGCCTGATGCTGGCGCGCGCGGCGAACCTGCGGCTCAAGGTGGACCTGCGCCGCGGCCGGCAGCACGTGCGGTTCGTGCCGAGGGAGCGGGAGCTGGCGACGGCGGCGTGACTGACGCCCGGCCGCGCAGGTTCTTCCCCTCGGGACTTTCCCGGCACGCCCTATCGTCGGACCCATGAGACTCTTCGCGGCCGTGCTGCCGCCGGACGCCGTCGTCGCCGGACTCGCGGCGGCGGCGTCCGGGCTGCGGCGGCTGCCGGGCGCCGACACCCTGCGCTGGGCGCCCCCGGCGAACTGGCACTTCACGCTGGCCTTCCTGGCCGAGGTGCCGGCGGAGACCGTGCCCGACCTCACCGCCCGCCTGGCACGCGCCGCGCACCGCACCCCGCCGTTCACCCTCGCCCTGCGCGGCGGCGGGCACTTCGGCGACCGTGTCCTGTGGGCGGGCGTCACGGGGGAGACGGCCGCGCTGCGGCTGTTGGCCCAGCGCGTGGAGGCGGCGGCGCGCAAGGCGGGCCTCCCGCGGGAGGAGGCCCGGCACTACCGCCCGCACCTGACGCTGGCGCGCGGGGGCGGGGGCACGGGCCTCGGGCCGTACGCCGACGCGCTCGGCGCCTTCGCGGGCGCGCCGTGGACGGTGGACGAGCTGACCCTCGTACGCAGTGAACTGCCCCGGAGCGGGGTGCCGGGGGAGCGGCCCCGGTACGAGGCGGTCGGGCGCTGGCCGCTGGGAGGCGCCGCCCGGCCGGCGGACCCGGCCGGTTAACCTCGACGCTGTGGACCCGAAGACAAGAAACCGGATCATGGCCGGTGTGCTCGTGATGATGTTCGTCGTGGTTGCGGTGGCGGCCGCGCTCGGCGGCTAGGACCTGCCCGACCCCGCCGGCCCCGGCTCGGACCCCGCCGGGACAGCGGGCCGCCCCGCGTACTCCTGGTGCCCGTGGGCTACCAGGCGAAGGACTCCGGTGCCGGGCCGGGGCCGGGGAAGATCTCGTCCAGGGAGTCGAGAACCTCCCGCGACAGCTCCAGTTCGACGGCGCGCAGCGCGGAGGCGAGCTGCTCGGCGGTGCGCGGGCCGACGATCGGCGCGGTGACGCCGGGCCGGGTGAGCAGCCAGGCCAGGGCGACCTCGCCGGGTTCCAGGCCGTGCTTGTCGACCAGGTCCTCGTACGCCTGGACGCGCGCGCGGACCTCCGGCTTGGCCAGCTCCGCCGCGGCCCGTCCGCCGCTGCGGCGGGCGCCCTCCTGCTTCTTCAGCGCGCCGCCGAGCAGCCCGCCGTGCAGCGGTGACCAGGGGATGACGCCGACGCCGTACTCCAGCGACGCCGGCAGGACCTCCGTCTCGGCGTCGCGCACGGCGAGGTTGTACAGGCACTGCTCGCTGACGAGACCGAGACTGCCGCGCCGCGCGGCGGCCTCGTTGGCCTGGGCGATCTTGTAGCCGGGGAAGTTGGAGGACCCGGCGTAGAGGATCTTCCCCTGCTGGACCAGGACGTCGACGGCCTGCCAGATCTCCTCGAACGGCGTCTGCCGGTCGATGTGGTGGAACTGGTAGATGTCGATGTAGTCGGTCTGCAGGCGCTTGAGCGACGCCTCGACGGCGCGCCGGATGTTGAGCGCGGAGAGCCGGTCGTGGTTCGGCCAGACGCTCTCGCCCTGCGCCGTCATGTTCCCGTACACCTTGGTGGCGAGGACGACCTTGTCGCGGCGCTCGCCGCCCTGGGCGAACCAGGTACCGATGATCTCCTCGGTGCGGCCCTTGCCGGCGCCCTGGCCGTACACGTTGGCCGTGTCGAAGTAGTTGACGCCCGCGTCGAGCGCGGTGTCCATGAGCGAGTGGCTGTCGGGTTCATTGGTGAACGGCCCGAAGTTCATGGTGCCGAGCGTGAGCCGGCTGACCTTGAGCCCTGTGCGTCCCAGCTGCGTGTACTTCATGAGGCCCTAGCCAAGTGGCTGGAGTGGGCTCCAGGCAAGGGGGGTCGGGTCAGTCGCGGGGAAACCTGTCGGTCTTGAGGGTGAGGCCCAGAGGCGTACCGGTGAGATCGATGTCTTCACCGAAGCTGTACTTCGACTGGGTCGTGTACTCGCCGTCCTTGGGGTCGAAGTGGACGTAGACCCTTCCCTGGTACGGGTCAGCGATGAGGTAGACGGGGACCTCGGCATCGGCGTAGGCGGTCTTCTTGGGGCCGTAGTCGTTCATCGCCGTGCTCTTGGAGATCACTTCGGCGACGAACACGACGTCCTGGTGGAGCCACTGCCCCTTGTCGTTCATGACGGCGTCCTCCGCCACCAGTGTCACGTCGCTGGCGAAGCCGTTGAGATGCCCCGGGTAGTCGATGCGAACGTCGGACTTCTGGCATTCCATCGGGAAATGGGCACTGAGCTGGGTCAGGATGCTGAAGGTGATGGTCCAGTGGGTGTCTCGCTGTGGCGACACGAAGATATGTCCCCCGACGATCTCGGTCTTGATTCCCTCGGGGACGGGCATCCTCTCAAGCCACTCGAACATCTTGTCCAAGGTGAGCTCGTTGCCGATCTCAGCCATCTCGATCCTGTCGGTCTCCGCGACGGTCATCGTGGCGCTCCTCCCCGGCCACCCCCGGTCGAAGGCGGCCGCGCAGTACAACGATACGCACGGCGGCAAGGTCACGTCCGGTCACGAGCCGCCCAGCCACCCCGCCGCGTCGAGGCGGAACGCCTCCGGGGGCACGACCGCGCGCAGGCCGGATTCGAGGTCGCGGAGGCGGTCGGCGCCGAGGGACGCCGCCCACTCCGCCCGCAGCTCGTCGAAGACGACCGCCGAGCGGCGCAGCGCGTCGATGCCGTGCGGGGTGACGCGGACCAGCTTGCGGCGGGCGTCGGCGGGGTCGTCGGCGCGGGCCGCGTAGCCGAGGGCGACGAGGCGGTCGACCGTCTTGCCCGCGGCCTGCTTGGAGACGCCGAGGCGGCGGCCGATCTCGCTGGCGGTGGCGCCCCGGGCGCCGATGGCCTGGAGGGCGAAGCCGTGGGCGGGGCGCAGGTCGGGGTGGCCCTGGTGGGCGAGTTCGGCGTGCACGCGGTCGATGAGGGAGCGGAAGCCGGCGAGGAGCAGGAAGGGAAGTTCGTAGCCCCTGCCGTGGGCCCCGTCGGCTCCGGCGACTCCGTCGGCCGCGTCGGCTCCGGCGGCCCCGTCAGCTCCGGCGCGCCCGTCCTCCCCGCTTCCCTGAATCCCCTTGTGCAGGTCGTCAACCTGGTTTACCTTCTGTTCGTCAACCATGTTGTCGATAGTAGGGGGTACACCTTGTTCGCCGACCACACCGTGGAGACCGCACCGGCCGAGTCCCGCCCCGCCATGGAGCGGGTGACCCAGGCCTTCGGGCGGCTCCCGAACGCCGTCGCGCGGCTCGCCGAGTCCCCCGAACTCCTCAACAACTTCCTGGAGTCGAGCGCCGCCTTCGAGCGCACGACGCTGGAGCCCGTCGCCCGCGAGGTCGTCATCATGACGGTCGCCACCCGTAACGACTGCCACATCTGCGTCACCATGCACACCGGCAAGCTGCGCAAACTGGGCGCGGGGACGGAGCTGATCACGGCCCTGCGCGAGGAGCGTGAACTGCCCGACGAGCGGCTCGAAGCCGTACGGCAGTTCACGCTGACCGTGCTGGCCACGGCGGGCGGCGTCGGCGACGACGAGCTGAAGCGGTTCCTGTCCCACGGCCACACCGAGCGCAACGCCCTCGAAGTCGTCCTCGGCATCGGTACGTACACGATGTCGACGCTGGCGAACCGGCTGACGCGGGCGGCCTGACCCAGTCGGTCGGGCGGACCGGGCCTTGGTGCCGGTACCGCCAACGCCCTTACATCCAGGCGGGGTTGCCCGACAATGGGGTCCTCGGCATGAGTCTGATGGCATGCCCATGACTCGGGGGTGGTGGCGTGGGGTCCGTGGACGTGGTCGCGGAAGCGGTGCGCGTGATGACGGGGTTCGCAGGTGGCGCGGCGGGCGCGGTGGGGGCGGAGGTGGGACAGACCGTCTCCGATCTCGTACGGCAGCGCATCGGCGGGAGCCCCTCCGGGCAGGCGGCGCTGGACGTCGTGGAGGAGAGGCCGCAGGACCCCCAGGCGCTGGCCGCGCTGCGGGAAGCGGTGCGGGAGCGGGTCGCGGCGGACCCGGAGTTCGCCGCCCGGCTCGCGGAGGCGCTGGCGGGCCCGCCTCCGGCCGGCCCTCCCACGGCTGGTCCGCCACCGGCCGAGCCCCCTCGGGAGTACACGGGCAGCATCGTGATCGACGGCGGTGCGAAGGTGCGGGGCAGCACCCTGTCGCTGGGCCCCGTGACCTTCAACAACACCCCCGCGGGGCGCACGGCGCTGGCGGCGTCGCTGGCCGTACTCCTCGTTCTCGTGGTCTTCGCGGTCTACGGCGGCACGCAGGCGTTCAGCGGCGGGGACTCGCCGGGCTCGGACCGGGCGTCCGTCCCCGGCGGCCGGTCCCAGCCGGGCGGTTCGGCGACCGGTGGCGGAAGCGACGCGGGACCCGGTGCGGGAACCGGTGTGGCCGGGGCGGGTGGATCGGAGAAGCTGGTGCCGCTGGCCGACGCCGACGCGGTCCTGAGCGTCCTGCCCGATACGACCAGCCTGTCCTCCGGCTGGACCCAGAGCAGCCCGCCCACGGCGGACGTCGCCTCCCAGGACGACGGCTCGACCTTCGAAGGCTCAGCTGTGTACTACCCGAGCTACGGAATGGACACCCAGTTCCTGGTCTATGCCTACCCGAGCGAGAAGAAGGCGGTCGCCGCCTTCAAGGAGAAGAGCCGCGAGGCGGCGAAGGAGGGCGCGCAGCGGATGACCATGCCGGCCATCGGTGACGAACTCGTCGCGTTCTCCGTGACCGAGGGCCGAGGCGGCGGATACGTCTCCGAGACCACCAACTACACGCTGGTACGCACGGGGACGGTACTCACTGTCGTGGGCGGCAAGGACACGGAGAGCCGCAACTACGGCAGCGACGACCTCCAGTTCGCCACGCAGCTCATGTCCGACCGGGCACGGGCCGCGCAGGCGCGCTGAGGAAGGCGGTCCAGGTGGCGGGGGATATCTGGAGGGTAGGGCCGCTGGGGTTCAGCTTTGAGTCGCGGATGTGGATGGTGGCGGGCGTTGTGGCTACCTCCAGGCATTCGCCGCCTTGCTCGCTACTGTGGGTGGACTTGGTCCAGCTGAGGGCCGCCTCCAGGCATTCGCCCTCGCCACCGCTGTAGCTGCTCTTGAACCAGTTGAGGTCCACGCTCATAGTCCCTGCGCCACCTGTTCGATCAGCTTCGCTGACTCTTCCGGGTTCAGAGCCTGCGCCCGCAGAATGCCATATTTGCCGAACAGGTCTCCCAGGTAGGGCTGTTCGCATACGAAGTAGCCGCCACTCGGTCCTTCCACATAGGCAAGCTGACGACGCTCTGCTGTCTCCAGCAGGATCATGGAGCCGTTCAGCCCCGCGTGGACGTGCCGCGCATGCGGCATGACCTGGACCTCGACGTGCCGCAACTGTCCGATGCCGAGGATGTGGTGTAGCTGCTCCTTGAGGACCGGTGGGCCGCCGATGGGTCGGGTGAGAGTGCTCTCCTCCAGTACGTAACTGACGTTCGGCGCGGGCTTGCGCTGGAACAACCGCTGGCGCCCCACGCGGTCGACCACCCGCTTCTCCACCTCGTCGTCGTCCAGAGTCGGGTAGCAGTTGCAGGCGTAGACCGCCCGGGCGTATGCCTCCGTCTGGAGCGAACCAGGAATCACGTGGCTCTGGTACACGTGAAGGGCAGAGGCGTTCTTCTCCTCAGCCAGATAATCCTCGGTCCACGGCCGTAGCCCGCTGCTCCCGAACTCCTTCTCCGCGAGCAGCGTCAGTGCACCCTGTGCACCCAGTACCTGATCGGCGATCTCGACCAGTTTCCCTTTCGGGGGCCGCTCGCCCCGCTCCACCATCGCCACCTGCGACTTGGAGTACTGGACATGCGTGCCCAGCACCTCCAGAGTGAGCCCGGCCCGCTCGCGGTAGAACCGCAACAGTGCGCCGAACGTCTCCGAACCTCGTTCACCGGAGTGCACAGCGACCTCCCCAAGCGCACAGCGCAGCACGACACCTGTGAATCCCTGGTCACAGTATGTGAGCGACCGACAACATCTGGCGCATGAACTCGGAAACCTCATCACTCAGGGTCCACGACTGGATCCCGGCGACGGGCCACGCCCTGCGCCACGCCGGCATTCACTTCGACGCGGTACGGATCGAGGGCGCGTTCGGCGAGCAAGTCGCGTACGGCCTGATGCAGTTCACGGACTTCCGCGCGGGCCCGATCGTCCGCGAGGCGACGGGTGGGCGCTACCTCTACTTCCTGCTGCCCCCGAAGACGGCGGACTCCCGCACCTGGCCGGTCGGCGCGCGTGCGCTGAGCCGACGCTCGGGGAACCTCGCGTACGTGGGCGTGCCCGCGCTGGACGGCTACACGTGGCCGCTGGACTGGCGGTCGCGCCCGACGAGTGAAGTCCCGTTCGTGGACGTTGATTTGCTGCACGAGACGACTGAACGCGCGGCACGGTGACCGCATCATCGCGCGCCGAGTCCCGCCCCGCCGTGGAGCGAGGCCCCCGCGCCCGTCAGCCTCCCTGTGACTTGATGTGCTCGATCACCTCGTTGAAGTCCTTCGTCGGCGAGAAGTCGACGTACTCGCAGTCCTCAAGGGCCACCGGGGCGTGACCGGGCGGCCAGTAGAAGGCCTGACCCGCCTCGTAGACCTCGTCGCCGTCCGGGGTCCGCATCTTCAGCCGTCCCTTGAAGAGATAGCCCCAGTGCGGGCACGGGCAAAGGTCACCGGCCAGCCCTTTGAGGGCCGGTCCCAGGTCGGTGCCTTCGGGAAACCTCACGAAGGCGACCGACATGTCTCCGCCGACGTCCTGAAAACGCAGCTCCACTCCGCCGTCCGCGATGGCGACCGGAGTGTCCTTCCGCGTGATCGCTGTCATGGCTCCTCCCTGCTCACCTGCTGAGAGGCACGGGGAAACACCCTCTCTTCCAGCGTGGACCCGAGTGCCGCACAGTGCGCGCCGGCCGCCTCAGGGTGCCGGTGCGACGGCACGTGAATTCGTACCGTTCCGGTAGCGCCCCGGCGTGACGCCGAACGTCCGGGTGAACGCGTGCGAGAGGGCGTAGGGCGAGCCGTAGCCCACCTGGCGGGCCACTGTCTTCAGGGGGTGCGCCGTGTCGCGCAGGAGCGTGGCCGCCCGGGACATGCGCCACCAGGTGAGGTACGTCATCGGGGCGCGGCCCACCAGCGTCGTGAAGCGGCGGGTGAGGGTGGCGCGGGAGACACCCGTGCGGGCGGCCAACGCGGTGCTGGTCCAGGGGGCCTCGGGGGAGGCGTGCAGGAGGCGCAGGGCCTCGGCGACCACCGGGTCGGCCAGGGCGGCGGGCCAGCCGGCGCCCGAGGTGTGGTCCGTCGTCCACGCCCGCACCATGTAGATCAGCAGCAGGTCGAGGAGCCCGGGCACGGCCACGTCCGCCCCGGGGAGAGCCGCCCCCGTCTCCCGGCCGAGCAGGTCGATCGCCGCCCGCAGCTCCGGGTGGTGTCCGGCGCGGCGGGGCAGGTGCACGGTCTGGGGCAGCTCGGCGAGCAGCGGGTGGGCGTGACGGCGGTCGAAGCGGTACTTCCCGCAGAGCAACTCGGTGGCCGGGCCGTCCTGTTCGGGACGCGGGACGGGCGTCCGCGAGGGGCCGGCCGTGTCGAGCCGGTGCTCGAAGGGGGCCGCCCGTGCGACGGTGCGGGCGTCGGCCGGTGCGTCCGCGAGGACGTGGCCCGCCCCGCGCGGCAACAGCACCGTGTCGCCCGCCGCGAGGGTGAGCGGGGCGCCGCCGCCGTCCGGCAGCAGCCAGCAGCCGCCCTCCAGGACCACGTGGAACCCCATCCCGTCATACGCGGGCAGCCTGCTGCACCAGGAGCCGAGGACCCTGACCCGGTGGGCGTCGGGCCGGCCGACCCGGGCTGCCGCGATGGCGTCGCTCACTACGTCCATGGCGGCAGCGTAGAGGAGCGGCGGTGAGCCGTGCGCGTATCCGGGCGAGCGGATCGGGCATTGGGGCGCTCACCCGGTCTGTCTACGGTCGTACTCATGAACGAACACCTGATGGTCGGCGAGGTCGAGATCCGGCGCGTGGTGGAGCTGGAGGCGCCCTTCCTCCCCGCCACCGCGCTCGTGCCCGGCGTGCCCGAGGAGCTGTGGCGTGCGAACCGGTCCTGGCTCGCGCCCGACTTCTGGGACCCGGACAGCGGCCGGGTCATGGCCGCCGTGCAGACCTGGGTGCTCCGGAGCGAGGGGAAGACGGTCCTGGTGGACACGGGCGTCGGCAATGGACGCCGCCGGCCGGACGCCCCGCACTTCGAGGACCTCGACACCGATTTCCCGGCCCGTCTCGCCGCCGCCGGAGTGCGCCCCGAGGACGTCGACATCGTCGTCAACACCCACCTGCACGCCGATCACGTGGGGTGGAACACCCGCCGGGGCGACGGCGGTTGGGTGCCCACCTTCCCGAACGCCACCTACCTCATGCCGGCCGCCGACCACGCCCACTTCGGCCCGTGCGGCGCGGACCGGGTCAGCCGCGACCCGGTCTTCGCCGACAGCGTCGCGCCCGTGGACCGGGCCGGGCAGACAGTGCTGTGGAGCGGCGCGTACCGCATCGACGCCCACCTCAGTCTGGAGGCCGCGCCCGGGCACACCCCCGGCTCGTCCGTCCTGCGGCTCGCCTCGGGAACCGACCGGGCGGTCTTCGTCGGCGACCTCCTGCACACCCCGGTGCAGATCCTCGAACCGGACCACAGCAGCTGCCTGTGTCTCGACCCGGGTGCGGCCGCCGCGACCCGGGTGCGCGTCCTCGGCCGGGCCGCCGACGAGCGGGAGCTGGTCTTCCCGGCACACCTGCGAGGGGCGGGTGCGGCCGAAGTGCGGCGCGCGGGAGGGAAGTTCGCGATCAGGCGGTGGGCCGCGTGAGCGCCCGGGTGTCCGGGAGGCCCGTGTAGGGCCCGCCGATGCCCCACGCCTGCGCCATCGCCTCCGCGAAGGCGGCGGCCAGCTTGTGCTCGCCGCTCGCGTTCGGGTGGGTGCCGTCGTAGGTGTCGGTGTGGATGTCGTACGAGGACGGCGGCGAGGCAAGCAGCAGGGGCGAGCGGCCGGTGTCCAGGTCGGCGACCGTCTTCGCGAGGAGGTCGTTGAAGTGGGCGACCTCGACGGCGAACGGCGCGTCCGTGGCGGCCCGGATGTTCGGGATCACCGGGAGGAGGACCATCCGGACGCCCGGGTTCGCCGAGCGGGCCCCGGCGACGAACGCCCGGACGTTGGCGGCCGTCTGCTCCGCGTTCGTGTAGAAGCCGAGGTCGATCAGGCCCAGCGAGATCAGCAGGATGTCCGCCGGGTCGCGGGTCAGCGCGTCCGCGATCCGCGGCGCCATGTGCAGCCAGCCCTCGCCCCAGCCCGCCAGGTGGTGGCGGGGGAAGTCGGGGGAGGCGTCGGCGTAGTCGTGCGACAGGGGCGCTCCCGCCGCCTTGTCGTGGAGCGCGGTGCGCGGCCCCACCACGGCGACGCCCCCGTCGCCCAGGGCGGCGCGCAGGTGCTGCCACATGCGGTGGCGCCAGGTGTGTTCACCGGCGCTCCCGATCGTCATCGAGTCGCCGACGAACATGAACCTGAGCATCCGCACATCATCGCGGATGGGCGCCGCCGCCCGCGATGTGAGGCCGCACACGCCCCGCCGCCGCGCGGATGGCACGCTTGGGCCCATGCGTTCGCTCCGGGCTGTCCCCTCCGTCCTCGCCGCCGCCGTGCTGCTCCTGACCTCGGCGGGGCCCGTCGCGGCCGACGGCGGTCACGACGGGTTCACCATGAAGGACCCGCGGATCGTCGAGTCCAGCGGCCTGGCCGCCTCCCGCGCCCACCCCGGCGTCTACTGGACGCACAACGACCAGGACAAGGGCGCCTACCTGTACGCCGTCGACTCCAGGACCGGCAGGACGGTCGCCACCGTCACCATGTCCGGGATCGGCGCGCCCCGGGACGTCGAGGCGATCTCGGTCGGGACCGACGGCTTCCTCTACGTCGGCGACATCGGCGACAACCTCGGCGGCACCTGGCCCCACGTATGGATCTACAAGCTGCCCGAGCCGAAGACGCTGAAGGACCAGACGGTCCGTGCCACGCAGTACGTCGTGAAGTACGCCGACGGAGCGCGGGACGCGGAGGCGCTGATGGTGCACCCGAAGACCGGGCGGATCTACATCGCGGACAAGAAGGAGGAGGGCGGCAGCCTCTACGAGGGTCCCACCAAGATGTCCACCGCCGGTCCGAACGTCTTCCGGCGGATCGCCGCCACCGACCTGTGGGTCACCGACGGCGCCTTCTCGCCCGACGGCCGCCGGCTGTCCCTGCGCGGCTACTTCGGCGGGGTCGACCTCGCCTGGCGGGGTGCGGGCAGGAAGCCCGTGCGGGAGGGGCGGTTGAGCGTGCCCTTCCAGCGGCAGGGCGAGTCGATGACGTACACCCCGGACGGCACGACCCTGATGTACGGCACCGAGGGCGCGCAGAGCGCGGTCACGCCCGTGGAGGTGCGCGGCAAGGGCGGAGGCAGCTCCGACGGGCCGTCGGGCGGCGGGAGTTCGGGCGGCGGCGCGGGGGGCGGGGACCTGGGCGGGAACCTCGCCAAGGGCGCGCTCACCGCCGGTGCCGTGCTGTTCGTCCTCTTCGGGCTGAAGCGGCTGCTGCGCAGGCGCTGACCCCGGCCGCGGTTGCGGCCCCGGACCCGGCTCTCACGCCTCCTGACGGCGCCGGGAGACCAGGACGTCCAGGCCGTCCAGGAGGCGCTGCAACCCGAACTCGAAGTGGTCGAAGTCCGGGCCGAAGGCGTCGCGGGAGAGCCCCGCGAGGACCGGGTAGCGGCCGCTGCTCATGACGCGTTCGAGGGCCGGGGCCTGCGCCGCCCAGAAGTCCTGGTCGGACAGGCCGGTCCTCTTCACCGCCTCCGTCTCGTGCACCTGGGTGCGGGCGACCCCGGTGACGTACCCCTCCACCATGACGACGACGCTGATCAGTTCGGGGTCGGTCAGGCCCGTCGACGAGATCCGCGCCAGGGTCCGGTCCAGGCCGCCGACCGAGCCGGGGCCCAGCACCGGGCGGGCCTGGTTGACGTGGAGCAGCCAGGGGTGGCGGCGGTAGCGCAGGAGGGTCTCGCGGGCGTACTCCTCGACGCCCTCGCGCCAGCCGCCGGTCCACGGGGCCTCCTCGCGGGGCGGGGTGTACACGCGGTCCAGCATCAGGTCCAGCAGCTCGCCCTTGCCGGGCACGTACCGGTACAGGGACATCGTGCCGGCGCCCAGCTCCGTGGAGAGCCTGCGCATGGAGACCGCCGCGAGCCCCTCGGCGTCCGCGAGGCGCACCGCCTCGGTGACGATCCGGTCCAGGGTGAGGGCCGGTTTGGGTCCGCGCGTGGGCCGCGTGCCCTCTCCCCAGAGCAGCTCCAGGCTGCGGGTGATGTCGCCGCCGATGCGCCGGTCGTCGTCGCCGTTCGTGCTCGTCATGGCCTCACCCTATTCCCCCGCAAAGAAACTGGGTACGGCGTACCCCGAAGAACTGAGTACGGTGTACCCTCCACTGGGTACGGCGTACTCAGAGGGTGCGTGACGAGGACCGGGAGGGGCAGTACATGAACGGGAACGGCTTGGCGGTACGAGCCGAGGGGCTCCAGAAGCGGTACGGGGACAAGTACGCGCTGGACGGCTTCGACCTGCGCGTCCGGCAGGGCACGGTGCACGGCCTGCTCGGCCCCAACGGCGCGGGCAAGACCACTGCCGTGCGTATCCTCGCCACCCTGCTGCGGCCCGACGGCGGCCGCGCCGAGGTGGCCGGCGCCGACGTGGCGCGCGAGCCCGCGCTGGTCCGGTCCCGCATCGGCCTCACCGGCCAGTACGCCGCCGTGGACGAGATCCTCACCGGGCGGCAGAACCTGGAGATGTTCGGCCGCCTCTTCCACCTCGGCGCCCGGCGGGCCGCCCGGCGCGCCCAGGAACTCCTGGAGCAGTTCCACCTCCAGGACGCGGCGGACAAGGGCGCCGGTCAGTACAGCGGCGGCATGCGGCGCAGGCTCGACCTCGCCGCGTCGATGATCCTCGCGCCCGCCGTGCTCTTCCTCGACGAGCCGACCACCGGACTCGACCCCCGCAGCCGCCTCGAAGTGTGGGACAGCGTGCGGGACCTGGTGGCGCGCGGCACGACCGTGCTGCTCACCACCCAGTACCTGGAGGAAGCCGACCGGCTCGCCTCCCGCATCACCGTCATCGATCGCGGCCGCGCCATCGCCGACGACACCCCGGACGGACTGAAGAACACCGTCGGCGGCAGCCACCTCGACGTCGTGGTGCGCGACGTCGCCGACCTGCCCGCCGCCGCCAAGGCCGTCACCCGGGTCTGCGCCGGCGAGCCGCTCGTCGTCGACGCGGAGCGCCGCGTCCAGGCCGCCGTGACGGACCGGGTCGCCGCCCTCACGGAGGTCGCGCGCACCCTCCAGGACGACGGGATCGCCGTCGAGGACATCGGCCTGCGCAGGCCCAGCCTGGACGACGTGTTCCTGCGCCTGACCGGCCACGCCTCCCAGGCCCACGCCTCCCGGACCCACGCCCCCGTCGCCGACCCGGAGAAGGAGATCGCCGCATGAGCGTCGCCCTCACCGCCGACACCTCGCACGGCCGGCTCTTCTGGGCCCTCGCCGACTGCGGGAACATCGCCCGCCGCTACCTCACGCACTTCCTGCGCCAGCCCGTCACCATCGCCTGGCAGCTGGGCTTCCCGATCATCTCCGTCCTCCTCTACGGCTTCGTCTTCGGCGAGGCCATGAAGGTGCCGGGCGACGGGAAGGACGGCGACTACCAGCAGTTCCTGATGCCCGGCATGTTCGTGATGACGATGGCGTTCGGCTTCATGAACACCGCCATGGCCGTCGTCACCGACGCCTCCAAGGGCGTCATCGACCGCTTCCGCTCGATGCCGATGGCGCCCTCGGCGGTGGCGTCCGGGCGGGGGGTCGCCGACCTCGTCGTGGCCTGCGCGGAACTCGCCATCCTCGCGCTGACCGCCCTCGCCATCGGCTGGCGCTCCAGCGCCGGGCCCCTGGACACCGCCCTCGCCTTCGGGCTGCTGCTGTTCCTGCGGTTCAGCCTGATCTGGGTCGGGGTCTACCTCGGCCTCGTCGTGCCGACACCGGAAGCCGCGGGCGGTCTCTACGCGGTCGCGTTTCCGCTCACGATGATCTCCAGCGTGTTCGTGGCGCCGTCGCTGATGCCGGACTGGCTGGCGCCGGTCGCCGCGTGGAACCCCGTCTCCTCGACGGGTACGGCCATCCGGGAGCTGTTCGGCAACCCGGGCGCGGGGGGCGGGAGCTGGGTCGAGCAGCATGCCGTCCTGATGGCCGTGGTGTGGCCGATCGTGATCTCGCTGGTCTTCCTGCCGCTGGCGGTACGGAGGTTCAGGCAGCTGAGCCGATAGGCCCCGCCAGGGGCGGGGGAACTGCGCGACCGGCCACGGCGCACCCGCGGCCGGTCGCGCGGCGCAGCGCTAGAGCTTCTCGATGACGTAGTCGACGCACTTGGTCAGTGCCTCGATGTCCGCCGGGTCGATCGCCGGGAACATCGCCACCCGCAGCTGGTTGCGGCCCAGCTTGCGGTACGGCTCGGTGTCCACGATGCCGTTGGCCCGCAGGGCCTTGGCGACCGCCGCGGCGTCGATCTCGTCCGCGAAGTCGATCGTGCCGATGACCTGCGAGCGCTTGGCCGGGTCCGTGACGAACGGCGTCGCGTACTTCGACTCCTCCGCCCAGCCGTACAGCGTCCGCGAGGACGCCGCCGTGCGGCCGGTCGTGAACTCCAGGCCGCCCTGGGAGTTCATCCACTCCAGCTGCTCGCCGAGCAGGAAGAGCGTGGCGAGCGCGGGGGTGTTGTACGTCTGGTTCTTGCGGGAGTTGTCGATCGCCGTGGGCAGGCTGAAGAACTCCGGGACGTGCCGGCCGGACGCGTGGACGCGCTCGGCGCGCTCGATCGCCGCCGGGGAGAACACGCCGATCCACAGACCGCCGTCCGAGGCGAACGACTTCTGCGGGGCGAAGTAGTAGACGTCCGTCTCGGCGATGTCGACCGGCAGGCCGCCCGCGCCGGACGTGGCGTCCACCAGGACGAGGGAGCCGGCGTCGGCGCCCGCGACGCGCTCGACGGGAGCGGCGACACCGGTCGAGGTCTCGTTGTGCGTGAAGGCGTAGACGTCGACGCCCGCCTCCGCCTTCGGCTCCGGGTGCGTGCCCGGGTCGCTCGTGAGCACGGTGGGCTCGGCCAGCCACGGGGCGAGCTTGGCCGCCTTCGCGAACTTGGAGGAGAACTCGCCGAAGCTCAGGTGCTGCGACTTGTTCTCGATCAGGCCGTGCGTCGCCACGTCCCAGAACGCGGTGGAACCGCCGTTGCCGAGGACGACCTCGTACCCCTCGGGGAGGGAGAAGAGGTCCTTGACGCCCTCGCGCACCCGGCCGACCAGGTTCTTGACCGGCGCCTGGCGGTGGGACGTACCGAGGAGGGAGGTGCCGGTGGCGGCCAGGGCGTCCAGCGCCTCCGTCCGCACCTTGGAGGGGCCCGCGCCGAAACGTCCGTCGGCGGGCTTCATGTCAGCGGGAATCCGGATCTCAGCCACGGCAGGAGCCTAGCGGCTCAGGGCACGGGGTTCCTTTGGTGTCCGGCGGGTGAGATCCGTCCCCGGGGGTCGAGGTGCCGCCTCAGGGCGCTGCCCCGGACCCCGCTCCTCAAACGCCGGAGGGGCTGGATTTGGGCCCCCGCGGCTGAAATCAGGTGGAGAACTGGATTTGCCTCAGTTGAGTCGTACCGGCAAGGCGTACAGGTCGTTCTGGGTCACCACCGGCTTGTGGTGGAGGTCCGCGGGGGGGACCGCCAGGGTCAGGTGGGGGAAGCGGGCGTAGAGCGCCGGGAGGGCCACGCCCGCCTCCAGGCGGGAGAGCGCCGCGCCGGGGCACACGTGCGGGCCGTGGCCGAAGGAGATGTGGCGGGTGGGGGACGTGCGGGTGAGGTCGAAGGCGGCGGCCGTCGGGCCGTGGGCCTGCTCGTCGCGGCCTATCGCGCCGTAGGAGACGATCAGCGCGTCGCCCTTCGGGATCACCTTGTCCCCGACCGGGACGTCCTGTGCGGCGAAGCGGATCAGGACGTGCGAGGTCGGTGTGGAGTGGCGCAGCGTCTCCTCGACCACCGCGTCCCAGCCGACCTGGCCGGACAGGACGAGGGCGAGCTGCTCGGGGTGCGCGCAGAGGTTCACGACCGCGTTCACGATGAGGGAGATCGTCGTCTCGTGGCCCGCCGCGACCATCAGCTGGAGCGTGGAGACGATCTCCTGGTCGGTGAGGTGGTCGCCGCCCTCCGAGGCCTGGATCAGCGCGCTCGTCAGGTCGTCGCCCGGCTTCTCCCGGCGGGCCGCCACGACCTTGCCCATCATGGCCGCCAGCTCGCCGAGGGTCGCCAGGACCTCCTGCGGCGGCGTCTGCGTGGAGAAGAACTTGTCGAACAGGACCTTGAGGCGGGGGTGGTCGGCCTCGTCGATGCCCATCAGGTCGCTGATGACGTACATGGGCAGCGGGTAGGCGAACTCCGCCTTCAGGTCCACCACGTCGGAGCCCGACGCGGACAGCCTGTCGAGCAGGCCGTGCGTCAGCTCGGTGACGCGCTCGCGCATCCGCTCCACGCGGCGCGGCGTCAGCGCCTGCGCGACCAGCGAGCGCATCCGGCGGTGCTCCTCGCCGTCCACCGTCAGCATGGAACGCCCGGGGTTGGCGAGACCGATCAGCGGCCAGTCGGCGGGGATCTCGCCGCGCCGCCACGCGCCCCACACCTCGATGTCCTTCACCAGCCGCTTGTCGGTGAGCAGTTGGCGGGCCTCCGCGTGGTGCGTGACCGCCCACACCGGCACGCCGCCCGGCAGTTCCACCTCGGCGAGCGGGCCCGCCGCGAGCAGCCGGGCGCTCTCCCCGTCCAGGTCGGTGACGAACGGGTCGAGGGCGATCCTGCCGGGTCTCGCGGTCATCTGAGGTCTCCAAACGCTGAGGTCGGGGTCGGGGTGAAGCGCACCGGCAGGTCGGTCAGACCGCGCAGCCAGGGAGAGGGGCGGCGCGTCAGGTCGCCCGCCGGGACGGCCAGGTCGAGGTCGGGCAGCCGGTCGAGGAGCACCTCGATGCCCGTCCGCGCGATGACCTCCGCGACCTCCTGGGCCGGGAAGGGGCAGCGGTGCTCGCCGTGGCCGAACGCGAAGTGGGCGCTGTTGCCGCCGGTCAGCGCCGAACCGTCGGTGCGCACCAGCGGGTCGCTGTTGGCGGCGCCGAGGCCGAGCAGCAGCAGGTCGCCGGCGCCGATGGGGCGCCCGCCGAGCCGGGTGTCGCGCGAGGCCCAGCGGCCGGCGACGTTCTGCGTCGGGGTGTCCTCCCACAGGACCTCGTTCATCGCCTCGGCGACGCTGTGCCGGCCGCCGAAGAGGGACGCGGCGAACCGGTCGTCGGTGAGCATCAGCCGCAGCGAGTTGCCGATCCAGTCCGCCGTCGGCTGGTGGCCCGCCGCCATCATCACCATGAGGTCCTGGGCGATCTCCTCGTCGCTGAAGGCGTCCGCCTGCCCGTCCACGTACGCCTGCCCGGTCGCGTCCGGCTGGCCGGTGGCGTTCGGTTGCCCGTGGTGGAGCATGTACGAGGCCACGTCCTCGCCCGGCGCCTCGTGCTTGTCGGCGATGAGGCGCACCATCGACGACGCCAGATGCTGCTGGCCCGCCAGCGCCCGCTCCCGGCCGTCGATCATGTCGTTCATGGCCGTGACGAGGGCGGGACCCTCCTCGTCGGGGAAGCCGTAGACGCGGGCCAGGACGCGCACCGGCAGCAGCATGGCGTACTGGGCGACGAGGTCCGCGGCGCCCTTGCCGCAGAACCGGTCGATCAGCTCGTCCGCGAACGTCTCGGCGTGCGCCTTCAGTTCGCTCGGGTCGACCTCTTCGAGGGCGTGCGCGATCACCGCGGCGCGCCGGGTGTGCCGCTCGCCGACCGTGTAGAGGATGGACGGCTGGCGGTGGCCGATCATCGGCAGCAGCGGCCAGTCGGCGGGGATGTTCGGCCACTGGTTCCACAGCTCGGAGTCGCGGCTGAACAGCACCGGGTCGCCGGTGACCTGGTGCAGTTCGCGGTAGCCGAGCACCAGCCAGGCCGGTATGTCGCCGTCGAGCAGCACGGGCGCCACCGGGCCGTGGTCCCGGCGCATCTCCCGGTACAGCTGCGCGGGTTCGGCGGCGAACCGGGGGCCGGAGAGCGGCACGGGAGAGGGTGCGGCGCCGGTCACGGGGCAGGTCACGGGGCGTACTCCAGAGGGGCGTTCTGCGGTGCGGCATGCCGCGGCGCGGCATCTCGCTGAGCGGCGTACAGCGTCTTCAGGTGCTCCACGAGCGCGATCAGCACGTCCTTGCTGGAGGTGCGCGAACGCGCGTCGCAGTCCACGAGCGGCACGTGCGGGTCGAGGTCGAGCGCCTCGCGCAGCTGCTCGGTGGTGTGCGCGGGCCCGCCGAAGTCGTTGCGGGCCACGATGAACGGCGTGCCGTGGCGCTCCAGGCGGTCGATGGCGTACCAGGAGTCCGCGAGGCGCCGCGTGTCCACCAGGACGACCGCGCCGAGCGTGCCGGCGAAGAGCCGGTCCCACAGGAACCAGAAGCGCTCCTGGCCGGGGGCGCCGAAGAGGTAGAGGACGTTGTGCGCGTCGAGGGTGATGCGGCCGAAGTCGAAGGCGACCGTGGTGGCCGTCTTGGCGCGCAGCCCCGCCAGGCCGCCCGTCTCGTCGATGCCCCGGCCGGCCTGCGTCATCGTCTCCTCGGTGTTGAGGGGGCGGATCTCGCTGACCGAGCGGACCAGGGTCGTCTTGCCGACGCCGAATCCGCCGACCACGACGATCTTCAGGCCGTTGTCGGCGGTCGCTGCCGGCGCTCTTCGGCCGGTGCCGGCCGGCGTGCGGTCAGAGGTTGCGGAGTCCAACGAGCACCTGCTCCAGGAGTTCGGGATCGGGAAGGCTGTGGGCGGGGCCCGAGCGGGGGTGGCGGGCGCTGACACGGCCCGCGTCGAGCAGGTCGGACAGCAGGATGCGGGTGATGCTCACCGGCAGGCCGAGCTCGGCGGCGATCTCCACGACCGCCGTCGGCAGGCGGCACATCCGCAGGATCGCGGCGTGCTCCGACTGCATGCCGGGCACCGGGTCGCACTCGGCGACGACGAGCGTCACCAGGTCGAACGGGGCGTCGGGCGCCGACCGGCTGCGGCCCTGGGTGAGGGTGTACAGCCGGTCGGGGGAGTCGTCCCTGCCGGGGCGGCCCACGCTCATGCGGTGGGCCGGCCGCCGGGGCCGCCGGCGCCGCGGGGCGCCGCGCGCAGATGCTCGCCGAGCTGCTCGACCAGCTCGCTCATGGTGTGCCCGACCAGACCCGCGTCGGCGTCCTCGGCGGCGATCACCGCGAGGTGCGCGCCCTCGCCGGCCTCGACGATGAAGAGGATGCCGCCGTAGAACTCGGCCATCGCCGAGCGGACCCCGCCGGTGCCGTCGCCGAACTCGGCGGACGCGCCGTGCGACAGGGACTGGATGCCGGCGGCGATCGCGGCGAGCTGGTCGGCCTGGTCGACGGAGAGCTCCGGGGTGCGGCACAGCTTCAGGCCGTCCCGGGAGAGCACGAGGGCGTGGCGGGCGCCGGGGGTGCGCTCCAGGAGGCCCACCAGGAGCCAGGTGAGCTTGTCGTCGGTGGTGGGGGCGGGCGTGGTGCCGGTCGTCATCGGGGGATGTCGCCTTCCGGGTGCTGGGCAGGGGCGGGGGTCTCCGGGCCGCCCGACGGATCGGTGGTGTCCGGGGCGGGGGTACGGACGGCCTGGCGGAAGCTGCTGAAACGGGCCGCGGTGCTCGCGGCACCGGCGGGGCGCGGCCGGGGGTTCTCCCCGGTGTCGCTGTCGAGCCGGCCCCGCTCGGCGGCGGCGAGCGTACGACCGCGACGCCGCTTGGGGAGGGGTGCCTCGGGCGCGACCACCGCCTCCGGCGCCGGGTCCTGGGCCGCAGTCGGGTCGGCGTCGACGGGGGCGGCCGGGGACGCGGGCGCGGCGGCGGGAGACACGTGTGCGGGGGCCGGCGCGGGGGTGCCCGGGGGCGGCGGCGGGGTGGTCGGCAGCTGCGCGGGCGCGGCGACGGGGGTCGCCGGGGTGCCCGGCGTCGCCGGGGTGGCCGGCGGGAGTTGCGCGGGCGTGGTGGCGAGGGGCCGGGTCGCGTCCGAGGGGCGGGAGAGCAGCTCGTGCGGGATCAGCAGGAGTACGCCGGTGCCGCCGCGCGCCGAGGGGCGGAACGACACCGTCAGGCCGTACTTGCGGGCCAGCCTGCCCACCACCGCGAGGCCGAGGCGCGTACCGGTCAGACCGCCGAGGCCCGTCGCCTCGCCGGACACGGCGCGCTCGGCGCGGCGCTGCTGCACCGGGCCCATCACCAGGCCGCTGTCCTCGACGGAGACGATGACGCCGGCCGCGACGTCCTCGATGTAGACGTGCACCTCGGAGGTGGGCGGCGAGAAGTTCGCCGCGTTGTCCAGGATCTCGGCCAGGGCGTGCATGACGCCCTCGGCGGCGTGGCCCGCGACCGCGACCTCGCTGGCCGAGTGGACGCGCACCCGCTGGTAGCCGCCGATGCGGCCCATCGCGCCGCGCAGGATCGACTCCATGACGATGGGTCGGGCCCAGCGGCGGCCCGAGCGGGCGCCGGTGAGGACCGCCACCGAGTCCGCGATCCGGCCGGCCTGCGCGGTCCTGTGGTCCAGGTGCAGGAGGTCGGTGAGGACGTCCTCGTCGGCGTGCCTGCCCTCCATCTCGCGCAGGTCGGCGAGCATGCCGGTGGCCAGCGCCTGCATGCGGCCCGCCGCGTTGGCGCAGGCGGCGAGCGCGGCGGCGCGCTCGGACTCGGCGGCGCGGGCGCGGCGCGTCAGTTCGGCGCGCACCCGGGTGTTCTCGGCGGTCAGCTCGGACCGCAGGCGGGTGTTCTCGGCGGTGAGTTCCGCCCGCGCCCGGGCGTGCGCGGAGGTCAGTTCCTCCCGTACCCGGGCGTTCTCGGTGGTGAGGTCGGTCACCTCAAGCGCGTGCGCGGCCGTGAGGCGGGCGTGTTCCTGGGTGAACTCGGCCGACCGAAGCGCCTGTTCCTGCTGGAGCCGCGCGCTCTTCTGCCGCTCGGTGGCCAGCCGGCGGCGGGCCAGCGCCTGCCCGCGCAGGGCGTGGCAGGCGACGGTCACGGCGGCGCTGAGCGCGAGTGCCGCGGCGCCGGCGCCCCAGGCCAGCGGGGTCCGTGCGGACGCGGGCGCGAGCGTGACGGCCGTGCCGGCGAGCACCGCGGTGACGAGGAGGCAGGCCAGTAGGACGTATACGGAGGGGCGCAGCGGAGGGCGCTCCATCCCGGGGCGCGCTAGGGGGGTTGGCGCGGTCATCAATCGGGGTCCTCGATCGGAAGCGACACACTCTGCTCGAACTTGCTCGGTCTTGTCCGGGGCACTGCTCAAGTTCTGGCCACTATAGGAGAGTTGATGCATGTAGTGGGAATGTTCCGTTCCGGATCGTGACATATCGGGAGCGGCGGGGTGCCCGCGGCGGTCGGGGGCAGGGGCATCCTGGACCGCATGAGCCCTCTCGACGGTGACCTCGGCGGCGATCCCGGCGGCGATTTCGACGGCGCTGCCCCTGGCGATCCCGGTGGCCTGGAGCGGGAGCTGCGCGCGGCCGTACGCGGCCCCGTGGACCTCTCCGTGACGGCGCGCGCCCTGCACACCATGGACGCCTCCAACTACCGCCGGGTGCCCGCCGCCGTGGTGGCCCCCCACGACGCCGACGACGTGGCGGCGGCGCTGGAGGTGTGCCGGCGGCGCGCGGTACCGGTCGTGGCGCGCGGCGCGGGCACCTCGATCGCCGGGCAGGCCACGGGCGTCGGCGTCGTCCTGGACTTCACCCGGCGGATGAACCGCGTCGTCTCCCTGGACCCCGGGGCGCGCACGGCCGTCGTGGAACCGGGCGTCGTCCTGGACGACCTGCGGGCCGCCGCGGCCCCGTACGGCCTGACGTTCGGACCCGACCCGGCCACGCACAGCCGGTGCACGCTCGGCGGGATGATCGGGAACAACTCCTGCGGGTCGCACTCCGTGGCCTGGGGAACCACGGCCGACAACATCCACGGGCTGACGGTCGTCGGCCCGCAGCGCGGTCCCGTCCGGCTCGGCCGGGGCTGGGACGGCGCGCCCGACGCCCTGCGCCCGCTGATCGAGGCGCACCTGGCCCTGCTGCGCACCGGCTTCCCCGACCTGCCCCGCCGCATCTCCGGCTACGCCCTCGACGCCCTGCTCCCCGAGCACGGCGTGGACCTCGCCCGCGCGTTCTGCGGCTCGGAGGGCACGCTCGGCGTCGTCACCGAAGCGGTCGTACGGCTCGTCGAGGCGCCCCGCGCACGGGCGCTCGCCGTCCTCGGGTACGCCGACGAGAGCGCCGCCGCCGAGGCCGCGGCGGGCCTCCTGCCGTACGGGCCGCTCACCGTGGAGGGAATGGCCGCCGACCTCGTGCGCGACCCCGCGCAGCGCGGCGCCCTGCCCAGGGGCGGTGCCTGGCTGTTCGTGGAGACGGGCGGGGCGAACGCGGCCGAGGCACGCGCGCGTGCGGACCGGGTGGTGCGCGCCGCCGACGTCCTCGACGCCGTGGTCGTCGACGACCCGGCGCGGCAGCGGGCGCTGTGGCGGGTGCGGGAGGACGCCGCCGGGACGGCCACGCGCATGCCGGACGACGGGGGCGAGGCGTGGCCCGGCTGGGAGGACTGCGCGGTGCCGCCGGCCCGGCTGGGCGCCTATCTGCGGGACTTCCGGGCGCTGCTCGCCGAACACGGCCTGCGCGGCACCCCGTACGGGCACTTCGGGGACGGCTGCATCCACGTACGCGTCGACTTCGACCTGATCAGCTCCGAAGGAGTGGCGCGGTTCCGCCGCTTCTCCGAGGAGCTGGCGGAGGTCGTCGTGGCGCACGGCGGGTCGTTGTCCGGCGAGCACGGCGACGGGCAGGCCCGCGCGGAGCTGCTGCCGAAGATGTACGGGCCCGAACTCGTCCGCCTCTTCGAGCGCGTGAAGGACGCCTGGGACCCGGCCGGGCTGCTCAATCCCGGCATCCTGGTGCGGCCCGCGCCGCTCGACGCCGATCTGCGCTTCGCGCCGCTGCCGCGCGAACCTGTCGACGTCGCCTTCGGCTACCCCCACGACGGCGGCGACTTCACCGCGGCCGTCCGGCGCTGCGTCGGCGTCGCCAAATGCCGTACGACGACGGTGACCTCGCCGGGTGAGGTCATGTGCCCGTCGTTCCGTGTGACGGGGGAGGAGGCGCATTCGACGCGGGGCCGGGCGCGGCTGCTGCACGAGATGCTGGCGGGCGAGGTGGTGACGGACGGCTGGCGCTCCACCGAGGTCAAGGACGCGCTGGACCTCTGCCTGTCCTGCAAGGGCTGCCGCTCCGACTGTCCGGTGGGCGTCGACATGGCCACGTACAAGGCGGAGTTCCTGCACCACCACTACGCGGGCAGACGCAGGCCCGCCGCCCACTACGCGATGGGATGGCTGCCGCGCTGGCTGCGCGCCGTCGCCGCCACCCGCACCGCCCCGCTCGTCAACGCCCTGGCCCGCATCGGCCCGTTGGCGGCGCTCGGCAAGCGGCTCGCGGGCGTCGCGCCGGAGCGGCCGGTCCCGGTGGTGGCGCGGCGGACGCTGACCCGGTGGTGGCAGGGGCGGCCGATGGCGGTGGCGCGGAAGCCGGAGCCGGGGGTGCCGGGGGCGCGGGGGGCGTCGGTCGTGCTGTGGCCCGACACCTTCACCGAGCATCTGTCGCCGTCCGTGGGCCGGGCCGCCGTACACGTCCTGGAGGCGGCCGGGCTCACGGTCACGCTGCCACCCAGGGGTGTGTGCTGCGGGCTCACGTACGTCTCGACCGGGCAGCTCGATCGCGCGCGGGCGGTGCTGCGCGCCACGCTGGACCGCATGGCGCCGCTGCTGACGGACGGCCTGCCGGTCGTCGTCCTGGAGCCGAGCTGCGCGGCGGCGCTCCGGACGGACCTCGTGGAACTGCTGGGCGACGACCCGCGCGCCCGGCGTCTCGCCGCGTCGGTGCGGACCTTCGCGCAGGCCCTGGACGAGCTGGCCCCGCGGTGGCGCCCGCCGCGCGTCGGCCGTCCGGCGGTCGGTCAGACGCACTGCCACCAGCACGCGGTCCTCGGCGACGCGGCGGAGCGGCGACTGCGGGCGCGGGCCGGCCTGGAGGGCGAGCTGAGCGGCGGCTGCTGCGGGCTCGCGGGGAACTTCGGTTTCGAGCGGGGCCATCACGAGGTGTCGGCGGCCTGCGCCGAGGAGCAGCTGCTGCCCTCGGTGCGCCGGGCACCGGGCGACGCGGTGGTGCTGGCCGACGGGTTCTCGTGCCGTACGCAGCTGGAGCAGCTGGGCGGGGTACGGGGGCGGCATCTGGCGGAGGTGCTCGCGGAGGCGCTTCGGCCCACCCGGTGAGCACCGGCGCACGTTCATGCGCTCCGTGCATAACCGAAGCCCCATCGGCATTTCACGCCTCCCGCGCGCGGTCGTACCGTCGACTTGTGGGCGCGGGCGGCGAGCGTGGCGACAGCCAGCGGAAAAACCGTTCCGCCCCTCCGGTCTGAGTCCATTAAAGTGGACGATAGAGTCCAACGTGATGGACTTCTCATGGATGGCGGCAACGGCAGGAAGGCTCAGGCGTGAACGTCTCGCGCAGTGATCAAGCGGCACCGGCGGCGGCCTCCGTACTGGCCCAGCAGCCGGAGGTCGCCGGCGCGGCGACGACCGCCGAGGCCTCCGGGGCTTCCGGGGCTCCCTGGGTCACCGGTACTTCCGAGGCCCCTCAGGGCCTGCGCGCCAGGTTCGGCCCCATCGGGCTCGTCCTCGCCGGCTGTGTCTCCGTGCAGTTCGGCGGCGCTGTCGCCGTCAGCGTGATGCCCCGCGCCGGGGCGCTCGGCATCGTGACGCTGCGCCTGGTGTTCGCCGCGCTCGTCCTGCTCGCCGTGTGCCGCCCCAAGCTGCGCGGGCACTCGCGCGCCGACTGGGGCACGGTCGTCGCCTTCGGCGTGGCCATGGCGGGGATGAACGGCCTCTTCTACCAGTCCGTCGCCCGCATCCCCATGGGGCCCGCCGTCACCCTCGAAGTGCTCGGGCCGCTCGTGCTCTCCGTCGTCGCCTCGCGCCGCGCGGTCAACCTCGTCTGGGCCGGGCTCGCGCTCTGCGGCGTCTTCCTGCTCGGCGGCGGCGGGGGCTTCGGCGGCCTCGACCCGGCCGGTATCGCCTACGCGCTCGGCGCCGGCGCCATGTGGGCCGCGTACATCGTCTTCAGCGCGCGCACCGGGCGGCGCTTCCCGCAGGCCGACGGGCTCGCGCTCGCGATGGTGGTCGCGGCGGTGCTGTTCCTGCCGCTCGGGATCGCCGAGTCCGGGGCGAAGCTGGTCGAGCCGGGCACGCTGGCGCTCGGCGCGGTCGTCGCCGTGCTCTCGTCCGTGCTGCCGTACACCTTCGAGCTGGTCGCGCTGCGGCGGCTCCCCGCGCACACCTTCGCGGTCCTGATGAGCCTGGAACCGGCGCTGGCGTCCCTCGCCGGGTTCCTCGTCCTGAGCCAGGCCCTGTCCCTGACCGAGGCACTCGCGGTGGCCCTGGTCATCGCGGCCAGCATGGGTGCGGTGCGGACGCAGGTGGGTCGGCGGCGGAAGGTGCCGGAGCGCGGCTGAGCGGACGGTCAAGTCCTGCCCCGTCTGCGGTTGACCGCTTCCAGCGGAGCACCCGAGTCGGTGTTCCGCTCTTACCGATGCGGCCTTCTTCGACCAGGCAGAGCCGGGATCGTTCCGGGTGCCGGGCTGTGGCGGTTTCTCCCCACACACGGAACCAGTAGTCCTGGAGTGTTGCTGTGGTGGCATCGACGCTGGTCAGGCCCGATACCGAGACCGGAACCCCTTCGGTCCCTACAAGGGGCATGACCCGTGCACCCCGGAACCCCCTTGCGGACACGGTCTACACCGAGCCCCTTCGGGGTCTCAGGGGCTCACGCACGCGGAGGTGACTCGCCGGCTCGGCATCTTGCGGGGGAAATACGAAGCGGCGGGCTTCCGCCGGATGGGTCTCGCGCACAGCATCACGTTCGAGCCCGTCCCCGCGTAACGGCTAGCCGAGTGCCTGTCGCATCAACGTGAGCGGGTCCAGTTCCGGGAAGCGCTGCCGGATCTGCTGCTGTGCCTGTGAGATCAGGTCATCCAGGAGGACCGGGGCCGCGCCGTACAGCACGTCATGCAGATACGGCACCACCGCGGAAGGGTCGGGCGGTAGCTGCAACTCGACCGTCAGCGGCTCGCCTTCGCTCTTGTAGCGCTTCGCGGGCAGCCCGACCTTTCCGGGGTGGACACACACCGGTGTCCCGTCGCTCAAGTACCGGTGCCCGTCCGCCTTGTTGAACGGGCATTCCGGGGTCGGTCGCTCGAACACGTCGAACTCGCCGACCGCGTGAAACCGCGACGGACAGACGCCGCACGCGCTGTGGTGTACGTCGCCGTTCACGAAGGGCTCGGGCATGACCGGAGCCTAGCTTTCACCAGCACCACAGACGCCCGTTTCGGACCGCACCGCCCCTCAGGGACCCGAGGGCGGGGCTGTGCCTTCCGCAGGCACCGCACTCCCTCACGTGTGACGCACGGCGCGGTCACTCCGTTCACCAAGGTCTCCGACGACACCTCCCGGGCCCGGTGACATCACCCCCCACACCGGCCATGCCGAGTGACGGGCGGCAGCGCTTCTACGCGTCCTCCTCCCGTTCCTCCTCCCGCTTCTCCTCCCGATTCTGCTCTTGGCCCGCCCCCGCACGAGGACGCCGCCGCTCCACCGGACCGGATACACGGCGTGCGTAAATTCATGCAAGCACGCTTGCTTGTTTCTCGGCGCGCTGCCATGCTCCCAGGCACTTCCCCAAGCTCTCCGCTTCGGTCGAGCAGGGGGAGACCCCATTCGTGCCCCGAGGGGAGCGTTCCGTGTCCGATGCCCCGTCCGTGCTCGACGACCTGCGCCGCGAGAGCGAGGAACTCGACCGGCTCGTCGGCGATCTGAGCGAGGACCGCTGGGCCCTCGCCACCCCCGCGCCCGGCTGGACGATCGCCCACCAGATCGCGCACCTGGCCTGGACCGACCGGGCCGCCCTGCTCGCCGCCACCGACCCGGGCGCCTTCGCCACCGAGGTCGACAAGGCCGCCGCGGCGCCCGACTCGTTCGTGGACGAGGGCGCCGAGCAAGGGGCGGCGCTGGCACCCGCCGAGCTGCTCGCGCGCTGGCGTGCCGGGCGCGACGAGCTGGCCCGGGTCCTCGCCGAGGCGCCTCCGGGGACCCGGCTGCCCTGGTACGGGCCGCCCATGGCGGTGCCGTCCATGGCGAGCGCGCGGCTCATGGAGACCTGGGCGCACGGCCAGGACGTGGCGGACGCGCTCGGCGTGCGGCGGACACCGACCGGCAGGCTGCGGCACGTGGCGCGGATCGGCGTACGGGCGCGGGACTTCGCGTTCGCCGTACGGGGGGAGAGCGCGCCCCGCGAGGAGTTCCGGGTCGAGCTGACCGCGCCCGTGACCGGCGAGTCGTGGGCGTACGGGCCCGAGGGCGCCGCCCAGCGCGTGACCGGGCCCGCGCTCGACTTCTGCCTGCTCGTGACGCGCCGCGCGCACCGCGCCGACCTGTCCCTGCGCGCCGAGGGCGCCGACGCCGACCGCTGGCTGGACATCGCCCAGGCCTTCGCGGGCCCCCCGGGCACGGGCCGCGCCCCTCGGGCGCCAGGAGACACGCCGAGGGCAGACGGGGCGCAGGGAGGCGGGGCGCGGGCAGCCGCGTCACAGGCCCACGTCGCCTCGGGAGACAGCACCCCGGGAGCCGGCGCATGAAGCGGTCGCCCCTGCGCATAGGGAACGCCTCCGGGTTCTACGGTGACCGGTTCGACGCCCTGCGCGAGATGCTGACCGGCGGTCACCTCGACGTGCTGACCGGTGACTACCTCGCCGAGCTGACCATGCTGATCCTCGGCCGTGACCGCCTCAAGGACCCCGCGCGCGGGTATGCCAAGACCTTCTTGCGGCAGCTGGAGGAGTGCCTGGGCACCGCCCACGAGCGGGGCGTGAAGATCGTCGTCAACGCGGGCGGGCTGAACCCGGCGGGCCTCGCCGGCGCCGTGCGGGACCTGGCCGCGCGGCTCGGCGTCCCCACGCGGGTCGCGCACGTCGAGGGCGACGACCTCGGCGCCCGCTTCCCCGGCGCGCTCACCGCCCACGCCTACCTCGGCGGCGCCGGCATCGCGGCCTGCCTGCGGGGCGACGCCGACGTGGTCGTCACGGGGCGGGTGACCGACGCCGCTCTGGTCACCGGGCCCGCCGCCGCCCACTTCGGCTGGGCGCCCACCGCCTACGACCGGCTCGCGGGCGCGGTCGTCGCCGGGCACGTCCTGGAGTGCGGGACGCAGGCCACCGGCGGCAACTACGCCTTCTTCGCCGCGCACGACCCGGCGGCCCTGCGCCGCCCCGGCTTCCCGCTCGCCGAGATCCACGAGGACGGTTCCGCCGTCATCACCAAGCACGACGGCACCGGCGGCCTCGTCGACGTCGGCACCGTCACCGCGCAGCTCCTGTACGAGACGCAGGGCGCCCGGTACGCGGGCCCGGACGTCACCGCCCGCCTGGACACCGTCGCGCTCACCCAGGAGGGCCCCGACCGGGTACGCGTCGACGGCGTGCGCGGCGAGGCCCCGCCGCCCACCCTGAAGGTGGGTCTCACCCGGCTCGGCGGCCACCGCAACGAGGTCGTCTTCGTCCTCACCGGCCTCGACATCGAGGCCAAGGCCACGCTCCTGCGCGCCCAACTGGAGGACGCCCTGCACCGCGCCGGGTCCCGCCCCGCCGAGCTGCGCTGGGAGCTGGCCCGCACCGACCACGCGGACGCGGCCACCGAGGAGACGGCGTCCGCCCTGCTGCGGCTCGTCGTGCGCGACCCCGACGCCGACGCGGTGGGCCGCGCCCTCAGCGGCGCCGCGGTCGAACTCGCCCTCGGCAGCTACCCCGGCTTCCACGTGACCGCGCCCCCCGGCAAGGGCGAACCGTACGGGATCTTCGAGGCCGCGTACGTGGACCGCTCCGACGTCCCGCACACGGCCGTGCTGCCCGACGGCGAGCGGCGTCCGGTGGAGTCGGGCGGCCACGACACCCTCGTACTCCAGGACGTGCCGCCGCCACCCCTGCCCGCACCCCTGCCACCGGGCCCCACCCGCCGCGCCCCGCTCGGGCTCGTCGCCGGGGCCCGCAGCGGCGACAAGGGAGGCGACGCCAACATCGGCGTGTGGGCGCGCTCCGACGACGCCTGGCGCTGGCTCGCCCACGAGCTGACGGTGGACCGCCTGCGGCACCTGCTGCCCGAGTGCGTCGACCTGACCGTCGTACGCCACGACCTGCCCAACCTGCGCGCCCTGAACTTCGTCGTCGAGGGCCTGCTCGGCGCGGGCGTGGCCGCGCGGGCCCGCTTCGACCCGCAGGCCAAGGGCCTCGGCGAGTGGCTGCGCGCCCGCCACCTGGACCTACCGGAGGTACTGCTGTGACCGTCCTCGCCTCCGCGCTCGACCCCGCGAGCGCCGAGTACGCCGAGCACCGCGCGGCCATGCTGGAGAAGCTGGCCGCACTCGACGCCGAGCAGGCCAAGGCCCTGGAGGGCGGCGGCGAGAAATACGTCCGACGCCACCGCGGGCGCGGCAAGTTGCTCGCCCGCGAACGCATCGAACTGCTCCTCGACCCCGACACGCCCTTCCTGGAGCTGTCGCCGCTGGCCGCCTGGGGCACCGACCATCCCGTCGGCGCCTCCATGGTCACCGGCATCGGTGTCGTCGAGGGCGTCGAATGCCTGATCACCGCCAACGACCCGACGGTCCGGGGCGGCGCCTCCAACCCCTGGACGCTGAAGAAGGCCTTCCGGGCCCACGAGATCGCCTACGCGAACCGGCTGCCGTCGATCCACCTCGTGGAGTCCGGGGGCGCCGACCTGCCCTCCCAGAAGGAGATCTTCATCCCGGGCGGCGCCCTCTTCAAGCACCTCACGCAGTCCTCGGCGGCCGGCATCCCGACGATCGCCGTCGTCTTCGGGAACTCCACGGCGGGCGGCGCCTACGTCCCCGGCATGAGCGACCACGTGATCATGGTCAAGGAACGGGCGAAGGTCTTCCTCGGCGGACCGCCGCTGGTGAAGATGGCGACCGGCGAGGAGAGCGACGACGAGTCGCTCGGCGGCGCCGAGATGCACGCCCGCACCTCGGGCCTCGCCGACCACCTCGCCGAGGACGAACGGGACGCGCTGCGCCGGGCCCGCAGGGTCGTCGCGCGCCTCAACTGGCGCAAGGCGCACTCCGATCCGGGCCCGGCCGAGTCGCCCGAGTACGACGAGGACGAACTCCTCGGCATCGTCCCCGGCGACCTGAAGAACCCCTTCGACCCGCGCGAGGTCATCGCCCGCATCGTCGACGGGTCCGACTTCGACGAGTTCAAGCCGCTCTACGGCACCAGCCTCACCACCGGCTGGGCCGCCCTGCACGGCTACCCCCTCGGCATCCTCGCCAACGCGCGGGGCGTGCTGTTCAGCGAAGAGTCCCAGAAGGCCGCCCAGTTCATCCAACTGGCCAACCAGCGCGACATCCCGCTGCTCTTCCTGCACAACACCACCGGCTACATGGTCGGCAAGGAGTACGAGCAGGGCGGCATCATCAAGCACGGCGCGATGATGATCAACGCGGTCAGCAACTCGCGCGTCCCGCACCTGTCCGTCCTCATGGGCGCCTCCTACGGCGCCGGGCACTACGGCATGTGCGGGCGCGCCTACGACCCCCGCTTCCTCTTCGCCTGGCCGAGCGCCAAGTCGGCCGTCATGGGCCCGCAGCAGCTCGCCGGCGTCCTGTCGATCGTCGCCCGCGCGTCGGCTGCCGCGAAGGGACAGCCGTACGACGACGAGGCCGACGCCGGTCTGCGGGCCATGGTGGAGCAGCAGATCGAGGCCGAGTCCCTGCCCATGTTCCTGTCCGGACGGCTCTACGACGACGGGGTCATCGACCCGCGCGACACCCGCACCGTCCTCGGCCTCTGCCTGTCCGCGATCCACACGGCCCCCTACGAAGGCGCGCGCGGCGGCTTCGGTGTCTTCCGGATGTGAGGCAGTGACGATGATCGAGTCAGTCCTGGTGGCCAACCGCGGCGAGATCGCCTGCCGCGTCTTCCGTACCTGCCGCGACCTCGGCATCGCCACGGTCGCCGTGTACTCCGACGCCGACGCGGACGCCCTGCACGTACGGGAGGCCGACACGGCCGTACGGCTGCCCGGTGCGGCGCCCGCCGAGACGTATCTGCGCGGCGACCTCGTCGTACGGGCCGCGCGGGCGGCGGGCGCCGACGCCGTCCACCCCGGCTACGGCTTCCTCTCCGAGAACGCCGGCTTCGCCCGCGCGGTCCTGGCCGCCGGCCTGGTCTGGATCGGCCCGCCGCCCGAGGCCATCGAGGCGATGGCGTCCAAGACGCGCGCCAAGGAGCTGATGGGCGTCGCACCGCTCGGCGACCCCACCGAGGCCGACCTGCCCCTCCTGGTGAAGGCGGCGGCCGGGGGCGGCGGACGCGGCATGCGCGTCGTCCGCGACCTCGCCGACCTCGCGGGGGAGTTGGCGGCGGCGCGCGCGGAGGCGACCGGTGCCTTCGGGGACGGCGAGGTGTTCGTGGAGCCGTTCGTCGAAGGCGGCCGGCACGTCGAGGTGCAGGTCATGGCCGACGCGCACGGCACGGTGTGGACGCTCGGCACCCGCGACTGCACCCTCCAGCGCCGCCACCAGAAGGTCATCGAGGAGTCCCCGGCGCCGGGCCTCGCCCCTGACCTGGTCGCGGAACTGCACACACAGGCGGTGCGGGCCGCGCGCGTGACCGCGTACCGGGGGGCGGGCACGGTCGAGTTCCTCGTCGCCGACGGCCGAGCCCACTTCCTGGAGATGAACACCCGCCTCCAGGTCGAACACCCCGTCACCGAGGCCGTGTTCGGCCTCGACCTGGTCGCGCTCCAGATCCGCGTCGCCGAGGGCCACGCCCTGGAGGCGGAGCCGCCGCCCGCGCGCGGGCACGCCGTCGAGGCCCGCCTGTACGCCGAGGACCCGGCGGCCGGCTGGGCCCCGCAGACCGGCACCCTGCACCACCTGGACGTCCCGGGCGTCCGCCTCGACACCGGCTACACGGACGGCGACACGATCGGCGTCCACTACGACGCGATGCTCGCCAAGGCCGTCGCGCACGCGCCCACCCGCGCCGAGGCCCTGCGCAAACTGGCCGGCGCCCTGGAGCGGGCCGTCGTCCACGGCCCCGTCACCAACCGCGACCTGCTCGTACGCTCCCTGCGGCACCCGGAGTTCACCGGCGCCCGCATGGACACCGGCTTCTACGACCGGCACGCCGCGCAGCTGACCGGCGCCGCGCCCGACCCCCTGGCCCCGCTCGCCGCCGCCCTCGCCGACGCGCACGGCCGCTCCCGGTTCGGCGGCTGGCGCAACCTCCGCTCCCAGCCCCACCTCAAGCGCTACCGCACCGAACCCGACGGCACCGAACACGACGTCCGCTACGACCACACCCGGCGCGGCCCGACCGCCGAGGGGGTGCGGGTCCTGACCGTGACGCCGACCCGCGTCGAGCTGGAGGCCGACGGCGTACGAAGGAAGTTCACCGTCGCCCGGTACGGCGAGCGCGTGCACGTCACCACAGCGCACGGGGACACCGCCCTGACCGCGCTGCCCCTGCTCCCCGAGCCCACCGCCCACCGCGCGCCCGGCTCGCTGCTCGCCCCGATGCCGGGCACCGTCGTGCGCGTCGCCGAAGGACTCGCCGAGGGCGCGGCGGTCACGGCCGGGCAGCCCCTCGTCTGGCTGGAGGCGATGAAGATGGAGCACCGCGTCTGCGCTCCCGCCTCCGGCACGCTCACCGCGCTGCACGCCGCACCCGGCCGCCAGGTCGAGGTCGGCCAGCTGCTCGCCGTCGTCCAGGCCGCCGAACCGGAGGAGTCCGCATGAGCACCGCACGCAGCACCACACGCAGCGTCGCTGGAAGCACCGTACGCAGCACCGTTCTGGAGACCGAGGAGCACCGGGCGCTGCGCGCCGCCGTCGCCGCCCTCGGCAAGCGCTACGGACGGGAGTACATGACCCGTGTCGTGGCGGGCGACGGCCACCCCGACGAGCTGTGGGCGGACGCCGCCCGGCTCGGCTACCTCGGGGTGAACCTGCCTGAGGAGTACGGCGGGGGAGGCGGCGGCATCAGCGAACTGTCCATCGTGCTCGAAGAGCTGGGCGCGGCCGGCTGCCCGCTGCTGATGATGGTCGTCTCGCCCGCGATCTGCGGCACCGTCATCGCCCGCTTCGGCACCGACGCGCAGAAGCGGACCTGGCTGCCCGGCCTCGCCGACGGCTCCCGCACCATGGCCTTCGGCATCACCGAGCCGGACGCGGGCTCCAACTCCCACCGCATCACCACCACGGCCCGCCGCGACCCCGACACCGGCGACTGGCTGCTGAGCGGGCGCAAGGTGTTCATCTCCGGCGTCGACATCGCCGACGCCACGCTCGTCGTCGGCCGGACGCACGACGCCCGCACCGGCAGCCTCAAGCCGTGCCTGTTCATCGTCCCGCGCGACGCCCCCGGCTTCGAGCGGCGGCAGATCGCCATGGAGCTCCAGGCGGCCGAGAAGCAGTTCGAGCTGGTCCTGGACGACGTACGGCTGCCCGCCGACGCGCTTGTCGGCGACCAGGACGCGGGCCTCCTCCAGCTCTTCGCGGGCCTCAACCCCGAGCGGATCATGACGGCCGCCTTCTCGCTCGGCATGGCCCGCTTCGCCCTGGACCGCGCCGTCGGGTACGCGAGGGAGCGCACCGTCTGGAAGACGCCCATCGGCGCCCACCAGGCCATCGCGCACCCCCTCGCCCAGTCCCACATCGAGATCGAACTGGCCCGCCTGATGATGCAGAAGGCCGCGAGGCTCTACGACGACGGCGACGACATTGCGGCGGGCGAGGCCGCCAACATGGCCAAGCTGGCCGCCGCCGACGCCTGCGTGAAGGCCGTCGACCAGGCCGTGCACACCCTCGGCGGCAACGGCCTGACCAAGGAGTTCGGCCTCGCCTCGCTCGTCGTGGCCTCCCGGGTGGCGCGGATCGCCCCGGTCAGCAGGGAGATGATCCTCAACTACGTCTCCCACCAGAGCCTCGGCCTGCCCAAGTCCTACTGAGGAGGAGCCCCGCCCATGAGCCTCGTCGTCTCCTCCCCGCAGCGGGGGATCGTCACCGTCCGCCTGGACTTCCCCGAGCGCCGCAACGCGCTCTCGGCGGACCTGCTGGGCGCGCTCGCCGAGGCGCTCCACGGTCTCGGCGGGGACCCCGCCGTGCGGGCGGTCGTCCTCACCCACACGGGGACGACGTTCTGCGCCGGCGCCGACCTGCGCGAGCCACCGGACCCCCGGGACTTCGTGCGGCTGCTGCGGCAGATCGTGGAGCTGCCCAAACCGGTGCTCGCGCGGGTGGACGGCCATGTGCGGGCGGGCGGGCTCGGGCTGCTCGGCGCGTGCGACCTCGCGGTGGCCGGGCCGGGCGCGTCGTTCGCGCTCACGGAGGTCCGCCTCGGGGTGGCGCCCGCCGTGATCTCCCTGACCCTGCTGCCCCGCCTCGACCCGGGCGCCGGCGCCCGCTACCACCTCACCGGGGAGCGCTTCGAGGCGGCGGAGGCGGCGCGGATCGGCCTGGTCACGGCGTACGCCGCCGACGTGGACGCGGGTCTCGCACCGATGCTCGACGGGCTGCGGAAGGCGGCGCCGGGCGCCCTGGCCGAGACGAAGAAGCTGCTCACGGCTAGGGTGCTGGACGCATTCGACGAGCATTCGGACGCCCTGCTCGCCCTGTCCGCGCGGCTCTTCGGTTCTACCGAGGCGCGGGAGGGCATGGGGGCGTTCCTCGAACGACGGGAGCCCCCATGGGCGCTGTGACCACCGCCGACCGGGCGCCCAAGCAGGACCGCAGCCGCGCGACGCGGCAAAAGCTCCTGGAGGCCGCCGTGTCGTGCCTCGCCGAGCACGGCTGGGCGGGCTCGACGGTCTCGGTGGTCGCCGAGCGGGCCGGGGTCTCGCGGGGCGCCGCCCAGCACCACTTCCCGACCCGCGAGGACCTCTTCACGGCGGCCGTGGAGTACGTCGCCGAGCAGCGCTCCACGGCCCTGCGCTCCCTGCCCGCGCAGGACCGTGGCCCGGTGGTCGCCGCCCTGGTGGACCTCTACACCGGTCCGCTCTTCCGGGCGGCGCTCCACCTGTGGGTCGCCGCGTCCCACGAACCGCAGCTGGGCCCCCGGGTGACGGAGCTGGAGGCCCGCGTCGGCCGCGAGACGCACCGCATCGCGGTGGAACTCCTCGGCGCCGACGAGTCCGTGCCCGGCGTCCGCGAGACCATCCAGGGCCTGCTGGACATGGCCCGGGGCCTCGGCCTCGCGAACCTCCTCACGGACGACGGAGCACGCAGGGAGCGGGTCGTCGCCCAGTGGACGGCACTGGTGGAGGGGGCGCTCGGCTGAAGGGGCGAACAGCAGCTACCCGGCTCGGCTGAAGGGGCCGGAATTCAGCCCCTCCGGCGTTTGAGGAGCGGGGTCCGGGGCGGAGCCCCGAGGCGGTAGCCCCCGAGGCCCCCCGAGACGGTGCCCCCCGGGCTCAGCGGGAGATGTCCCCGTACCCCTCGATCTCCTGGGGCCCGCGCGACCCGGGCCCCACGTACCGCGCGGAGGGCCGCACCAACCGCCCCGTCCGCTTCTGCTCAAGAATGTGCGCCGACCACCCGGCGGTCCTCGCACAGGTGAACATCGACGTGAACATGTGCGCCGGCACCTCCGCGAAGTCCAGGACGATCGCCGCCCAGAACTCCACGTTCGTGGCGAGGACCCGGTCGGGCCGCCGCGCGTGCAGCTCGTCCAGGGCCGCCTTCTCCAGCGCCTCGGCGACCTCGAAGCGGGGCGCCCCCAGCTCGCGGGCGGTACGGCGCAGCACCCGCGCCCGCGGGTCCTCGGCGCGGTACACGCGGTGCCCGAAGCCCATCAGCCGCTCGCCCTTGTCCAGCGCCTGTTTCACGTACGCCACGGCGTCACCCGTGCGCTCGATCTCCTCGATCATGCCGAGGACCCGGGACGGCGCCCCGCCGTGCAGCGGACCGGACATCGCGCCCACCGCCCCGCTCAACGCCGCCGCCACGTCCGCGCCGGTGGAGGCGATGACGCGCGCGGTGAACGTGGAGGCGTTCATGCCGTGCTCGGCGGCCGACGTCCAGTACGCGTCGACGGCCTGGACGTGCTTGGGGTCGGGCTCCCCGCGCCAGCGCTTCATGAACCGCTCGACGACGGTCCCGGCCTTGTCGATCTCCCGCTGCGGGACCATCGGCAGGCCCTGGCCGCGGGCGGACTGGGCGACGTAGGACAGGGCCATGACGGCGGCGCGCGCCAGGTCCTCGCGGGCCCGCTCCTCGCTGATGTCGAGCAGCGGGCGCAGCCCCCACACCGGGGCGAGCATCGCGAGCGCGGACTGGACGTCCACGCGGATGTCACCGGAGTGCACGGGGATCGGGAAGGGCTCGGCGGGCGGCAGACCGGGGTTGAACGCGCCGTCCACGAGCAGGCCCCACACGTTCCCGAAGGAGACGTGGCCGACCAGGTCCTCGATGTCGACGCCGCGGTAGCGCAGCGCGCCGCCTTCCTTGTCCGGTTCGGCGATCTCCGTCTCGAACGCGACGACTCCTTCAAGACCGGGTACGAAGTCGGACATCAGGCGGCTCCTCGTGATGGTTCGACAGGATGGTGTGCGAGATGGGTTGACGACCAGCTCATGACCATGCGTCAAAATCGGGCGAACAACGATCCGGTTCCGCGGTCGATCTGGCCTTTGTACGGCGCGTTCGCCGACTCGCGGTCCGAAGCGGTCACCCCGGTGATGCCCCGTGGGGCTGGTGGTCACCCAACCGATTCGGCAGCAGGACGATATCCCCTGGTGTCACCTTTGGCGATGGAACGCGGCACTCAGTGCCACAGGTCACCTCTCCGGGGCGCGGAACACCCCGCCGGGCGCCCGCCCCGATACGGCAAGATGACCGGGTGACCGACTCCAGTGCCCCTTTCCCCGAACCTCTCCCCGAGCCGGCCGGCATGCGCGAGCAGTACGTCACCGAGGGGCTCGTCGAGGCGGAGCTGCCCGCCGACCCCATGGCACAGTTCGCGCGCTGGTTCAAGGAGGCGGCGCGCGACAAGGACGTCCTGCACGAGCCGAACGCCATGATCGTCTCGACGGTCGACGCCGAGGGCAGGCCCAGCTCCCGCACGGTGCTCCTGAAGGGCTTCGACGAGCGCGGCTTCGTCTTCTTCACCAACTACGACTCCCGCAAGGCCCGGGAACTGGCCGGCAACGCCCACGTCTCGCTGCTCTTCCCCTGGCACCCCGTGGCCCGCCAGGTCATCGTCTCCGGCACCGCCGCGCGGGTCGGGCGCGAGGAGACGGTCGCCTACTTCCGCACCCGCCCGCACGGCTCCCAGCTCGGCGCCTGGGCCAGCGCCCAGTCCTCCGTGCTCGCCTCCCGGGACGAACTGGACCGCGCGTACGCCGACTTGGCGGCCCGCTATCCGGTGGGTGAACAGGTCCCCGTGCCCCCGAACTGGGGCGGGTTCCGGGTGACCCCGCAGGCGGTGG
This sequence comes from Streptomyces sp. NPDC031466, assembly GCF_055581265.1. Taxonomy (NCBI): domain Bacteria; kingdom Bacillati; phylum Actinomycetota; class Actinomycetes; order Kitasatosporales; family Streptomycetaceae; genus Streptomyces; species Streptomyces sp. NPDC031466. The sequence continues at coordinate 234,333 of NZ_JBVIJT010000006.1, forward strand.
AGTTCTGGCAGGGCCGCAGGAACCGCCTGCACGACCGCCTGCGCTACGTCCGGACGCCGGACGACAAGGGCGGCAAGGGCTGGCACCTGGAACGCCTGAGCCCGTGACAAGGCCGACGTTTGGGGACGAGCCTCGGCCGGAGTGGACAGCCCGTCCGGTGTCTGAGGACGAGTGGGCCGAAGGCCACGACAGACCCCGCGCACACCCGGCCCACCGGTCTACCCGGCGAGGACCCTGTCCAGGAACGGCTCGACGGCCGCCCGCCACGCGCTGGGCTGGTCGTAGTGGACGAGGTGCCCCGCGTCGGCCACCTCCGCGTACTCGCCGCGGGGCAGCACGCGGACCATCTCCTGGGACTCGGCCCGCCCCAGCTCGCCGTCCAGGCCGCGCACGACGAGCGCCGGGCAGCGGACCTGCATCAGCTCCTCCCAGTGCGCGTCGTGCACCCACGGCTCGCGGGACCTGAGCATCTGGGCGGGGTCGAACACCGGCCGCCAGCCGTCCGGGCCCTCGGCCATCACCTCGGCGAAGAACTCGCCGCGCGAGGGGTTGGGGCGCTCCACCCACGGGTCGTCCTCGCCGAACCACCTGCGGACGTCGGCGAGCGTCGCGAACGGCACCGGCCAGGACGTGAACCACTGCTCCCACTCGCGCTGCGAGGCCGCGCCGAGCGCCGAGGCCCGCATGTCGCAGATGACAAGACCCCGCACCAGGTCCGGGCGGCGCGCGGCCAGCTGCCAGGCGGTCAGCGCCCCCATGGAGTGGCCGATCAGGACGGCGGGCGCGAGGCCGAGCTGCTCCAGGGCCGCCTCGGCGTCGGCCACGTAGGCCTCGCGGGTGTAGGGGCCCTCGGGCCGCTTCTCGCTGCGGCCGTGGCCGCGCTGGTCGAGGGCGACCGCGCGGTGCCGCTCGGAGAGCCAGCGGGCGGTGTCCGCCCAGTGCGAGGCCCGACCCATCAGGCCGTGCAGCAGCAGCACACCGCCCGGCGCCCCCTCGCCCTCTCCCGCCTTGGGAGGATCGGCGAACTCCCAGGCGGCGAGGCGTACGCCCTCCGCGCCCGTCACGTCGATGCGCCGCACCATGATTCCTGGCACCCCCCTTGACTCCGCTCGGGACCCACGCCTGGCCTTGCCCCACACCCCCGCACGCTATCGAACTCCCTTTCGAGAACGGGCGGATCGCGGGTAACACCCCTCGTTCGGGTGACCACGCTCAAGGATTGACCCGCGCGGCCGAGGGGAGATCTTCATCGGGAGGCGGGCCGCTCGGGGAAACCGGTCCGCGGGAACTGACCCCGAGAGCTCGGGGCTCCGGGTCAGTACAGGGGAGGACAGGTCCCGGCGCCCTCGGGCGCCGGGACCCTCGCATCCGGACTCACCAGACGGGCACATCCCGCCCCCTCTCCGGCCGTGCGGCCAGACCCGGCGCCGACACGGTCAAGAGCCTTCAGGTCATATGCCTCTCGCGACAGCCTCGCACGCGAAACGCTCGCGCGCTGCGATTCCGCACACTGGATCTTGGACTCCGCGACATCTCGCGGAGATCGCAGCGGCTTGTCAACTACCCCTCTGGCAGCGGAAGTTGTCCTCAGCGCTTGGCGACGAAGACGTGCGAGGCGATCTCCGCGGACAGCTCCGCGGCCTCGCCGCTGCTGCCCACGAGCACGCCGCCCGCCGACTGGGTCACGCTCACCACGGAGCCCGGCTGCACACCGGCCCGCCGCAGCGTGTACATCAGCTGGGCGTCCGTCTGGATCGGCTCGCCGATGCGCCGCACGACGACCGTCTTGCCCTCGGTGCCCGGGTCGAGCTCCGTCAGGGAGACCATGCCCTCGTCCAGGAACGGGTCCGCGCCGTCCTTCTCGCCCAGCTCCTCCAGACCCGGGATCGGGTTGCCGTACGGCGACTCGGTGGGGTGGCGCAGCAGCTCCAGGACGCGGCGCTCCACGGCCTCGCTCATCACGTGCTCCCAGCGGCAGGCCTCGGCGTGCACCTGCTCCCACTCCAGCCCGATCACGTCGACCAGCAGGCACTCCGCCAGGCGGTGCTTGCGCATCACGCGGGTGGCCAGCCGGCGACCCTCCTCGGTCAGCTCCAGATGGCGGTCGCTGGCGACCGCCACCAGGCCGTCGCGCTCCATGCGCGCCACGGTCTGGCTCACGGTCGGTCCGCTCTGGTCCAGCCGCTCGGCGATCCGGGCGCGCATGGGGACCACACCTTCCTCCTCCAGTTCGAGGATGGTGCGCAAATACATCTCAGTGGTGTCAATCAGCCCCGACATGGGTGCCCCTCAGAATTCGCTCGTGCGCTGGCCCTGCCCTCAATTCTGACGCATACCACCGACAACCGTGCCGCGCCGTGGGAAAACCCGCCCCCGGGCGGCCGAAGACAGTGTTGACAGGGTGTAGGTCCAGACCGCAACGTGAGGCGAATGAGCTCCAAGAGCGAGAGCAAACCGGCCGGCCAGTACTTCGACGCCGCCATCGACCTGCTCCGACGGGTCCGCGACGAGGAGTCCGGGAACATCGCGGCCGCGGGCACGCTGCTGGCCGATGCGGCCGCCTCCGACGGGCGGCTTTTCGCCTTCGGCGCCGGACACTCCTCGCTCGCCGCGCAGGACGTCGTCTACCGCGCGGGCGGCCTCGCCCTGATGAACCTCCTCGCCGTGCCCGGTGTGGTCGGCGTCGACGTGATGCCCGCCACCCTGGGCTCCGCCCTGGAGCGCGTCGACGGCCTCGCCGCCGCCGTCCTCGACTCCTCGCCCGCCCGCCCCGGCGACGTCCTGGTGATCATCTCGCTCTCCGGGCGGAACCCGCTGCCGGTGGAGATGGCGATGAACGCCCGCGCGCTCGGCCTCAAGGTCATCGGCGTGACCTCGCTCGCCTACGCCACCGCGACCAGGTCGCGGCACACCTCCGGGACGTTCCTGAAGGACCACTGCGACGTGGTGGTCGACTCCAAGATCGCCGTGGGGGACGCGGAGCTGTCCCTGGACGGGGTCGACGCGCCGTTCGGCCCCGCCTCCAGCGTGGTGACGAACGCGCTCATGCAGGCGATGGTCGCCGCCGCGGTGGCGGAGCTGGCCGAGCGCGGCGTCCAGCCCCCGCTGCTCCGCTCCGGGAACGTGGACGGGGGCCACGACTGGAACGGCCGGGTCTTCCAGGAGTACGGGGACCGGATCTTCTACCGCTTCTGAGAGCACCCCGACGCTTCGGAGAGCACCCGAAGCTACTGAGAGCACCCCGACGCTTCGGAGAGCACCCGAAGCTACTGAGAGCACCCCGACGCTTCTGGAGGCACCTCGAAGGGGGGCGCCGTCAGTCTCCGAGGCCCCCGGCCAGGTCCAGCGCAGCCGCGACCCGCGCCGCGACGCTCTCCGCGTACATCGCGTCCGCCCGCTCGAACTGGCCGCGCCCCGGCCCCCGCAGGAACGTCACGACGCCCAGCGTCCGGCCCCGGCTGCGCAGCACCGCGCACAGGGCGTGCACCGTGTCCGTGGGCCACTGCCGGGCGCCCGCCCACTCGCGGGCCCGCTCCGGGGCCGCCGCGCCCGCGCTCGCCCGCACCGAGCCGGCCCGCTCCACGCACTGCGGAGCCGGATGGCCCTCGGGATAGCGGACCGGTATCCCCGCCATGGCCACCGGCAGACACGGCCCCGGCGCCCCGGCGGGCGTCGCGGCGACCCGCACCAGGCGCACCGGGTCCTCGCCGGCCACGAGGTCGACCAGGGCGTGGTCGGCGAACCCGGCGAGCGCGAAGTCCAGCTGGACGGTGGCCGCCTCCATCGGGTCCTCGCACTCGGCGGCGGCCCGCGCCGCGCGGTGCGACTGCTGGGAGCGGAAGCGCAGTTGCGAGGCCTCCTGCTCCGTCAGCTTCGCCTCGGTCACGTCCTGGAAGAGCCATCCGACACCGAGCGGAACCGGTTCTTCCGTGAGCGGTGAGGCGAGCCGCAGGAAGCCGCTGCGCCAGCACCGCCGCTCGAAGCCCTCCTCCTGGCCCTCGCCCGCCCGCACCGACACCCACAGCTCGGCGGGGGCGGGCGGCGCGCCCTCGGCGAGCACATGGGCCAGCGCGCACTCCAGCTCCTCCACGCCCTGCCCGAGCAGATCGGCCAGCGGCCTGCCGAGGACCGCCGTGCGCCCGAGGCCCAGCGCGCGGGCGGCGTGTTCGTTGACCACCGCGGGGCGCAGGTCGGCGTCGACGATGACCACGCCCCACGAGGCGTCCTCGAAGAGCGCCTCGCTCAGGGCGATGGACCGTTCCAGGTCGATCTGCGCGTGGACCTCGCTGAAGGCGCAGTACACCCCGGCGGGCTTGCCGTCCCCACCGCGCACGGACGCGCACTGCATCCGTACGAGGACGCGTCCGCCGCCCTTGGTCACCAGGGCGAACTCGTGCACCTGGCGCCCCGGCGCGTCCATCGCGGACAGCAGCCGCCCCTCGACGTCCCCGGCGTCGGCGGCCCGCACGGCCCACCCGGACAGCCCCCGCCGCCCGACGGCCTCCGCCGCCGACCAGCCGAGGACCCGCTCCGCCTCGCGGTTCCAGTGCGTCACCACGCCGTCGGCGTCGAACGCGCACAGCGCCGCGTCCATCCCGTCCAGCAGCGCCGCGAGCAGCTCGGCGCCGCCCTGCTCGGGCTCGTCAGGGCCCAGTTCGTCAGTAGTCCCGCTCCGCCGCGAAGCACTCACCCCGAACCCCCTGCAGCCGTGTCCTCAGATCATTCAACTCGAACGTGACGCACCCCACAGCCGGTTCCCGGAACTCGCGGGAAAAGTGGCGCCCCGAAATTCGGTTGTGCGGCGCGGGGAGCGGTTCCTAGGGTGGCACGTACACGAGAAGGGAGGTGGTTCGGCAGATGTATCGAAACCGGACGCGTGAGGTGACTGCGGGCTAGCGGCCCGTCGTCGCGCATCGAATTCGGCGCCGGACCGGCACGTGTGATGTGCGTGCAGCCGGCCCTATTTCCCAGCAGTCACCCGACCCGCGAGCCGCCGGTACGTCCGGCCGGCTTCCTGGACCCGGCATCGTCCGGCGTCCCAGGAACCACGGCTCGCGGGTCGTCCGCGTCCCGAGGGCGCGTGCCCCCAGGACGCCCGCCTCAGCGGACGACGTCGAGGACGTTGAGCTGCAGGCCGTTGGCGTACGCCGCGTGCTCCACCAGGCGCAGCCGCTGCTTGTCCTTGTCGGTGTCGCTGAACAGCCGCTTGCCCGCGCCGAGCAGCAGCGGGAGGACCAGCAGGTGGTAGCGGTCGATCAGGCCGGCGTCGGAGAGGCTCCGGTTCAGCGTGGCGCTGCCGTGGACGATGATCGGGCCGCCCTCGGTCTCCTTCAGCGCGGCCACCTCGTCCAGCGAGCGCAGGATCGTGGTCTCGCCCCAGTCCGACACCAGGTCGTCCTCACCGAGGGTCGAGGAGACGACGTACTTCGGCATCGACTTGTAGTCGGCGAAGTCCGCCATGGCCGGCCAGACCGGGCTGAACGCCTGGTAGCTGACCCGGCCCAGCAGCATCGCGGTGGCCTCCTGCTGCTCCCGGCCCTTGATCTCGAAGGCCTCGGGCAGGAACTCCATGTCCTTGAAGGTCCAGCCCGCGTTCCGGTAGCCCGGCTCGCCGCCGGGGGCCTCCACCACGCCGTCGAGCGATACGAAGGCGGTGCTGATCAAGGTGCGCATCGTGAAGTCTCCTGGTCACGCGTCATGGATCAGCTCTTCGAACTGATCGTCGGCTGCCACATCAGACCGCATCGGGTCGCGAAAGTCATCGGTCGGCGGCTATCCCCTGCTGACCGCCGTGAGGATCTCCGGGAGGCGGCCGGCCACGCGCGGGGCCGCGAGGCGCATTCCGGCCTCCGCGATCCCCCAGCCGTAGGCCACGCCCACGGGGAGCAGGAGCCAGGTCCAGGAAGCCGCGTCCGAGGCGTGCAGCCAGATCGTGAGGGCAAGCACCGGGGCGCACAGCAGGGCCGCCGCCACCATGCCGCCGAAGACGGAGAGCCAGGCGAGGCCCGCCTGCCCGGGGGCCACGTTCTTGTAGCCCTCCTGCGGGATGGAGTACGGGAAGCGGGCCGAGGCCCAGGCGCCCGTCGCCAGCATCGCGCCGAGCAGCGCGAAGGAGAGGCCGAGGGCCTCCGGCAGGGCGGGCCAGTCGCCGAGCATCGCCGTGGTCAGGACGGTGACCAGGGTGGCGTAGGGGAGGGTGATCAGCGTCAGCGCCAGGGCGCGGCCCCGCAGCTCCGCGTACGCGTCACGGGGCGAGGAGATCGTCATCGCGACCATCCAGAACGCCGAGGTGTCCTGGCCGAACTGGTTGTACATCAGGATGCCGAGCATCCCCGCCGCGAAGCACGCGAGGTACACCGAGCCGGTGCCCTGGAGGGCGTTGAGGACCGGCACGATCAGGCCGATGGCCAGGGACGTCACCCAGGCCGCCTTCGTCTTCGGGTCGCGCCACATGTAGCGCAGGCCGCGGTCCATGACGGTGCCGGTGCGGCCGGCGGGCAGCAGGCCGCCGAGGGCTCCGGTGAGGCGCGAGGTGCTCTTCCGCGGTTCGGCGGCCGCCAGGGTGGAGCCGTCCGGCGCGGTCATCAGGCGGGTCAGGCTGTGCTGCCAGTAGACCAGCAGCGCCGGCAGCGCGGCCGCGGCGAGGGCCAGTTGGGCGGCCCCGGCGGCGTACGAGCCCTCGCTCACCGAGTCGACCGCGCCGAGCGCCGACGCCGGGGGGAGCCAGCGCACCACGGCCGCCGCCGGGTCGAGGGTGCCGAGCCCGGCCGAACCGAGATGCTGCGCGCCGAAGTTGACCGCCTGCGCGCCGACCGCGATGACCAGGCCGCTCAGCACCGCGAGGTCGCGGCCCTTGCGGCTGGTGAGGAGGCGGATGTTGGCGGCGGCGACCGCGCGGGCCAGGGCCACGCAGACGAGGAGCGTGAGGGCGCAGGCGAGGACCCCGGTGACGGCGGCCGCGGCGCCGTGGGCGAGCGCGATCGTCGCGCCGAGGGCCAGGCAGAGCGTGAAGAGGGGCCCGATGCCGACGAGCGACGCCACGAGCAGCCCCCGCACCAGGTCGCGGGGGCGCAGCGGCAGCATCACCAGGCGGGTGGGGTCCAGCGTCTCGTCGCCGCTCGGGAAGAACAGCGGCATGACGGCCCAGCCGAGGGCGAGGACCCCGGCGAGCAGGACGCAGACGGTGGCGGCGTGCGCGTCGCCGCGCAGCGCGATCAGGCCGAGGAGCTGGAGGGCGGCGACGAGCAGGGCCAGGGCGGCCGAGGCGAGGTAGGCGGCGCGGCGCCCCGCCGACTGGCGCAGGCCGTTGCGCAGGAGGGAGAGCTTCAGCCGTACGAGGACGGGGGTGATCGCCGAGGCGCCGGTGGGGGCCGTCATCGGGTGCCGCCGCCCAGCCAGTCGAGGTCGGAGCCCGCGTCCCGGCCGTGCGCGCCGACGAGTTCGAGGAACGCCCGCTGGAGCGAGGGCGCCGCGCCGCGCACCTCGGCGAGGGTGCCCTGGGCGCGGATGCGGCCCGCGGCCATGACGGCGACCCAGTCGCACAGCGACTCGACCAGCTCCATGACGTGGGAGGAGAAGACGACGGTGGCGCCGGAGGCGGTGTAGCGTTCCAGGACGCCGCGGATCGTCTCGGCGGAGACGGGGTCGACGCCCTCGAACGGCTCGTCGAGGAAGAGGACTTCGGGGTTGTGCAGTAGTGCCGCGGCCAGGCCGATCTTCTTGCGCATGCCGGTGGAGTAGTCGACGACGAGCTTGTGCCGGGCGCCGGCCAGGTCGAGTACGTCGAGCAGCTGGGCGGCGCGCTTGTCGACCTCGGCGCCGGGCAGGCCGCGCAGTCTGCCGTTGTACGCGAGGAGTTCGTGCCCCGAGAGGCGTTCGAAGAGCCGCAGGCCCTCGGGGAGCACCCCGATGCGGGCCTTGACCTCGACGGGGTCGCGCCACACGTCGTGCCCGACGACCTCGACGGTGCCCTGGTCCGGTCTGAGCAGGCCGGTGACCATGGAGAGGGTGGTGGTCTTGCCCGCGCCGTTGGGCCCGACCAGGCCGATGAACTTGCCCGCGGGCAGGGTCAGATCGATCCCGGCCACCGCGATCTGCCCGCCGAACCGCTTCCAGAGCCCCTGCACCCGTACCGCCGCCTCGGTCACCGTTCCGCCCTCCGTCGCCGACTGTCCCGTGGCCGCACGATACGGGGGCGCCCCCTTCTCGGCGCGCGGTACGGGGCAGCGCCCCGCGGAGCGGTCAGCGCCGGGCTTCCCGGCCGCACGCGTACGCCAGGGGCGAGATGATCTCCTCCGCGTCCGGCAGCCAGCGGTTGGCGGCGGTCGGGCGGCAGGCCCACTGGACCGCGCCCGAGGCGCCGACGCGGGTCGGGGGAGCGGCGACGTAGGCGCCCTCGCCGAGCGCGACCAGGTCGATGGCGGCCGGCGGCCAGCCGAGCCCGCGCACGAGGTCGGGGACCTTGGCGGCGGCGCCGGGGAGCACGAAGAACTGGGTGCGCCGGCCCGGGGTGCGGGTCACCGGGCCGAGGGTCAGCTCCATGCGCTCCATGCGGGCGAGCGCGAGGAACCCGGCGGTCTCGGGCACGTCGATCACGTCGAACGTGCGCCCCGTGGGCAGCAGGATCGACGCCTTGGGCTGTTTCTGCCACAGCCGCCGGGCGACGGTCGCGCTGCCGGTGGCCTGGGTCGCCCAGTCCTCGCGCGCCGGGTGCGCGCCGGGTGCCGCGCACGCCGGGTCGCCGCACGAGCACCGCTCGGTGCCCTCGGCGGACTCCAGCCAGGTCCCGGGGAAGATGTCCCAGTGACGCTCCTCCGCGTAGCGCACGGCCGTGTCCGGTAAGGCTTCTGCGCGCTGCGTCGGGATCCGCGCGGCCGAGGTGACTCCGATGGTCTCTTCCACGCAGACCTCAACTCCCCGCACCACCACGGGTTACGGGCGCACGCGAGGGCGGAGAGGGAGCATCGATCCTGCGGACGGGGCGCATGGGTGCACGGCCGGGGGCGCGCGGGGGAAATGGCATCCATGTGCGGGTAGCCAGGCCGAGGGCGCTCGGAAGACGCCTCGGAGGAGGCCTCCGGGAAGCCGGTCACGGCCGGTGGACGGTCCCGGGGGAAGCCCGATGCACCGCTAGTCGGCACATTGTCGTACTTGTGGTTCTTCATGGCTTCTTATGCCTCTTTCGTGGCGCATCTTCGCCTTGCCGCACGGGCATTGATCGTCGTGGGGCGGTCTCGACGGCCGCCCCGTTCCCGATGGTCGACGGTGCACTCAGGGGGTACGCCATGGCCGCCAGGCCTCTCGTCGCGCGGCAGCCCAACGAACGGCTGCAAGCGCTCATCCAGGAAGCCGGCTGCTCCAACGCCGGCCTCGCCCGCAGGGTCAACATGTGCGGCGCGGAGCACGGTCTCGATCTGCGTTACGACAAGACGTCGGTGGCCCGCTGGCTGCGCGGGCAGCAGCCGCGCGGCCGGGCGCCCGGCATCATCGCGGAGGCGCTCGGCCGCAAGCTCGGCCGCACCGTCACCATCGACGAGATCGGCATGGCGAACGGCAAGAACCTCGCCTCGGGCGTGGGCCTGCAGTTCTCGCCGACCGTTCTCGGCGCCATCGAGCAGGTCTGCGAGTTGTGGCGCAGCGACGTGGGCCGCCGGGACTTCCTGTCCGGCTCGACCGTCGCCGCCTCCGCGCTCGTGGAGCCCAGCCGCGACTGGCTGATCTCCTCGCCGGACGCCCAGGTCGGGCGGACGGCCGGGCCGCGCGTCGGCATGGCGGACGTGGCCGCGGTCAAGGCGATGACGGAGGCGCTGACCCGCCTCGACCACCAGTACGGCAGCGGCCATGTGCGTCCCGTCGTCGTGCACTACCTCAACTCCGTGGTCTCCGGGCTGCTCGCCGGCTCCTACCGGGAGGCGGTCGGGCGCGAACTGTTCGCCGCCGTCGCCCGGTTGACGGAGCTGGCGGGCTACATGGCCGTGGACACCGGCCAGCCCGGCCTCGCCCAGCGGTACTACATCCAGGCGCTGCGGCTGGCACAGGCGGCCGACGACCGGGGCTACGGCGGGTATGTGCTGGCCGCCTCGATGAGCCACCTCGCCGCCCAGCTCGGCAACCCGCGCGAGATCGCACAGCTGGCGCGGGCCGCGCAGGAGGGGGCGCGCGGGCATGTCACGCCTCGCGCGGAGGCGATGTTCTACGCGGCCGAGGCGCGCGGGCACGCGCTGCTCGGGGACGCGCGGGCCACGCAGGCGGTGGCGGGACGCGCGGTCGAGGCGATGGACCGGGCGGCGGGCGAGGGGGAATCCGGCGACGACCCGGTGTGGATCCGGCACTTCGACCACGCGTATCTGGCCGATGAAATGGCGCATTGTCACCGGGACCTCGGCCAGGCCGACGCGGCGGCGCGCAGCGCCCAGGAGTCCCTGGACGGGCACCCGGAGACCCGGGCCCGGCGGCGCGCGATCGGCCTCGTCCTGCTCGCCACGGCACAGGTGCAGCGGCGCGAGGTCGAACAGGCCTGCCACACGGGCCTGAGGGCCGTCGAGCTCCTCGGCACCCTGCGCTCCAACCGCGGTGCGGAGTACCTGGAGGACTTCCAGCAGCGCCTCGATCCCTTCCGGGAGGAGCCGGTGGTAAGGGAGTTCGGGGCGCGCCTCGACGTCCAGGCGGCGTGAGGCGCGGATGCTATCAGCGTCCGGGCGGGAGGTTTTGTTACTCGCGGCGCTGGGCAGGAGCCGTAACTTTGAGCTGCGTGGCAGAGGCTTGCGGGGACCCGGTAGCGTGAGCCGACGGTTCCGTAGGTCCCCCATGTGTAGGAGTCCCGGTGACGCAGCAGAGCGGTCAGGGCGCTGCTTCCTCCGATCCGCGGCAGCCCGCGGACCGGCCCGCCCACGAAGGCGTCGTGCTGCCCGCGGACGGCAGCGAGCCGCTGCTGCCCGGCACCGCGGGCCGCCAGGCCACCCCGGCGGGCGGCACGCCCTGGGGCCAGCCCTGGGGACCCGACACGGCGGGCCCGCCGCAGGGCGGCCAGGGCCCGTCCTGGGACGGCGGGACGCCCCAGGCGATGCCCCTGCCGCCGGAGGGCGCGCAGGCCCCGTACGGCGGCGCGGACCCCTCGTACGGCTCGGGCCCCGCGTACGGCGCGGACGCCTCGTACGGATCGGACCCCGCGTACGGTGCGCACGCCTCGTACGGGTCGGACCCCGGGTACGGCGCGGACGCCTCGTACGGCTCACAGGGCTCCTACGGCTCGCAGAGCCCGCAGGGCGCGTACGGCGACTCCCACGAGAGCCAGGGCTACGGCGGACAGCAGAGCCACGACCCCCAGCAGCAGGGGTACGACGCACAGGGCGGCTACGACGCCCGGCGCATGCCGTTGCCGCCCGCCGCCAGGGGTGACGCCGACGCCACGCAGTTCATCCCGCCCGTGCCCACGAGTGGGGTCGACGAGGGCGCCACGCAGTACATACCCCCGGTGGGACCCGGCGCCCTGCCGCCCGAGGCGCCCGCCCCCGACGCCACGCGGTATCTCGGTCACCCCCAGGCGCCCGCGCCCGGCCCGGCGTCCGACAGCGAGCCCACCCAGTTCCTCGCCCCCGTCCCCGGCGGGAACGCCGTGCCGCCCGAGCCGCCCGCCGCGCCCTACGGCATCCGCCCCGGCGCCCCCGGCGACCGGCAGCCGCCCGCCGAGTTCGACAGCCTCTTCCGCACCGAGCCGCAGGCCGACCAGGGGCCCGCCTCCACGCAGCAGATGCCCCGCTTCGAGAGCCCGGCCGCCGCGCCCGCGCCCGCTCCCGCCCCGGCCCCGGCCCCGGCACGCGACGGGGGCCACGGCGGCCGCCGCACCCGCACCGGCTCGAAGGTGCCGCTCATCGTGGCCGTCGGCGTCGGTATCGCCGTGCTCGGCGTCGGCGCGGGCGCACTCCTCAGCTCCGGCGGCGACGAGGACGACAAGGCGGACACGGGCGAGCCCGTCTCCGCGTCCGCCCCCGCCGACGAGCGGCCCTCGCCCACCGCCGACCCGGCGAAGAAGCAGGCGGTCGCCCTGGACAAGCTGCTGGCCGACAGCAACAACAGCCGCGACATGGTCATCGCCGCCGTACGCAACGTCGGCCGGTGCCAGAACCTGGACGAGTCGGCGAAGGACCTGCGCGCGGCCGCCCGCCAGCGCAACGGCCTCGTCCGACGGCTCGCCGCCCTGGAGGTCGACAAGCTCCCGGCCAACGACCTGCTGACGACCTCCCTCAACAAGGCGTGGAAGGCCTCCGCGTCCGCCGACAACCACTACGCGGCCTGGGCCGACCAGGTGGCCGGCAAGAAGGGGTGCAGGAAGGGCCAGGCGCGCAGCACCCCGCAGCAGGGCGCGGGCAACCGCGCGAGCGGCGAGGCGACCGCCGCCAAGGCGCAGGCGGCCGACCACTGGAACGCGATCGCCCGTAAGTACGGGCTGACCACGCGCGAGAAGTCCCAGCTGTAGTCCCCGCATGAGTCCCCGTCGGGGCGGCCCGCGGACCGCCCCGACGGGGACTACGCCGACTGCTCCAGCGTCTGCTCCACGTTCACGAACCCCTTGCGCGCCGGGACGAGCCGCCCCTCGCGCACGACCTGGAACGTGACACCGGAGTTGATCAGGCGCGGATACTCGCCGGCCGCGATGAGGTCCTCGAAGCGCCAGCTCAGCGTCGGGGTGAGGCCGCCCGTCTCGACCCGCAGCCCGCCGTCGAGGGCGCGCCGCAGCGTGCGGGCGGTGACCTCCTTGCCGTGCAGCGACTCGACGGCCCGCTTCAGGACGGTGTACGCGATCCAGGTCGTCTGGACGCCCGCGTCGGCCGGGTCGACCCGGTTGTCGCCGAAGGCCTGCTCCCGGATGACCTCGCGCATGTGCGCCCACCGGGCATCGCCCGACGCGGGGTACCAGCCGGTGACGTACGCCCCCTCGTAGGGGCCGCTCGCGCCGCCGGTGCGGTCCACGAGCGACTGGTCGACGCTGCCCAGCACGGAGGAGATCCGCACCGGCGGATAGTCGCCGCTGGTGCGCCGGAAGGAGTCGTAGAAGGTGTCGGTGCGGGCCCCGAGCGCCGCCGTCACACAGCCGTCCTTGGTGCCCGCGTGCTTGAGGGCCTGCTCGGCCTGCGGGGTGAGGTCGGTGCCGTCCTCGGGGGCCCGGATGTCGGCGACCGGCTTGTGGTGGCCGTCGCGCAGACCGGAGTTGAGCAGCTTGGGCAGCTCGTCGCCGGCGAGGGTGTCGGGGCGGACCAGGGAGACCCGGTCGCAGCGCGCGGCGAGCTGGCGGCCGTTGCCCGCCAGGAGCGCCGGTTCCCCGCCGTTCACGGGATAGGACAGGGGGCTGCTGAACTCGTCGTCGGTGACGCCGTAGCCGCCGATGTAGGGGATGCCGGCGACCTCCAGCGGGGCGAGGGCGGCGCCGCCGTGCTGGCTGTAGGCGCCGACGACCGCCGCCACGTCCTGGTCGACCGCCTCGCGCGCGCAGTCCGCGGCGCCGACCGGGTCGTTGTGGTCGTTGCAGGTCAGGACCCGCAGCTCGCGGCCGTCGAGGCCGCCGTGCGCGTTGACCCAGCGCGCGTAGGCCTGGGCCATGGCCGGGACGCCGGGTTTGTTGGTGGCCCTGGTCTTCTCGGGCGCCCACGTCATGACGGTGATGGGGCCATCCCCGGAACCCCCCGTGGCGCCAGGGATGACCCCGCAGCCGGCCACCAGCGACGTACTCGCCGCCGCGGCGGCCGCGGAGAGGACCGCGGTTCGAAGGGGGCGGGGAAGGAAGGTGCGTCGCCTGCCGGTCATGTCCCCGCACAATGCCGTCGGAGGGCCAACCGTGGAGTGACTCGCCTTCAACGGACAGTGACATGAAGGTGAACGGGCGGGGGCCGGTTCGCGTGCATGAGGTGGGAACGTACGATCGATGACCGTGCAAGGTTCGGAGAAGTCTTCCCGTCGCGGCCGTCGCTCCAGCACCATGGGCGGCATGCCGACCAATGACATGCCGTGGTGGCGCTGGCGCAGCAACGTGCGCTCGGCGCTGCACATGCTCTCCGACCCCGCGTTCCAGCGGGAGTGCTGGCTCGCGGGCCGCGAGGAGTACGGGGATGTGACCGACGCCGTGTACCGGCTGGTCGAGGACACCTGGCTGGACAACTGGTCCGCGGAGAAGTACGTCGGGACGATCTTCCGGGACCCGCAGGAGGCGGCCCTCGTCGACACGGCCGTGCTGCGCGTCCTGCGCATCATGCACGAGGTCGGGCCGGACGCGATGGTCTCCGTCTACCTGGAGCACCCGGGCTGGCCCGACGCGGTACGGGCGGCGCGGGACGCGCACGTCCGCATGGCCGTGGCGGACGGCGAGGACCCCGACGAGCCGCCGCGGACCCTCGAAGTGCTGCGCATCCTGACGCGAACCGCCTGAACGCCTGCCGCGCCGGCCCCGCGCGTATGGGAACCTTGGCCGCATGAACGAGCAGTCCGCCGCCCCCGCCACGCCCGCTGAGCAGTACGTCCTCACCCTCTCCTGCCCCGACAAGCAGGGCATCGTGCACGCCGTGTCGAGTTATCTCTTCATGACCGGCTGCAACATCGAGGACAGTCAGCAGTTCGGCGACCACGACACCGGACTGTTCTTCATGCGCGTCCACTTCTCCGCCGAGGCCCCGGTGACCGTCGACAAGCTGCGGGCGAGCTTCGCCGCGATCGGCGACTCCTTCCACATGGACTGGCAGCTGCACCGCGCCGAGGACAAGATGCGGGTCGTCCTGCTGGTGTCGAAGTTCGGGCACTGCCTGAACGACCTGCTGTTCCGCTCGCGGATCGGCGCGCTGCCGGTGGAGATCGCCGCCGTCGTCTCCAACCACACCGACTTCGCCGAGCTGGTCGCCTCCTACGACGTGCCCTTCCACCACATCCCGGTGACCCGCGACACCAAGCCGCAGGCCGAGGCGCGGCTGCTGGAGATCGTGCGGTCGCAGGAGGTCGAGCTGGTCGTCCTCGCGCGCTACATGCAGGTGCTCTCCGACGACCTGTGCAGGGAGCTGAGCGGGCGGATCATCAACATCCACCACTCGTTCCTGCCGAGCTTCAAGGGCGCCAAGCCCTACCACCAGGCGCACGCGCGCGGCGTGAAGCTGATCGGGGCCACCGCGCACTATGTGACGGCCGACCTCGACGAGGGGCCGATCATCGAGCAGGAGGTCGAGCGGGTCGGCCACGGCGTGACGCCCGACCAGCTGGTGGCGATCGGCCGCGACGTGGAGTGCCAGGCGCTGGCGCGCGCCGTGAAGTGGCACGCCGAGCGCCGGATCCTGCTCAACGGGCGACGGACGGTCGTCTTCGCGTAACTCCGCGCGCAGGCACGGGGACGACGGCTGCCGGTCGGCTCACAGTCTGCTCAGGGACGCCGCCGCGAACAGGACGTCGCGGACGGCCTCGCGGTCGCCGCCTTGGCCCGCCGCCGCTTCCACCGGTGAGACGTGGCCCGCGGCCAGGCGGCAGAACTCCACGCCGTCCAGCGCCACATGGGCCACCTCACGCTCGGCGGACGCCCGCGCGCCCGGCGAGTCGAGCGCGATGAACCACTCGCCGCCGCCGTCCCCCTCGATCTCCAGGCGCAGGCTGCGGCCCGGCGCGCCCGCGGCGACCAGGTCCCGCGAGGGCGCGGCGAGCCCGGAGCGGCGGCGGTCGGCCAGGGTGGCGGGGAGCATCCGGGCGGCGAGGTCGATCATGCGGTGGAGGTGCCGGGGCGCGGGCGGGTCGTAGGGGTAGTCGACGGCGCGGGCGATGTCGCCCGCGTGGATCCAGCACTCGAAGGCGCGGTCCACCATCGCGTCCCGCAGCGGCAGTTCGATCTTGTGTCCCGGCCCTTCGCCGGGCGGCGCCTGCTCCGTCCCGTACGGCACCGGCAGCCGCCCGGAGCCGTCGCCCGCGAACGACACCGTGCGGACGATCTCGTGCGTCTGGTCCCGCCACGGGCCCCGCACCGCGCGGGTGGGCGGCAGGCGCGAGGCGCGCCAGTACGCCTCCGTGCGGCGGGTCGGGTGGCGCGGGCCCGCCTCCTCGGGGCCCAGCGGGTCGTCGAGGCCGAGGGCGATCGCGACCAGGCCGTCGACGGCGAGGAGGTGCGCGATGACCCCGGCGACGGTGGTCTTCCTGCTCACCGGGCCGTCCTGCTCGAACCAGCGCAGCCGCACCGGGGCGTGCCACTCCGGGCCGCCGATGTCCCGCAGCAGGGCGTCGAGGCGGGCGCTCTCCGCGTCGTAGGGCAGGGCCCACTCGGGCACCGGGATGCGGGGCGGGCGCCGGCCGAGGCAGCTCGCCAGGACGCGGGTGCGCAGGCCCGGGTCGAGGTCGAGGCTCTCCTCGGCGTGCAGCAGGGTGACGGCGTCCCGCAGCCGCAGCGCCTCCTGCGCGCACGGCCCGCACTCGCCCAGGTGCTCCTCGACGGCGAGGGCCTCCGCCGCGGAGCACGCGGACAGCGCCCAGGCACCCAGCAGGGACCGCAGGACGCGGTGGTCGAGGACGAGCGGCCCGGGCCCGGCAGGGGGCGCCTGCCCGGTGTCCTCCGCGGAGGAGCGCGGCAGCGGTATGCGCGGGCCGCCCCGCACCCCGGTGGCGTCCGCCGGCCGCGGTGCCCCGGGCGGCTCGCGGCTCTCGGGGTCCTCGTACGGCTCGGGGCGGTCGGAGCCGGTCACGGCGCCGTCCCGAGGCCGGGCGAGGAGCCGGCGGACGGGCCCGCCGAGGGGTCGGCGGTGTCGTGGGCCGTGGACAGGAGCTGGAGGCCGAGGCGGAGCCTGCGCCGGGCCTCGTCCTCCGTCACGCCGAGGTCGGCGGCCGTCTGGCGGTAGTCGCGCCGCTGGAAGTACGCGAGTTCGAGAGCGGCTCGCAGCGGGGCCGGCATGGCCGTGACGATGTAGTCCGCGCGGGCGGCGGCCGAGGCGCGCCGCACCTTGCGCTCCAGGTCCTGCGCGGTGCCCTCGCCGCCGCGGGCGAGGGCCGCGGACCCGGTCTGCCGCAGCCGGTGGACGGCCCGTCGGTGGGCGAGCCCGGCGAGCCAGGAGCGCAGGGGGCCCTGGCGGGGGTCGTACGCGTCGGGGTTCTCCCAGAGGTGGGCGAAGACCTCGCGGGTGATGCGGTCGGCGCCGCCCTCGTCGCCGAGGACGCGGTGGGCGAGGCTGTGCACGAGCGGCGCGAAGCGGTCGTACAGCTCGCCCAGCGCGGCGGCCTCGCCGTGCGCCAGCCGCTGCTGCATCCGGCGGTCCCGGCGCCGCGGCGCGTCCTTCGGCATGCGGCCCCCTCGCGCTCGCCCTGCCCGACCGTGCTGAAGTTTTCCGACTACCCCTCGAATGTAGTCGGCGGCACTGACAGCGCACTCCTGTTTGCGGCAAAGCGTGCGCTCGGCCTGATCCCGGATGATATTGACGGTGGTCCGCTGGTGTTTCATGAGGAGAGCGGTGGGGCAGCCGAGCAGGACGAAGCGTAGGGACCGCTTCCGGATCACTCCGGACAGGCGGGACGGGCAGGGCGAGCGAGAGGCGTGACGCGTGACGCTCAAGGTGACGGTGGACGAGGAGTCCGGCTGGGCCGTGCTGCGCGTCCGCGGCGAAATGGACCTGCTGACCTCGCCCGTGCTGCGCCAGCGGGTGCACGACGCGGTGGCGGACGGCCGCCGCAGTGTCGTCCTGGACCTGTCCGACGTGCTGTTCTGCGATTCCAGCGGGGTCGGCGTGCTGATCGCCACGCGCCGTCTGATCCGCTCCTGCCAGGGCCGGTTGCGGCTGATCCTGCCCGCGCAGGGCGCCGTCGACGGCAGCCACGTCAACCGGGTCCTCGCGGCCCTCGGCGTCCGCAGGCTCTTCGAGGTCTTCCCGGACGTCGGCGCGGCCCTGGACGAGGAGGCCACCCCGCTCTCCGCGTAGACCCCCGCGTGGACCCCCCGCGCGTCAGACGTGCCGCTTGGCCGCCGACACGAAGGCGTCGACCGCGCCCAGTGAGACGACGCGCCGTTCGGTCAGTTCGTCGCGGTCGCGGGCCTTGTGCAGATCGGTGACCGCGTCGAGTGCCCGCCGGGCCAGCCCGGCCAGTTCGTCGTCCTCCGTGAGCAACTCCACCCGGAACAGCGCCTCCTGCGCCGCGGAGCGCAGCTCGTAGGAGCGGAAGCGGGACTCGACGCCGTCCTCGGGCCGGTTCTCGTGTCTGCTGAACCACCGGTCGAGCAGCACCCGCCGGTAGTTGACGAGGGCGCCCGCGTAGGCGCTGTAGGCGTCGACGCGCTCCTGTCGGAGCTTCTCGCGGCGCGTGAAGTCCTCCGTCCGCGCGATCGCCCGGCGCTGGAAGACGTGGGTGACGCCCGCGCCCAGCAGGGTTCCCAGCACCGCTATGACACTCGCCGCGACAGCTTCCACGGGTGACAGTGCAGCACATCACCCTCCGGTGCGGCTTCCAAGACGTACGCTCGCTCGCGGTGGGTACCCATCCCCTCAAGAGCACCCGACCGCGGAAGTGAGGCAGCCCGAAGACCATGGACAGTGCCGAGTACGAGCGTAGGATCGCGGCCCGGTTCGCCACCTTCGACCAGGATGGCAACGGCTACATCTCCCGGGAGGACTTCAGCACGGCGGCGGCCGCCCTGTGCAAGGAGTTCGGCGCGACGGCGCGGTCCGACAAGGGGCAGGCCCTCTATATCGGCGCCGAGGCGTTCTGGCAGGGGATGGCCGGGATCGCGGACCGCGACGGCGACCAGCGGATCACCAGGGGCGAGTTCATCGGCGGGGCGGTGAAGCGGCTGCGGGACAACCCCGAGCGGTTCGCGGAGATCGCCCGGCCCTTCCTGCACGCGGCCCTCGCCGTCGCCGACGCGGACGGCGACGGATCGCTGGCCCCCGCCGAGATCGAGCGCGCGCTCGAAGCGCTGGAGGTGCCCGAGGAGATCGCCGACGCGGCGGCCCGCGCGCTCGACACGGACGGCGACGGCAAGGTCGCCGAGCAGGAGATCGTGGCGGCCGTCGCGGAGTACTTCACGGTCTCCGAGTAGCCCTCCGCCCCGTGGCCGGGGGCGGTTCGCACCGGTCTCAGGACGGGGCGAAGCGCTCCCGCAGGCGGTACTTGAGGACCTTGCGCAGCGTCTCGTTGCGGGGGAGCGCCTCGACGACCTCCAGCTGCTCCGGCAGCTTGTGGGGGGAGAGGCCTTCTCCGCGCAGATACGAGGTGACCTCCTCCAGGGTCGGCTCGGCGGCGCCCGGCTGCCGCTCCACGACCGCGCAGACCCGTTCCCCGCGCTCGGGGTCGGGCAGCCCGACGACCGCCGCCTCGCCGATGGCCGGGTGCCGGTGCAGCAGGTCCTCGATCTCCTTGGCGGAGATGTTCTCGCCCTTGCGGATGATGATGTCCTTGGCCCGCCCGGTGAGGACCAGGTGGCCACTCGCGGTGAGGTGGCCGAGGTCCCCGGTGAGCAGGAAACCGTCGGCGTCGAAGGCGGCCGCGTCCTGCTCGGGGTCCACATAGCCCCGGCAGACGGCCTCCCCGCGCAGCCGGATCTCGCCGTCCGTCCCCGTGGGCAGCAGCTCGCCGGCGGGACCGGTGACGCGGATCTCCATGCCGGCGGGGGGTCTGCCCTCCGTCGTCGCCAGGTGGTCGGCCGTGTCGTCCGGGTCACCCATGGTGATCATCGGGACCTCGGTCATGCCGTACCCGTGGGTGAGCCGGCAGCCCATCTCCCGTACGACGGCGTGGTAGAGCTCCGGGGGCTTGGGCGCGCCGCCGCCCGCCAGGAGCCGCAGTGTCGGGATGACCTTCTGGCCCGGCGGCAGCTTGCGCTGCTCGGCGAGGAACAGGGAGTAGAAGGCCGTCGACCCGCCCGCCACGGTCACGCCGTGCCGCCGGTAGCCGTCGAGCGCGTCGGGCAGCGCGAAGTGCTCGAACATGACGGCCGGGAAGCCGTACAGGAGCAGCATGATCGTGTAGTCGGGGCCCGCGATGTGCGCGAAGGGGAACGCCATCGACCCGACGTCCGACTCCGTGGGGCGCAGCGCGTGGGCCAGGCAGGAGCCGCCGGCGAGCAGCGAACGGTCGGTGTGCCGCACGCCCTTGGGGTCGGACGTGGTGCCCGAGGTCCAGTAGATCCAGCGCACCGAGGTGCCCTCGGCGGGCGGCGGAGGCAGCACGGTCGGGTCGGCGTCGGGCAGTGCGTCGTACGCGTCGAAGACGCCTCTGGCGCCGAGCCGCCGCGCCATCTCGCGGTGGTCGAAGCCCCGCCACACGCCGGGTGTCGCGAAGAACTCCGCCTTCGACTCCCGCAGCGCGAAGCCGACTTCGCGGTCGCGGTAGGAGGGGATGAGGGGGGACTGCACGGCGCCGAGGCGGGCCAGCGCGCAGGTCAGGAGGGCGGTCTCCAGGCGGGTGGGGAGCTGCCAGGCGACGACCGCGCCGGGGCGCACCCCCATGCCGTACAGCCCGGCGGCGACGCGTTCGGCGCGCTCGCGCAGGGCGCCGAAGGTGAGCGTGCGGTCGTCGGCGGGGTCGGCGGCGGCCTGGATGAGGACGGGCCGGTCGGGGGTGCGGGCGGCGCGGCGCTCGACCAGTTCCCAGAGCGTGCGCGAGGCGGCCAGCTCGTGCGCGCTCTCGTGCCGTGTGGTCCTCATGTGATCCCCCCGGGTCGGCCAGGAACGGACGCGCGGTCACTTGGGCTGATGGCCCGTCAGATCGTGCGCAGAGCGTAGGCCTCGGCGCCTTGTCGGTCCATAGGCGCGGGGCTAGCCTGCTTTCTGACGGGTCATCAGATTACCCGGAAGGGCCGGAGGGATGACCGGAGGAGGGACCATGACCGAGCTTCCCCGGATCGTCAGCGTCGACGACCACGTGATCGAGCCCGCGCATCTCTTCGAGACCTGGCTGCCCGCCAAGTACCGCGACCGAGGCCCGAGGCCCCTGACGACCGGCATCGGCGAACTCGCCTACGTGGGTGGCAAGTACCGGATCACCATGGACCCCGACGGGCCGCCCGCCGACTGGTGGATCTACGAGGACCTGAAGTTCCCGTACAAGCGCAACATCGCCGCCGTCGGCTTCGACCGCGACGACATGACCCTGGAGGGCATCACGCGCGCCGAGATGCGGCGCGGCTGCTGGGACCCCGTCGCCCGGCTGAAGGACATGGACCTCAACCACGTCGAGGCGTCCCTGTGCTTCCCCACCTTCCCGCGCTTTTGCGGGCAGACCTTCGCGGAGGCGCACGACAAGGAGGTCGCCCTCGCCTGCGTCCGCGCCTACAACGACTGGATGGTCGAGGAGTGGTGCGGCGACAGCGGCGGCCGGCTCATCCCGCTGTGCATCATCCCGCTCTGGGACATCGGCCTCGCGGTCGCCGAGGTGGAGCGGAACGCCGCGCGGGGCGTGCGGGCCGTCACCTTCTCCGAGATCCCCACCCACCTCGGGCTGCCCTCGATCCACTCCGGCCACTGGGACCCCTTCTTCGCGATCTGCCAGGAGACCGGCACCGTCGTCAACATGCACATCGGCTCGTCCTCCCAGATGCCGGCCGCCTCCCCCGACGCCCCGCCCGCCGTACAGGCCGCGCTCTCCTTCAACAACGCCATGGCCTCGATGATGGACTTCCTCTTCAGCGGCGTCCTCGTGAAGTTCCCGACGCTCAAACTGGCCTACTCGGAGGGCCAGATGGGCTGGATCCCGTACGCGCTGGAGCGCGCCGACGACGTGTGGGAGGAGCACCGCGCGTGGGGCGGCGTGAAGGACCTGATCCCCGAGCCGCCCTCGACGTACTACTACCGGCAGATGTTCTGCTGCTTCTTCCGCGACAAGCACGGCGTGGCCTCGCTGGACGTCGTCGGCCGGGACAACGCCACCTTCGAGACCGACTACCCGCACGTCGACTCGACCTTCCCGCACACCAAGGAGGTCGCCCTCGACCACGTCCGGGGACTCGACGACGAGACGATCCACAAGCTGATGCGCGGCAACGCCATCCGCATGC
The DNA here is from genome assembly GCF_055581265.1 of Streptomyces sp. NPDC031466. Lineage (NCBI taxonomy): Bacteria > Bacillati > Actinomycetota > Actinomycetes > Kitasatosporales > Streptomycetaceae > Streptomyces > Streptomyces sp. NPDC031466. The sequence goes on from NZ_JBVIJT010000006.1 coordinate 256,321, forward strand.
TCGGCCTGGACCTGGACAAGTAGGCCGCGCGTGGACCTCACGTACACCGAGCAGGAGGAAGCCTTCCGGGCCGGGCTGCGCGAGTGGCTCGCCACGGCGCTGGCGAAGCTGCCCCCGGCACCCTCGCCGGGGGACTGGCCGGGGCGGCGCGCGTACGACACCGGCTGGCAGCGCATGCTCCACGACGCCGGGTACGGCCAGGTGCACTGGGACGCCTCCCCCACGCAGCGACTGATCTTCCTGGAGGAGACGGAGAAGGCGGGCGCGCCCTATGTGGGCGCCAACTTCGTGGGCCTGCTGCACGCCGGGCCCACCATCGCCTCCGAAGGCACCCCCGAACAGCGCGAGCGGTGGCTGCCGCCCGTGCTGCGCGGCGACGAGGTGTGGTGCCAGGGGTTCAGCGAACCGGACGCGGGCTCCGACCTCGCGTCGCTGCGCACGCGCGCGTGGCGGGACGGCGACCACTACGTGGTACGCGGGTCCAAGATCTGGACCTCGCACGCGGAGGTCGCCGACTGGTGCGAACTCCTGGTGCGTACCACTCCGGTGAGCGAGGCCGTGCCCAAGCACCGGGGCATCACCTGGCTCGCCCTGCCGATGGACGCCCCGGGGGTCACCGTGCGCCCGCTGCGCACCCTGGCCGGCTCCACCGAGTTCGCCGAGGTGTTCCTGGACGACGTGCGGGTGCCGGTCGCGAACCGCGTCGGGCAGCAGGACGACGGCTGGCGCGTGACCATGGTGACCCTCTCCTACGAGCGCGGCACCGCCTTCGTGGGGGAGGTGGTGGCCTGCCGCCGCGTCCTCGGCGAGATCGCGCGCGAGGCGCGCGCGAACGGCCGCTGGGACGATGTGGCGCTGCGCCGCAGACTCGGCAGGCTCGCCGCGGAGTTCTCGGCGCTGTGGCGCCTCACGCAGTGGAACGTGAGCGAGGCGCAGCGCTCGGGGGGCGTGCCCGGGGTGGGCGGTTCGGTCTTCAAGCTGCGGTACTCGCACGCGCGCCAGGAGCTGTACGACGCCGCCGCGCAGGTGCTCGGGGCCGGTGCGCTGGACCTCGAACGGCCGTGGGCCCTGGAGCGGCTGTCGTCGCTGTCGTACACGATCGCCGCGGGCACCTCGCAGATCCAGCAGAACATCGTGGCCGAGCGCATCCTCGGCCTCCCGAAGGGGCGGTGAGGCTCCGTATGGATTTCCAACTGACGGATGACCAGCGGGCCTTGCGGGTGGGGGTGCGGGAGCTCCTGGAGGGGCGGTTCTCCGCCCGGGACTGCGTGCGGTCGGGCGAGGGGGAGCCCTCTCCGGAGGGCGCGGGCCGGCTCGACCGGGGGCTGTGGCGGGAACTGGGCGCGGCCGGATTCTTCTCGCTGACGCTGCCCGAGGCGCGGGGCGGCGTCGGGCTCGGGCCGCCGGAGGCCGTACTGGCCTTCGAGGAGGCGGGGCGGGCGCTGCTCTCGGGGCCCGCCGTGGCGACGTTCCTGGCGGCGGGCGAGGTGGCGGGCGCCGCGACGGGGGACACCGTCGTGACGGCCGTCGACGGGACGCTGGTGCCCTGGCTGGCGGAGGCGGACGTCGTCCAGGGGGACGCGGCCGGCGCGGTGGCGCTGCGCTCGCTCGACCCGCTGACGCCGCTGCACCGCGTACCGGGACCGCCCGCGCCCGGCCGGGGAACGCTCCTGCACGCCGCCGAACAGCTGGGCAGCGCCGCCCGCACCGGTGAGCTGGCCGTCCGGTATGCCCGCGTACGTACACAGTTCGGACAGCCCATCGGCGCCTTCCAGGCCGTGCAGCACCTCTGCGCGCAGATGCTCGTGCGCGCCGAGGTCGCCCGTGCCGCCGTGTACGCCGCCGCCGTGACCGGCGACCCGCTGGAGGTCTGCGGCGCGAAGCTGCTGGCCGACGACGCGGCCGTGCGCAACGCGCGCGACTGCCTCCAGGTGCACGGCGGCATGGGCTTCACCTGGGAGGCCGAGGTGCACCTGCACCTCAAGCGGGCCTGGGTGCGCGCGGAGCTGGGGCAGACCGCGGACGCGGCGGCGGAAGCGCTTGCCGATGCGCTGTGAATGCGGACAGTGACACTACGGAGCGTTGATATCGGGTTGTGTCCTACGCGTGACTCGTCACGGCCCGGAGTCGGTGTCCGGCTCGGGTACCTTGTGTCAGATGCGAGTGGTTCTGAGGCTGAGCCATCCCGGTGGCGCCCCCGCGGCGGCGCCGTACCCGGCGATGCACACCGCTCGCGACGCAGGACGGGGCCCCGTGCCCGCCTGTTCGACCCCCCGCGGTACGCGTCGCACAGTATGCAGCACGCGTACTCCTTCGCGCTGGAATATGCCCGAAGCGCTTGTTGGGGTGACTGAACGTCAATCATGCTGTCTCCTAAGGGGATCACGTTCCGTGACCCCGTGGAGTCGCGAGGCGATGTGTCCGCCGGTTCGGATGGTGTGAGCGGTGCAGGTGCTTCAAGTTCAGCTGGAGGTCGGGGCCGATCCCGCGGAGGTGGGACGGGCCAGGCGATGGGCCCGTTCCCGGCTGGCGGGTTCCGGGATAGAGGTCGACGAGCCGGTGGCCGAGACGCTGATCCTGCTGATCTCGGAACTCGTCACCAACGCGGTGGTGCACACCGGCTGTCCGGCCGTGCTGCGCATGCTGCTCCCCGGTGTCCCCGCCCGGACGCCGGGGACGGTCCGGGTCGAGGTGGCCGACCGCAGCACCCGCCCGCCCCGGCAGCGGCACGCCCAGGGCGACGAGACGGGCGGCCGCGGCCTGGAGCTGGTCGACGGTCTCGCCGACCGCTGGGGCTGGCAGCCCGAGGGCGGCGGCAAGAGCATCTGGTGCGAGGTGGACCGGTGCGAACCGGGCGTCGCGGCCGTGGCGTTCGACGGTGTGTCCTACGGGGACACCGATGCCGACGTGGCCTACGAGGCCGTCTGAGCCCGAGCGCCGTGTGCGCCGTGGTGTGCCACGGTGCGCGCTCCTGTGCGCGGGCGGAATAATTCGGGCATATTCCATGAATCCCCGGCACGGTGTTGACGTGACGTGTCCGATTGATCACGCTTGTGTGCAGCGATTCGCCGCGAGGGGACGTCGAGGGTGCTCGGTGACGGAGATCCTCGGCGAGATGTGGGTCGCGATATCGGCGTCGGTCCCCTCGCTGCCGTGAGGGACTCCCCCCGGGGGGTGGGGGCAGTGTCGAGCGCCGAGCCGGATGGTGGCGCGCGGCGGCGCGCTCGGGGCGGGAGCCGACGCGCCGCCGTCCGGGAGGGAAAGGGCCCGGGGGGGCGGGGGCTCGGCGGGGGAGCGGCGCCGCGTCCGCTCACAGCACCGCGACCGGCGCCACGGGCGTCCCCGTGCCGCCGACGAACGGCTCCGGCATCGCGGACAGCAGGAAGGTGTAGCGGGAAACTTCTGCACAGGCTGTGGACAACTTCTCCAGGTTCCAGTTCTGGCCCTGGAGCATCCCCATCTCCACCAGGTCGAGCGCGTGCACGGGCAGCCACAGGTCCGCGATCTCCGGCGGGAAGATCTCGAAGGTCAGGGTGTCGTTGGCGACGGCGGCCACGTCCCGGGCGTGGAACCACTCGGGGGTGCGCAGCGACAGGCCGGGCGACGGATGTCCGTACGCGTGTTTGTCGCCCGCCAGATACACCTGGAGCTGCCCCGTGCGGACCAGGACGATGTCGCCGGCGCGGACGGCGACCCGCCCGAACTCCGCGGCTTCGTCCAGGTCTTCGGGCGACACCGCGTGGCCGCCCGGCAGCCGGTCGACACCCTTGGCGCGCGCCACGTCGAGCAGTACGCCGCGCGAGACGACGTGCGGTGCCTTGTCGATGCCGCTGAACCGCGCGCCGGTGTGGGCCGTGATGGTGTCCGCGCGGCGGCCGTTGTAGATCTTCCCGGAGTGCGAGGCGTGGGTGAGGGCGTCCCAGTGGGTGGCGGTCTGCAGGCCCATCGTCACGGCGTCGTCGCTGGTGGCGACGGTGCCGGGGCCGAAGAGCTCCTGGTTGATCTGCACCATGGCGTGCAGCGGGTTCGCCCGGCCCGGGATCAGACCCGTCTGGACGCCGTCCTCCTTCAGGGGCAGCGCGAGCGGGACGCGGCGTCCGGAGCGGACCTCGGCGGCGGCCGCCCGCACGACGTCGTCGGTGATGAGGTTGAGCGTGCCGATCTCGTCGGCGGAGCCCCAGCGCCCCCAGTTGTTCACGCGTTCGGCGATGTCGTGGAACTCGGGCGGCAGCGACATGGATCCTCCGCGGGGCTTGTCTTCCGGTGTCCGGGGGGCCATAAAATCTAACGGGCCGTCAGAAACCGCGGGAAGGGGCCGGCGTGGGGAACTTCTTGGCAGGCAAGGTGGTGGCCGTCACCGGTGCCGGGCGCGGCATCGGCAGGGCCGTCGCGCTCGCCGCGGCGGAGAACGGGGCGAAGGTCGTCGTCAACGACCACGGCGTCTCCGTGGCGGGCGCCGAGCCGGGCAGCGAAGTGGCCGACGCGGTCGTCGAGGAGATCCGGGCGGCGGGCGGTGAGGCCGTCGCCGTCGCGGACGACATCGCGACCATGGCGGGCGGGCAGCGGCTCGTGGACGTCGCCCTCGCCGCGTACGGACGCCTCGACTCGGCGGTGTGCGTGGCCGGGATCCTGCGCGAGCGGATGCTGTTCAACATGTCCGAGCAGGAGTGGGACGCGGTGCTCGCCACGCATCTGAAGGGCACGTTCACCGTCTTCCGCGCCGCGTCGGCGGTGCTGCGCGAACAGGGCTCCGGCACCCTGATCGGCTTCACCAGCGGCAACCACCAGGGTTCCGTCGCCCAGGCCAACTACAGCGCGGCCAAGGGCGGGATCATCTCGCTGGTGCGCAGCGCGGCCCTCGGCCTGCACAAGTACGGGGTGACGGCGAACGCGGTGGCGCCCGTCGCGCGGACGCGGATGTCGGCGAACGTACCGATGGAGCTGACGGAGATCGGCGAACCGGAGGACGTGGCGGCCCTCGTCGTCTACCTGCTGAGCGACCGGGCCCGGCAGGAGCGGATCACCGGGCAGGTCTACACGATCGCCGGTCCCAAGATCGCCGTGTGGGCGCAGCCGCGCGAGCTGCGCGCCGGGTACGCCGAGGGGTCCTGGACGCCGGAGCGGATCGCCGACTTCCTGCCCGGGACGGTCGGCACCGACCCCATGCCGCTGCTGGCGCGGGTGGAGGACATGGCCAGGGCGGCGGCCGACGGGGCGCGCCCGAACGCGTAGGCGGAAAGGGGCGGGCGGTGGATTTCGGTTTCGGACCCGAGGACGAGGCCTTTCGCGCCGAGGCGCGCGGCTGGCTCGCCGGGCACCTCACCGGGGAGCACGCGCGCGTACGCGGGCGTGACGGGCCCGGCAGCGAGCACGAGGGCGGGGCGGGGCGCCGGGCCTGGGAGCGGGAACTGGGGCGCGGCGGCTGGATCGGCCTCGGCTGGGACGCCGACGGGTACGGCAACCGGCGGGCCACCCTCACCCAGCAGGTCGTCTGGGCCGAGGAGTACGCCCGCGCGCGGGCGCCCGCCCGCTGCGGGCACATCGGCGAGAACCTCCTCGCGCCGACCCTCCTGGCGTACGGCAGCGCCGAGCAGCGGGCTCAGTTCCTGCCGCCGATCGCGCGGGGCGAGGAGCTGTGGTGCCAGGGCTACAGCGAACCGGACGCCGGGTCGGACCTGGCGGGGGTGCGGACGCGGGCGGTGCGCGACGGTGCCGGGCTGCGCGTCACTGGGCAGAAGATCTGGACCTCGCTGGCGCGCGAGGCCGACTGGTGCTTCGTCCTCGCGCGGACGGAGGAAGGGTCCCGGGGGCACCGCGGGCTCTCGTTCGTCCTGGTCCCGATGGACCAGCCAGGCCGTGTCGACGTACGGCCCATCCGGCAGCTGACCGGCACCAGCGAGTTCAACGAGGTCTTCTTCGACGGCGCCCGCGCGCGCGGCGAGCACGTGGTGGGCGGTCTCGGTGGCGGATGGCGGGTCGCCATGGGCCTGCTCGGCTTCGAGCGCGGGGTGTCCACCCTCGCGCAACAGATCGGCTTCGCCGCGGAGTTGGCCGACGTCGTCCGGGAGGCGGTCGCCTCCGGGGCGGTGCGGGACGCCGTGGTGCGCGAACGGCTGGAGCGGCTGTGGGCCGAGCTGCGGGTCATGCGGTGGCACGCGCTGCGCACGCTCGGCTCCGGGGCGCGGGCCCTGCCCGGCGCCCCCAGTGTGGCCAAGCTGCTGTGGGGGCGGTGGCATCAGCGGCTCGGTGAGCTGGCCGTCCAGGTGCGGGGGGCGGCGGGCGCCGTCGGCCCCGCGGACTGGCGGGCGGGGGCGCCGTACGAACTCGACGCCGCGCAGCGCCTGTTCCTCTTCAGCCGCGCCGACACCGTCTACGGCGGCTCGGACGAGGTGCAGCGCGACATCATCGCCGAGCGGGTGCTCGGTCTGCCGAGAGAGGCCCGGGGGCCTCGGTGAGGGGTGCGTGGTGAGGGGTGTCGTCTTCGACGGGGAACGGGCCGAGGTGGTGCGGGACCTTGCGGTGAGGGACCCGGGACCCGGCGAGGTGCTGGTCGCCGTGGCGGCGGCCGGGCTGTGCCACAGCGATCTGTCCGTGATCGACGGGACCATACCCTTCCCGCCGCCCGTGGTCCTCGGGCACGAGGGGGCGGGCGTCGTGGCGGCGGTGGGGCCCGGCGTCGGGCACGTGGCCCCCGGGGACCACGTGGCGCTGTCCACCATCGCCAGCTGCGGTGTCTGCGCCGAGTGCGGGCGGGGCCGGCCGACCATGTGCCGCGAGGCCATCGGGGCGCCGGAACGGCCGTTCTCGCGGGCGGGTGTGCCGCTGTACCAGTTCGCGGCCACCTCCGCCTTCGCCGAACGCACCCTCGTCAAGGCCGTGCAGGCGGTGCGGATCCCCGACGACGTGCCGCTGACGTCGGCCGCACTGATCGGATGCGCCGTCGTGACGGGCGTGGGGGCGGTGCTGAACCGGGCCGAGGTCGGCCCCGGCGACACCGTGCTGGTCATCGGCGCGGGCGGCATCGGCCTCAACGTGCTCCAGGGCGCGCGGATCGCGGGCGCCGCGACGATCGTCGCCGTCGACGCGAACCCCGACAAGGAGGCGGTGGCGCGGCGGTTCGGGGCCACGCACTTCCTCACGTCGACCGCCGAGGTGCGCGACGTACTGCCCCGGGGCGTCGACCACGCCTTCGAGTGCGTGGGGCGGGTCTCGCTCGTACGGGAGGCGGTGGACCTGCTGGACCGGCACGGGCAGGCCGTCCTGCTCGGCATGCCGGGGGCGACGGCGGAGGCGTCGTTCGTGGTGGCCTCGCTCTTCCTGGACAAGGCGGTACTCGGCTGCCGGTACGGCAGTTCGCGCCCGCAGCGGGACTTCGCGCTGTACGCGCGGATGTACCGCGAGGGGGGGCTGCTCCTGGACGAGCTGGTGACGGCGACCTATCCGGTGGAGGACTTCGCGAAGGCGGCGGCGGACGCGGGGGCGGGGCGGGTGGCGCGGGCGGTGCTCACGTTCTGAGGGGCCGTGCGGGGCGGACGGCCCCAGGGGAAACGGGGAAGCGGCCTGTCGGTGGGGGCCGTTAGGTTCGGGGGATGAGCTATCGCGAGGTCATGACAGGGGACGTGGTCCGTTGGGGAGCCGTGGCGGTGGCCGCCCGTATGCCCGTGGCGGCGGCTCCGCTGGCGCTCGTCTTCCTGGTGCGCGAGCGCCCGGGAGGCTACGCCCTGGGCGCGGTGCTCGCCGCGGTGTACGTCGTCGGGGAGATCGTCGGGGCGCCGCTCCTCGGGATGCGGATGCGCCCCGAACGCGCCCGGCCGCAGCTGGCCGTGGGGCTGGCGGTGGGGGCGCTCGCGTTCCTGGCCCTGGGCGCGCTGCCGCACGCGCATCCCGGCGTGCTGGGCACGTTCGCCTTCGTCGCCGGTGCCGCGCCCGCCGCCGCGCCCGGCGGGCTGCGCGCGCTGCTGACCGGCCTCATACCGGAGAAGGCCGTCGCGCAGGCCCTGTCCGTCGAGTCCATGCTGACCTTCGCCATCTGGGCGGTGGCGCCCGCCGCCGTGACCGGGCTCGCGCTCGGCGCCTCGCCGGTGCTGCCACCGCTGCTGGCGGGCGGTCTGATGGCCGCCTCCGTGGCCGGACTGTGGCTGCTGCCCGCGGGCTGGCGCTCGGACGCGGACGACCGGGGCGGGGAGTCCATGGCGCGGATCCTGGCGCGGGCCTGGCCGATCTTCGTGACCGGCGCGGCGAGCCTGTCGATGCTGGCCCTGGCCGAGCTGGTGCTGCCCGCGCTCCTGGAGCAGCGCGGGATCGGGGTGGGCTGGGCGGGACCGCTGCTGGCCTGTCTCGCGGTGGGTTCCGCGACCGGGTCGTTCGTCTACGGGCTGCGGTCCTGGCCGGGGCGGCTGCGCACCCAGAGCATGGTGTTGATGTTCGCCGTCTCGGGGTGCCTGGCGGTCGTCGCCGTGCTGCCGTCGGGCGTGGGCCCGCTGGCGGCCGTCCTCGGCGTGGCGGGCGTCCTGCAGGCCGGCGCCATGCTGACCCGGAACCTGTCGCTGCGGGAGGCGCTGCCGCCCAGCGCCCTCGCCGCGGGCTATTCGGTGATGTACGCGGCCGTGGGCGCCGGATACGCGGCGAGCGGGTCGCTCGCGGGCGGCCTGCTGAGCGTCGTCGCGCCGTCCACGGCGATCCTGGCGGGCGTCGGGCTCGGCGTCGTGCTGACCGTGATCGGGGTGCTGGGCGAGGTGCGGCCGGCGGCGGGGCGGGCGGTGGTGGTGTCAGGCGGTGGTGACGGCGCGGAACGTACGGCGGTAGGTGGTGGGGGTGACGCCGAGCGCGGTCTGTAGGTGCTGGCGCATCGACTGGGCCGTGCCGAAGCCCGCCGCGCGCGCCACCTGGTCGACGGAGAGATCGCTGGACTCCAGCAGGTGCCGCGCGCGGTCGACGCGTTGCATGGCCAGCCACTGGCCGGGGCTGACGCCGACCTCCTCGCGGAAGCGGCGGGTGAAGGTGCGCACCGACATGGACTCCCGCGCGGCCAGGTCGCGCAGGCGCAGTGGCTGGTCGAGTCGGTCCAGCGCCCAGGTCCTCGCCGCCGTGGTGGTCGCCAGCCGCGGTTCGGGGACGGGGCGCTGGATGTACTGGGCCTGGCCGCCGTCGCGGTGGGGCGGTACGACCGTGCGGCGGGCCACGTCGTTGGCGACCGCGGTGCCGTGGTCGCGGCGTACGAGATGGACGCAGAGGTCGATACCCGCGGCCACGCCCGCCGACGTCAGCACGTCGCCGTCGTCGATGAACAGCACGTCCGCGTCGACTTCCACCCGCGGGAACAGCTGCTGGAAGTGGGCGGCGCTGGCCCAGTGCGTGGTCGCCGGGCGGCCGTCGAGGAGGCCGGCGGCGGCCAGGACGTAGCTGCCCGTGCAGATCGAGATCAGGCGGGTGCCCGGCCTGATGTGCCCGAGCGCGGCGGCCAGTTCACCGGTGAGGCGGCCCTCCTCGTAGACCGGCCCCAGTTCGTACGAGGCGGGGATCACGACCGTGTCCGCCGTGGCCAGCGCCCGCGGTCCGTGCTCGACGAGGATCGCGAAGTCGGCGTCCGACCGGACCGGCCCCGGCGCCCGCACGGAGCAGGTGACGACCTCGTACAGCGGGCGGCCCGCGGCATCCCGCGCACGGCCGAAGATCCGCTGCGGGATGCCCAGTTCGAAGGGGATCACCCCGTCGAGGGCGAGGACGACCACGCGGTGGCGGGAGGCGGTCTCGGGGGCGGGCCGGTGGGCCGGGCCAGAAGTGCCGTCGGAGGCGGGCATGGCCCGATCCTAGCGAACCGTGACCTTCGGGCCACTCGTTTCGCGCCATCCCGTCCCCGACCCTTGGTGACGTGACCCAGACAACCGAGCCGCCCGCACGGACCCCCGGGCCGAGTGGACCCCATGGCCCGAGCGGCCCGAACGAACTGAACGAGCCAGGCGGGCCGAAGGGGGCCAAGGAGCCGAAGGGTGCGGGCCGCCGCGGGCTCCGTGTGCACCGTGCGTGGTTCGTCGCCGCCGTCGCGTTCGTGACGATCATCGGCGCCGCCGCGTTCCGCTCCCTGCCGAGCCTGCTCATCGACCCGCTGCACCAGGAGTTCGGCTGGTCGCGCGGGACCATCGGCCTCGCGGTCTCCGTCAACCTCGCGCTGTACGGCCTCACCGCGCCGTTCGCCGCCGCGCTGATGGACCGCTTCGGCATCCGCAGGGTCGTCGCGGTCGCCCTGATCGTCATCGCGCTCGGCTCCGGGCTGACCGTGTGGATGGAGTCCGCCTGGCAGCTCCTGCTGTGCTGGGGGCTGCTCGTCGGGCTCGGCTCGGGCTCGATGGCGCTCGCCTTCGCCGCCACCGTCACCAACCGCTGGTTCACCGAGCGGCGCGGCCTGGTCACCGGCATCCTCACGGCCGCCTCCGCATCCGGCCAGCTGATCTTCCTGCCGCTGCTCTCCTGGATCGTCGACACCTACCGGTGGCGGCCGGCCGCCGTGACGGTCGCGCTCGCCGCGCTGGCGGTCGTCCCCTTCGTCTGGCTGCTGCTGCGCGACCACCCGGCGGACGTGGGCCTGAAGGCGTACGGCGCCACGGAGTTCGCCCCGAAGCCGCCGCCCGTCGCCGGGGCCGCCCGGCGCACCGTGGGCGTGCTCCTGAAGGCGGCCCGCACCGGACCGTTCTGGCTGCTCGCGGGGAGCTTCGCGATCTGCGGGGCCTCGACGAACGGCCTGATCCAGACCCACTTCGTGCCCGCCGCGCACGACCACGGCATGCCCATCACGGCCGCTGCCTCGCTGCTCGCCGTCATCGGCGTCTTCGACGTCGTCGGGACCATCGCCTCGGGCTGGCTCACCGACCGCTTCGACGTGCGGCGCCTGCTCGCCGTGTACTACGCGCTGCGCGGCGTCTCGCTGCTCTTCCTGCCGATCCTGCTCGCCCCGAACGTGCACCCGCCGATGCTCTTCTTCATCGTCTTCTACGGCCTCGACTGGGTCGCGACCGTCCCGCCGACCCTCGCCCTGTGCCGCGAGCACTACGGCGACGACAGCGCGATCGTCTTCGGCTGGGTCCTGGCCTCGCACCAGGTGGGTGCCGCCGTGGTGGCGTTCCTCGGCGGTGTCGTGCGGGACGCCTTCGGGTCGTACGACGTGATCTGGTACGCCTCCGGGGCCCTGTGCGCGGCGGCGGCGCTGATGGCCCTGGTGGTCCGGCGGCGCGACCCGGCGGACCTGCCGGCCCTCACGGCGTGAAGCGGCCGAACCGGCCCCGGTGGAAGAGCAGCGGTGCCGGGCCCGTGCCGGTGGTGCCGAGGGCGTCCACCCTGCCCACCACGATGAGGTGGTCGCCGCCGGGGTGCACCGCTTGGACCGTGCAGTCGATCCAGGCGGGGACGCCGGCCAGGCGCGGGGAGCCGGTCACGGGCGCCGCGTCGTAGGCCACCCCGGCGAACTTGTCGGCGCCGCTCACCGCGAAGCCCCGGCACAGCTCGCCCTGGTCGGCGCCGAGGACGTTCACGCAGAAGACGCCGGCGCGGGCGATGCGGGGCCAGGTGGTGGACGTACGCGCCACCATGAAGGAGACCAGTGGCGGGTCGAGGGAGAGCGAGGAGAACGACTGGCACGCGAAGCCCGCCGGGCCCGCGCCCTCTTCGCCGGGGGGAGCGGTGATCACGGTGACGCCCGTCGCGAAGTTCCCGAGGACGCGGCGGAACTCGCCCGGGTCCAGGGGGGCCCGTTCGTCGTCGCCGACCGCCCGCAGCCGGGGGCGGGGCAGTGCTTCGTCCGAAGGCGTTCTCGGCGCGGGGCCCGTGGTGGGCGCCCCGACCGACCTGAGGTACCGGACGGCGGCGGCCGCCATCCCTGCGTGTCCCATCACGACGACCATTGAAGCTGACGGGGCGTCAGTTGGAAAGCCCGGGAGGGGCGGGAAGGGCGGGGCGTGGCCACTCCCGCCCCACGCGTATCTTCAGGCCCATGAAGTGGGGGAACGCCGGCGGGGGCACCAAGGAAGCGGGCCCTGAGGGGACCTGGAGCGGCATCCGGTTGCGGGCCGCCTCGGCGGCGTGCGCGGCGCAGCTGCCGGTGGCCGGTGTGGTGGCCTTCACGCTGACGCTCGACGACGACGCCCGGGGGGCGGGCGGTCCCGCCTTCGGGCTGGCCTGCGCCCTTTTCCTCGGCCCCTTCGTGCTGCCGGTCCTCGGCCTGCTGCACGCCGCCGTGCTCACCCTCCCCGCCGTCGGCCTCGGCCGCCTGGCCGCCGCGCGCCTTCGCCGGGGCCGCGAGTGGGCCTGGTCGCTCCTGTGCCTGCTGCCGGTCGCCGGCGTGTGGGGCCTCTTGTTCGTGGTGTTGGGCGCGACCTTCGTGGCGCCGGTGCTGTGGTGCGCGGCGAGCGGTGTGCTGCCCGTGCTGCACATCGCGTACTGCCTGCGGCGCGAGAAGCGCCTGGGCCGCCCCCTGCGGAAGGTGTGGATCCTGTCGGGGCTCGCCTCGCTCGGCCTGTGCGTGGCGGTCTTCGGCGCCGCCGTCCTGGCCACGCTGGCGGGCGTCCTCAAGGAGTACGAGCCGCCGCGGCTCTCCGCCGCGCAGCTCGCCGGCACCTGGCGCGGCGAGGACGACGAGAGCGTGGTCCTGCGGCTGCGGGGCGACGGGCGGGCCGTGCTGGACGGCACCCCCTTCGAGCGGGAGTCGGGCGATTCGTACGACGGTAGCGGGCTGTCCCGCTGTCATGCCACCGGCACGTGGACGCTGGGCGACGCGCTCTACGAGCGGCGTCCGGCGGTGGCGGTGGAGGCCGATGCGTGCGGGGACGGCCAGCGGTGGACTGTCGGCGGGACGCAGGCGCGCCCCGAGCTGTTCGTGGCGTTCGGGGACCCGGACTCGCCGGACATCGAGGTGCTGGTGCGGCGGTGAGGGTGGGGCGGCGGGGCCGCCGAGGCAGGGGGCCGGGGTGTGCGAGGCAGTGGGCCGTCGAGGCGGGGGCCGAGGGGCGTGGGTGGTGGGGGCGTCGCGGTCGGTGGCGGGGAGGGTGGGCACGGCGGTGGTGTGCGGCAGGGCGAGGGGCGTGAGGTGGTGGGGCGCCCGAGGCAGGGGGCGAGGGGTGTGAGGCAGTGGGCCGTCGAGGCGGGGGCCGAGGGGCGTGGGTGGTGGGGCGTGGGTGGTGGGGGCGTCGCGGTCGGTGGCGGGGGAGGGTGGGCATGGCGGTGGTGTGCGGCAGGGCGAGGGGCTGAGGCAGTGGCTTTGAGGGGTCCCGGGGGCTGTCAGCGGCCTTGGTAGGTGGGGGCGCGGCGTTCCACGAAGGCGGTGACGCCTTCGTGCGCGTCCGCGGTGGTCATGTTGATCTCCTGGGCGTCCGCCTCCGCCGCGAAGGCCGTCGCGCGGTCCGATTCCAGGGAGGCGTTGACCAGGCGCTTGGTCAGGGCGAGGGCCCGGGTCGGCCCGGTCGCCAGGCGCTCGGCCCACTCCCGCGCCGTCTTCTCCAGCTCGGCGGCCGGTACGACGCGGTTGACGAGGCCGAGGCGTTCGGCGTCGGCGGCGGACACGGCGTCCCCGAAGAACATCAGCTCCTTGGCCCGCCGCGGGCCGATCAGGCGCGGCAGCAGATAGGCGCCGCCGCCGTCCGGGACGAGGCCGCGGCGGGCGAACACCTCGATGAACCGGGCCGGTTCGGCGGCGATCACCAGGTCGCAGGCGAGGGCGAGATGAGCGCCGAGGCCGGCCGCGGTGCCGTTCACGGCGGCGATCACCGGCTTCTCGCAGTCCAGCACCGCGGAGATCAGGCGCTGGGCGCCCCGCCTGAGGGTCCGGGCGACGTCACCGGCCATGCGTTCCGCGGGCGGGGGCGCCTGGCGTTCGCCGGGTGAGGACGCCTCGGCTGAGGCGGGTGCCGCGCGCAGGTCGGCGCCCGCGCAGAAGCCCTTGCCGACCGCGGTGATCACGACGGCCCGCACGGCGGGGTCGGCGGACGCCTCGTCGAGCAGGGCGATGACGCGTTCGCGCTGGTCCCAGGTAAGGGCGTTCAGGACCTCGGGCCGGTTGAACGTGATCCACGAGACGCCGTTGTCAGTGGTGTGCCGTATCAAGGGACGTGGGGGTTCGGGAGCTTCGTTTCGCGCTGAGGGGGAGGCGGCTGTCATGGGGGAGTGGCTCCGTTTCGAGGGCCGGGCCGGCGGGGGCGCGGGGGCACGTTCAGGGGCGGCAGGTGGCGAACGCGTCGAGGGCGACGGCGCCCTGCCCCCGGGGCAGCACCATCAGTGGATTGATGTCCAGCTCCGCCAGTTCGTCGCCCAGTTCGAGGGCCATCCGCTGGACCCGCAGCACCACTTCCACGAGCGCGTCCACATCGGCGGGCGGCGCCCCGCGGACCCCGTCCAGCAGGGCGCGCCCGCGCAGCTCGTGGAGCATGGCCTTCGCCTGGTCCTCCCCGAAGGGCGGCACCCGCACCGCCGTGTCCCGCAGGACCTCGACGAGCACACCGCCGAGGCCCACCGTCACGGTCGGCCCGAAGAGCGGATCGTGGGTGGCCCCGACGACCATCTCGACGCCCGGTTCGACCAGTTGGCAGACCAGGACGCCGTCCAGCGCCACCTCTTCGTAGCGGGCGATGTCCGTCAGCTCCCGATAGGCGTCCCGCACCTGGCTCGCGGAGGTCAGCCCGAGCTTCACCAGGCCCAGCTCGCTCTTGTGCGCGATCCGGGCGCCGGAGGCCTTCATGACGACCGGATAGCCGACGAGCCCGGCGGCGCGGACGGCCGCCGCCGCGCTGGTCACCAACTGCTCGCGCGGTACGCGGATCCCGTACGCCCGCAGCAGCTGCTTCGCCGCGTGTTCGCTGAGCTGCTCGCCGGGCCGCATCAGGGCCAGCGCCTTGCGGAAGGACGGCGAGGGGGTGCGCGGTGCCTCGTCGAAGGGGGAGCGGTAGCCGGTGGTGAAGCGGTGGTGGTCCAGATGGGCGCGCACCGCCGTGATGCAGTTGGCGAAGGTGCGGAAGGTGGCGACGCGGGAGGAGCCGAGCAGCGTACGGCGGTAGGCGTCCTCGGTGCCGACCGGCGAGCCCCACACCACGCACACCAGTTTGTCCGTCCGCTCGGCCGCGTCCACCAGGTCCCGCGCGAGCTGGTCGCTCATCGGCGGGAAGGGGCCGGTGATGGGGCAGATGAGCACGCCCACCTGCGGATCGTCCAGGATCGCGTCGATGATTCTGCGGCCGCGCCAGTCGCCCACGGGGTGGCCGCCGCTGTCGACGGGGTTGGTGACGTTCAGGTACGGCGGTATCCACTGGTGCAGCTCCGCCTGCTTGGCGTCGCAGAGCGTGGGCAGCCGCAGCCCCGCCTCGGTCGCCAGGTCCGCGAAGTGCGCGCCCGTACCGCCCGAGATCGAATAGACGACGACGCCGTCGGCGAGCGGCGCGCGGGCCCGGGCCAACAGGGCGGCGGTGTCCTGGAGTTCGTCGAGCCCGTCCACACGGATCACGCCGAACTGCCGCATGGCCGCGTCCACCACCGCGTCGGCCCCGGTCAGCTTGCCGGTGTGCGAGGCCGCCGTGCGGGCGCCGGTCTCGGTGCGGCCGACCTTGACGGCGACGACGGGCACGCCCCGCCGGGCGGCCCGGTCGGCGGCGAGCAGGAAGGCGCGGCCGTCCTTGAGCCCCTCGACGTAGCAGGCGATGGCGCCGACCTCGGGGCGTTCGGCGAAGTAGGAGATGAAGTCGGAGGTCTCCAGGTCGGCCTCGTTGCCGGTGGGCGCCCAGTGGGAGAGGCGGATGCCGAGCTCTTGCAGGGCGAAGAGGGGGCGGCCCTGGTGGCCGGACTGGGTGATGAGCGCGATGGCCGGGCCTTCGAGGTCGTCGCGGAACTGCTCGAAGGCGTTGAGGTTGGTGTTGGGGCCGAGCAGCCGCAGGCCCGAGCGGCGTACGGCGGCGCCGAGGCGGGCCTGGGCGGCCGCGCCCTGGTCACCGGTCTCGGCGAAACCGGCGGCGAAGGCCACGGCGAACCGCACCTTCTCCTCGGCGAGCTGCTCGATCACGGGCAGCGGATCGGCGACGAGCAGTACGGCGAGGTCGACCGGTTCGGGAAGGTCGGCGACGGAAGGGGAACAGGGGATGCCGAAGACCGACCGACGGGTGGGGTGCACGGGGTGCAGGCGCGCGCCGGTCCGCTCGGCCCAGGCGATGAGCCGGCGGGTGATGCCGGCGCCTGCCCGCCCCTCGGTGTCCGAGGCGCCGACGACGGCGACGGACTCGGGCCGGAAGAAGCGGTCCAGGTCGGGCACGTCGGCGTGCAGCGGCCGGCCGCTGACGTCCAGGTCGCCCGCCGTGGTGGCCCTGCCGTGGACGGCGGTGCCCGGGAGTTCGCCGCAGGCCACGACATGGGCGCGGCGGGGGTCGGTGGTGAAGGTGCCGTGAGTCGATCCAAGCATCGGTCCACCCGCTCCTGTGTGACAGCACTTACTGACGCACAGTCAGATTACTGAACTGACGCCCCGTCAGGAATGGTGTTGCAGGCAAAGGCTGGTGCCCTTGGCGGTGGGCCGGCGGGACGGTGGGGGCGTGGGGCGGAGGTGGTTTCGTGCTCCGCCGTCCACGGAAGCGTGGAATCCCCTTGCTGCCAAGGGAGGGAATCGGCCGGGGTGGCGGGTCTTCGCGTACGTACGCGTGTGCATGCGGACGCTCGTGCCGATCCTCGCGCCCCTTAAGGGGTCGCCTTGCGGCTGTGGCGGGCTATCGCTTTCGCGATCTTCTCGGCGTCGCGGGACAGTTCGCGGAGCATTCCGCTGATGGGGTTGGTGAAGCCGGTGAAGTACAGGCCGGGGGCCCGCTTCGGGGCGCGGCGGCCGTGCGCGGTGGGGCGCCCGCGTGCGTCGAGGACGCCGAGGTCGCCGACCAGGCCCTCCAGGGCGCGCCGGTAGCCGGTCGCGGCGATGACGGCGTCCGGCTCGATCCTGCTGCCGTCCGCCAGGACGACCTTGCCGTCCTCGAAGGACTCCACGGCGGCGACGGGCTCGACCCGGCCCTTGCGCACGGCGTCGATCAGTCCGACGTCCTGCACGGGGATCGCGCCCTGCCTGGCGCGGGAGTAGAGCCCGGTGTCCGGTCGCGGCAGCCCGCGCGCCGACAGGTCGGGGACGGAGATCCTGGCGAACGGCACGGCGAGCCGGTCGACCAGCGCGGCCGGCAGCCTGCGGCACAGGATGCCGGTGAGCTGGGCGGGCCAGCCGGCCGTGGAGCGGCGCACGATGTGCGGGGCGGTGCGCACCGCGAGGCGGACCCGGGCGGCGCCGCCCTCGACCAGGTCGACGGCTATCTCCGCGCCGGTGTTGCCGACGCCGACGACCAGGACGTCCTTGCCGGCGAAGGGTGCCGGGGCGCGGTAGTCGGCGGCGTGCAGCAGTTCGCCGCGGTAGGTGTCGCGGCCCGGCCAGTCGGGGAGGCGGGGCGTGTGGTTGTGGCCGGTGGCGACCACGACCGCGCTGCCGGTCAGCTCCCGGCCACCGGTGGCGCGCAGCAGCCAGCCGGTGCCGTCGGCGGTGCGTTCCAGGCCGGTCACCTCGACCCCGGTGACGACGTCGAGGCGGTGGTGCTCGGCGTACTTCTCCAGGTAGCGGATCAGGTTGTCCCGTGACACCCAGCGGCCGAACGCCCGGGGCATGGCGAGGCCGGGCAGGGCGGAGAGGCGGCGGGTCGTGTGCAGGTGGAGGCGGTCGTAGTGACCGCGCCAGGAGGCGCCGACGTGCCCGGACTTCTCCAGGACGACCGCGCGGACGCCTCGCGCGCGCAGCGCCGCGGCGACGGCCAGGCCGCCGGGCCCGCCACCGATGACGTACACGGGGTGGCGGCGCTTCGGGCGGGTCGTCGGCGGGGCAGTCGGGTCGGCCATGACTGGAGAGTAACCGCGTGCTTACTTGACGGGTGACGGACAAGTCCGGAATCGGTTGCGAATCGATCACGGGAGCGCCGGGTCCCACCGCGCCACACCCCCTGCTCACCCGGCGCCCCTCTTGCGCTCGTGGCGCCGGTGCGCTGAACTGACGTGCCGTCAGAAACATCGGTGCGGACATCGGCGTGGACGTTGGCGGGGGCGTTGGTGTGGGCGAGGGGGAGAGGTCGCGCGGCATGGACTCGATCTGGCTCAGCGGTGCCGAGTGGGTCGCCGTGCTGCGCACAGGGCTCGGCCTGTGGTGGCTGGAGAGCTGGCGCCACAAGGACAAGAAGGGCTGGCTCGAACGGGGCACGGGGATCGCGTGGGCGGCCGACGTCGCCGCCGAGCACCGGTGGAACGTGGTCCGCGGCGGCTTCGCCACCGTCGTCGCGCCGCGCCCCAAGGTGATCGCGTACGTCGTCGTCCATGCCGAACTCGCCCTCGGACTGGGGCTGGTCCTCGGGTTCCTCACCCCGGTCGCCCTGGTCGGCGGGCTGCTCCTCAACCTGCTCTACCTCGTCCTCATGATCCACGACTGGGCCGAGCAGGGGCAGAACGCGATGATGGCGCTCATCTCGCTGGTCGCCCTCTTCGCCATGTCCTGGCAGACATGGTCCCTCGACCACGCGATCGGGCTCTTCCGGTGAGCGGGGGCGGGCCGGTGAGCGGGGGCGGCGCGGCCGGGGCGCGGGCCGAGGAGCAGCCGCGGTTCGATCTTCCGGAGCCGGATGCGTTCACCCGGCCCTACTGGGACGCGGCCGCCGAGGGGCGGCTGCTGATCCGGCGCTGCGGGGCGTGCGGGGCGGCGCACCACTATCCGCGCGAGTTCTGCCCGCGGTGCTGGAGCGAGGACGTCACCTGGGAGCGGGCGAGTGGCCGCGCCACGCTCTACACCTGGTCGGTGGTGCACCGGAACGACCTGCCGCCGTTCGGCGCGCGCGTCCCCTACGTCGCCGCGGTCGTCGACCTCGCGGAGGGCCCCCGGATGATGACGGAACTGGTCGGCCCCGGGGCGACCGAACGGCTGCGGATCGGCATGGCGCTGGAGGTGGCGTTCCGGTTCCTGGGGCCCGGGGCGGACGGGGGCGGGGCCCAGGGGGGCGGGGCCGGGGCGGACGGGGCCGAGGGGTTCGCCGTTCCGGTCTTCCGGGTGAGTGCCGGGGCGGGCGGGTAGGCCGAGTACCGGCTGTCGGCCACCGGCTGGCAGGTTCGAGCGCCTCCCGGTGGGGCCGTCCGGGCCGGGAAAGGCTTTGCGCGTGCGGACCGGTCGGAGCGATCATGGGGCATGTCCCACCACGCGCGTGCCCACTGGCAGTTGACCGGCGACCTCGGCGTCTTTCACGGGCGCGCCGAGGAGTTCCTGCACTCCGCGCCCGCCCTGCACACCGCCCTCCTGAGCGTCACCGACACCCTGCGCGAGTCGGGGCTCCGGGCGTACGGGGGAGAGGCGCCCCTCTTCGGTACGTACGCCGATGACGCGGGCCGCGTCCAGGGCGCCTTCCTCCGTACGCCGCCGCACCGGCTGATGGTCAGCCCCGTCACCGTCGAAGCCGCCGACGCCCTCGCCCGGCAGCTCGCCGACGTCACCGGCGACCTGCCGGGCGTCGGTGCCGACCAGGACACCGCGCGGGCCTTCGCCCAGGCCTGGGCGAAGCACACGGGCGCCACCGCGACGCCCGGCTTCCGCCAGCGGCTCTACCGGCTCGGCACTCTCACCCCGCCCGAGCCCGCGCCGCCCGGCCGTGCCAGGGTCGCCGGCGAACGCGACCGGGAGCTGTTGGCGCGATGGCACCGGGAGTTCGGCGAGGCCGTCGGCGAGCCGCCCGCCATGGACTCCGGCGCCTGGGTGAGCGCCCGTCTCGCCTACGGAGGCGTCATCCTCTGGGAGACCCCCGACGGCACGCCCGCCGCGATGGCCGGCGTCACCCGCCGGACCGCCGGGCAGGTCCGCGTCGCCCCCGTCTACACCCCGGCCGCCCTGCGCGGCCGCGGCTACGGCGGTGCCGCGACGGTCGCCGTCACCCGCGCCGCCCTCGACGCGGGCGCCGACGAGGTCCTGCTCTTCACGGACCTCGCCAACCCGACCAGCAACGGGCTCTATCAGCGGATCGGATACCGGCCCGTGCGGGACTTCGCGCAGTACGACTTCGGCCGCTGAGACGGGAGCGCGCGCCGTCCGACCGCCCGGCTTCGGCCACGAGTACGGATGCGGCTACGGATGCGGCATGGCTCTGCGGCTCTACGGCCAGAGCAGCTCCCGGGTCCAGCTGTCGTCGGTCCGCGCCCTGCGGTAGCGCAGGCGCACGTGCCGGCGCCGTGCGTCCCCCTGGAAGAACTCCGCCTCCAGGGGGTCCAGCGCATACAGCGTCCACGTCGGCGCGTCCGCGTCCGGTTCCGCCCGCGCGCGCTCCCAGGCGGCGTCGGAGGCGTGCTCCAAGTCCGCGTACGTACGCAGGACGTCGCTCTGCCGGCCCACCAGGGCGGCGGCCAACGCGCCGGTCGAGCGGGCGTGCAGATCGGCGAGGCTCTCGGCGTGCGGGGCCGTGGTGACCCTGCCCCTGATCCGGATCTGGCGGCCCTGCGAGGCCCAGTAGAAGTGCAGGGCGGCCTCCGGGCGGGCGGCGAGCTGGCGGCCCTTCGCGCTGCCGGCGTGCGAGGCGAAGTGCCAGCCGTGGTCGTCGGCGCCGTGCAGCATCACGGTGCGCACGTCGGGACCGCCGTCCTCGGCGACCGTCGCCAGGCCCATGGTGTGCGGCTCGGCCTGTCCGGCGGCCACCGCCTCCGCGAACCACGCGCGGAAGAGGGGCAGCGGCGCGGCGGGCGCCGCGCCCGGGTCGAACGCCGGCAAGTCGACGTCCCAGACGCGCCGGCCCCGCAGCAACTCCTGGAACGCGGCCGCCGAAGGCGCGCTCCCCTGGCCATCGAACAAATGGGGCGCGGCCCCCTGCGCGGAGCCCCGCGACGATCCTGCTCCGGAAGTGCTCATACGCCGATTGTGACGCGAGACGCGGGGCGAGGGGCGCCAGACGCGGGGCGCGAGACGCGGGGCGCGAGACGCGGGGCGCGAGACGCGGGGCGCGAGACGCGGGGCGCGAGACGCGGGGTGAGGGGCGCGAGACGCGGGGTGAGGGGCGCGGGGCGCGGGGCGCGGGGCGCGAGACGCGGGGCGAAGGGCGGCGAGTGCCGGGCGGCAAGTGGGGCGGAACCCCCGTCGCCTCACCCCCGCCCCAGCACCACCGTGCCCGACGAGCAGAACCAGCCGCCCGTCCCCGAGGCCACCGCCACCTCCGGGAGGGTGCCGTCGGGGCGTCGGACCTGGCCGGCGCCCGCGTCGCCGCGGAGCTGTCGTACCGCCTCGACCAGGAGGAACAGGCCCCGCATGCCCGGATGCTGGGCGGACAGGCCGCCGCCGTCGGTGTTGGTCGGCAGGGCGCCGGTACGCAGCAGGCGGCCGTTCTCCACGAACGCCCCGCCCTCGCCCTTGGCGCAGAAACCGAGGTCCTCCAGCGTCACCAGCGTCATGTACGTGAAGGCGTCGTAGATCTGGGCCACGTCCACGTCCCGCGGCCGTACGCCCGCCCGTGCGAAGGCGAGGGCGCCGCTGACCGCCGCCGGGGAGACCGTGAAGTCGGCCCACTCGGACATCGTCGTGTGGGAGACGTGCTCGCCGGTGCCGAGGATCCACACCGGCTCGGACGCGCAGTCCGCCACGTACTCCTCCGCGGCGAGCAGCACCGCGCAGCCGCCGTCGGACCGTACGCAGCAGTGCAGTTTGGTGAACGGGTCCGCGATCACCGGGCCGGCCAGGACGTCGTCCACCGTGATCGGGTCGCGGAACATCGCGTCCGGGTTGGTCGCCGCGTTGGCCCGCGCCTGCACGGCCACCGAGGCGAGCTGCTCCAGGGTCGTCCCGTACTGGTGCAGGTGGCGGCGCGCGGCCATCGCGTACTTGGCGATCAGGGAGTGCCCGTAGGGGACCTCGAACTGCGAGGGGCCGCGCGCGCCGAAGGAGAGGTTCGACGTGCGGCGCCCCGCCTTGATGTCCGCGCGGGCCGTCGAGCCGTACACGAGGAGGACGGCGTTCGCCCGCCCCGCCGCTATCGCGTCCGCCGCGTGCGCCGCCATGACCTCCCAGGTGGCGCCGCCCACCGAGGTGGAGTCCACCCAGCGGGGTGCCAGGCCGAGGTACTCGGCGACCTCCACGGGCGCCAGGGTGCCGAGCCCCGCCGAGGCGACGCCGTCGACGACCTCGCGGCCCAGGCCGCAGTCGGCGAGGGCGCGGCGGGCCGCCTGGGCGTGCAGGGCGTAGGGGGTGGCCTCCTCGACCCGGCCGCAGTCCGAGAGGGCGACCCCGACGGCGGCGACCTTGCGGGAGGTGGAGCGGCGGAGGGTGGTGGCCATAAACCTGACGGTACATCAGATACGGCTTTCGGGAGGAGGGTGCCGTCGGCGGTCGATGGGCCGCCGCTCTGGGCAACTGGGCGGCGCGGTCCTAATATGACGCGCCGTCAGTTCCACCGTCGGGCATCCCGGCAGATGCCCGTCAGTCGCGGTCCGGTCGCTGCCGGGCCCGGGGAGGAGCCCGCCGATGGACGCCGCTTTCAGCGCCGAGCAGGACGAGATCCGCCGCACCCTTCGCGACCTCCTCGCCGAACGCTGCGGCCCCGACGAGGTCAAGGCCGCCGTGCGCACCCCCGCCGGTCATGACGCCGCCCTGTGGGCCGCCCTCGCCGAACAGCTCGGTCTGCCCGGCCTCGCGCTCCCGGAGGCGTACGGCGGCGTGGGCTGCGCGGTGGCGGAACTCGCTCTTGCCGGCGAGGAGATGGGGCGCGCCCTGGCTCCGTCGCCGCTGTTCGCCACCGCCGTCCTCGCCGCCCCGCTCGTCCTCGCCCTCGGCACCGACGAGCAGCGCGCCGCGCTGCTGCCCCGGATCGCGGCGGGCGAGCTGACCGCGACCCTCGCCGTGCCCGGCGCCCGGCACGCGACCGCGCTCGGCCTCGTCGGCGACAACCGCGGCGACTGGGCGGGCGGCGGCCGCGCGGGCGGTGTCCAGGCCCGGATCCGCGACGGGCGGTGGCGGCTGTACGGGCAGGCCGAGCAGGTGCTCGACGGGCACAGCGCGGGGCTGCTGGTCGTCGCCGCGCACGCGGGCGGCTTCGCCCGGTCCCGGACGCTCCTCTTCCTCGTACGGGAAGGGGCGCCCGGCATGGCACGGACGCGCCGGATCTCACTGGACGAGACCCGCGCCCAGGCGCGCGTCGAACTGCGGGACGTGCCCGCCGAGTTGCTGGGGGACGACGACGGTGACGTACCGGGTGTGCTCGCCGTCGTCGGGGACGCCGCCGCCACCGTCCTGGCCGCCGAGGCCGTCGGGGCGGCCGAGCGCGCGCTGGAGCGCACCCTGGACCACGTGCGCCGACGGGAACAGTTCGGGCGGCCGATCGGCTCCTTCCAGGCCGTGAAGCACCGCCTCGCCGAGGTGTACGTGCAGGTCCAGGCCGCCCGCTCGGCCGCCTCCTACGCGGCGTGGGCGGCGGGGGCGCAGGCCGCCGGGCCAACGGGGCGGGGCGTCGAGCGGGCCGGCGGGCTCGCGCTCGCGCAAGGGCTCGACGCGCTGCGTCTCGCCGCCTCGGAGGCCGTGCAGCTGCACGGCGGCATCGGCTTCACGTGGGAGCACGAGGCGCACCTGTACTTCAAGCGCGCGGCCGGGGACGAGCTGCTCTTCGGACCCCCGCACCGCCTCCGGTCGCGTGCGGCCGACCGGGCGGAGCTGTTCGGCGCCGAGGGGGTGGCGGCCCCGGCCCCGTAGGCCCCCGTCCGGGTTCCGCGAAGCACAGGAGACACCCCGCGAAGCCCGGCCTCAGGCGTCGCCCGCCTCCGCGCGCATCTCCTCCAGCGTGTCCGCCAGGCGCTGCACGCCTTCGACGATCACCTTCTCGGGGGCGCTCACGCTCATGCGGAAGCAGCGCGTGGCGTGGCCCTCCGGGAGGGGGTCGGACGGTGCGCCCACGAAGAAGTGCCGGCCGGGGACGACGAAAACCCGCTTCTCCTTGAGGCGCCGGTACAGCTCCATGTCGTCGAACCACGGATGGTCGATCCACACCCAGGCGAACATCCCCCCGGCCCCGGAGTGCAGCCGCCAGTTCAGGCCGCTCGGCAGCTGCTCTTCGAGCAGTTCGGCCATGAACCGCTTCTTCTCGCGGTAGTGCGGGGCGATGGCCTCCCGCGTGACCTCGTCCAGCCGCCCGCTGCGCAGCACGTGCGCCACGGCGGCCTGGGGCAGCTGCGGCGCGTGCAGCACGGAGTTGGACATGAAGGCCGCCAGCGCGCCCACGTACCGGGGTGAGCCGATCGCGAAGCCGACCCGTTCACCGGGGAGCCCGGCCTTCGAGACGGAGAAGCAGTTGACGACGTTCTCGTGCCACACCGGCTCGACCCGTACGTCGGCGATCCTCGGGAACGGAGCGCCGTAGGCGTGGTCGACGAAGAGCGGTACGTCGCGTTCCGCGGCGACGGCGATCAGGCCGTCCAGATCGGCCTGGTCGATGGATCTGCCGGTGGGGTTGCCGGGGCTGGAGATGAGCAGCATCCCGATGTCCCGCCGGCGCGCGAGGGCGTCGAGATCCAGGGAGTAGCGGAACCGATGGGTTCCCTCCGTCCCGACCCGGGGCGCGAGGCCCACCACGCCGTCCTCGTGCATGCACAGGCCCTGATAACCGGTGTAGTCCGGAGTCAGGGGCAGCACCAGGCGGCGCATCACCTCGGCACCGGAACCGGAACCGGAGTCGGCGGTCGTGCCCGGCCCCGCGAACAGCGCCGCCGCCGCGAAGCACACCATCTGGCTGCCCGGGCCGACGACGATGTTCTCCGGGCCGAGATCCCAGCCGTACGCCGCGCGGAAGTAGTCGGCTATGGCCGCCACGAGCGCGGCGTTCCCTCGGGAGGCGCCGTAGCGGCAGCTGACCTGGTCGAAGTCCTGCGCCAGCGCCGTCGACAGAGCCTCCCGCCACATCTCCCGGGCCTCGGGGATCACGGCGGGGTTCCCCACGCTCAGGTTCAGCCACTCCCCCTCCGCCGAGCCCGCGGTGCTGGAGGCGACGTCCTCCATGATGCTCCGCAGACCGGAGAGGCCGGCCAGCTTGGTGCCGACGGACGACAGACGCATGAGTTCTCCTCCTTCGGTCAGCGGACAGCCGGTTCCAGCAGGCGCAGGTCGTCCCCGTCCAGTTCGACGGGGACACCGACCGGCAGGGTCAGGACGGGATCGGTGTGCCCGAACTCGAACTCCGTCACGATCGGGAAGGCGAGTCCGTGACAGACCTCCAGCAGCGCGCGGTCCAGCTGCGCCCGCTGCTCGGCCGTCCAGAGCCGGGGCCTGCCGAGGACGAGCCCGGCGGCCCGGTCGAGCAGCCCCGCGTGGCGCATCTGCCACAGGTCACGGGCGGCGTGCGCGGGACCGTAGCCGTCGTCGGTGGTGAGTTCCAACGCCAGTACGTGCCCCGCGTAATCGGGCAGCCAGGGGG
Organism: Streptomyces sp. NPDC031466; assembly: GCF_055581265.1. Classification (NCBI taxonomy): domain Bacteria; kingdom Bacillati; phylum Actinomycetota; class Actinomycetes; order Kitasatosporales; family Streptomycetaceae; genus Streptomyces; species Streptomyces sp. NPDC031466. The sequence goes on from NZ_JBVIJT010000006.1 coordinate 281,766, forward strand.
TGCCGAGGAGCTGCAGGAGGCTCGGGACGCAACCGGCCAGCAGCGGTCCCTGGCCCGTGCCGGGCCGCAGCACGGTCCGCGCGGGCGCCGCTTCGGCCACCCGCGCCCGGTCCTCGCCCGCCCAGTCCACGAACTCGTCGAGCACCTCGGGGGAGCGGGGGAACGACCCGGTCCAGCCGCGCGTGGTGACGTCGAGGAACGAGCGCAGCGTGAACTCCGGCGTCCCCCCGGTCTCGGCGAACTCCGACAGGACGGCCGGTCCGTAGAACGTGGTCGCTCCGGTGCGGGCGTACAGCGCGTGGTGCAGCACGGTGGCGTCGGAGTAGCCGCACAGGACCTTGGGGTGCGCGGCGAACGCGTCGTAGTCGATCAGGTCGAGCAGCTCCGTGGCGTTGAGGCCGCCGATCATCCACAGGACGCCCTTGACGTCCGGGTCCCGCAGCGCCGCGTTGAACTCCCGCGCCCGCGCGTGCCGCGACCCCGGCTCGGGCCCGGCCACGGGCGGCGCCTGGGACACCCGCAGGCCCGTGCGGGCGGACAGGTCCTGCAGGCCCCGGGCGGCGCGGTCGGGGAAGACCGCCGCTCCCTGCCACGACGGCGACACCACGGTGACCGCGTCGCCCTCGCGCAGCCGCGGCGGGCGCAGCCGCGCCTCGCGCAGGGTGCGCGTCTGGGCCTCGGAGAGGCCGTAGGTGGCGCGGAGATCGGCGTCGGGGGTGCGCGGGTTCCGGTCCAGTACGGCCGCCGCCGTCCTGAGGTTGCGCGCCATGACGCGGGCCCGGCGCTCCGCCTCGGCGCTCAGCGCGGCACGGAAGTCGGCGGATGCACCGAACCGGCCGAGGAGCGCCTCGGCCTGCCGGGCGGTCAAGGGCGCGAGCAGCTCCATGAGCCGCAGCACGAACTTGCGTACGACGGAGCCCGGCCCCTTGCCCGCCGGGCGGGCGCCGTTCTCGATCAGCAGGGCGAGCGCCCGGTAGAGGTTGACGGCGTCGGCCGCCTGCTCCCGGGTCAGGCCCGCCTCCTCGGCGGCCTCGACGCGCCCGGCGATCTCGGGCAGGGAGTAGGCGTTCGGGCCGAAGGGGATCGCGGCGGTGATCTCCACGCCGAACCCGACCTCGGCGTAGCGGCGCTCGGCGGCCTCGACGAGGATCAGGTTGGACAGCGGCTGCCAGCGTGCGCACCGGCAGTCGGGCCGGCACTCCGTGGCACAGCCGACATCGGGGCGCCGGTAGTAGTAGGTGATGCCGCGGCCGCGCAGGGCGTAGCCCTCGCCGTACTCCCAGCGGGTGGACACCTGGGGGGCGTCGAGCACGTGGAGCCGGCCGCCGTGCTCGGCGACGGCCGCCGCCACCTGCTCGGCCAGGTCCGCGTCCTGGGAGTCGACGAGGACGTGGAGGCGGTCGGCGCGGTGGTCGGGGAGCGCGGCGAGGGTGGCGAGGTGGCTGTCCACCGTGACGCGCCGCAGGTCGTCGTCGCTGTCGATGTCGGCGAGCAGGCCGGTCATACCGAAGGCGAACAGCCAGGGGTGTTCGCCGTGGGCGCGGAAACACGGCTGGTAGTGGCAGATCCGGCCGATGCTGCGGCCGGCCGCGAGGGTGTCCTTGTACGGCGTGACGGTGGCGTTGACGAAGGCGACGGTGGCGTCGGCCTCGACGAGGGAGACCGGTGGCGTCAGCCGGTAGCCGCGCCCGGTCAGCGTCTCCAGGAACCCGAGGACCACGTCGCGGGTCGCGGGGCTGTCCCCGACGGAACTCGCGGTGTCGAACAGCCGCTCCCGTATCCCGGGATCGAGGGTGGGCGCCGGCCCCGGGGCGGTCTCCGTCATGTCAGTGTCGTCCTTCCGTGCTGTCGTGATCCATGGGTGCGCCCCGTCCGGAGGGCGAACCAGCCGAGTGCCGCGTCCGCCATGCCGCGCTGGAACGCCCGCAGCGTCGGCAGCCCCGGCGGGGGAGGCATCCGGGACATCCAGGTGAACCATCCGGCGAAGACCGCGAGCAGGGCGGTGGCGTCCTCGGCGGAGCGGCCGTACTCCTTCAGCACCCCGGCCAGCGCCTCCTGAGGCGGCGCCGCCCACCGGCAGGCCACCTCCAGGAGCAGGTACAGCGGATCGAACACCGCCGCGCCGCGGCAGGCGTACGCCCAGTCGACGACCACCGGGGCGCCGCCGGTCCACAGGATGTTGTCGGCGCGCAGATCGGCGTGGAGCAGTTCGTCGCCCGCGAAGGCGCCGCGGGCGTGTTCCGACAGGGCCACCCACTCCCGTACGGGGAGCAGGGCGCCGCCCGTGTCGTCGGTGGGCCAGGCGTCGAAGGAGGGGTCCACGTCGAGGGCGGCCCAGGCGGCGAACGCGTCCCCGAAGTAGGCGTCCAGCGGCGGCAGCCCGGGCGGCGCCGCCGTCCTGTGCGCGCCCAGGTGCCGCAGCACCTCCGCCAGCTGCCCGGCCGGCCACTCGGGGGAGCAGATGCGGCCGTCGACGGCCCGGAAGGCGAGCACCGTCCAGTCGTCCCAGTCGAACGCCCAGGCGAAGCCGGGGTCCAGGGCGTCCTTCGCCAGGTGCTCACAGGCGAGCCACTCCTGGCGGTAGAGACCCCGGCCGTGGCTGTTCACCGCCTCCGAGGTGGCCTTGACGAACAGGGACCGCCGGGCGGTGCGGACGATGCCCGCGAAGCCCGCCGAGAAGCCCCCGGTGATCGCGTCCACGCGCAGCACCGGCGAGCCGAGACGCTCCTCGACGCGTCGGCGCAGCCCGCCGGGCAGCGCGTCCCATTCCATGCGCGGAGTCCACAGCACCGGATCAGTACCCCACTCCCATACGACGCCACACGGTGTGCCCGAAGGCCGGTGCCCGCTCCGCGCCGACCTCGCCGACCTCGCCGGACCCGACCCAGTCGGCCACCGCGCGGATCGCCTCGGCCAGGGTCAGCCGTGCCAGGCCCGCCCCCAGACAGAAGTGGTGCCCGGCCCCGAACGCCAGCTGCGGGCGGTCGCCCTGGTCCGGCGGGGGCAGGCGGAAGCGGTCCGGCTCGGCGAACACCTCCGGGTCCCGGTTGGCGGCCGCGACGACCAGCGCCACCCGCTGCCCCGCCTCGATCACCCGCCCCCGCACCTCGACGGGCCGCACCGCGGTCCTCGGCACGAAGTGGAAGGGCGCTTCGAGCCGCAGCGCCTCCTCCACGAGCCGGGTGACGTCCAGCTCCCCGCGCCGGACCTGGTCGAGCAGCGGCCGCCGCGGGCCGAGCAGGTGCGTGAGCGCCGACCCCAGGCAGGCCACCACGGGCTCGATGCCACCGGTGAGGATCTGCGCGAACAGGGCGACCGCCCGGTCCTCGTCGATCCTCAGGAACGCCGCGAGCTGGGCGGGGCCCCGGCCCGCCCGCGCGTCGGGCAGCGTCACGGAGGTGATGTGCTCCCGCAACCGGGAGATGGCGTGCCGCGCCCGGGGGGCCCGGCCCGGGTCGAGCCGGGGCACCCCGATGAAACCGATGATGTCCGCCGACCAGGCCAGCAGATCGTCCCGGTGCTCGGCCGCGATGCCCAGCAGATCGCAGGTCACACCGACCGCGAGCGGTTGCACGAAGTCCGCGAGGAGATCGGCGGACGCCGGGTCCAGCGGCTTCAGGAGCGCGTCCGCCCGCTCGGCGATCGCCGTACGCAAGGGGCGTACGACGGCCGGGCGGTAGGACGGGCCGACCGCGGAGCGCACGGCGGTGTGGTCCGGCGGGTCGGTGAACATCGGCCAGGCGTCGAAGAACCGCGTGACGTCGGCGACCTCCTCCAGCGTCGCCGGGTCGTGGTCGCCGAGGAAGGCGGCGCCGATCCGCGCGGACAGCCGGCCGTCCCTCAGGAGCGTGTTGACGTCCTCGTACGCGGTGACGTACCAGCAGGCCGTCGCCGCGTCCCACCACACGGGGGCGGTGCGGCGCAGCACGGCGTACTGCGGGTGCGGGTCGCGTGCGAAGGAGTCCGCCATCAGGTCCACGGACGACGACGGGTCCGCGGACGCGGTCTGGGCCGCGGTCATCAGGCCGGGCGGCGGGCGACGGTGAAGAGGTTGTTGCCGCGGCCCGCGATCCCGGGGGCCGAGCGGACCTTGTTCTCCATGGCGAAGATCCGGTCGAAGTTCTCGCCCGCCAGGATGTCCACGAGCTGGTCCGTGGAGCCGTGCAGCTGGGTCTCCTGGTAGCCGGGGTAGATCAGGTTCGGGAAGCCGCTGAGGACGTCCAGCTCCAGGCCCGCGGCGGCGTGCATCTTCTCGATGCGCTCGACGTCGTAGAGGTGCATGTCCGGCATGGTGTCGGTGAAGCGGCCCCGGCCGGCCAGCGCCTTCTCCGCCTCGTCGAGGCGCCCGATGCCGACGTTGAAGAACGCCGCGTGCCAGACGCTGGGCAGGAACGACACCAGCAGACCGCCGGGCTTCAGCAGCGCGGCCACGTCCTTGATCGTCTGCTCGGGGTCGGCGACGAAGCCCAGGACGTTGTGGAAGTTGAACGCCAGGTCGAAGCTGCGCCCCTGCAGGGCCTGGCCGACCTCGGCCAGGTCGCCCTGCCGGAACTCGACGCGGTCCGCGAAGCCCCGGCGCTCGGCCTTGGCCTCGGCGACCTGGATCATCTCGCGGGTGAGGTCGAACAGCACGCCCGTGCTCTTGGGCGCCTCCTCCGCGAAGAACGAGGTCCAGCGGCCGGTGCCGCCGCCCGCGTCGAGGAACGCGAAGTCCTCGGGCAGGCGCGCCAGCACGTCCTCGCGCAGGGCCGTCGCGAGCAGGCGGTCGGAGAGCATCCAGTAGGGCTGGAGGTCCACGTCGTCGTAGGCCTCCGCCTTCTCGGAGAAGTAGCCCTTGACTGCCTGGTCGTACTGAAGTTCGGTCATGGTGTTCCTCGCTCGCAGGTGACTTGAGAGGGTGCGGATTGCTGCTGCCGTCCCGGCGAGGCCGGGCCCCGGGGGCGGCGGTGGTCAGGCCGAGGCCCGCTCGGTGCGGAAGCTGCCGTTCAGGGCCTTCTCCAACTCTTGGCCCCGCTCCTCGAACTGCTCCAGGGAGTCGGCTCCGTAGATGAGGAAGAGGCACCAGGCGGAGGGGTGCGGCTCGCCGTACTCGTCGCCCACACCGTGCTGGCGGACCGTCTCCAGGACGTAGTCGAAGGCGTCGATGTCGGCCTGGGACGGCTCGGCGACGATCTTGCCCTCCTCGCTCGGGGCGAGGTTGATCCAGCCCACGTAGCGGCTGGGCTCGCCGTCCGCGTACGGGGCCGCCCGGCCCGGGTCGACGACCGACTTGATCCACGCGATGCGCAGGTCGTCGCCGAGGGCGCGCCAGGTCTGGGTGATCCCGCCCCCGGCGAACCGGCTGGCGATCTCCGAGAAGACGATGCGCCGCTCACCGGGCTCCTTGAAGAACTCCAGGTGGGTGATGCCGTCCCGGATGCCGAGCGCGCCGTTCACGCGCCGGTGCATGTCCTCCACGTCGGCGTAGAGTTCGGCCCACTCCTCGCGCGGCAGCAGGACGGAGCCGTTGCCCACCCCGGCCGTCTCGATCGCGAGGCGCGGCCGCAGGTAGCGCATGATGCCGAGCGCCTTGCAGACCCCGTCGACCCAGATGGCGTCCACGTGGAACTCGTCGCCCCGCACCGGCTGTTCGGCCAGCAGGAAGTGCTCGGTGTTGTCGCCGCCCGCCTCCTGGAGCAGGGTGCTCAGCGCCTCCTCGGAGTGCACCCAGCTCGTGCCCAGCGTGCCGAGTCCGGCGGCGGGCTTGACGACGACGGGGAAGCCCAGCTCGTCGGCGGTGCGGCGCACGCCCCGCGCCACCTCGGAGGTGCGCAGCGGGACGAAGTCCGTGACGGCGACGCCGGCCGCGCGCACGGCCTGCTTCATCGCCCGCTTGTCGCGGGTCTTGAGGGCCATCTCCAGGGTGGGCTGCGGGCAGCCCAGGAGCTGGGCGAGGTATCCGGCGCCGAACTGGCTGAACTCGGAGAGGCTCACCACCCGGTCCGGGATCCAGCCGTCGCCCTTCAGCTCCGTGGCGACCTGGCCCAGTTCGTCCATGTCGTCGAAGCTGTTGATGCGGAAGACGTACGGCAGGGTCTTCAGGACCTCCTCGTCGACATGGAAGTGGGCGGCCTCGAACGTGTCGAAGAGCAGCGCCACTTCCGCTCCCTCCTCACGCAGGGCGGAGAGGATGTACGGGTCCCAGCGGCAGACGAGGATCTTGGTGCTCATCGGCGGTCTCCTTGTGCTTGAAAAACGTGCGGGTACGCGGGTACGGGGGTACGCGGACACGGAGGGGGGAGCGGGTCAGGACTCGGCCGGCTCCACGACCGGCCGGGGCTCGTCATCGAGTCCGGACAGGGGAGTGGACGGCAGGAGGTGCGACCCGCGCAGGACGAGCCCCAGCGCGGCCAGGGCCAGCGCGGCCCCCACGGTCACCAGCACCACGTGCCCGTCCTCCACCAGCCGGCCCGACAGCAGCGGTCCGACGGTGAAACCGAGCGAACACACGAACCCGTAGGCGGCGTTGTAGCGGCCGCGGTTGGAGTCGTCCGCCCAGCTGTTGACCAGCGTCGGGCCGGTCGCGGCCAGCAGGGACTCGCCGACGGCGAAGACGGCCATCGCCGCCGCCCCGGTGAGCAGGGCGTACGCGCCGCCGCCGATCCCGGTGACCGCGAGGATCAGGAGCCAGAAGAACGCCCAGCTCCCGGCGAGCAGCGCCAGCGCCGTACGCGGGGTGAGGTCCTTGAACCGGTGCATGAGCGTGACCTGGACGAGCACCACCGCACCGGTGTTCACGGCGAACATCACGCCGAGCGCGGTGGGGCCCAGCGTGCTGTCGGCCAGCAGGATCGCGGGCATGCCGGAGTTCAGCTGCGAGTACCCGAGCGTGAACAGGGTCAGGACGACGAGCAGCAGGGCGACCAGCTTGCGGTTGCGCAGGACGGCACGGTAGGAGGCGGGCGCAGGGCCTGCCTGGGCCGCCCGGGCCGCTTGGGTGTTCCGCTCCCCGCCCGTCTCCTCCCGCGTCCGACCCGTGCCCCGCAGCTGCCGGGAGACCAGGAACCCGGTCGCGAGGAAGGAGAGCGCGTCGAGCCCGTACAGCAGCTGGAAGACCAGGAGGGAGTCGGTCAGCCCCGCCACCAGGCCGCCGACCAGGCCGCCGAGGCCCATCACCGCGTTGACCACCGCGAAGTCGGTCGAGAAGACCACCGACCAGTGCTCCCGGGGGACCTGGTCGGCGATCAGCGCGTTCCAGGTGATCGCGCCCCCGATGCCCAGGCCCTGGACGAGCCCGGACGCCAGAGCCGCCTCGGGCGTGCCGGACACCACGAAGCCGACGGCTCCCAGCGCCGCGCACACGAGTGCCGCCCAGACCGCCGGGGCCCGGCCGAAGCGGTCCGAGACCCACCCGGCGAGCGGCCCGCCGACCAGCGCTCCCAGCGAGGTCGCCGCGACCGCGCCCGTCGCCGTCGCCAACGACAGGCCCCGCATCTCGTGGAGGTACACGACCAGGAGGGGCACGACGAGGCCGGTGCCCGCCGCGTTGACCGCGTTGATCGCGATCAGCCGCCGTGCCGGGGCGGGCAGCAGGCGCAGTGTCTTCATGCTGCTCATGACAGGCTCAGGACCTTCTCAGAAGTGGAAGAGCGGCTGGTCGGTGAAGGCGCCGGTGTCCGGGTAGAGGGAGACGCCGTACCGCGCGAGGACGTCGAGCTGCTGCTGGATGTAGGCCACCGCCGCGCCGGCGTCGGTGTAGTCGCGCGGCGCCATGCCGATGCGCTCCACGGCCTTCTCGACCGCGATGTTCTCCCAGCGGCCCAGCTGCGGCATGAGCAGGTGCTGGTAGTCGGCCTGCCAAAGGCGCAGCACCGCACGGTCGTTGACGCGGCGGACCAGGTCGAGGGTCGTGTGGTTCAGCGAGCGGGCGGTGTGCACGTCCATGCCGATGTGCGACCAGGAGTAGTCCGGGTCCTCCGGGTCGTGCACCTCGATGCGCAGCGCCTCCTTGTCCTCCCACAGCGGCATGGTCTCGTCGGAGATGCTGAACACGCTGAGCATGAAGTGCCCCGCGTACTCCTGTGACAGGAAGTCCCGCGTCTCGGAGAAGTCCGCGGGCGTCTCCCCCGGGTAGCCGGCCATGAAGGAGCAGCGGTAGCCGAGGCCGCCTTCGTTCAGGAGGCGGAAGGCGCGCAGGTTGTCCTTCCTCGTGACCTTCTTGTTCATGTGGCGCAGCGTGCTGTCGCTCATCGACTCGAAGCCGATGGACAGGAACTGGCAGTGGGTCGCCGCGATCGCGTCGATCAGCTCGGCCGACTTGAGCACGTTCGCCCTGCTGTACGCCTCCCAGCCGATGCCGACGTCGGGCAGGAGCTTCAGCAGCTCCCGCAGCCGGGTCGGGGGCACCGTGAACGTGCTGTCCATGGCGGAGATGTACGAGGCCCCGCTCTCCTCCGCGTAGCGCCGCCAGTCGTCCGCGATCTTCTGGGCGGATTTGTAGCGCCACTTGGGACTGGCCGCGGGGAAGGAGCAGAACTTGCAGCTGAACGGACAGCCCCGCATGGACTCGTAGGGAATGACGCGCCACTTGCCCTTCGGCATGGGGGAGGGGAACGCGTCGAGGTCCAGGTAGCGGAAGGGGCTCATCCGGTGGCCGAGCAGCTCGCGGGAGTGCCGGTAGACGAGATTGGGGACCGCCTCCGGTGATCCGCCGTTCTCCAGCATGTCCAGCAGGGCGGGCAGCGCCTCTTCCCCGTCACCGCGGACGATGTAGTCGATCTCGGGGATCGCCCGCATCAGGGAGCCGTACTTGAGGTTGCTGTACTGGCCGCCGAGGATGATGGGGATGCCCGGATACGTCTCGGCGATCCAGTGGACGGCATGCCGCAGGTCGCGCTCGGTCCAGATGAAGCTGGTCGACAGGAGGGCCGCCCGGTACGACCCCTGGGGCGCGGGGGAGACAGCGCCCTGTGCCCACAGGTTGGTGGTGTCGTAGGTGTCGGTGCGGTGCCCGGCCCGCTCCAGGATCTCCTGGACGGCGAAGGTCGTCAGGTGGGGGACGTTGTAGTAACGGGGGCGCAGCAAGGGGTAGTCGGCGCCGTTGTGCCGGAAGCCGAGCCGGTCGAGGCCGAACTGCTCGAGTCGGGTGCCCCGCAGGTACTTCGCCGTGTTCTGCGCCCCGTGCTGGCGGTCGAGCATGCTGCCCGCGAGGTAGTCGGAATTCTTCAGTGTCGGCCCGAGGCCGGACACGAGGACGACGTCGATGGTGCACTCTCCTGGGGTGACTGCGGGCCGCGGCCCGCGACTGCCGGTTCGCCGTCAGGGGTTGATCTGCCGGCCGTTCACCCGGTGCAGCATCTGCAGGTCGCGGATCTCGTCGTGCTTCAGCAGCCACAGGAAGAAGCGCTCGACACCCAGGCCGAAGCCGGAGGTCTTCATCGGACGCAGCTCCCGCATCCGCAGGTACCAGGAGTAGTCCTCTTCGGGGACCATGTGCATGGCCAGCGCCTCGCGGGCCTCCTCGGCGGTGGTGTGGCGCTCGCCGCAGCCGACCGTCTCCCCCACGCCGAACAGCAGGTCGCCGTTGCGGGCGCGGGAGGGGTCGCCCGGCTCGAAGGCCTGGTAGAAGGGGACGGAGAGGTGATCGAACTGGGTCACCCAGACGAACTCGCCGTACTTGTCCATCAGGGCATGCTCGGCCTTGCGGGTCAGGCCCCTGGCGCCTTCCGCCAATTCCGTCACGTATTCCGGCGAATCACCGAGGAGTGTGACGGCGTCGGAGAAGGAGACGCGGGGGAAAGCGCCGAGGGACAGCATCCGCTCGATGTGTGCGGTGTCTCCCGCCACTTCGGCGATCGTCGGCCCCATTTCCTTGAGAAAGGCGCCGGCGAGGTGGCGTACATACGCCTCCACGGTCTCCATCACCGCGTCCACATCGCCCGGAAGCTCGGCTTCCGAGTGGTAGAACTGGCACAGGTGCGTGGAGTCCGGTGCCTCGCCGCGGAACGAGGGCATGACGTAATAGCAGCCCTGCTCCCACATTCTGCATCCGTATTCCAGGAGGAACTGCATGGAATCGGCCAGATAGGTGGGCACGCCCTCCAGTTCGATGCGGACCGGCGACGAGTCGCTGCCGAGGCCCATGGGGCTGGATATGGACCCGGTCGTCACGGGGAGATAGGCCGCACGGACGTTCCGCTGAGCCCAGAATTCCGCCGTGGCCCGCTGCATGACGTCGGTCAGCTGGAGCAGCATCCGGTACCACGGGTGCGTCAGCGCGATCTCGAAGTGCGAGTCCGGGTCACGCCAGGTACCGGGGGCCGAGAGGGAGACTTTCTCCGTCGTTTGCGCGCTCACGTGTCCTCCTTGGACGCTCTGTACTGGTGGAACAGCTGGAACAACGGTCTTGGCCGGTCGGGCCCCGTGCTCGCCCGCGCTCAGTCCCAGCCCCAGGTGAGCGGCGACGCGGTCGTGCTGTCGGCGAGGGTGCGGGCCGGCGCGGGGTGCTCGGACCCACCCAGGGCGAAGACCGAGAGTGCTATGGCACAGGCGGCCATAAGGGTGGGAAGTCTGCGGCCCATTGAAACGCCTCCGAGAATTCTTGGTGCCCCTGAATGCGATGAGTGGATCAGCGCGGCCGAACTGCGGTGTCGGCGACGTGTTCATATTCGCTGGCCGGAAAGCGACCGTTCAAGGGAGTTGGCTGGCACCAAGGTGCAGAGGCAGCAAGGGGACAGGGCTATTCGCGGTCCCCGGCGGGCACGGAAACGACACCGTGGCACATGCGGGAGGGCATTCCGGGCGGCGGAATCCGGAGCGAGGCCTGTGTCTTGTCGGTCGGCTCACGGAGCAAGGTCCGGGCGGCCGCGAGAACACAACTGCCCGCCGCCTCGGCGGAGGCGGCGGACACGAAGAGGACGCCCAGGCGTCCGCGATGGGGTTGGGCCGGCTGGTAGAAGTGCTCCACCACGCAGCCGGGTACGCGGGACGCCTCGGCGGTCAGCTGTTCCAGCCCGAAGAGGGCGGGACCGGGGCCAGGGGGAGACACCTCGATGTGAATGGCGTACACAGGAGGAGAATCCCAGAGACGATCACGGGCCGTGCGGATTATGCGCGGGCAGCTTGAGGCCGTGGCAGGAAGCGGACGGCGGCCCAGGGGCGGAGCGCACGCCGCGCGCCGGGGCCGGCGGGCGCCGCGGCCCTGGTCAGAGCCACCCGCACCGGGACGCGAGGACGCCGGCCTCGAAGCGGCTGCGGGCGCCGAGCCGGGCGGCCACATTGGCCATCATCCGCCGCACCGTCCGCAGGGAGAGCCCGAGCTTGCGCGCGGCCACCTCGTCGGTGTGTCCCTGGGCGAGCAGCTTGAGCAGGGCGTCCTCCTGCGGGCTCGGGGCGTCGGTCTCCTCCGGGACCTGCTGTCCGCCCAGCGGTACGGCGCGGTCCCAGGACATCTCGAACAGTGCCAGCAGGGCGGCGACCACGCTCGACGAGCGCACGACCACGGCGCCCAGGCGGGAGTTCTCCGGGTCGAGGGGCAGCACCGCGCTGGTGCGGTCGACCACCAGCATGCGCAGCGGAAGTGAGGGGAGCGTCCTGACCTCACCGCCCCGCTCGAAGAGCCAGCGGGCGTACTCCGTGGTCCCCCGGTCGTTGCGCACGCTGTCCAGGTAGATCGTCTTCAGCCGCACCCCGGCGGCCAGGCTCCGCTCGTCCAGCGGCCGGCTGGCGTCCAGCGCCGCCGGGCTCATCGATCCGCCCGGCACGAACGCCAGCAGTTCCGTCTTCGCGAGCTGGCTCATCTCGGCGAGGCGACCGCGCACCTCGTCGACCCCGTAGAGGCGCTCCAGGCCGGCGTTGCTGCGGCTGGCCTGATGGGCCGCGTAGGCGGCGGCCAGTTCGGCGGTGGCCGCCCGCACCGCCGCCAGTTCGAGCTGCTGGGTGTGGATCTGCGCCTCCCACCGGTGTATGTGGGCGGAGAACCCGACCTCGGGGTGGACGGGGAGGGGACTCACGTCGTCCTCGGGGAGATGGAGCATCGACAGCTCCGCCAGGCGGTCCAGGCACTCCCGTACCCGCTCTTCCGTGGCGCCGAGCCGCTCGGCGACGTGGGCCACGGACCACTGCGGTTCGGAGATCACCGCGCGGTAGACGGCGACGCAGAGTTCGTCCGCGCCGATGAGCGTCGCGAGCGAGATGCCGTGCGTCTTGGCGTACGGCTCTTCCGTGCCGGCAAGTTCCCCCATGCCCCCACCCCCAGGTGCAGCGTTGTCGACCGGAACGTTTCTAACACACGAACGACGGCTTCAGTCGATGACGATCGCAAATATTCCTGGCGGGGGGCGGGTGCGGATACCGCGACGGCGGACCACCGGGGTGATCCGCCGTCGGGTTGACAGGACTTGGGGGGATGGGTGCCCTAACGGGCGATGTGCGAGCGGAGCCGCCCGGCCGCTGTGCCGGTCACTTCGCCGGTTTCTTGCCGGTGACGCCCAAATGTACCAACATCGCCAGATTCGGCTTCAGTTCGTTCTGCTTGACGCCCCACGTCTGGAAGCCGCGCTGGTGCGAGGCGACCGCCGCGAGCATCGCGACCAGGGAGCCCGCCATGGCCGCCGGGCTGATGTCCTTGTCGACCTTGCCCTTGGCCTGCAGCTCCTTGACGGTGTCCGCGAGGGAGTTGTTGACCGAGTTGAGGATCTTCATTCGGAGCTTGTAGAAGCGCTTGTCGCCCTCGGCGGCACCGAGGTCGACCACCCGCAGGATCGCGTCGTTCTTGCGCCAGAAGTCCAAGAAGCCCTCGACCAGGTCCTGGGAGGTCTGCCAGCCCGCCTTGCCGGCCCACGAGCGGCCGTCGAGCAGCTGGGTCAACTCGGCGCCCTCCGAGGCCATTTGCTCGGCGATCTCCAGGACGGCGCCCTCGACGTCCGGGAAGTACTGGTAGAAGGTCGCGGGTGAAGTCCCGGCCTTGCGGGCGACGTCGATGACTTTGACGTCCCGGTAGGGCGAGGAGCTGAGCATCTCGCTGAGGCAGTCGAGCAGCTTTTGACGCGTCGCCTGACCGCGCCGACCGGCCACGCGGCCGTCGACGGTACGTACCTGTCCTGTCATGCCGTCAGCTTACCGACGGGTGATCGGAGCGCGATTCGGCCGAGTGCAAATGGGGTTGGGGCGCGGGAGGGCGGGGGAGACGCACCTTTTTGGAATAGGGCGGACGTTCGAATTCATGCGCTGCGGGCGCCGTGGCGGGCGGTTAGCTTGACTGGCATGGACTACGCAGAGCAGGACACAGGGGGCGGAAACGAGACAGGGGGCGGATACGCGCAGGGCGTGCCCTGCTGGGCCGACGCGATGCTCCCGGACGTCGAGGGCGGCAAGCGCTTCTACGGTGAGCTCTTCGGGTGGACCTTCGACGAGGGCGCCGGCCCGCAGTACGCCCATTACACGCAGGCCTACGGCGAAGGGCTGCCCGTCGCCGCCCTCGCGGCCAAGGCCGACGGCCGCATGCCCACCGTGTGGACGGTGTATCTGGCCACCCCCGACGTAGCCGCCCTGGCCCGGCGGATCAAGGGGGCGGGCGGATCCATGGTCACCGAGCCCATGACCGTCGGGTCCTTTGGGACGATGGGGCTCGCCGCCGACCCCGAAGGCGCCGTCTTCGGGCTCTGGCAGGCCGGCACCCACCAGGGCTTCGGCAGGCGGCGGCGCCCCGGGTCGTACTGCTGGTGCGAGGTGTACTCGCGGGACAGGACGCGCGTCGACCCCTTCTACGAGCACGTCTTCGGCTACGGCGGCCACGACCTCGACCTCGGCGGCACCGACTTCCGCACCTGGTCGCCCGCCGGGGCCCCGGCCGGCCCCGACACCGCGATCGGCGGACGCAGCCTGATGTCCCCGGCCACCGACGGATACAGCAGACCCGAGACGCCCCCGCACTTCCTCGTCTACTTCGAGGTCACCGACGCGGACGCGACGGCCCAGGCGGTGACCCGGCTCGGCGGACGCGTCCAGCTGCCGCCCCACGACAGCCCCTACGGGCGGACCGCGGTCCTCCGGGACAACCAGGGGGCGACCTTCGCCGTCCTCCAGGACTGAGCGACCGGACATGCGCACGGGTGGGCGCATGTCCGGCAAAACCCCGAGAAACCCCGAGACACCCCGGGACACCCCGATCCCGCCCCGGGTTCGCCAGGGCCGCCTCGGACAGGAAGAATCAGGGTGCGTGCCGCCGTAGCGGCTCGGGTGGTGAGACGCTGCACGGGGCTGTCTTCTTCGGCGGCCGCGTACGGGGAGGTGGCAGGGCAAGTGGTGGATCAGCTGACGCAGCACGATCCGAGGCGGATCGGGCCGTTCGAGGTCCTCGGCCGGCTGGGCGCCGGCGGCATGGGCCTGGTCTATCTCGCGCGTTCCGCGTCGGGGCGGCGCGTGGCGATCAAGACGGTACGGACCGAGCTCGCCGAGGACCAGCTGTTCCGCGTCCGCTTCACGCGCGAGGTCGAGGCGGCCCGCGCCGTGTCCGGCTTCTACACCGCCGCGGTGGTGGACGCCGATCCGCGGGCCGCCGTGCCCTGGCTCGCCACCGCGTACGTCCCCGCGCCCTCGCTCGAGGAAATAGTGAATGAACACGGTCCGCTGCCCACCCAGGCCGTGCGCTGGCTGGCGGCGGGCGTGGCCGAGGCCCTGGAGTCCATCCACGGCGCGGGCCTCGTCCACCGTGACCTCAAGCCGTCCAACGTCCTCGTCGTCGAGGACGGGCCGCGCGTCATCGACTTCGGCATCGCGTCCGGCGTCTCCAACACGCGGCTGACCATGACGAACGTCGCCGTGGGCACGCCCGCGTACATGTCGCCCGAACAGGCCAAGGACTCCCGCAGCGTCACCGGCGCCAGCGACGTGTTCTCGCTCGGCTCCACGCTCGTCTTCGCCGCCACCGGGCACGCCCCCTTCCACGGCGCCAACCCCGTCGAGACCGTCTTCATGCTGCTGCGGGAAGGGCCGGACCTCGAAGGGCTGCCCGACGAGCTGCGCCCGCTGATCGAGTCGTGCATGCAGATGGAGGCGACGCTGCGGCCGAGCCCCGCCGACCTCCAGGCCCAGCTCGCCCCGCACCTGTTCGCCTCCGAGAGCGCCGACAACGACGACAGCGGCACGGCCTCCGCCTGGCTGCCCGAGCGGGCCGTCGCCCTCATCGAGGCGCGCCGCGGCGGCCGGCCCCCGGCCCGCGTCCCGGCCACGGCGGGCCGCAGCGGCGGCGGCCGTGCCCCCGTGACCGCTCCGCCGCCCCCGCAACAGCCGCCGCCCGCGCCGGCCCGGCCGCCGTTCGCCGCCGGGCCCGACGCGGGGCCCGTGCACCTGGCCGGGGGCAAGGTGCCGATCGGGCCCGGACCCCGGGTCGCCGACGCGCGCGCGGCCGCCGTGCCCGGTGACTTCGGGCTCGCCGCCTCCTGGTCGCGCTCCGCCTCGCCCCAGGCCGGGCCGGGCGCCGGCGCGCCCGCCGCGCCCGCCGTGCCGCCGCCCGCGGTCGCGCCCGACACGGGTCCCAAGACGTGGCGGCCGTGGCGGTTCCGGATGTCCAACGACGTGTGGGGCACACCCGCCGTGGCCGGCAACCTCGTCTACGTCACCTCCTTCGAGGTGCACGCCCTGGACGTCGGCACCGGCCGCCGCAGCTTCAAGACCCGGGACGTCGCCTGGTCCATGGCGGTCGCGGACGGCCGCGTCCACGCCTCCGACGGCCCCACCCTCTACGCCCTCGACGGCGCCGACGGCTCCGACCTGTGGCGGCTGCCGACCGACGCCTGGGTGTACTCCCTCCAGGCGGCCCGGGGCACGGTCGTCACCGGCACGCGGGGCGGCGGCGTCCAGGCCTGGGAGGCCGCCAACGGCGAGAAGCTCTGGGAGATCACCGGCGCCCAGACCGACTTCGAGACGCCGGAGGCCGGGCCCGCCGTCTTCGACGGGACGGTGTACGTCTGGAAGGACGCGCGGCTGCGGGCCCTGGAGGCCCGTACGGGCGAGGAGCGCTGGTCCTACCCCGTGGGCGACGCGGCCTCCTGCGGCGGCGTGCCGGTGCGCGTCACCCAGGCCCCGGACGGCTACGTGTACGTCGCCGCCGGCACCCGCGTCCTGGCCGTCGACGTGGCCGCCGGGCACGTCCGCTGGCACTTCGAGGCGCCCGCCGCCTTCCTCAGCCCGCCCGCCTTCGCGCCCGGCCCCGCCGTGACGGGCGGCGGCGTGTACCTCGCCGACTACCTCGGCACGGTGTACGCCCTGGACGCCACGGACGGCCGCGACCGCTGGCGCATCGCCACGGAGTCCCGCTCCTCGATCGAACCGGTCCTCGTCGCCGACGGCCACGTCCACGTGGGCAGCGGCAAGGGCCTCTACACCCTGGACGCGGTCACCGGCACCCCGAAGTGGCGCTTCCAGGCGGGCGGCGAGGTCGTCGGGGCGCCCGTGGTCGCCGACCGGCGCATCCACTTCGGCTCCACGGACCACCTGCTCTACACCCTGAAGGCCGACGACGGCCGGCTCCGCTGGAAGCTGGCCACCGGCGGCGAGATCACGGGCACACCCGTGGTGCGGGACGGCGTGGTGTACGCGTGCAGCAAGGACCGCTGCGTGTACGCGCTGGACGCGGAGCGGGGGACGGGCACCTCACCCCGGGCCTAGGGCGGCACCTCACCCCGGGCCCGGCGCGGGAACCTCACCGGTCCCGGGGGTCCTCCGGGGGATGGTCCAGGGCGTCCTCCGGACGCTTCTCCCAGAACGGGCGGTTGCGGTCGGGGTCGTCCCGGTGGCCCTGCGCGTGACGCCCGGCGCGGCGCGGACGGCGGCCGGGGCGGCGGGGCTCCGGTGTGCCGGTGTCGTCGTACGCCGGCCCCGCGGCGCGCGGGCGTCCGGCCATGAGCGCCGCCGCGAGCAGGAGCAGGACCCCGCCGCCGAGCGCCGCGAGGACGCCGAGGCCGAGGCCCGAGCCGTCGCCGGAGACGGACAGGCTCCCCTCCTCCTGGCCCTGGCGGACCATCCACAGCACCGCGAAACCGAGCACGACGACGCCCGCGAGCGCCACGAGCAGCCGGGACCGCAGCAGCAGCCCGACCAGCGTCACCAGCGCCGCGCAGGCAAGGGGCAGGAAGAGCGAGCCGAAGAGCTCCGCCCCGGAGTCGGTGATCCCGCCCCCGGAGAACAGCTCGCCCAGGCGGTAGTCGCGCCCGTGACGGCCGTCGTACCAGGCTCGGAAGGGGCTCCATACGGCGGCCGTCGCTCCGATGAGAGCGAGGACCGTGCCGAGGACGTTGCGGACCATGCCGGCCTCCTCGTACGTCGTCCACGCACGGTGGCTCCGTACGCGGCTCTCAAGATCGACGCTACGCCGGGTCCGGCACCCCCGCCACGCGGCCGCACGCCTTAGCGGACCCGGAAGCCGCCGCCCCGGCGTCCCCCGAACAGCTCCGCCTGCCGCTCGGGCGGCAGGTTCCCGAGGGCGATCAGATGCGGCGCGTGGGCCAGCGCCTGGGAGCGGGCGGCCTCCTTCGCCGTCCACAGGGCCCGGACCGTGCCCTGCACCGCCTCCGGGGGGTAGGAGGCGATGATCTCGGCGGCGTGCACGGCCGCCTCCCGTGCGCCGCCCGGCGCCGTCAGCTCCGAGACGAGACCCGTCTCGTACGCCCTGCGCGCCGAGATCCGCTCGGCCGTGCCGAGCAGCGCCATCCGCGCGACCTCGCCGAACGGCATGCGCTGCGCCATGTGGATCGTCTCGTACGCGCTGACCATCCCGTAGGCGGTGTGCGGGTCGAAGAACGTGGCGTGCTCGTCGGCGATCAGGAACTCCGCCTCGCCCAGCAGGTAGAACGCGCCCCCGCACGCCATGCCGTTGACGGCGGCGATCACCGGTTTCCAGAGGTCGTTCGCCTTCGGGCCGATCGCGACGAGCGGGTCGTCGATCATGTACGGGGAGCCGGGCTGCGGCACCTCGGCGGCCCGGTCGATGCCGGTGCAAAAGGCCAGGTCGCCCGCGCCGGTCACCACGATCGCGCGCACCGAGTCGTCGTACCGGAACCGCCGCCAGGCGGCGGTCAGCCCGGCGGCCGTCGCCAGGTCGATCGCGTTGTGCCGCTCCGGGCGGTCCAGGGTGAGGACCGCCACGCCGGTGTCCTCGTCGAGGGTGGTGCGCAGGGCACCGCCGGGCCCGGTCACGGGCGCTCCAGGATCCAGCGCGGGAGCGTGACCCCGTCCACGTCGGCGAAGACCGCCTGGACCCGCGCGCCGATCCGCAGCCGGGCCGGGTCGACGGAGCCCAGCGGGGCGTCGGGGGAGGAGACGAGGTTGCCGACGAGGCGGATGCGGGGGGCGTCGGCCAGCTCGACCAGGACCACGTTGTACGGGGCCAGCGCGGCGTAGGCGGGCAGGAGCGGGGGATGGGGGACGACGTAGGACCAGATGCGGCCGTGGCCGCTCGTCCTGTGCCACTCGCTGTCGAAGGAGTGGCAGTGCGGGCAGCAGGGGCGGGGCGGGAAGCGGAGTTCGCCGCACGCGGGGGCGGCGCACCGCTGTACGCGGAGTTCGCCTCGGGCGGCGTAGCTCCAGAAGGGGGCGCCGTCGTCGTCCATGGTGGGGCGGAGCAGCCCGGTGGTCGTCGTGGTCGCGTCTGCCATGTGATCGTCCTTTGCCGGGAGGGGGATCGTCGTGGCCGCTCACGCGGTTCACCGCGCCCCTGAGGGTTCGCGGGCGCCCCGCCCCTCAGGGGGCCCGCAGGAGCAGGGCCGAGGTGGGGACTCCCTCGCCGGCCGTCACCAGGCAGGTGGCCGCGTCCGGGACCTGGGCGGTGGAGGTGCCCCGCAGTTGCTTGACGCCCTCGGTGATGAGGTTGAAGCCGTGGACGTAGGCCTCGCTGAGGCCGCCGCCGCCCGTGTTGAGGGGCAGCCGGCCGCCGCTCTCCAGGGCGCCGCCCTCGGTGAACGCGCCGCCCTCGCCGCGCCCGCAGAAGCCGTAGCCCTCCAGGGAGAGCGGGATGAGCGGGGTGAACGCGTCGTAGATCTGCGCGACGTCCACGTCCTGCGGGCCGAAGTCGGCCTGCTTCCACAGGTGCCGGGCGGCCGTCCAGGCGGGCCCGGAGAGCGGGTCGTCGTTCCAGTAGTTGACCATGCCGTGGTGCTGCGCGGGCAGGCCCTGCGCGACGGAGTGGACGTACACGGGCCGGGCGCGGCAGTCGCGGGCCCGCTCGGCGGAGACCACCACGCACGCCAACGCCCCGTCCGTCTCCAGACAGTTGTCGAAGAGGCAGAGCGGTTCGCTGATCCAGCGCGAGGTCATATACATGTCGCGGGTCAGCGGACGGTCGTACATCATCGCGGCGGGGTTCTGGTTGGCGCGGTTGCGGCAGGCGAGGGCGACGTTGAACAGGTGGTCGCGGGTGGTGCCGTACTCGTGCATGTGGCGGCGCGCGAGCATCGCGATCTCGTCGGCCGGGCGGAGCAGGCCGAAGGGGCGCGTCCACTGGGCGGGCGTGGGCAGTTGGACGGCCGTGTTCTTCCAGGGGCGGGGGCCGCTGCCGCGCTTGCGGGACCGCCAGGCGACGCCGACGCCCGCCTGGCCGGTCGCGATCGCGGCGGCGAGGTGCGCGACGGTGGCACAGGAGCCGCCGCCGCCGTAGCCGACCTTGCTGAAGAAGGTGACGTCGCCCGCTCCGACGGCCTTGGCGACCTCGACCTCGTCGGTCTCCTCCATCGTGTACGAGGCGAAGGCGTCCACCTCGGACGGGGCGATGCCCGCGTCGTCGAGCGCGGCGAGGATCGCCCGGCACGCCAACGTCCGTTCGCTGTCCGGCAGTTGCCGGGCGTACGCGGTCTGGCCGATCCCGACGATCGCCGTGGCGTCCTTGAGGGAAGGCATGGGTGGCGACACCTCCGCGAGAGGGGCGACCCGGCGGGCGTCCGGGCTGCTGACAGTGCGTCAGGCTACCGCTAATCTGACGGTCAGTCAGCTGGTGCGGTGGGAGGGGCTTGCGATGCGCGGCGACCTGGGGCCTGTGATCCGTGGCGACCTGCGGTGGGGCACCGTCCCCGGCCTCGTCCGGTCGGCCGCCGAGCGGTACGGCGACCGGGAGGCGGTCGTGGAGGGCCGCACCCGCATCTCGTACGGGGAGCTGGGCCGGCGCGTGGAGCGGGCGGCGGCGGCCTGCGCGGTGAGCGGCGTCGAGCCCGGCGACCGCGTCGCCGTCTGGGCCCCCAACACCCTCGACTGGATCGTCTGCGCGCTCGGCGCGGTCTCGGCGGGGGCCGTCCTCGTCCCGGTGAACACCCGCTTCAAGGGCGCGGAGGCCGCCTACGTCCTGGCCCGCAGCCGCGCGCGGCTCCTCTTCGTCACCGGTACCTTCCTCGGCACGTCCTACGTCGCCTCCCTGCGCCGTGCGGCGGCCGAGGGCCCGGGGAGCGGGCCGCTGCCGGGACTTCCGCACCTGGAACAGGTGGTCGTCCTCTGCGACGACGCCCCGCGGGACTTCCGGACCTGGGACGACTTCCTCGCGGGCGGTGACGGCGTGGACGCGGCGGCCGTCCGCGCGCGGGCGCGGGCGATCGACGGCTCGGCGCCCTCGGACATCGTCTTCACCTCGGGCACGACCGGGCGCCCCAAGGGCGTCGTGACCACCCACGCGCAGACGCTGCGCTGCTACGACGTGTGGAGCGAACTGGCGGGCCTGCGCGAGGGCGACCGCTACCTGATCGTGAACCCCTTCTTCCACACCTTCGGCTACAAGGCCGGGATCATCGCCTGCCTGACGCGGGGCGCCACGATGATCCCCCAGCCGGTCTTCGACGTCGACACCGTCCTCGCCAACATCGCCGCCGAACGCGTCTCCGTCCTGCCGGGCCCGCCCACCCTGCACCAGGCGATCCTCGACCACCCCGCCCGCGGCCGGCACGACCTGTCGGCGCTGCGGCTCGTGGTGACGGGCGCGGCGGTCGTGCCGCTCCGGCTGGTCGAGCGGCTGCGCGACGAACTGCGGGTGGGCACGGTCCTCACCGCGTACGGCCTCTCGGAGGCGAGCGGCATCGTCACGATGTGCCGGAGGGACGACGCGCCGGAGGTCATCGCCTCGACGTCGGGCCGGGCCATACCGGACACGGAGGTGCGGGTGGTGTCACCGGCGGGCCGGCCGCTCTCCCCCGGCCACCCCGGCGAGATCCACGTCCGCGGCCACCACGTCATGCGGGGCTACTTCGAGGACCCGGCGCAGACGGCCCGCGCGGTGACACCGGACGGCTGGCTGCGCACCGGGGACATCGGCGTCCTGGACGTGCGGGGCAACCTGCGCGTCACGGACCGCATGAAGGACATGTTCGTCGTCGGCGGCTTCAACGCCTACCCCGCCGAGATAGAGCAACTGCTCACCGCCCACCCGGACGTGGCGGACGTCGCGGTGATCGGCGTACCGGACCCGAGACTCGGCGAGGTCGGCCGGGCGTACGTGGTGCGACGCCCGGGCTCGACGGTGACGGCGGACGACCTGATCGCCTGGTCCCGCCGGGAGATGGCGAACTACAAGGTGCCGCGGACGGTGGAGTTCGTCCACCACCTGCCGAGGAACGCGAGCGGGAAGGTGGTGAAGGGGCAGCTGCGGGAGAGGCCCCCGACCGGCCGGCCGGAGGACGGCCCCACCGCGCCGGGTGCGCCACGACGACCCTGAACCCTGGGGCCCACCGCGCGCCGGACGGTTCCGAGCCCCCCTTGTTCGGCTCATTCGACGTCCTCGACGCCCACCACGACAAGGTCAGTGGCGACTCGACGCCCTGACCGGCATGGTAGCTCCCGGGCCCTTTGCCGGGCGGGGGCTCACAGCCACCGCATGGCTGCCTCGACGCTGTCGTCGATGCCCGTGTTGAACGCGATGGCGGCCCCCGGCGCGTGCTGCCGGACCAGGTTCACGACCTGCTCGAAGAACGTCAGCAGGGGTTCGGGCTTGCGTATCCCGCCCCCGATGACGACGACGTCCCAGTCGCGTTCGGACAGCGCCGCGGCCACCGTGGCCCCGGCTGATTCGTCCGGCGCGATCAGCGTCATCGACACATCGACGCCACGTTCGCCGAAACGGGCCAGTTCCTCGTCCAGGACGGCGCGCATGGCGTCCCCGTCCATACCGGGCACTGCGTGCGGGTCGAAACCGAGAATGAGAGCGGAGGGCATGCTCTGCATGACGATCAACTGCCTGTGCCGGTTCCCGTCACTGGTAGCAGCCACCCGGGTGGCGACGGCACCGGAGACTCCGGGCCTTGCCCCCGTCGGCGACGCCCGCACAAGGACCCCGGATGCCGGAGCGACCTCCTACCCCTTTAACTGCGCTACGGCAGCGATTCGTGGGGAGATGGCCCGCACAGCACGTGTACGCGCGTAGGGCTTCAGACGGAGCCGCATGGTCTCGAAGTGCTCGTCCCCTCGGGCAGAGGAAATGTGTTCGTAGTCGTCCAGGAACCTTCTCCACGACTCGCACGCAGCATCGACATGCCCGTACTGCAGTTGGCGTTGGGCAAGTACAGCGTTGAAATGCACCCGGCCCTGCCGCTCGCTTTTCGGCTGCACCTTTAGTGCCTGTTGCAACGCGCTGATCGAGCCGGGGAGATCCTTCGCCTCGTAGAGCACATGGGAGACGTGGAACGCGTAGGCGGACTGGTCGTAACCTCCGACGGCTTCACGACGGTTGTCGGCTTTCATCAGCGATACCTCTGTCTCCGCCAGCAAGCGCCTTGCGCGTCTGTGGTCGCCGACCATTGACGTGGCGTGTGCTTGCTGTCCCGTCAGAAAGGCGCTGAGTCGAGGGCCGCCCTTCGGGGCAGCCTCTGCCGCCGAGTCGGCAAGTTGCAGGGCCCGTGCACCGTATCCAAGGTTGGACGCCTGGAGGCTCATGCCCCGCAATGTTCGGCAGTACGTCACGTGATCGTCCGCGTAGCCGGCGAGTTCCAGCGCCCTTGTGTAGTACTCCTGGGCGGTACGGTGGTCCCGCTCGTACATGGCCATCCAGCCGGTCAGGTAGGTCAGGTCGGACGCCGCTGCGTACATATCTGTCCTGACGGCCGCAGATGCCTCGGCGCGGAGCCACGGGGCCACCGTGTGGACCAGGAAGGCGGCGGCCATGGGGCGGGCGTGAGCCCCTCCCAGTTCGTCCAGGATATCCGCGATCTTTTCCGTCATCCTCCGCACTGACTCGACTTGCCCTGACCCGATCCGAACCGTGGCCTTACCGGGAACCACCGGGACAGTTCCAGCGGCTCGCGCCACGTCGGTGAACAATGGCACGGTCAGGGCTGCTGAGAACAGACCGCCCGCGGCGATGACACCGCGACGAGTGGGGTCCATGTCGGCCCTCCCTAGGTCGACTAGTTCTTCCACCGTGTCGATGCCCGGCGACGCCTGGTCGGACGGTGCGACCGGTAGCCCTGCCTCGGCGTGCGTCACGGTGCGATGCAGCTTTCGAGAGAACGCCTCAAGGATCACGCGCCTGACCGGAACCCTTGGGACCGTGCCGCTGATCCAGTGGGAGACCGCGGACTGGTCGTAGTGGAGCGCCAATCCGGCCTCCGCCCCCAGCCGGTTGATGACGATAGCGAACTGGGACCGGCTCCATTTGGCCTGCTCAAGCAGTCGCGCCAGATCAACGTTCGGCGTGCGTGTGCGTGGCGCCATGCCCTCAACTCCTGCCAGACGGTCCGGCGTTCATGGCTTTCATACTTCGGCACTGCTTCCAAGGTACCCCTCAGCGTGTTCACACGGTTGCGTAGAGGCAGGAGCGATCACCGGTGAACGGAGCCGAGCCGTGGACGTGAAGTGGATGGTGCTCTCCGCGGTCGCCGTGCTCGGTACCGGGATCCCCACCAAGAGAGGCAATCCAGATGGCACATGCTGACATTGATCCCGCTGCCCCGCCCCGCAGGCGCATCGAGGCCGTGGTCCTGGTCCGCAACGGGTACGGGGACGTACTCATGGTCAAGCCCCGGTACAAGCAGGCAGACGACAAGCGGGGGTGGCAGCTCCCCGGCGGCGGTGTGCTTTCGGGGGAGACCGTTGCCGCTGCCGCCGTGCGAAAGCTGCACGAGGCGACCGGAATCAAGGCGCACGTCACGCACGCGCTGATGATCGACCAGGTGCCCGCGAGTGAGGACGGCACGAGTGCCGAAAAATACAACATCGTCGTTGACGGCGGAACACTCACCGCGAATGAAGCCGCCGCAGTAGCGCTGCCGGAATCGGCGCGTTCCGAGTTGTCGGACGTGCGATGGGTGGCGGCCGCCGACTTGGACAGCGTGGCGTGTCCCTACGAGGTGAGGCGGGTGCAGGCCGCGGCGCGCGCCTTCTCCTTCGGAATGCGGTTGCCGCTGTATCAGCTGGGCGAGCCGGTGGTTGCGACCGGCTGACCCGTGAAACCGGCGGGGAAGTGGCCGCTTCCCCGCCGGACCGCGCACCAGAGGACCCGCCGACACGGACAGGGGATCGCTCATGGCAGCAACGACGCCACTCAAGTTTGCATGGCTGGAGGTGACAGGGGTGTGCAACGAAATCTGCACCCACTGTTACGCCGACTCGTCACCGCAGGGCACCCACGGCACGATGACCGTGAAGGACTGGGCGAACGTGCTGGACCAGCTCGCCGACATGGACGCGTTGGACGTTCAGTTCATCGGGGGCGAGCCGACGTTGTACCCCCACCTGCCCGAGTTGATCGAGCACGCACATGGACGTGGACTCGGCATCGAGGTGTTCTCGAACCTGACGCACGTCCGAGAGCCCTTGTGGGACACCTTCAAGCGCTGCGGGGTCAAGCTCGCCACGTCGTACTACTCGGACAGCGCGCAGGAACACGATCAGGTGACGCAGCTCAAGGGATCGCACAAGAAGACACGCGCCAACGTCGTGAGAGCGCTGGAACTCGGCATCCCCCTGCGCGGCGGAGTCGTCGCCGTGCGTGCGGGGCAGCGCGCACAGGAAGCGGCTCGGGACCTCACGGTGCTCGGTGTCGATGCGGTGGGTGGAGACAGGGCCCGCGCGTTCGGTCGGGCCAGTCTTGGCGCGGCCCCCACCATCAAGGACTTGTGCGGGCACTGCGCGCATGAAAAGTGCGCCATCGGCCCTACGGGTGACGTCTGGCCCTGTGTGCTCGGACGCTTCCTCAGCCTTGGCAACGTCAAGGCGGCGCCGCTCGCCGAAGTGTGGGGCGGCTCGCAGATGGCCGCGGTGGCCGCCGATATCGCGGCGGTGCACGGTCCCGGAGCACAGGCGTGCACACCGCCGCAGTTCCTCCCGATGTGCGGTCCCTGCCAACCCTGCGTTCCCTCGGTGGGTTTCTGTGACCCGAGGGAGGCGGGAAGTGCGCCGGGCGTCGCTACCATCGGCGCATCTGCTTGACCCGCATCAAGGAGAACCATGGACGACCACGGCGACGAGTACGGCGCATGGGTCGGGGACACCGTTCCGGACCCGGCGGCAGACCGCACCGACGACGACTGGGCCGCCATCGCGCGCTACCTGCGGCACGCGGCGAATCAGCTCGGTCCGTCGTTGCCGCTGTGTCTGCCCGGGGAGCCGCAGCAGTGTGGGCGCACCGCCCGACAGCACGTCCTCGCGTGGGGAGCGGCGGTCAAGGCAGCCGCTCAGCACGTGATCGAAGAGGCGGCGCCCTCACCCGCGCACGCGGCTTTCGCGGCGGGTCCGCTCTATCACCGGAGGCGGGCCGTACTGCGCGAGCATGACAAGCACTGAGAGGGCGCTGACGGGCTCCGGGACACCGCCGCTCGGCGGGGCTTCGCGTGCCATGACCGCGGGCTACGGGTCAGTGGCCGATGGGTGGTTCCATGCAGCCGGTCTCCATGAAGCGGCCGTTGGCCCTGGCGCCGTAGTCGGCCTTCTGGACGAAGGCGGTCACGCAGGCGTCGTCCCCTACGTAGAGGCCGATCATCGCGCCCTCGGGGGTGACGTAGTCGTCGCCCTCGTAGCGCTGGTACATCTCCCTCACCTCCAGCTCGCCGCCGAGCAGCTTGCCCGCGCGGGTCGTCTCGCGCGGCTTGTACCCGAGGTTGTCGGTGAGCGCGGCGCGCACGCTGTCCGGGTCCCACTTCCGCTGCCGCCAGAGCCGCTTCAGGACGGGTCTCATGCGGGCGGCCTCGGCCCGCGCTTCCCGTTCGTCGGCGGCGGACATGTCGCCGGGGCGGCGTGGGGCGCTGTTCTCGCCGTAGTGCGGGGCGCCGTCCCCCACTCCGGGCTCCACATAGGGGGAGGCGCCCGGCGCCGAGGGAGTGGCGGACGCGGTGGGGCCGGCGGCGTCGCGGGGGGCGGCCGGGGCGGCATCCGTCCGCTTCTCGTCGCCGCAGGCGGTCAGGGGCAGCGCGGCCGCCAACAGGACTGCGGCCAGGGCGACATGTCGTCGGTTCGTCGGTGTGGTCGGCATGTGCACGACTCTGCCATGCAGGGCGTACGCCACGGCGGCCCCGCCGTCACCCCTCTGCCCTCTGCGACGATCACGGGATGCACCCAGAGCACCCCGCCCGGCCCACCCGCCCCCGCCTCCTGTTCGTCACGGACCCCGCCTACCAGGCCAAGGGCCGCCGCTACTGCGACGAGGACATCCACCTCACCGCCCGACTCCGCGAGGACTTCGACGTGGCCCTGTGCCACCCCCTGGACGCGGCCGCCCTGATGGAGACGTCCGCCTTCGACGCGGTCATGGTCCGCAACAGCGGGCCCGTCCTGCACTACCAGGACCGGTGGGACGACTTCACCGCCCGTGCGGCGCGCGCCGGGGCACGCGTGTACAACCAGCTGACCGGCAGGGCGGACATGGTCGGCAAGCAGTACCTCCTGGACCTCACCGCCGCCGGCCTCCCCGTCATCCCCACCGTCGACGACCCCCGTGACATCGGCCGGCTCCCGGACGCGGACACCTACGCGGTCAAGCCGAAACAGGGCGCGGACTCGATAGGCCTGGAGTTCCTGTCGAGGCGGGCGCTCGCGGCGCTGCCCCCCGGCCGCCGCGACCTGCTGATCCAGCCGCGCGTCGACTTCACGTACGAGGTCTCGTTCTACTTCGTCGACCGCGCCTTCCAGTACGCGCTCCACGCCCCCGCCCCCGACAAGCGCTGGCACCTGGAGCGCTACGCCCCCACCCCCGCGGACCTCGCCTTCGCGCAGCGCTTCGTCGACTGGAACGCGATCGACCACGGCATCCAGCGCGTGGACGCCTGCCGCACCCGGACCGGCGAGCTGCTCCTGGTCGAGCTGGAGGACCTCAACCCGTACCTGTCCCTGGACCTGCTGGACGAGGCGACGCGGGAGTCCTTCGTGGCGGCCGTCAAGGACTCGCTGCGGCGCCTGGTGAACGGGGCCGAGCGGTGAGCCCGGCCCCGTCGGCCCCCTCGGGGGCGGGCGGATCAGGCCTGCGGGCCCGACGGCGTGTGGCCGTCACCGAGCGGCACGGACGGCGTGTGGCTGTCGCCGAGGGTGATGGACGGCGTGTGGCTGTCGGCGAGCGCCGGTGAGGCCGCTATGCCGGTGGCGGCGGCCGCCAGGGCGAGAGCGACGAGGAACTTCTTGCTACGGGTCATGCCAACTCCTCGGGTGGGGCGGGGACTTCCAACAGCAGGGGACCCTACTGACGAGACGGCCGAACGTTCGGTTCCGGCGGCGGGACGGCGGGGCGGCGTGGCACACCCGAGGCGCGACGGCGGGCCCAGCGGGCCCGGCACCCCGGGCATGCGTCGGCCGCGGCGGCTTCCCCTCCGCGCCGCCGCGGCCGATCACTCCCCCGTCGTGATGTGCAGCTGTGGGGTCAGCCCTGGGGCGGGACCGGCGTGTGGCCCTCGCCCTGGGTGGTGAAGACGCCGTCCTTGGGCGGCAGGGGCGTGTGCCCCTCGCCCTGGGTGGTGACGGCGCCGTCCTTGGGCGGGACGGGCGTGTGGCCCTCCGCCATCGTGGTGACACCGATGTTCTTGTCGATCTCGCTCATGTACGACAACTCCTTCGTCTGAGCGGGGTTTTCGGGACAGCCACGCCCGCTCGGCAACTCCCCCGAGGATCGCCGAACGGGCGTAGTGGGCCGCTCACCTTAACCGCAGGGCCCGTGCGACCCGTCTGCCCCCCGACGCGACGGATCGACTCCTTGAGAGTGGCAGCTCCTCATAAACGTTCGATGAACGCCGCCGCGAGCGGGGTCAGGCGCAGGCGGACGGCGCCAGCAGGAACCGCACCCGGTCGGCCTCCGGGGCGCCCGCCTCCTCGTGGATGGCCAGGGCCTCGCGCCAGCAGGCCTGAGCCCGGTCCGACTGCCCGAGGCTGACGAGGGACTCGCCCAGCAGGGTCAGCACATTGGCCCGCATCCACTCACCGCCCACGCAGCCGATGGCGAGCGCCTGCTCGGCGTGCTGGGCCGCCTGTGTCGCGCGCCGGTCCGCCAGGTGCACCTGGGCGACGCGGTAGTGCGTCGTGCCCTGCCACAGGCGCTGGCGGTTCGTGGCGAAGATCTGCAGGGCGTCGGTCAGCTGGTCCAGGGCGTCCGCGCGGCGCCCGGCGTCGCTGAGGGCGAGGCCGAGGGCGTACTTCGCGTTGGCCAGCCGGTAGGTGACCCCGAGGTCGCTGTAGACCGCGATGCCCTGCCGGGCCAGCTCGATCGATCTGGTGGTGCGGCCCATCGCCAGGAGCGCCCGCGACAGGTTGCACAGGGCGCTCGCCTCGCTGTGGCGGTTGCCGTCGGCGCGGAAGACCTCGATGGCGGTCCGCAGATGGATCTCGCTCACGGCGGGCCGGTTGACGCAGTTGTTGACGATGCCCTGTTCGTTCAGGGCGTTGCCGGTGGTCCACGGGTCCTCGGACCGCGCGGCGAGCGCGGCGGCCCGCTCCAGCTGGGCGGAGGCGTCGTCGAAGCGTCCGTACTTGTTGAGCACCTGGGCGAGCGTCACCCGGGCCCGGCCCTCGGCGAGCGCGTCCCCCGCCTCGGCGGCCGCCTCGCAGGCGGCGCGCGTCGCCATCTCGTACCGGTAGGAGATGGCCCCCGACTCCGCGAGGTCCTTCGAGGCGAGCAGCAGGTCCACCGCGCGCCGCAGGCTGTCGCGGCCCAGCGAGTGCTGGACGCACGCCAGGATGCAGGACGCCTCCGTGTGCAGCCAGTCGAAGGCGGTGCCGCTGTCGGTGAAGTCGAGGCCGGCCCGGGTGGTGACCGCCAGGTGGTCCACCGTGCGGTCACCGGGGCGTTCGATGGCGTAGACCCGGGCCGCCGAACCCAGGTAGAAGTCCAGCAGCCGCGACATCGCCGCCTCGCGCTCGCTCGGCGGCTGTTCGTCGCGTTCGGCGCACGCGCGCGCGTAGAGACGTACGAGGTCGTGGTAGCGGTAGCGGCCGGGGGCCGCCGATTCGACCAGGGAGGTGTCGACCAGGGACTCGAGGAGGTCCTCCGTCTCCTCCAGGGGCAGGTCGAGGACGGCCGCCGCGGCGGCGAGGGACAGGTCGGGGCCGTCGGCGAGGCCGAGCAGGCGGAAGGCGCGGGCCTGGGACGGTTCCAGCTGGCCGTAGCCGAGTTCGAAGGTGGCCTTGACGGCGAGGTCGCCCGCCTGGAGCTCGTCCAGGCGGCGGCGCTCGTCCGCGAGCTTCGCCGCGAGCGTGGAGACGGTCCAGGTGCGGCGCGCCGCGAGGCGCGAGGCGGCGATGCGGATGGCGAGCGGCAGGAAGCCGCAGGCCGCGACGACGTCGAGGGCCGCTTCCCGCTCCGAGGTGACCCGCTCCTCGCCGACGATGCGGGTGAACAGGAGCAGCGCCTCCTCGGGGGACATCACGTCGAGGTCCACCAGGTGCGCGCCGGCCAGGTCGACCATGCGGACGCGGCTGGTGACCAGCGCCGCGCAGCCCTCCATGCCGGGCAGCAGGGGACGTACCTGCGCGGCGTCGCGCGCGTTGTCCAGGAGGACCAGGACGCGGCGGCCGTCCAGGACGGAGCGGTAGAGGGCCGCCCGCTCCTCCAGGGTGTCCGGGATCGCGGAGTCGGGGGTGCCGAGGGCCCGCAGGAACGCGCCGAGGACGGTCTCCGGCTCCGCCGCCCGCGCGCCGGCGCCCTGGAGGTCGATGTAGAGCTGGCCGTCGGGGAAGTGGGCGCGGGCCACGTGCGCGACGTGGACGGCGAGGGTCGTCTTGCCGACGCCACCGATGCCCGCGAGCGCGGAGACCGCCATCACGCGGCCCTCG
This sequence comes from Streptomyces sp. NPDC031466, assembly GCF_055581265.1. Classification (NCBI taxonomy): domain Bacteria; kingdom Bacillati; phylum Actinomycetota; class Actinomycetes; order Kitasatosporales; family Streptomycetaceae; genus Streptomyces; species Streptomyces sp. NPDC031466. Next base: position 311,955 of record NZ_JBVIJT010000006.1, read on the forward strand.
GCGGCGGAGAGGATGTCGCTCAGCTCGCTCACGAAGGAGGCGCGGCCCGTGAAGTCGGGGACCGTCGCGGGGAGCTGGGCCGGGCGGACCACGGCGGCCGCCGGTTCCGGCGCGGCGGCCGAGGGCTCGGTGAGGGCCGGGTCGGCCTGGAGGATGCGCTGCTGGAGGTCCTTGAGGCCGGGGCGCGGGTCCACGCCCAGCTCGTCGGCGAGCAGCCGCCGCGTGTCCGCGTAGACCGCGAGGGCCTCGGCCTGGCGGCCGCTGCGGTAGAGGGCCAGCATCAGCAGTTCGCGCAGGCGCTCGCGCAGCGGGTGGGCGGCCGTCAGGGCCGTCAGCTCGGAGACGGCCTCCGCGTGGCAGCCGACCTCCAGGTCCATGTCGAGGCGCGATTCGACCAGTTGCAGTCGCCACTCGTCGAGCCGGGTGCGCTGGGTTTCGGCGTACGGTCCGGGCACGCCGGCGAGCGGTTCGCCGTCCCACAGGGCGAGTGCCTTGTTCACCAGGGTGCGCGCCGTGCACAGGTCACCGACGCCGCGCGCCTTCTCGGCCGCCGCCCAGAGGTCCTCCGCCACGGCCAGGTCCAGGGCGCCGTCGGCGACCTGGAGGGCGTACCCGCCGGATTCGCTGATGAGAACTCCGGGGGGCAGCACCTTGCGCAGCCGCGACGCGTACGTACGGACCGCCGCCAGTGCCTGGGAAGGTGACTCCTCGCCCCACAGGGCGTCGATCAGCTCCGAGGCCGTGGCCGTACGGCCGTCCCGCAGCAGGAGGGCCGCGAGGAGGGCCCGCTGCTGTGGTGAGCCGGTCGGGAGCTGCTCCGTGCCGTGCCAGGCCCGCACCGGTCCGAGCACGGTGAAGCGTGGTGCCCCGGCCTCGGGGTGCCCCTCGGTCCGCTCCTCGGGGATGTTCCCCGAGGCCGGACGCCACTGCTCCGGTACTCGCGGTACATCGACCATCGCTCCCCCTGCCGCCCTGCCGTTCCCAAATCCTGCCGGTCGCGGGCCTGCCCTGCCCGCGTCGTGCCTCGTTCGGTCATGCCCTCGGCCGTGCCCGTGCGGCGCCTGTGGCGGGCCCGGGCCGTGCCTCGGTCGTGCACCCCGCCAGTTTGCCTTGTCCACGCCGGATGCGTCAGCCGTGGGAGACGGCTCTCACAGGGTCCTCGCACCGCGTCCCGCGTGACGCCGGTGCCCCAAGGGGGCGCGGGCGACCCGGGCATGACTAGCTGACGGCCCATCAGATCGGCGCTACCGTGGGCCGCATGGAGACGATGGAGAGCGCGGACAGCACGGCGAGCTTCCCGAGGATCATCTCGGTGGACGACCACACCGTCGAACCCCCGCACGTCTGGCGGGACCGGCTCCCGGCCAGGTACCGGGACACCGGCCCACGGGTCGTCCGCGCCCCGCTGAAGGAGATGACCTTCCTGGGCGGCAGGTTCGCCCCGGTCATGGGGGAGAAAGGGGACGAGGGGCCCGTCGGGGACTGGTGGGTGTACGAGGACCTGCACCGGCCGCTCACCCGCCTCGACACGGCCGTCGGGTACGACCGGGACGAGATCAGGCTGGAGGTCATCACTTACGAGCAGATGCGCCCGGGCTCCTTCAGCGTGCCCGACCGCCTCGCCGACATGGACGTCAACCACGTCCAGTCCGCCCTGTGCTTCCCCACCTTCCCGCGCTTTTGCGGGCAGACGTTCACCGAGGCCGCCGACCGCGAACTGGGGCTCCTCGGCGTCCGCGCGTACAACGACTGGATGGTCGAGGAGTGGTGCGGCCCCGACGCCCACGGCCGCCTCATACCGCTCACCCTGATCCCCCTGTGGGACGCATCGCTGGCCGCCGCCGAGGTGCGGCGCAACGCCGCGCGCGGGGTGCGGGCGGTCGCCTTCTCCGAGATCCCGCCGCACCTGGGGCTGCCGTCGATCCACACCGACGCGTGGGACCCCTTCCTCGCGGCGTGCGACGAGACCGGGACCGTCATCGCCATGCACATCGGCTCCTCCAGCAGGATGCCGTCCACCTCGGCGGACGCGCCGCCGGCGGTCGGCTCCACGATCACCTTCGCCAACTGCTGCTTCTCGATGGTCGACTGGCTGCTGAGCGGCAAGTTCGAGCGCTTCCCGAACCTGCGGGTCATGTACGCGGAAGGCCAGATCGGCTGGATCCCCTACGTCCTGGAGCGCGCGGACGTGGTGTGGGAGGAGAACCGGGGGTGGGGCGGCGTCGCCGACAAGGTCCACCGGCCGCCGTCCGAACTGTTCGCCGAGCACGTGTACGGATGCTTCTTCGACGACGCCTTCGGCCTGCGGAACCTGGAGTCGATCGGGGTCGGGAACGTGCTCTACGAGACGGACTACCCGCACTCCGACTCCACGTGGCCGAAGTCCCGTGAGGTGGGCCAGGCGCAGATGGGCCACCTGGCGCCGGACGTCGTGGACCGCATCGTACGGGGCAACGCGATCGAGCTGCTGGGTCTGACGGGGGCGGGACTGTGGGCGGGGGCGTGACGCCGCCCGCCTCGGTGCTCCGTGCATGCCCCCTGGCCGCACACTGATTCCCCCTCCGGGGGCACGGGCCTCGCGCACCGAAAGGTGACGCAGGCTTCCGGCGCCCTTGTCTGACGAGGTGTCAGCTACGACCATGGACCCTCCCCGGTGCGTGCCGTGCCGCCGGGGTGAGGTGGGGGTGTGGGGCCAGTGGTCGTGTACGGAATGCAGTTGCCCGTCCAGTCGCAGAGTTCCCTCTACGCCGAGGCGTGGGAGGCCGCCGCCACCCCCGGCGACCTCGTCGAGATCGCCCGCACGGCGGACCGCGCCGGCTTCGCCTATGTCGCCTGCTGCGATCACGTCGCCGTGCCCCGCCGTCTCGCCGACGCCATGGGTCTCGTCTGGTACGACCCCGTCGCGACCCTCGCCCACCTCGCCGCCGTCACCGAGCACGTCCGCCTGCTGAGCCACGTGGCCGTCGTGGGCCTGCGTCACCCCCTCGTCACCGCCAAGCAGTACGCGACCCTGGACCACCTCAGCGGCGGCCGCCTGATCCTCGGGGTCGGGGCGGGGCACGTGCCGGAGGAGTTCGCCGCCCTCGGCGTCGACTTCGCGCGGCGCGGCCCGCTGCTGGACGAGACGATCGACGCCCTGAAGGCCGCGCTCGGCCCGGACGCGTATCCGGAACACCACGGCCCCCGTTACGACTTCGGCGACCTCGGCCAGCTGCCCCGCCCCGCGCAGCGCCACGTCCCCGTGTGGGTCGGCGGCTCCTCGCCCGCCGCCGTCCGCCGCGCGGCGACTCGGGGTGACGGCTGGCTGCCGCAGGGCGATCCGCGCCACGAGCTGCCCGCGCGGATCGCGCTGCTCCGGCGGCTGCGGGAGGAGGCGGGCATCGAGGAGCCGATCGTCGTCGGCGCGATCACCGAGCCCCTGTACGTCGGGGAGCCGGGCCGGCCCGTCGGCCGCCGGACGCTCCACGGCGGACCGGACGCCCTCGCGGAGTCGCTGCGCGCGTACGCGGCGATGGGCGTCGACCAGATCCAGGTCCGCTTCCGCAGCCGCAGCCGGACCGAACTCACGGACCAGATGCGGGCGTTCGCTGCCGACGTGGCCCCGCATCTCGACGCGTGAGCACACCGCCCCACCCCACTCCACCGACCGAGGAGCGTTCCCATGGGCAAGCTGGACGACCGCGTGATCATCGTGACCGGCGCGGCGCGCGGGCAGGGCGAGCAGGAGGCGCGGCTGTTCGCCGCCGAGGGCGCCAAGGTCGTCGTCGCGGACGTGCTCGACGCGCAGGGCGAGGCGCTCGTCAAGGAGATCGGCGCGGACGCCGGGGTGCGGGGCGCGAAGGGCGCCGCGCTCTACGTCCACCTCGACGTGGGCCGCGAAGAGGACTGGCAGGCCGCCGTGGCCACCGCCAAGGACACCTTCGGCAAGGTCGACGGGCTCGTCAACAACGCGGGCATCCTCCGCTTCAACGAACTCCTCGCCACACCCCTGGCGGAGTTCCAGCAGATCATCCAGGTCAACCAGATCGGCTGCTTCCTCGGCATCCGCACCGTCGCCCCCGAGATCGCGGACGCCGGCGGCGGCACCATCGTGAACACCGCGTCCTACGCGGCGCTCACCGGCATGGCGTACGTCGGCGCGTACGCCGCCACCAAGCACGCCGTCCTCGGGCTGACCCGGGTCGCCGCGCTGGAGCTGGCCTCGCGCAGGATCCGCGTCAACGCCGTGTGCCCGGGGGCGGTCGACACGGCCATGACCAACCCCGCCCAGCTCGATCCGGGCGCCGACCCCGAGGTGGCGAAGGGCGCGGTCGCCGAGCTGTACCGGAAGCTGGTGCCGATGGGGCGGATCGGCACGCCCCAGGAGATCGCGGCCCTCGCGCTCTTCCTCACCGGCGACGACTCCTCGTACATCACCGGCCAGCCCTTCGTCATCGACGGCGGCTGGCTGGCGGGCGTCAGCGTCATCTGAGACGCGGGGAGTGCACCCCCGTAGGTGACGGGCCGTCAGGTCTTGACGGTCCGGGGGGCGGGTGGAACAGTCGACGCATCCTGAACTGACGGGGCGTCAGAAAGGGTTGCCGCCGCGACCGCCAGACCTCACGAGGACGGTGAACCTCCGTGGAATTCGGTCTCTTTGTACAGGGATACGTGCCCGCCGCGCGGGCCAGGGTCGACCCCGAAGCGGAGCACAAGGCGCTCATCGAGGAGACCGAGTACGTCATCGAGGCCGACAAGGCCGGCTTCAAGTACGCCTGGGCCTCCGAACACCACTTCCTGGAGGAGTACTCCCACCTCTCCGCCAACGACGTCTACCTCGGCTACCTCGCCCACGCCACCGACCGCATCCACCTCGGATCGGGCATCTTCAACCCGCTCGCGCCCGTCAACCACCCCGTGAAGGTCGCCGAGAAGGTCGCCATGCTCGACCACCTCTCCGAGGGGCGCTTCGAGTTCGGCACCGGGCGGGGCGCCGGCTCGCACGAGATCCTCGGGTTCATGCCGGGCATCACCGACATGAACCACACCAAGGAGATCTGGGAAGAGACCATCGCCGAGTTCCCCAAGATGTGGCTCCAGGACGAATACGTCGGCTTCCGGGGCAAGCACTGGTCGCTGCCGCCGCGCAAGATCCTGCCCAAGCCCTACGGGAAGTCGCACCCCGCCATGTGGTACGCCGCCGGGTCCCCCTCCTCGTACGCGATGGCCGGGAAGAAGGGCCTCGGCGTGCTCGGCTTCAGCGTGCAGAAGGTCTCCGACATGGAGTGGGTCGTGGAGTCCTACAAGAACGCCGTCAAGGACGCCGAGGCGGTCGGGGACTTCGTCAACGACAACGTCATGGTGACCTCAACGGCCATCTGCGCCGAGACGCACGCCAAGGCCGTCGAGATCGCCGTCGGCGGCGGGCTCAACTACCTCCAGTCGCTGCTCTTCCGCTACCACGACACGTTCCCCCGGCCCGAGGGCATCCCCCGGTGGCCCGAGCTGCTCCCCGCCTACAGCGAGGAGATCATCGAACTGCTCATCGCCGAGGAGCTGATGATCTGCGGCGACCCGGACGAGGTCTTCCGGCAGTGCAAGCGGTGGGAGCAGGCCGGGGCCGACCAGCTCAGCTTCGGGCTTCCCATCGGGGTCTCGCCCGAGGACACGAAGAACACGATCCGGCTGATCGGGGAGCATGTCATTCCCAAGATCGACACGGACCCCGTGCATCGGACCTCCCGGTTCCGGGCGGCGGCTTCTTCCTGAGGGCGCCCTTCAGCTGCCCCGGCCTCCTCTCCCGGACGGAGGCCGGGGCCCTGCCGGGCTCGGGCGGGGGCCTTGTTGCCGACGCGGGGCTGTGCCCCGGACCCCCCATCGCCCTTCGGGCTCGTCCTCAAACGCCGGACGGGCTGGATTTCCGCCGGTCCGGGCTTCGACTCGCTCGACGCACCGATTGCGCACGGACCATTCCGCTCTCCGAAATCGACGCGCCGGGTGCGCGCAGACCATTCCGCTCTCCGGAAGGGGACGTCCCGTCATGCTCGACCACCTCATCAAGGGGGCCACCGTCGTGGACGGGACCGGCGCCCCCGCCTTCGGCGCCGACGTCGGCATCCGGGGCGGCCGCATCGCCGTCATCGCCGCACCCGGCACCGTCACCGAGCGGGCCGTGACGAGCGAGGACGCCCAGGGGCGGGTGCTCGCGCCGGGGTTCGTCGATCCGCACACGCACTATGACGCCCAGCTGTTCTGGGACCCGTACGCGACACCGTCCCTCAACCACGGCGTGACGACCGTCGCGGGCGGCAACTGCGGGTTCACGCTCGCGCCGCTGCATCCCGCGCGGCCCGAGGACGCCGACTACACGCGGCGGATGATGGCGAAGGTCGAGGGCATGTCGCTGGTCGCGCTGGAGGAGGGCGCGCCCTGGACGTGGAGTTCCTTCGGGGAGTACCTGGACGCCCTGGAGGGGCGGATCGCCGTCAACGCCGGGTTCATGGTCGGGCACTGCGCCCTGCGGCGGTACGTGATGGGCGCGGACGCCGTCGGCGGGCAGCCCACCCCCGACCAGCTGCGGCAGATGCTCGACCTCTGCCACGACGCGATGGACGCCGGCGCCTGGGGCCTTTCCACCACGCGGTCCACCACCCACTCCGACGGTGACGGGCAGCCCGTGGCGTCCCGGTACGCACGGCCCGACGAGCTGCTCGCCCTGTCCCGGGCCGTCGCCGAGCACGAGGGCACGCAGCTGGAGGCGATCGTCGCCGGGTGCCTGGACCAGTTCGCGGACGACGAGATCGACCTGCTGGTGGAGATGAGCGTCGCCGCCGGGCGGCCCCTGAACTGGAACGTCCTCACCATCGACGCCGCCGTCCCCGAACGCGTGCCCCGCCAGCTCGTGCCGAGCGAACGCGCCCGCCGGGCCGGCGGCCGTGTCGTCGCCCTCACCATGCCGATTCTCACCCCGATGAACATGTCGCTCGGCACGTTCTGCGCCCTCAACCTCATCCCCGGCTGGGGCGACGTCCTCGGGCTGCCCGTGCCCGAGCGGATCGCGCAGCTCCGCGACCCGGAGGTGCGCGCCGGGATGCTGCGGCGCGCGGACAGCAAGGAGGCCGGCGTCTTCCGGCGCCTGGCCCGCTTCGACCGGTACGTCATCGGGGACACGTACTCCACGGCGAACGACGGCCTCACCGGACGCGTCGTCGCCGACATCGCCGCCGAACGCGGCCAGGAACCCTTCGAGTGCATCGTGGAGATCTGCGCCCACGACGACCTGCGTACGGTGCTGTGGCCGATGCCCGCCGACAACGACCCCGACTCCTGGGCCCTGCGCGCCCGGACCTGGGAGCACGAGGACGTCCTGCTGGGCGGCTCCGACGCCGGGGCGCACCTGGACCGCATGTGCGGGGCGCCGTACACGACCCGGTTCCTCGGGGACTGCCTGCGCGGGCGCAAGCTGGTCGGGCTCGAACAGGCCGTGAAGATGCTCACCGACGATCCCGCGCGGCTCCTCGGACTGCGCGAGCGCGGCCGGATCGTCGAGGGCCACCACGCCGACCTGGTCCTGTTCGACCCCGAGCGGATCGACGCGGGGAAGGCCACCCTCGTCCACGACCTGCCCGGCGAGAGCCCCCGCCTGGACTCCAGGGCGATCGGCGTCGACGCGGTGTGGGTCAACGGCGTCGAGGTCATCCGCGAGGACGCCGTCACCGGCGCCGTGCCCGGCAGGGTGCTGCGCTCCGGGCGGGACACCAGGACGGTGAGCACCAAGTGAGCGACGCGCAGCGGCTGTTCGTCGGCGGCGAGTGGGTCGAGCCCGACGGCGGGCACTACGAGGTGATCGACCCGGCGACCGGGGAGGTGGTCGGTCTCGCGCCCGAGGCGAGCCGCGCGCAGGCCGAGGACGCCGCCTCGGCGGCCCGTGCCGCCCTCGCGGGCTGGTCCCGCACGTCGCCGCAGGAGCGGGCCGCCGTCCTGTCCCGCGCGGCCGCGATCATCCGGCGCGACCTCGTCCCGTACGCGGAACTCGCCCGGGCCGAGACCGGCGCGACGACCGCCACCGCGCGGGGCATGCAGGTCGCGGTGGCGGCAGCCCGCTTCCAGCGGTACGCGAAGGGCGCGCTGGAGCCGGTGGAGAGCGGACTTCCGCCGCAGCTCAGCGAGGCGGGGCCGATGGGGAGGGCCGGGGTGACGGGCGCGGTCGCGGTGCGGCGGCCCGTCGGGGTCGTCACCTGCGTCACGTCGTACAACAACCCCTGGGCGAACCCGGCGGGCAAGGTCGCGCCCGCACTCGCCATGGGCAACACCGTCGTGGTCAAGCCGGCCCCGCAGGACCCCCTCTCCGTCTTCCGGATGGCGGCCGCGCTGGCGGAGGCGGGGGTGCCGCCGGGGGTCGTCAACGTCGTCTGCGGCACGGACGCGGCCGTCGGCGAGGCCGCCGTCGGCTCGCGCCACGTCGACATGGTCAGCTTCACCGGGTCGACCGCCGTCGGGCAGCGCATCGGGGAGGTGTGCGGGCGGCACATGAAACGGCAGCTGATGGAGCTGGGCGGCAAGGGCGCCGCGATCGTCTTCGACGACGCCGACCTGACGGCGGCGGTCGCCGGGATCGGCACCACCTTCTCCTTCTACAGCGGCCAGATCTGCACCGCGCCCACCCGCGTCCTGGCCGAGCGCGGGGTGTACGAGCGGCTGGTGGAGATGCTGGCCGGATACGCCGGCCGCCTGAAGGTCGGGGACCCGCGCGCGCCGGACACGGTCGTCGGGCCCGTCATCTCCGCCGCGCACCGCGACCGGATCGAGTCGTACGTGCGGATCGGCCGCGAGGAGGGCGCCCGGGTCGTCGCGGGCGGCGAACGCCCCGTGGGGCCCGGCCTCGACAAGGGCTGCTACGTCGCCCCCACGCTGCTCGCCGACTGCACGCCGGACATGCGGGTCGTCCGGGAGGAGATCTTCGGCCCGGTCGTCGTGGTCGTCCCCTTCGAAGGGGCCACCCCGCAGGCCGCCGAGGAGACGGCGCTCGCCCTCGCCGACGACAGCGACTACGGGCTCATCGACTACGTCTGGTCCGGTGACGTGGCCCGCGCCTTCCGTGTCGCGGGCCGCCTGCGGGTGGGCGGCGTCGGCGTCAACACGGTCGCCCGCAACATGGAGGCGCCGTTCGGCGGCTTCAAGAAGAGCGGCGTGGGCCGCGACGTCGGCTCGTACGCGCTGCACGCCTACAGCGAACTCCAGTCGATCGTCTGGCCCGGCTGAGGACCGCCCTGACAGAGCCCTCGGCCGGGGGCTCTGTCAGGACCCGGGCCGGTCAGGCGCGGCCCAGGAAGATCGGGTTCGTGAAGGCCGTCAGGGGGCCCGGCAGGTTCGGGGTCGTCGCGGGGTGGCGGACCTCCGCGCGGACGTACGCCGCGTACGACGGGGTCGTGCGCCACTCCACCGTGCCCGCGCCGGACTCCGGCAGCGGGGCGCTGGTGTGCAGGACGCCCTGGTCGGTGACGATGCGGACCGTGCAGCCCGGGGCGCCCTCGACGTCCAGGCGGACCGTGACGGGGGTGTCGCGGTCGACGGCGAGGCGGCCGCCGATGCCCGCGTGCGCGCCCCGGCCGCCCGCCGCCGAGAACGCCAGCTCCACCGACTTCGACTCGGCCACATAGGAACGGCCCCTGCGCAGGCCCTCCTGGATGGCCGTGCGGGTCAGGCCGTCGGCCAGGACGACCGTCTGGGGGCCGCCGATCCGGTCCGGGTCGCGGTGCGCGTCGCTGTTGCCCATCGCCGGGATCCACGGCCGGCCACCGCGTACGGAGGCGACGAGCATGCTGTCCCAGTCGGCCAGGGACACCTCGTCGTCCGGGGTGTACGCGCCGTTCCACACCTCGACCGCGTCCGCCTCGCCGAAGCCGAATTTCCAGTTGCAGCCGACGCAGGTCGCGTGCGGGTGGGCGGGCACGACGAGGCCGCCCGCGTCCCGGATCTTCCGCGCGTACCTCCCGAAGCGGTTGTCGCGGGCGCGGTAGCGCCAGTCGACGAACGTGCCGGGGTCCGTGCCGAGGGCGACCACGTGGCCGTTGCGGGTGGTGACCTCCTCGCCGAGCATGATCAGCAGGTCGTCCCCGGCGTGCTCGGCCCAGTGGGCGTGCGCGGAGTGGGTGTTGTGCTCCGAGCTGTTGATGAAGTCGAGACCGGCGGCGCGGGCGAGCGCGGCGATCTCGGCGAGGGTGCGCCGCCCGTCGGAGTGCACGGAGTGCAGATGGCAGTCCCCCCGGTACCAGGCGCGGCCGCGCCCCTTGGCGCGCTCGGGCGGGTAGCCGGGCCTCGGGGTCCTGCCAGGCGCCCCGTAGGTGAGGGTGACGGTCACCTCGTAGGGGAGGCCCTCGGGGGCGACCGTGTACGGGCCGAGGGCGATGTGCCAGGTGCCGGGGCGGATGCGGCCCGGGATGTAACCGGGCGTCGCGTCGTCGGCGCGCAGGAAGAACTCGGTGCGGGCGCCGCCGGACCAGCCCCGGAAACCCTCGCCGCCGAGGCCGGTGCCGCGCTCGTCGAAGACGCCGATGTCCAGGGCGTTGCCCTGCGTCCCGGCGGGGACGGGCGGCTTCTGGTAGCTGTAGGCGACGCGGAGTTCGGCGACCCCGGCGGGGATCTCGACCGGCAGGTACACGAAGTCCGGCGCCCCGACGGGCAGCGTGCCGCGCACCGTGCGCGTCTCCGTGCTCCCCGGCGCCCGGCCCGCCGCCCCGCCGTCGGCGCCGCGCTCGGCGCCGCTCGCGAAACCCACGCCGTTCAGCGTGAGCGCGGCGGCGGCTCCCGTCACGAACAGTGCGCGCCTGTTCGGTCCCTCGTGCACGACGTCCTCGCACATGCTGCGGCTCCCCGGGGGTGTCGATGATGACGTGAGTGGTGCGGGCAACCCTGGTATTGAGCCGTGAACTGCGCGGCAAGGGAAGGAGATTGACGTATTTCCACCCGGTGGCCACGAAAGGTTCCGCCGTCGGCGCCCCCTCCGGGACAGCGGCCCTGTCCCCCGGGGCCCCGCCACCCGGCGGCCCGTCACCCGGTGGCGCCCGCCGCCAACAGCAGCGCCTCCGTCTCCGGGTGCGGGCCGAGCCGGGCCCAGTGCAGCGGGGCGTGGCCCGTGCCGTGGTCCTCGCGGCGGTTCGGGTCGGCGCCGTGGGCGAGGAGTTCGCGTACGGCGTCGGCGTGGCCCCAGCAGGCGGCGCCGCACAGCGGGGTGCCCTCGCCGCCGTGGCCGCTCTCGGCGTCGGGCTCCGCGCCCGCCCGCAGCAGCAGCCGCACGGCCTCGGCGGCGCCGTGCACCGAGGCCGCGTACAGGGGCAGCGTGCCCTCGGGGTTCGGCAGGCGCGGGTCGATCCCGGTGCGCAGGAGGGTGGCCACGGCGGCGGTGTCGCCGAGCAGCGCGGCGTACACCAGGCGGTGGGTCAGTTTCTTCTGGCGGCGTCGGTTCACCGGCGCCAGGGTAATGAGGGCGCTGCCACGGGCCAACCGGCTTTCCGGGGACAGGAAGTGCCGAGGAAGCACCGACCCCCGGAGGCACCCGTGCGCGTCCCCGCGGCGCTGTACATGACCGACGCCACCATCGGCCCGGTGCGCCTGGCCCGGGAACTCGACCACCTCCGCGCGGGCCGCGTCACCCCCGGCATCGGTTACGGCTGGAACCGCGAGGAGGCCGAGGACCACGGGGTCCGGTGGCCGAGGCGGCGGGCCGTCGTACGCGACCGCATGGCGCTCATGCGGGCACTGCGGGCGGACCAGCCGACCGCGTACGAGGGCGAGTTCGGCTCCGTGCGGCCCAGCGAAGCCCATCCCGAACCCCGCCGGGCGCCGCGCAAACGGCCCGGGAAGGGGCCGCTGCACGGGCCGCGCACCCTCATCGGCGGCGCCGCGGGCCCCGGCCTCTTCGCGCACCTCGCGGAGTACGCCGACGGCTGGATGCCCGTCGGGGGCAGCGGCCTGTGTGCGGCGCTGCCCGTCCTGCGCGCGGTGTGGGCGGACGCGGGACGCGAGCCGGACGACCTGTACGTGGCGCTGACCGGCGTCGCCCCCGACGCGGGCAAGCTCGCGCACTGCGTCGAGCTGGGGGTGGACGAGGTGATCGGGCAGCTGCCCGCGGCCGGCGAGGCGGAGGTGTGGGCGGCGCTCGACGCGGCGCGGCGGCACGTGCGTCCGTGACGGCACCGGAGTGATCGGAAGTATCTGCACAGGTCAGGTGTTCTCGCTCGTATGCTCGGAGACATGACCAACAGCGCGCAGCCCGACGAGGCCGACCGACCCACCGCGAACGCCATGCGCCGCGCGCTCCGGCGGGCCAGGGACGGCGTGGCCCTGGACGTGGGGGAGGCCGCCGTCCTGCTGCAGGCGCGCGGCGCGGACCTGGACGACCTGACGGCGTCGGCGGCGCGGGTACGGGACGCGGGCCTCGCGGCGGCCGGCCGGCCCGGTGTCATCACGTACTCGAAGAGCGTGTTCATCCCGCTCACCCGGCTGTGCCGCGACAAGTGCCACTACTGCACCTTCGTGACGGTGCCCGGCAAGCTGCGGCGCGAGGGCCACGGCATGTTCATGTCCCCCGACGAGGTCCTCGACATCGCGCGGCGCGGCGCCGAACTGGGCTGCAAGGAGGCCCTGATCACCCTCGGCGACAAGCCGGAGGACCGCTGGCCCGAGGCCCGCGAGTGGCTGGAGGCCGAGGGGTACGACGACACCCTCGCCTACGTCCGCGCCATCTCCATCCGCATCCTGGAGGAGACGGGCCTGCTCCCGCACCTCAACCCGGGCGTCCTGACCTGGACGGACTTCCAGCGGCTCAAGCCGGTCGCGCCCAGCATGGGCATGATGCTGGAGACCACCTCCGAGCGGCTGTGGAGCGAGCCGGGGCAGCCGCACTTCGGCTCGCCCGACAAGGAGCCGGCCGTCCGGCTGCGCGTCCTGGAGGACGCCGGGCGTTCGTCGGTGCCGTTCACGAGCGGACTGCTCATCGGGATCGGCGAGACGTACGAGGAGCGCGCCGAGTCGCTGTTCGCGCTGCGCCGCGTGGCCCGCTCGTACCACGGCGTGCAGGAGCTGATCATCCAGAACTTCCGCGCCAAGCCGGACACGGCGATGCGCGGCATGCCCGACGCCGAGATCGACGACCTGGTCGCCACCATCGCCGTCGCCCGGCACATCATGGGCCCGGCCGGCAACATCCAGGCCCCGCCGAACCTCATCGCGGGCGAGTACGAGCGGCTGATCGCCGCCGGCATCGACGACTGGGGCGGTGTCTCGCCCGTCACCATCGACCACGTCAACCCCGAGAAGCCCTGGCCCCGCATCGAGGAGCTGACCGAGCGGTCCGCGGCGGCGGGCTTCACCCTCGCCGAACGGCTCTGCGTCTACCCGGAGTTCGTCCAGCGCGGCGAGCCCTGGCTGGACCCGCGCCTGCTGCCGCACCTGCGGGCCCTCGCCGACCCCGAGACGGGCCTGGCCCGCCCTGACGCCACCGTCGAGGGCCGGCCCTGGCAGGAGCCCGACGAGGGGTACGTCGCCGCCTCCGGCCGCACCGACCTGCACCGCACCATCGACACCACCGGCCGCACCGCCGACCGGCGCGACGACTTCGACGAGGTGTACGGCGACTGGGAGGCGCTGCGCGAGCAAGTAGCTGACGCCAGGCAGCGGGAAGGCGTCCCGTCCCGCATCGACGGCGACGTGCGCGCCGCCCTCGCCACGGCCGCCGACGACCCGACCCGGCTCACCGACGACGAGGCGCTGGCGCTGCTGCACGCCGACGGGCCCGCGCTGGACGCCCTGTGCGCCGTCGCGGACGACATCCGCAAGACGGTCAACGGCGACGACGTCACGTACATCGTCACCCGCAACATCAACTTCACCAACGTCTGCTACACCGGCTGCCGCTTCTGCGCCTTCGCCCAGCGCAGGACGGACGCCGACGCGTACACCCTCTCCCTGGACCAGGTCGCCGACCGGGCCGCCCAGGCCTGGGACGTCGGCGCCGTAGAGGTGTGCATGCAGGGCGGCATCCATCCCGACCTGCCGGGCACCGCCTACTTCGACATCGCGCGCGCCGTGAAGGAGCGCGTGCCGGGCATGCACGTGCACGCCTTCTCGCCGATGGAGGTCGTCAACGGCGCGACCCGCACCGGCCTGTCGATACGGGAGTGGCTCACCGCCGCCAAGGAGGCGGGCCTGGACTCCATCCCGGGCACGGCCGCCGAGATCCTGGACGACGAGGTGCGCTGGATCCTCACCAAGGGCAAGCTGCCGACGGCCACCTGGATCGAGGTCATCGAGACCGCGCACGAGCTGGGCATCCGCTCCTCGTCCACGATGATGTACGGCCACGTGGACCAGCCGCGCCACTGGCTCGGCCACTTCCGCACGCTGGCCGCCGTCCAGCAGCGGGCGCTGGCCAAGAACGTCGCCGGCTTCACGGAGTTCGTGACGCTGCCCTTCATCCACACGAACGCGCCCGTCTACCTGGCCGGCATCGCCCGGCCGGGCCCGACCGCCCGCGACAACCGCGCCGTCACGGCCATGGCGCGGATCCTGCTGCACCCGCACATCCCCAACATCCAGACCAGCTGGGTGAAGCTCGGCCAGGAGGGCGCCGCCGAGATGCTCAGGTCCGGGGCGAACGACCTCGGCGGCACGCTGATGGAGGAGACCATCTCGCGGATGGCGGGCTCCAGCTACGGCTCGTACCGCTCCGTCGAGGACCTGACGGCCATCGCGGAGGCGGCCGGACGGCCCGCGAAGCCCCGTACGACGCTCTACGGCGAGGTCCCCGAGGAGCGCCGGCGCGCGGCGCAGGCCTCCGACGGGCACCTGCCGGAGCTGCTGCCCCTGGTGGACTGACGTCCCGCCGGGCGGCACGCGGAGGGCTTCCGCGCGCCGCCCGGCGGACGGGGCTTTCGCCGGTCGGCTAGCGGGTCAGGAAGCCGCCGAATTCCACGCGGTTCTCCGGGAGGCCCAGCGACTTCGGGCCGAGCGACGTGATGCCGGTGACCGTCAGGCCGCTCGCCGCGCCGCGCAGGTGCCACACGGCGCCCGAGTCGGCGTAGGTGCCGTCCTCCAGCTGGGCACTCACCGTCAGGTCGGCCTTGCCGTCCTTGTTGGTGTCGGATAGCAGGACCTGGCCGCCGAACCTGTCGTTCTTCTCCGAGGCGCCGGGGACCCCGGTGGTGGACTGCTGGAAGGCCTGGGCGCCCGTGCCGGTCAGACCGGTGCGGGAGCCCTTGAGCAGCACGGTGCTGCCGGCGTCCTTGACGGACTCGATGTCCTCGCCGGGGACGCCGACGGCCACGTCCGCGTAGCCGTCGCCGTTGACGTCGCCCGCGCTGATGGCGGCACCGAACTCGTCGCCGTCCTCACCGACGCCGGGCACGCCCGCCGTGTCCTGCGTGATCTTCGCCGTACGGGTCGACGAAGGGCCGTCCGCCGTGCCGTACTTGATGAGGATCGTGCCCTTCTGGTACGGCATGTCCTCGAAGTTGCCGCCGATGTCGCGGACGATCAGGTCGCCGTAGCCGTCCTTGTCGACGTCCGCGATGGCGCCGCCGACGGAGGCCGCGAGTGGCTTCGGGGTGGTGTTCACGCCGTCCTTGCCGCCGGCCCAGAACTTGCTGCCGTACGCCATCTCCTCGAACCCGTGGTTGGAGACGATGTCGTCGGCGCCGTCCCCCGTGACGTCGCCCGTGACGAAGCCGCCGGGGCCGAAGGTCCGGCTCGTGGCGACCGCCTGGGTGCTCGCCGCCTTGCCGTCGCGTGTGAAGGGGCCGTAGGAGATGAGCATGCCCTGGTCGTCGTTGTCCGGGTCGTCGCTGCTCGGGAAGTCGACCGTGACCAGGTCGCGCTTGCCGTCGCCGTTGAAGTCGCCCGCGGTGACGTGCCCGCCGTTCCAGGGCAGCTCGGCGCTGCCCTGGCCGGACAGGCCCGAGGCCGAGCCCCACAGGACGACGGCCTTGCCGTCGTAGCCGTTGACGACGAGGTCGGTGTACTGGTCGCCGTCGAGGTCGGCGGCGGCCGTCTCCTGCCCGAACCGCCCGCCGTTCTGCGGCTCGCCGGGCACGCCGGGGGTGGCGCGGCCGAACGTCTTGGCGTGCGCGGTGTCGGGGCCGGACGCCGAGCCGAGGACGACCGTCACCTTGCCGGGCGTCGTGCCCTCGTAGCCGCCGACGGCGGAGATCGCGAGGTCGGCGTACCCGTCGTGGTTGAAGTCGACGAGCGGCGTGCGGGGCGCCGTCGGGGCGGCCGAGGCGGCGCCCGCGGTGGCGACGAGCACGAGGGGCGTGACGAGCGTGGTCACCGCGAGAGCGGCCGTGAGGGAGCGTCGCATGGGTTCTCCAGAGTGAGGGGGAGGGGTCCGGGGAGGGGAGGGGCGGTCAGCCGGCGAGAGTGTGGCCCCACTTGGCGTCCTTCTCGGGCGCGCCGAGCTTGACCGGGCTGAGCGTGCCGGCGCCCGTCGTGGTCAGGCCGCTCGCGGAGCCGTAGAGGTTCCACAGGGCGCCCGAGTCGGTGTACGCGCCGTCCTCGCCGGGAGCCGTGGCGGTCAGATCGGCCTTGCCGTCCTTGTTCAGGTCGGTGAGGGACACCTGGCGGCCGAAGTCGTCGCCCGCCTCGGAGACCCCGGGGACCCCGGCGGTGCTCTGGTTGTAGGCGACGGCGCCCTTGCCCGTCATGCCGCCGTTGGCCTTGGACGCGCCCTTGAGCAGGACGACCGCGCCGGTGCCGGTGGCCGCGTCGAGGCTCTCGCCGGGGACGCCGACGGCGACCTCCGCCTTGCCGTCGCCGTTCACGTCACCGGCGATGAGCGAGGCGCCGAAGGCGTCGTCCTGCTCACTGGCGCCCGGGACGCCCGCCGTGTCCTGGGTGATGACCTTCTTGCGGGCGTCGGTGGGGCCGGTGGAGCCGCCGTACTGGATGGTGATGCTGCCCGGGTCGCTGTCGATGACCTCGGTGACGGAGCCGATGTCCCGGGTGATCAGGTCACCGTAGCCGTCGCCGTCCACATCGCCGACGGTGCCGCTGTAGGCCGTGCCGAGCGTCTTGGAGGTGTGGCTGACGCCGGTCTTGGACCCCTTCCAGAAGCGGGCCTCGTGCTGCATCTCCTCAAAGCCGTGCGTGGTGACGATGTCGTCCACGCCGTCGCCCGTCAGGTCGCCGGTGATGAAGGAGCGGATGCCCGTCGGGCCGTCGCTCGTGGTGAAGCTGTCCTGGGTGCGGGTCTTGCCGTCGCGGGTGAAGGGGCCGTACTGGATCGTCATCCCGGAGACGTCCGGGTCGTCGCTCGGTTCGGCGTTCACGACCAGGTCGCGCTTGCCGTCGCCGTTGAAGTCGCCCAGGGCGAACTCGGAGTACTGGTAGGGCAGGAGCGTGTTCTGGCCGGTCAGGCCGTCCTTGGAGCCCCACAGCACGGTGGCCTTGTTGCCGTTGTCGTCCCCGCCGGACACGAGCAGGTCGGTGTAGGAGTCGCCGTCCAGGTCGCCGGGGATCGACTGGTAGCCGAAGGCGTACGTCCCCGCCGGCTCGCCGGGAACGCCCGGCGTGGAGCGGTCGATGATCTGGTGGCGCGCCGTGCCGGGCCCCGAGGCGGTGCCGTACACGACGGAGACGTAGCCCGCCTTCTCGACGCCGTCGACCGTGCCGAAGGGCGCCGCGACCGCGAGGTCGGGGTACCCGTCGTGGTTGAAGTCGGTGACCGGCGTGCGGGGCGGCACGGGCGCGGCCGACGCCGTGCCGGCGGCGGCGACGAGGGCGAGGGGGGTCGCGAGCGCGGCGACGGCGATCGCGGTGATGAGGGTGCGGCGGGGCACTGAGCCTCCTGTGGAAAACGTCTGTGACGCAACGGGAGACGGGCTGCCCGGAGCGAAGGTTGTACACCACAGGAACTCCGTTACGAGATGCGGACGTTCCATCGAGTACGGCGGCCGTTCACCTCGCGGCCCGCCCGGATGCGGGAGACTGGCCGCCGGTCCGGGCGGCCAGGACGGCCGGGGGGAGGAGCACGATGGCGCGGGCGAGAGTGTCGATGCAGGAGCTGATCCGGCGCAGGCGCCGGGCCGCCTTCGTGGGCAGGGGCGAGGAACTGCGGCTGTTCCGGGAGAACTTCGACGTGCCGGTGGACGACGACCGCCACCGGTTCCTGTTCCACGTGCACGGCCCGGCGGGCGTCGGCAAGACCTCGCTCGTGCGGGAGCTGGCCCAGCTGGCGAGGGACCGGGGCGCCCTCGTCGCCCACGTCGACGAGGGCGCGGCCGGCATCCCCGAGGCCATCACCGACATGGCGGCCCAATTCACCCAGCAGGGACGGCCCTTGAAGGCCCTGGAGCGGGCGCTGGCCACCCACCGGCAGCGCAGCCACGAGGCCGTCGCGGCCGCCCTGCGCGAGCCCGGCCCCGACGGGCCCTCCACGGGCAGCGCGGTGGCGGCCCGCGCCGGCGTGGTGGGCCTTGGCATGGTGCCGGTGGTGGGCGGCTTCGCCGGGGTCCTCGACGCGGACCGCCTCGCGCGCGGCGCGGACCGGCTGCGCTCGCGCCTGCGCGGCCAGGAGGACGCGCCGCCCGCCCTGGAGCCGGAGCGCCTCCTCACCCCCGTGCTCATGGACGAGCTGGCCGAGGCCGCCGGCGCCGTGCCCTGGGTGACCCTCTTCTTCGACACGTACGAGCGCACGGCGCCGTTCCTCGACCGCTGGCTGCACGCCGTGATGACCAGCGAGCGCTACGGCGAACTGGCCGCCAACGTCGTCGTGGTGACCGCGGGCCAGCGCCCCCTCGACCCCGCCCGCTGGGAGGGCGCCGCCCACTTCGCGGCCGAACTGCCGCTGCGGCCCTTCACCGACGCCGAGGCGCGCGCCCTGCTCGCCGCCAAGGGCCTCACCGACGAACCGGTGGTCGCGGAGGTGCTGCGCCTGTCCGGCCGCCTGCCCGTGCTCGTCTCCACCCTCGCCGAGAGCGGCCCCGCCGGCCCCGCCGACGTGGGCGACCCCAGCGCCACCGCGGTGGAACGCTTCCTGAAGGGCGAGCCGGACCCCGCCCACCGCACGGCCGCCCTGGCCTGCGCGCTGCCCCGGCGCCTGGACGAGGAGGTCGTGGGCGCGGCCACCGGCGAGGGCGGCGAGGACCCGGCGGAGCTGTACGCCTGGCTGCGCGCCATGCCGTTCGTACGGGCCGACCGCGGGGGCGCGACCCGCTACCACGGCGTCGTGCGCGCCCCGATGCTGCGCCTGCGCCGGGGCCTGACCCCCGAGCAGTGGGCCGCGGGGCACACCCGCCTCGCCCAGCTGTACGGGCGGCGGCGTGCCGCCCTGGAGGAGGCGGAGGGGAGCCCGCCGCGGCCGGACGACGCCTGGTCGCGGCCCGCCTGGCGGGCGGTGCGCGTCGAGGAGCAGTACCACCGGCTGTGCGCCCGCCCGCACGAGGCGCTGGCCGCCGTCCTGCGCGACGGCGTCGGCGCGTGCCGCGTGGACACGGCCGTGGCCCGCGAGTGGGCGCGGGCCGTGCAGGACGCGGCCGAGGACACCGACGCGCGGCAGCTGCGGGCCTGGGCCGACGACTGCAGGGCGGCGCTCGCCGACGAGGCGCAGGGCGCGCTGCGGGTGCTGGAACTGCTCCTGGGCCGTGCCGGGCTCGACGACGCGGGCCGGGCGGCCGCGCACAACGCGCACGGTCTGCGGCTCTTCCTCCTCGGCCGGCCGCGCGAGGCACTCGGCGACCACGAGCGCGCCATCGCCCTCGACCCCGCCGACCCCTGGGGCCACCACGGCCTGGCGATCACCCACCGGGCCCTCGGGGAGTACGAGCGGGCGCTGGAACACCTCGCGCACGCCGCGGAACTGGCGCCCGACGCGGCGTGGGTGGCCCAGCAGCGCGGCGAGACCTACCGGCGCATGGGCCGGCCGGCCGAGGCCCTGCCCTGGCTGGACCGCGCGCACGAGCTGGACCCGGCGGAGCCGGTGACGCTGGGCAGCCTCGGCCAGGCCAAGTGCGCGCTCGGCCGCTTCCGCGAGGCCCTGGACGACCTGGACCAGGCGATCGCCCTGTGGCCGGAGTACGCCTGGGCGCTGGCCCGCCGGGCCCGGGTCCGCCACCACCTGGGCGATGTGCCGGGCGCCCTCGCCGACCTGGACCGCGCCGAGCGGCTCGCCCCGGACGTCGCGGGCACCCTGGGCGAGCGGGGCAATGTGCTGCGCTCGGCCGGCCGTCACGAGGAGGCGGTCGCCGAGTACGACCGCGCCCTGTCCCTGGACCCCGGCTACGCGTGGGCGTGGGGCTCCAGGGCCCTGTCCCTGGAGGCCCTCGGCCACGTGACCGAGGCCCTGGCCTCCCTGGACGAGGCGCTGCGGATCGACCCCGGGTACACGTGGGCGCGGGAGCAGCGGGAGCGGATGCGCGCCAGTGCCGCGGGCCCGTCCGTGTCCGGCGGATGAAGGCCCGGCACGCGGTGTCCCAAGGCCCTGCGAAGCTCCCGTGAACATGGTCCAAAAGCGACCTCAGGGGCGTCTTGCCGCATACCCCTTGCACGCTGAACCGATCGTTCCCGTTCGATTACAGTGCTGCGCAGTCGCAACCGGTCGAGGCGTGTGGGGAGGTCCGGTGGGCACAGCAGCAGCCACCGGTGTCTGGGGCCGCGCCGAGCAGCAGGACTTCCGCAGCCGGGTGCGCGGCGCGCTCCTCGGGGCCGCCGTGGGCGACGCCTTCGGGGCGCCCGTCGACGCCCTCCCCCTGGCGGCGATACGCGCGGCGCACGGCTCCGACGGTCTGACCGAGCCCGTCCCGGCGTACGGCAGGCGTGGCGCGGTCACCGCCGCCACCCAGCTCACCCTCTTCACCGTGGACGGGCTCATCCGCGCCCAGGTCCGGCGCGACACCGGCGCCTGGCATCCGCCCACCGACCTGCACCGCGCCTACCGCCGCTGGCTCGCCACCCAGTGCGACTGGGGGCCCGACGAGCGGCGCGAGGAGGACGGCTGGCTGGCCCGCGAGGAGTGGCTGTACCAGCGGCGCGATCCTCCCCGGGCCTGCCTCCTGGGCCTCGGCAACGTGATCATGGGCACGCTGGAGACCCCCAAGAACCCCGACGCGCGGGGCCCCGAGGCCGCCGTCAGATCCGCGCCCCTCGGCCTCCTCGTCGGCTGGGAGCCGCAGCTCGTGCTGCAACTGGCCGTCGAGGGCGCCGTCCAGACCCACGGCCACCCCACCGCCTACCTGGCGGCCGGCGCGCACGCCCTCGTCGTGCACGGCCTCGCCCGCGGCGAGTCCCTGGACGGCGCGCTCCGGCGGGCCCTCGCCCTGCTCGCCGCCCGCCCCGGCCACCAGCCCGTCACGGACGCCCTGCGGCACGCGCTGGGTGCCGTGCGCCAGGGCATGCCGACGGCCGCGCGGGTGGGCGAGCTGCTCGCGGACGGCACCGCCGAAGGGGTCCTCGCCGCCGCCGTGTACTGCGCGCTGGTCGGCGAGGACGTCCGGCACGGGGTGCGGCTCGCCGTCAACCACGACGGGGCGTCGGCCGCTGCAGGTGCGCTGTGCGGGGCGCTGCTGGGCGCGCTGCACGGGGAGACGGCGCTGCCCCCGGGCTGGCTCACCGAGCTGGAGGGCCGGCCCACCATCCTGGAGCTGGCCGACGACTTCGCGATGGAGATGACCCAGGGCCCGGCCCTGCACGGCCCCGCCGCCTCCGCCCCGGGCTGGCTCGCCCGCTATCCGCGCGCCTGAGGCGACTTCGCCGGGAGGGGCTCGGCCGCGGCGGCATCCGCGGGGCCGTCGTCGTCGGTGTTGACGCGTTCGATGAGCGCGTCCCGCTCCGGGGTGTCCTCGGGCTTCAGCCGGCCGACGAGGACGTAGAGGACGAGGGAGACGGCCAGCGGGATCGACACCTGGTACTGGAGGGCGACGCCGCCCTCGACGGCGGCGTCCACGGGGTAGTTGACCAGGTAGAAGGCGAACAGTCCGGCGCCCCAGCTGGTCAGCGCGGCCGTCGGCCCACAGGTGCGGAAGGCGCGCAGCAGGCCCAGCATCATCGGGATCGCGATGGGGCCCATCAGACCGGCGACCCACTTGATGACGACGGTGATGATGTCCTTGAACGCGGGGGAGTTGACCTGTGTGGCGACCGCCATGGACAGGCCCAGGAAGGCCACCGTGGTCAGCCGGGCGGCGAGCAGCCCCGCCCGCTCCGACCAGCCCCTCGCCCGCGCGGAGAGCACCGGCGCCACGTCCCGGGTGAAGACGGCGGCGATCGCGTTGGCGTCGGAGGAGCACATGGCCATGGTGTGCGAGAAGAAGCCGACGATGACCAGGCCCAGCAGGCCGTGCGGCAGCAGCTGTTCGGTCATCAGGGCGTACGCGTCCGAACCGTCGGGCTTCTTGGCGTCGACCAGGAGCGGTGACATCCACATGGGGAAGAACAGGACGAGGGGCCAGACGAGCCAGAGGATCGCGGAGAGCCTCGCGGAGCGCGCGGCCTCCTTGGCGTTGGCGGTCGCCATGTAGCGCTGCGCCTGGTTGAGCATGCCGCCGTTGTACTCGAAGAGCTTGATGAAGAGGAACGCCAGCAGGAAGACCGTGCCGTACGGGCCGACCAGCGGCTTGCCGTGCCCGGCCAGCTCCGGTTCGTCCCAGACCCCGAGGAAGCCGCCGTGCGGGCCGAGTTCGGCGACGACGGCCACGAACATCACGACGCCGGCGAACAGCTGGATGACGAACTGGCCCAGCTCGGTGAGCGCGTCCGCCCACAGGCCGCCGATGGTGCAGTAGATCGCCGTGATGACGCCGGTGACGAGGATGCCCTGGTTCAGCGACGCCCCGGTGAACACCGAGAGCAGCGTCGCGATCGCGGCCCACTTGGCGCCCACGTCCACGATCTTCAGCAGCATCCCCGACCAGGCGAGCGCCTGCTGGGTCCGCAGGTCGTAGCGGTTCTCCAGGTATTCGAGGGGCGAGGCGACGTGCAGGCGGGAGCGGAGCCGGTTGATGCGGGGGGCGAAGAGCCGGGCGCCGATGGCGATGCCGAGGGCGATGGGGAAGGACCAGGTGACGAAGGACGTCACGCCGTAGGTGTACGCGATGCCCGCGTACCCGGTGAACATCACCGCGCTGTAGCCGGACATGTGGTGCGAGATGCCGGACAGCCACCAGGGCATCTTCCCGCCGGCCGTGAAGAAGTCGCTGACGTTGTCGACCCGCTTGTGGGACCACACGCCGATCGCGACCATCACGCCGAAGTAGCCGATGAGCACGGCCCAGTCGAGACTGTTCATGTGGCCCTCCAGGGGTCCGCCTGGTGAACTGCGCATAATGGCTCGCACTTCGCCACAAGAGACCGTGGGGGACGTGGACGGCCCGGAAGTGCGTGCTCATCGTGGGTTCGGGCACACGTCGGCGACAACGGGGGGTAAGGTCAAGAGCAGGCAAATTCGTTCGGAAGGTTGATCAGAGTTCATGTATCTGAATCGGGCCGGGCTGTCTACCGCATCAACTCCCCGGCGTTGACCAGCAGCGACTGCCCGGTGATGGCCCGGGCCCGCTCGGACGCGAGAAAGACGACCGCGTCGGCGACATCCGCGTCCGTGGCCAACTCGGGCAGGGCCATCCGCGAGGTGAGCCGCCCCAGCACCTCCGCCTCCGGCACCCCCTCGGACCCCGCCGTGAACCGGACGTACGCCTCCACCGGCGGCCCCCACATCCACCCCGGCAGCACGGTGTTGACCCGGACGCGGTGCGGCCCCAGCTCCCGCGCGAGGGAGTACATCGCGGAGGTCAGCGCCCCCTTCGACGCCGCGTACGCCGTCTGCCGCACCTCCGAGGGCGCCGCCACCGCCGACTGTGTGCCGATGAGGACCACCGCACCGCCCCGCCGCTCCTTGAGCGCGGGCAGGCACGCGCGCGTCATGCGCAGGGTGCCGAGCAGATTGACGTCCAGCACCCCGCGCCACGTCTCGAAGTCCGCGTCCTCCAGGCCGCCGAAGTGGCTGTCCCGGGCGGCGACATGGACGACCGCGTCGATTCCCCCGAACCGCTCGCACGCCAGCGCGGCGAGCGCTCCGCACCGGCCCTCGTCGGTGATGTCCGTCGCCAGGTGGGCGGTGTGCGCGCCGCCGGGGTCGATCTCGGCGGCCGTCCTCGCGAGGTTCGCCGCCGTGCGCGCGCCGAGCACGGCGTTGCCCCCTTCGCGCACGACGGCCGCCGCGACCTGGTGGCCGAGTCCCGCGCCGACGCCCGAGACGACGACGGTCTTTCCCGCGAGGAGCGACGACGGCGTCATGGGATGCCTCCCGGCTCTGGCAGTTTGTCTGACGGGGCGTCAGAGTATGGGCGTCCACCGGAGGAAGGAAGAGAGAGGCAGGGCAGAGCCGTGGCGCGAGACACCCGCAGCGACCTGTACGCCGAGCTGGCCGCCGTCGGCCCCTACGGCGTGCACCCCGGGCACGCCCTGATCACCATGGTCGAGCCGCATCCGGGGCACGAGCACGCGTACAACCGCTGGTACGAGGACGACCACTACTACGCGGGCGCGATGGCCATGCCCTGGATGTACGCGGGGCGCCGCTGGGTGGCCACGCGCGGCCTCCAGCTCCTGCGCTATCCGGCCCGGTCCGCCGTGGCCGAGCCGGTCACCGCCGGCTGCTACCTCTCCACGTACTGGATCACCGAGGGGCGCTACGCCGACCACATGAAGTGGACGGTCGGCATCAACAAGCGGCTGAACCGCGACGGCCGCGTCCACCAGGAACGCACCCACGTCTTCACCGCCTTCCAGGACCACGAGGCGACCGTCTATCGCGACGGCGCGGCGGGCCCGCGCGACGTCCACGCGCTCGACCACCCCTACCAGGGCCTGGTGCTTGAGGTCATCGACGCCGACGGCCCGGACCGCAGGGCCGAGTTGCTGGAGTGGCTGTGCTCCCGGGAGCTGCCGGGCGCGCTCGCCGGATCGCCGGCCGCGATGGTGACGCTCTTCCGGCCGACCCCGCTGCCCGGGGACCGGATGACGTACGTGAAGCAGGTCGAGGCGGTGGACACCCGGCTGACGCTCCTGTGGTTCCTCCAGGACGACCCCCGGGAGTGCTGGGAGGCGCACTTCACCGGGCGGGACGCCGCCGTCGCCGCGTCGGGCCTCGGCCGGGTGGAACTGGTCGCGCCCTTCATTCCGACGGTGCCCGGCACGGACCTGTACGTCGACCGGCTGCGCTGAGCCGGGCGGCGGTGCGGGCGCATGGCCGAGCCCCCTCGGCCGGGACGGCGGGCCAGTCGAGAGGGCTCATACGGTGGTGCTATGCGGTTGTGGTGCTGCGGTTGTTCCTCGGGGGCCGGGCGGTCCGGCCGGCGCTGCTGTCTCACGCGAGCCCGGCAGCCCCCCGGCTCACCTCGGTGACGAACGCGTTCCACGAGTCGGCGGGGAAGGCGAGGACGGGGCCTTCGGTCACCTTGGAGTCACGCACCGCGATGCCGGTCGCCAGCGGCGACTTGACCTCGACGCACGCGCCGTTGCCGGTGGAGTACGAGGACTTGACCCACATGTGCGAAACGCCCTGCTGGATTGCCATGGTCTCTCCGTTTTGCCCAGTCGTTGAGTTGCTGTCGCCGCGTCGCCGCGGTGGATGCCAACGCTTGTGCTCGATGGCGTGATGGACGCTACTCGCCAACTTCGACGCATGAAGGGGACGTTCACTCGACCGGATGGCATATACCAGGGGGGTCTTCCGCCGCGACAAGACAAGGGTGTACCGTGCGCCGATTCTCCCGGTGGGGCGGCGTCCTGGCCCCCGCGGTCAGCGGGCGTAGCCCTTCGCGATCTCCTCGATGAGGCGGCGGGACTGGTCCACGTTCAGCGCCTGGGCGCGCAGGTGCTCGTACATCACGCTGTACTGCTGGACGTCGTTCGCCTTCTCCAGGTAGAGGTCGCTGGTGACGCCCTCGATGTAGACCACGCTGGAGTCGGCGGCGTCGGGGAACTCCAAGATGGCGTACTGCCCGTTGAGCCCGGGGTGGGCGCCCAGCTCGAAGGGGATCACCTGGACCGTGACGTGCGGCAGCCGGGACTGTTCCAGGAGGTGCTCCAGCTGGTCGCGCATCAGCTGCGGCGAGCCGACCACGCGGCGCAGCGCCGACTCGTCGAGGACGGTCCACAGGCGCAGCGGGTTCTCCGGGGCCGCGATGCGCTCCTGGCGGCGCATGCGCACCTGGACCCGCTTCTCGATGTCGGTCGTCGTGGTCTCCGGGAGCGCGCCGGTGATGAGCGCCTCGGCGTAGGCGCGGGTCTGGAGCAGGCCGGGGACGACCTGCGGGTCGTACACGCGCAAGGAGGCGGCGTCCGTCTCGAGCCCGATGTACACGCTGTACGGGATGTCGCCGAAGGAGTGCCACCAGCCCTGCTGGCGCGAGTCCTTGGCCATCTGCATCAGGGAGTCGACGATGCGGTGGTCCTCGACCTCGTAGACACCGCAGAGGTCACGCACGTCGCGCTGGCTGATCGAGCGGCGGCCGTTCTCCAGGCGGCTGATCTTCGACTGCGAGACGAGCAGGCGCTCGGCGACCTCCTCGGCCGTCATGCCCTTCAACTCGCGGAGCCGGCGCAGCTCCTGGCCCAGACGACGTCGTCTGACGGTGGGATTGACATTGGACGCCACGGGACGCGCACCTCCGGCTTGCCTGCCACGACTTTGCGTATCTACTGCTCAGCAGAGTGCCACCAACGTGCGGGGCACCGCTGGGAAACAGCGGATGTGCGAACGTGCGGGCGGACTGAGGCGGGTGCGGGCCGGCCCCTCGGCGCCGAAGGGCGCGGCGAAGGGGGTGCGGCCGCGCGGGGCGGTGGTCCCGGGATGTCGTCGTCCGGACGGTCCGGTGCCCCTCCCCGCGCGGCCCAGCGGCTCCCGAACCGGGCCCGGGGGACTGCGGCGCGGCGCTGGTACTGGTGCGGTGGTGCTGAGCGGTTCTGTGGTG
Organism: Streptomyces sp. NPDC031466; assembly: GCF_055581265.1. Lineage (NCBI taxonomy): Bacteria > Bacillati > Actinomycetota > Actinomycetes > Kitasatosporales > Streptomycetaceae > Streptomyces > Streptomyces sp. NPDC031466. The sequence goes on from NZ_JBVIJT010000006.1 coordinate 338,891, forward strand.
CTGAGCGGTTCCGTGCTGCTGAGCGGTTGCGTGCCGGTGACGCGGTGCGTCGGCGGTGGCGCGGTGCTGTGCCTCAGTGGGCCACGGCGCGTGCCATGGATCCGCGGCGCGGCTGCATCGGGATCCCGTCCGCGTCCGCCGCCGCCCTGGCCGGCTGCCGGCCGCCGGGACCCGTGGGGCCCGCCGGTGCGGCGCTGCGGCGCGGCTGGGCCGCCACGCCGTTCTGGACGTCCATCACGGCGTGCGCCACGAGGCCGCCCATGGGGTCGTGCCTGATCAGGTCCCGGAGGCGGGAGCGCGATGAACGCCCCTCGTTCCCGGGGTACAGATGCTTGCCGAGACCGACCGCGTGGGCCAGCGCGGCGAGCGCCGCGGTCCGCGGGTCCGGCGGTACGCCGGTGCGGATCGCCGAATCCAGCCGGGCCCTGATGTCCCGGCTGATCGCCGTGTCCGTCGCCTGGTAGCGAGTCGTCGGCAGTACTCCGCACATCTGGCCCGCCACGGCATGCACCATGCCGCACCGCTCCAGATGCGAGAGGTAAATCTGGCGCAGCCCCAGCCGGGGCCCGCCGATCCAGTGGACCGCCCGAACCGGACTGCCGCGTCTGCGCAGCAGCTCCAGTGCGGAGTCCAGAGTCGGATCTCCGGTCGGCCGTGGCATCACCACGGCGATACGATCCCCGTCTGGGGCTATCCGTCCGGCCAGCGCCAGCTCCACTAGCTGTGCTCCGGCCAGACCGAGGTCGAGCGACTGCGGCTGCGCCGTGGTACCCGTGGCCGGGTCCAAAGCGAGCAGCAGAAGCTCCTCCGGAATTGTTCTGCGGCTCCTGCCCATCCATGCCTCCCCGCGTGGATGAATGACAGGGTGACCCCTCTCACATTGGTCTGTCGAGAGCGCGTGGGCGGGATGTACGGGAACCAGTAGCTATGTCGTTCTCGTCTACCACGGGGGTTTAAGCCCTCACACAGGACACTGGTACACGGTTCGGACAGTGGGTCCGGCCCGGATTTGGCGCAGGTACGAGGAGGCATCGGTGGCGGGCGAGACCCCCGACAGGTCGAAGCAGCGGAAGTCGTCGGGGAACCCGACTGCGGCGGACCCTTCAGCGCCGGCACCGGAGGAACGGGACCCGCGGCTCGCGATCACCCGTGAGATCCCCGCGGCGCGGGAGGATGCCGGGGAGACCTCGGGGGCGCGGGGCGACTCCGCGTCGCCGGCCGCTTCCGGCGGCGGGGCGAACGGTGACGCGCGGCTGCGGAAGGCGGTGGCGGCGTGGGTCGCCACGTCGGACGAGGACGAGGGCGCCGCGGGCGCCGGGAGCGGTGACGGCACCGGCAGTGACGGTCCTGCCGACCCCGGGGCGGAGTCCCCCTCCGCGCAGGGCGACTCCGGCGAGGACACCGCCTCCGCCGAGGGCGACGCGGCGAAGTCCGACGCGGCGAAGTCCGGCGCGGCCAAGTCCGACGTGGCCAAGGCTGCAGAGGCCGGTGACGCCGCCAAGGCCGCCGCGTCGGCCAAGTCGGCCGCCGAGGGCACCACTTCGGGCAAGGGTGACGCGGCCAGGTCCGGCACCGGTGAGGCTGCTGCCTCGGCCGAGTCGGGCGGCGAGGAAGCCGGCTCGGGCAAGGGCGACCGCGCCCCGGGCAAGTCGGGCGCTGCTGGGGCCGGCGAGGCTGCCAGGGCTGCCGCCTCGGCCGAGTCGGGCGGCGAGGAGACCGGCTCGGACAAGGGGGGCGCCGCCTCGGCCGCTTCCGGTGCCGCCAAGGCCCCCGCGTGGGCCAAGTCTGACCGCGCGGAGACCGCCTCCGCGAAGGGCGACGACGCCTCGGCCACGTCCGACGCCGACAAGGCCGCTGAAGCCGGCGACGCCGCCAAGACCGCCGCCTCGGCCAAGACGGCCGCTGAGGGCAGCACCTCGGGCAAGGGCGACATCGGGGACGAGGCCGAGGAGGCCGAGGGCGCCGGTTCCACCGGGGTGGACCAGGCCACCGCCGTCTTCCGGGCGCCGACGGTCAAGCCCGAGGTGGATCAGCCGACCACCATGCTCAAGCTGGGCGGCGACGCACCCGCCAAGGGCGCCGCGAAGAGCCCCGCGAAGGACAGCGCGAAGGCCAATGCAAAGGGTGTCGCAAAGGGCAGTGCAAAGGACTCCGCGCAGGCCCCCGCCGAGGCCGGCCCGACCGCCGAGCGGGACGCCGAGCGCACCAGCAAGTTCGTCGCGCTGAAGCCGCTCGACGAGCGGTCCGCCAAGCCCGCCTCCGCCGCGGCGAAGGCCGACGCCCCCGCCGCCGAGGCCGACGCCCCCCAGGCGCCCCCGCCCGTGGAGCGTACGACCCAGCAGCCGCTGCCCCCCAAGCCGCCGCTCGACCTGCTCGCCGAGCTGACCAACACCCCGCCGCCGCCGGAGACCCCGACGCGCACCGCGGTGCGCCGGCTCAAGATCTGGACGCCGCTGGTCCTGCTCCTGGTGGTCGTCTTTGCGGTCGTACAGGCCGTGCGTCCGCTGCCGGCGCCCACCCTCGACCTCACCGCCCAGCAGAGCGTGACCTTCGAGGGCGGCAAGCCGTCCGTGCCGTGGCCGGCCGAGGGGCAGGCCGCGATGGACGTCAACGGCATCGGAACGTTCGGCACGTCCGGCGACCAGAAGCCGGTGCCGATCGCGAGCATCGCCAAGGTCATGACGGTCTACCTCATCCTGCGCGACCACCCGCTGAAGAAGGGCGAGGACGGCCCGAAGATCCCCGTCGACGCCGCCGCGCAGAAGCACTACGAGACCGGCAAGGCGGAGCAGGAGTCCGTCGTCAAGGTCACCGAGGGCCAGAAGATCTCCGAGTACGAGGCGCTCCAGGCGGTCATGCTGCCGTCGGCGAACAACGTCGCCAAGCTGCTCGCCCGCTGGGACACCAAGAGCCACTCCGAGGACGAGTTCGTCGCGAAGATGAACAAGACCGCCAAGGAGCTGGGCATGAAGAACACCCGGTACACGGACCCCAGCGGCCTGGACAAGACGACCGTCTCCACCGCCGAGGACCTCGTGAAGCTCGGCCGCGCCGCGATGGAGAACCCGGTCTTCAACGAGATCTCCCGCCAGCCCAGCTACAAGGACCTCAACGGCGACAAGCAGAACAACTTCTTCGGCCTGGTCCCGACCGTTGCCATCGGCATCAAGACGGGCACCACCACCGCCGCCGGCGGCAACATCCTCTTCGCCGCGGAGAAGAAGGTCGGCGGCGAGACGCAGACGATCATCGGCGCGGCCCTCGGCCAGTTCGGCAAGGACGGCGTCGCCAACATCGACGCGGTCACCGGCGTGACGCGCAAGCTCATCGAGGCCGGGCAGGAGGCGCTCACCGCCAAGACCATCGTCAAGAAGGGCGACGTCGTCGGCCGGGTGGACGACGGCCTCGGCGGCACGACGCCGGTCGTGGCCACCGAGGACGTCTCCGCGGTGGGCTGGTCGGGCCTGACGGTGAAGCTGCGGCTCGAACAGCTGAAGGGCAAGCCGGTCCCGCACACGGCGAAGGCCGGCACCAAGGTCGGCGTGCTGAGCGTCGGCGACGGCAAGGGTGAGGCCGTCGAGGTGCCCGTCGCCCTGCAGAAGGACCTCGCCGAGCCGGGCCTCGGCGCCAAGCTGAAGCGCGTCGGCTGACGCGGGCGGCCGCGCCCGGCGAGGGCGCGGCCGGAACCTGGCGAGCACGCGCGGGGGAGCGGCCCACGGGGGGCTGCCCCCCGCGCGTGCGTGCTAGCGTCACAAGCTCGGGGGGCAGTACGCCGGGGCTGAGATCGGGGTGTTCCGGGACGGACGCCCGTCGGCCCGCCCCGGGGGGACAGGACGACACGGGGAGAGCCTTCAGTGGCCACAGCGGAGCCGACGCGCGCCGACGAAGACACCGAGCCGGACGGCGGCGAGGGCGTGAGCCCCGGCGCCGCTCCGCGAATACCGCTTTCCTCCTCGCCCGGCCGGCCCCAGGCGCCGACCGCCGCCTCCTCGTGGCGGACGCGCCTGGCGCGCCACCCGGTCGCCGTCGTGACGGTGCTCGCCGCGGTGCTGCACGTCGTGTGGGTGTTCGCGTTCGCCAACAGCGGCGGTGACCTCGCCGCGCAGGACGCCTGGGCCGAGTTCGTCGGGCGGCACCCCGACTCCGCGTACAACCTCGCCTGGTACGGCGGCATGCACCCGGTGTCGTACAGCGTCATCTCGCCGTACCTGATGTCGGTGCTCGGCGTGCGCACCACGATGATGATCGCGGGCACGCTCTCCGCCACGCTGCTCACGCTGATCCTGGTCCGCAGCCGGGCGGTGAAGCAGCCGCTGTGGCCCGCCCTCGCGGGGCTCTTCGCGCTGTTCTGCAACGCGGTGTCGGGCCGCGTGACCTACGGCCTCGGCCAGATGTTCGCCCTGATGGCGGTGGCCGCCGTGTTCTGCTGGCCGCACCGCTGGCGCTACAAGCGGTGGGCGAAGGCGCTGGTCGCGGCGCCGTTCGCCGCGCTCGCCACGATGGGCAGCCCGGTGGCCGGCCTGTTCGTCGGGCTCGTCGCCGTGGCGCTCTTCCTCAGCAAGCGCTACCCGGGCGCGTACGCCCTCGGGGTCGCGCCCGCCGTGGTCGTCGGGCTCTCCGCCTGGCTCTTCCCCTTCTCCGGCACGCAGCCGATGTCGTTCTGGTCGGCGTCGCTGCCGCTGCTGTTCGCGGGGCTGGTCTACTTCCTCGTACCGAAGCAGTGGAAGACCGTACGGATCACGACGGCCGTGTACGCGGCCTTCGTGCTCGGGGTGTGGATCATCAGCTCGCAGATCGGCTCCAACATCACCCGGCTCGCGATGTCCTTCGCCGGCGTCGTGCTGATCGCCGCGCTGCCGTACACCGTGCCGAAGTCCCGCAAGTGGTACGCGGTCGTCCTGGCCTTCGTCGGCTTCACCGGCTGGGTCGGGTTCAAGGCCGGCGACGACGTGGTGCACACCCGGCCCGTGCTGTCCTGGACCCGTGACCTGGCGACCCCGCTGATCAAGGAGTTGCAGGAGCACGGCGCCGAGCGGGGCCGCGTCGAGGTCGTGCCCGCGCGCAGCCACCGCGAGGCGTCCGCGTTCGCCCCCTACTTCCAGCTCGCCCGCGGCTGGAACCGGCAGGCGGACATGGAGCGCAACCCCATCTTCTACGACGACACCCTGAACTCCGCGAACTACCACGACTGGCTCAAGCGCTGGGCCGTGCATTACATCGTGCTCCCCAAGGGCGAGCCCGACGGGGACGGCGGCAAGCGCGAGACGCAGCTGATCTCGGATGGCCTGCCCTACCTGAAGCAGGTGTGGGGCAACTCCGACTGGCGGCTCTACAAGGTCACCGACCCCACGCCGCTCGCCGAGCCGAACGCCGTCGTGCAGCGCGCCGAGCAGGGCGAGATGACGCTGCGCGTGAAGAAGCCGGGGCGCGTGCTGATCCGCGTCCCGTACTCGCCGTGGGTGAGCGTGGTCGACACCCGGGGCAAGGGCCTGGAGCCGCCCCGGGAGACCGCGGAGTCGCAGCGGCGGCGCGCGGACGACGAGTCGGCCCCCAGGGAGTACGACAACGTCAACGGCTGCCTGCTGGAGGCCGAGGAGGACCACAACGGCGACAAGTGGATCGAGCTGTTCGCCCCGAGGGCCGGCACCTACCGGCTCGGCTCGCCCTACCAGCTGCCCCGCGGCACGCCCTGCCCGGAGGAGTTCCGGCGCTGACGCCCCGCCCGCCTCAGCCGCCGGGCGGGGCGCAGACCCCCGAGACGGGCAGGGCGCCGGGCCCGGTGTCGGGCACGGCGTCCTCGCGGACGGTGTCCAGCTGGTCCAGCAGCTCGTCCAGGCGCTGTTCCGTGGGGTTCCTGAAGTACTGCAGGACGGCCCGGTGGAAGGCGTCGCGCAGGGCGGGCGGCATCACGTCCGAGGCGTCGAAGCAGAGCGTGCGGGCCTTCTCGGTGAGGATCCGCGCGATGCGCCGCCCCGTCGGGTCGCTCGGCTGGGGGTCGGCGGCGTCGGGGAAGAACGGCCGCAGCGCGTCCTTCGCCTCGGACCGCCAGAGCGAGCGGGCCGTCCTGCCCGACAGGCGTTGGACGAGGGTGCGGGCCGCCGGATTGTCGCCGAACACCGCCGCCATGTCGCCCGCCACCTCGTAGGCGCCGTCCTGGACGGACCGGCCGCGCAGGAAGCCCGCGGACGGATCGACGCGCACCGGGTCGTGCGCGTAGACGTACCGGATGAAGGCGCTCTGGTGCTCGTGCGTGCAGCGCGGCCTCATGGAGCCGAGCAGTCCGCGCGGGGCCGCCCCGTCCCCGGCCGCCGGGTCGGCGGTGCCCGCGAACGGCATGGTGAGCGACTGGTCGACGGACTCCTTGGAGCGCTCGCCGAGCAGGTCGGCCCAGGTCGTCCAGGCGTCGCGGACCCGCCGGTCGCGCCAGCCGAGCCGTCCCGTCGCCCACCGGGCATAGACGTCGGGGCCCGCCCGGTGGAGCAGGATGTCCTCGATCCAGTCGGTGCCCGGCCAGCCGGAGGTGGCCTGCGAGGCGAGGCCCACGCACCACCTCGGCGCCCTGGCCGACTCGCCCTCCCGGCTCCACACCAGGCTCTTCAGATCGACCTTGAGCGGCACCCAGTAGGTGCGGCGGGTGCCGTCGACGGAGAGCGGCGGCGCCCACGGCGGATAGGCGCGGGCGGCGGCCGTGGCGGCCAGCGGCCTGAGCCGGCCGGCGCGGGCGTACTCGGTCAGCTCGCCGACACTGTTGAGGATCGCCACGTCGGGCGGGGCGTCCGCCTCCAGCTGCGCGACGAGGGTCTCGCGCAGGGAGCGGGTGCCCTGGTAGGTGTACGTCTGCCCGGTGCCGTCGTCGAGCCTGTTCAGCATCGCCTCGAACGCCTCGCCCTCGTCGCCCGTCCAGGGGCCGAGTACGACGAGCGTCTCGTCGGGGCGTTCGGCGCAGGCCCCGGCGGTCACGGCGAGCAGGCAGGCCGCGAGGAAGACGCGCAGGACGGCGTGGGCGCGGGTCATGCGGCGGCTCCGGAGCGGGAGATGAGGACGTACTCGCGGCGGTAGGCGTGCAGCGTGACGTAGATCAGGCCCGCGTCGAGCAGCCCGGCGGGCGCCACCCAGGGCGCCACCCCGTCGAGCGCGGCCAGCCGGCCCCGGGCCAGCTCGTGGTCGGCCCGGGCGTCCAGGGAGGCGATCAGGCCGGGGTGCGGGGGGCCCAGGGGCCGCTCGTCGACGGTGGACTCGATCGCCGGCGACGTCGCGTCGGCCAGCCGGTCCGCCGTGGTCACCACCCGCTGCTGCGCGCGGTGGGCGAGCACCGCGTCGGCGGTCAGGAACGGCACGGCGAGCAGCGGCAGCCCGGCCGCGAGCAGCGGCACGCTGACCCGCAGGCGGAAGCGGTGGCGGAGGAAGACCTGGGTGCGCCACAGCCCGGCGGCGAGCAGGACGAGCGCGCAGCCCGCGACGGCGGACGCGGCGAGCACACCGCCGCCGAGGGCCGCCCGCTCCGCGAGGCGGCCGCGCAGGCTCGTCTCCAGCGCGGAGATGCGGTCCACCACGGCGGTCGCGTCGGACCCGGTGCCGGGCTCGCACGGCGGATAGCCGCCGGGGCCCGTGCGGCGGGGCGGCACGGGGGGTGTGCAGAGCATGCTGCGGGCGTACGAGAGGCCGGCGTCCCGCAGGGCCGGGTCGCCGACGTTGTTCTGCGCGAAGACGATCCAGGTGCCGTAGTCGACGACGAGCCCGGAGACCACGTCCAGCTCCTGGCGCTCGGCGGTGGTCAGGGCGCCGCTGCGGGCCACCTGGTTGAGGCGCTGCGTGGCCCGCGTCGTGCGGGTGAGGTAGCGCCTGCCGATGCCGGACAGCCGTACCGACTCCCCGGCGCCCAGGCTCCTGGCGGCCTCGCGGTCGGCGATGCGCAGGGACATCTCCGCGTCGGCCAGGTCGGCGAGGGCCGGCAGCCGGCTCGCGCGCAGCTCCGCCGCGTCCGCGCGGATGTCCGCGTACGCCCAGCCGAGCGCGAGGGACGCGACGACGGCGAGCAGCGGCAGGGCGATCAGACGCTCGCGCAGGTAGGCGCGGTTGCGGGTGCGCGGGTCGAGCGGGGCGGGCCACAGGTGGCGGTGCAGGTGGCGCAGCGCGTCGGCGGCGACGAGCCGCGCCGCCCGCCAGGACGCGCTCACCGCAGCTCACCGGGGGCGCGGGTCCCGGGCAGGACCGTCATGCTCGACTGGATGCGGGCCGCCTCCACGTCGAAGCGGGCGACGCGGTCCAGGAGGCGTACCGTGCCGCGCTCCGCGTCGCTCACGCGCACCAGGCGGCGCAGGTGTTCGCGCATCGCCGTGTCGCCCGTCTCGACCGCGAGCCGCCAGGCCGTGCCGAGCAGCGCCTCGGCCGCCTCCCGCGCGCCCCGCTTCAGCTCGGCGCAGGCCCGTTCGAAGGCGCGGTGCAGCTCCTCCTCGTGCCGGTAGTGGGCGACCTGGGGGTCCAGGCGGCTGTAGAGGTCGGAGTCGTCGGTCCAGCGCACCAGGACGGGCCGCGGGGCGGGCAGTTCGACGTCCTGCGGGGGGCCGGCGGTGTCGATCTCCACTTCCGTCAGGAGGAGTTCCCTGCCGAGCTGCGCCGGGTCGTAGGGCGCGGCGACGCACAGGAGATAGGCGCGGGTCTCCTCGCCGCACGGCCCGAGGCCGTACTCCACGACGGGGCCGCCCGCCCCGCTGTGCACGCCGGTCAGGTCGGTGTGGGCGGGGTCGAGGGGGGCGCGGGTCGGGTGGACCTGCTCGAAGGAGTGCGGGCGCACCCCGGCCCGGTGGCGCAGCCGCAGGCGCAGGCCGGTCACATCGCGTGCGGCGGCGCGGCCGGTGAGGGCGGCCAGCTCGCCGGGCAGCCGGGTCAGGTCCGCCACGGCCCGGGTCCGCCCACTGAGCGCGCCCGCGATCAGCAGGAGTTCCTCGGTCCGCCAGGCGTCCCCGATGCCCACGACGTCGCAGTCGAAGGCGTCCGCGCACCGCTCGACGCGTTCGCGCAGCTCCGCGGGCGACTCGTAGCCGGGTTCGTTCCTGCCGTCGGTGAGCAGCAGGGCGTGGCGCAGGTGCGTGCCCGGTCCGGCGTCCGGCAGGTGGTCGCGGAAGAGGGTCCTGGCGCGCTCCAGCCAGGTGCCCATCGCGGTGCCGCCGCCCGGGGTGCAGTCGTGCAGGGCGGCCTCGGCGGCGGCCCGCGACTCGGCGTGCGCGACGGCGAACCCGGGCCGCCTCGGATAGATCATCGCGGTCCTGTCGCCCCCGGCGACCAGCGCGAACAGCGAGCCGTCGGGGAGCTTGGCGAGGGCGCTCACGGCGGCCGCGCGGGCGGCGCCCAGCCGGCTCGGCGGCAGCACCATGGACGAGGAGTGGTCGATCAGAAGCACCTGCGCGAGCCGGGGCCCGGCCGGCCGGTCCGCCGCGCGGGGCACGGGGGCGCCGGGCCTGCGCACCGTCACCGTGAGGACGGCGTACATCCGCGCGGGCTCCTCGGCGGCGGACTCGCGCGGGCGCGCCAGCTCCACGACCTGGCTCACCTCCAGGGTGACGCGGGCGCGTGGCTCCGCCCCGGCCCCTCTCATCCGCCCCGCTGAGCGGAGGTGCTGTTCCTGATCCAGGTCTTGATCTTCTTGCCCGGCCATGGGGTGTCCCTGTGGTGTCGTAAGGCGAAGGGGCGTACCGCGTAGGCGCGGTCCAGGAGGAGTTCGGCGAGCGGGATCTCGGCGTCCCGCGGTGGTGCGTCGCGGGCGGCCTGGAGGGCCAGGCCCCGGTAGAAGCGGGACAGGTCCTTGCACAGCCGCCGCTCGTCGCGGGGGAAGTCGAGGAGCGGGTCGGCCCGCTCGGCGATCGCGCGCAGCTCGGCGCCGGTCATCCGCGGGGCGCCCTCGGCGGGGGCGAGCAGGCGGTGGGCCACGCCCCACACCTCCGCCTTCATCCGCACCCGGGCCTGCTCGTCGGTCAGGCCGTGCGCGGTGAAGAGCGCGGCGAGGCCGCGCACCGCGGTGCCGAGGCTCTCGGCGTCGTGGGCGTGGTCGGCGCGGACGCGCACGGCGGCGGTGCGGGCCGCGGTGCGGTGCCGGGAGTGCTGGGGCACCGCGTCCAGCGCGGCGATGGCGTCGGCGAGGGCGTCGGGGCCGCCGAGGGCGAGCCGGGCGCGGGCGGCGCCGAAGGCCGCGCTGCCCAGCGACGGGTTGCGCAGCCGGACGGCCTCGTAGAACGTCAGCGCCTCGTGGGGCCGCCGAAGGTGCTCGGCGCAGTGCCCGAGGGCCAGCTTGGGCGCGTACTCGCCGGGGATCGCGCCGTACACCCGGTCGAAGTGGTCGCGGGCCTCGGCGACCCGGCGGCGGGCGAGTGCGAGCAGCCCGCGGTGCCAGTCGAGCCGCCAGTCGTGCGGGGCCCGCGCCGGCCCGATGGCGTCCTCGGCCAGCGCGAGCGCGGTCTCGGCGGCGGACAGGGCCTCGGGGTCGGCCCCCTCCCGGGTGCGCAGCCGCAGCCGGCAGCGCAGCAGATGCACCTCGGGGGAGTCCCGCCAGTCGCCGGTGTGCTGGAGCAGCGCCACGGGGTCGTCGTCGCTGAGCCTGCTCAGCTCGCCGTGGTGGTCGTCGTCGGGGTCGGGGCGCGGCACGGGCAGGCGCCGGGCCACCTCGGGCGGGGCGGGCGGCGGATGGCGGGGCGCGGACGGCGGGGCCGCCCAGCGCGACACCTCGGGGGCGGAGCCGAGGCCGGCGTCCAGGGCGTACGCGGACTGCAGGAAGAGCGGCGACGGCTCGAAGGTCTCCACGCCCGTGCGCAGGGACCGCAACTCCCGGAACACGCCCCGAAGTTGCTCCTCCATCTCCTTGGCGGTGGCGAAGCGGTCGGCGCGCCGGGTGCGGGTGGCGCGGCGCAGGGCGCGGGCGAGGGAGACCAGGCCGAGCCCGCGGTGTCCGGCCGCGGCATCGTCCAGCGGGTCGAGCGCCGCGAGGTCCGCGAGGTCGTGGCGGCTCGCACCGAGGCCGCACAGGGTGCGCAGCGTCTCACCCAGGCTGAACAGGTCGTCCTGCGGCTCGGACTCGCCGTGGTCGCCGACGCTGGGCGCGCGGTACAGGGGCGTGGTGAGGCCGGGCGCGCCCGCGCGGCGCACGCTGCCGACGTCGACGAGCTTGGTGGTGGACCCGTCGTGCATCACGTTGGGCGGCTTCAGGTCGCCGTAGACCTTGCTGCGCCCGGGGGCGTGCAGATACGCGAGCCCGGCCAGGATCCGCACCCCGTAGGCGAGCGCGAACTCCCTGAAGCGCGCGTGCCCGAACTCCTCGGGGTGCTCGCGGGCGCGCGCCCGCACCTCTTCGAGGTTGAGGCCGTCGACGTACTGAAGGACCAGGAAGTCCCCGACCCCGGGGTGGTGCCCGTAGTTGAACACCCGGATGAAACCGTCGTGGTTGAGCTCGACCAGCTCCCTGCGCTCGCCCTCCAGGAGGCTGTACGAATCCGCGGCCAGCTCGGCGTGGAGCATCTTGATGGCGACGGCGCGGCCGTCGACCTTCGTGTCGTGGGCCAGGCACACCTCGCCCATCCCGCCGTAGCCGAGCGCCCGCACCAGGCGGTACTGGCCCGCGAGCAGGGTGCCGGGCGGCAGCGGCAGGTCACCCGGGGCGCCGGGTTCCGCGTCCGCGCTGTCGGCGCGGTCCCGCAGGGCGATCTCGGGCAGGACCGTCGGGTCGGGGTTCTCCGCCGGGAGCGTCACCCGCGCCGGGCGCGCCGAGGGGGCGGCGCCGGCTTTCCGTTGCCGGGACGAGGCGCGCTCGCGGGGGAGGCCCGGGGAGGGGTACGGGGGTGGGGCGGGGCTGGACACCGGGGAAGGCGCCGGGGCCGAGGGCCGGGCGGGCTCCATGGAGTGCCGCCCCGTCGAGGGGTCCACGCGCTCCCCGCTGGCCAGGCAGAAACCGGTGGGCGTCACCGTGCCCGAACACCCGGGATGCGGACAGGCCTTGACGGACATCACACGCCACCGCCCACCGCGACCAGGCGCCGCGCCACGCGGGTGAAGGCCTCGACGGCCCGTTCCGCGTCGGCGAGCGGGCAGGGGCCGGCCATCAGGAGCCGCTGTGGTTCG
>NZ_JBVIJT010000006.1:351089-524219 GCF_055581265.1 Streptomyces sp. NPDC031466
GCCTCGCGGTGGGGGCCGGTCGCGTCGAGGTGCGGGCAGGTCTGGACGGGCATCACGCGGCACCGTCCGCTTCGGCCAGGCGCCGCACCACGCGGGTGAAGGCCTCCACCGCCCGTTCCGCGTCGGCGAGCGGACACGGCCCCGCCATCAGGAGCCGCTGTGCCTCGCGGTGGGGGCCGGTCGCGTCGAGGTGCGGGCAGGTCTGGACGGGCATCACGCGGCACCGTCCGCTTCGGCCAGGCGCCGCACCACGCGGGCGAAGGCCTCCACCGCCCGTTCCGCGTCGGCGAGCGGACACGGCCCCGCCATCAGCAGCCGCTGCGCCTCGCGGTAGGGGCCGACCGCGTCGGGGTGTTCGGTCAGGCCGCGCCGGGCCAGCCGTGCCAGGTGGTCGCGGAGCAGCGCGCGCAGCCGCAGATGCTCGTCGAGCATCTCCCGCAGCTCGCTCTCCGCGGCCGCCGCCCGCAACAGATAGGTGTCCACGGCCTGTTCGGCCCGGCTCAGCTTCTCCAGGAGGCCCGGCCCGCCCCGCCCGGTCGGCGGCCGCAGCTCATCGCTGAGCTGCACGGTCCACAGCGCGGCCCGCGCCGCGTACCCGGTGGCGGCAGGCGGGTCCACGACGTGCGGTTCCACGCGGCGGAAGAGGGACCGCGCGCGCCGCTCGGTGTCGGCCAGCTCGTCCACGCGGTCGCCGATCCGCCCGAGCCACCGCGCGGCCCGGTCGGCGGGCAGCAGATGCTCGGCCATCGCGTAGGGGAAACCGTGGGTGCCGTCGCGCACGACGAGCAGCAGCCGCGCGCCCGCCTCGGCCAGCTCCCGCAGGTCGCGGACCGCCGTGGCCGGTTCGGTCGGCGAGCGGTCGGCGTGCAGCACGGCGACGGCGGGCCCGCGGGCCGGGCCGGTGGGCCGCCGCGCCGCGTGCCGCAACTCGTGCCGCAGCACGGCGAGGGCGTCGCGCACCTCCGGCCGGCCGGGGTCGTCGAGCGCGACGCCCTCCAGGTCCAGGACCAGGGCGATGCTGCCGGCGCGGGGCGCGATCCCGGCGCGGGACAGGAGCGGCGTGCCGGTGCCCGGCGGGCCGGCGCCCGGGGCCTGCGCTCCGCAGCCGGCCGGCGGGCCCGCGGCCAGGTGCGGCGCCTGTTCCCGGTCGGCCATGTTCAGCACGACGTACAACGCCTGCCGGGCCCGTTCGTCGTCCTCGGCGATGAAGAGGACCTCGGTGTCCCAGGCGTCCGCGGCGGCCTCCAGCCAGCGGGTGACGGTGCGCTGGAGGCCGTGCGGGCGGGCCGCGCGGGCCGCCTCGGCCGAGACGACGCGGTGGCCGGGCACGGCGTGCGGGCCGCTCACGTACCGCTCGGCGAACCGGCGGAAGTACTTGGCGACCGTGGCCGCCGGGATCATGTACCCGTGCGCGCCGCTCTCGTCGGCCTGCACGACGATCCCGAGCAGCCGGTCGCCGCCCTCCTCCAGCACCCCCGATCCGCTGAACCCGCCGCGCAGCCCGCCCGCCCCGCCCAAATCGATCTGCACCCGCTCGTCGCCCTCGCCGCCGGGACCCCGGCAGACGCCCGTCAGCCACTGCCCGCCCGAGCGGTACTCCGGGAAGCCGTCGATGAGGACCGGCGCGCCCCGGTAGTCGAGCGTGCGGTGCAGCGTGACCGGCGACGGCACGGGCGCGGGCTCGTCCAGGACCAGCACCGCCAGGTCGCCCTGCGCCTTGCCGAACGCGGGCACCCAGTGCCCGGCCGCCACGGTCGCGGTGCGCCGTGGGGTGCGGGTCAAACCCTGGAGCAGCGGGAACTCCACCCGCACCCGGTCGGGCCGCAGCCCGGTCGCCGGATCGCGCACGACATGGGCGCAGGTCAGCACGTGGTCGCCGCCGAACAGCACCCCCGCGCCCAGCACGTCACCGCTCCCCGACGCGGCCCACCGCCGCAGCCGCACCCGCCAACTGCCGTGCTCGCGCGGAGTTTCGACCCCCGCGCCCACGGCTCCCCGCGTTCCGTCCCCGTCCCCCATGCTTCCTCAGAATAGGCGCGCGGGAGGGCGATGACGCCTGGGTTGCACGGGAGAGACGGTGCGCGGCACCGAACGCCGCCTCCCCGGCACCGGGGCGGGGAAGCGCCTACCCGGCGGAGACCGGGAACGCCACGTCGCACACCTCGTCCTCGGGGCCGCTGCCGTCCCAGTCGGCGAAGTACACCTCGCGGCACGGCCCGCTCAGGGTCAGGCCCTGCTCGGCGGCCCAGGCCTCCACCGCATCGAAGGCGGCGATGATCTGCGGATGGGCGACCTGCGCCTTGGTGATCCTGGTGCGGGCGAGCCGGTGCGCGGGCTCGACCCGCACGGTGGCACCGGCCGCGCGCCCCTGTGCCGCCGCCCAGGCCCGGGCCGCCTCGGCGTCCCGGACGGGCACGCAGGACTCGGCGGGCCCGTCGCTCTCCTCGGACACCTCCGCGTGGTAGACGACGTAGTGCGGGGCGGCCATGCCGCCGCACTCCTCCTTGGCCGCCCGCTCCAGCCGCTCCGCCGACGCGGCGATCCAGGCGGGCAGCTCCCCGGCGCTCACATGCCGGGTCTCGCTCAGGACGTGGGTCTCGGGCACGTCCACGGTTTCCACTTCGAATGTCGCGTACAACTCGGCGTTCCTTCCCGAAAGTCGTCCACGGAGGTACCGCGCGAGCGTGCGCTGCACGGCGAACCGTTCCTCGACCGCGCCCCAGTAGGCGTCGAGCGCGTGTGCCGCCCGCTCCCCGTCGAGCCGTACCGTCTCCGCGATGCCGGCCAGCGGCATGTCGAGCCGGCGCAGCAACGCCACGGTGCGGGCGTGCTCGATCTGGCCGGCCCGGTAGTAGCGGTAGCCGCTGGCGTCGTCGACGTGCGCCGGTGCCAGCAGTCCGAGCCGGTCGTACAGCCGCAGCGCCTTGGGCGAGAGCCGGGCGCGGGCGGCGAACACGCCGATGGAGAGCAGTTCGTCCTCTGGTTGCGCGGTCACGGTGCCATCCTCCGTCACCGGGCCGGTCGGCCCGATGCCGCAGACTCTGGAGTCTGCCCCTGGGGCAAGGTCAACGGCGGGTGCCCGGACGGTCAGCCGCCGCCCGCGTACGCCTGCCAGATCCGGGGCGGCAGTTGGTTGCCCCGCCGCGCCTTCGCCCCGCCGACGCCCGACATCGGCAGCAGCGCCGGTTCCCCGGGGCGGACGCGGAACACGGTCACCGCGGTCGAGAGGTCCTTCGTGTAGCCGGCGAACCACGCCGTCCGCAGCCGGTCCTGGTCGCCCGTGCGGCCCGCCGCGACCCCCGGCCCGAGCCCTCTGGCCCCCGCGCGCAGGGCGTCGGTGACCTCCGCGGCCACCCCCGCGTCCATCGCGCGGCCCGGCCCCGGCCGCTCCAGTCCGGGCAGCGCGGCGCCGTCCTTGACGACCTTGGTCACCGAGTAGGGGGCGTGCCGCAGTCCGCCGTTCGCGAAGGTGCCGTACGCGGTGGCCATCCGGATGGCGCTGGGCGTGGACGTGCCGAGGGCGAAGGCCGGCTCCAGCGGGGCCATGCTCTGCCGCAGCAGCCCCGCGTCGAGCGCCGTCCGCCTCACCTGCGCCAGGCCGACGTCCTCGCCGAGGCGTACGTAGGTCGCGTTGCCGCCGAAGAGCAGGGCCCTGCCGAGGGTGGGGCGGTCGGGGTCCCGCCGGCCCCGGGAGGGACGCAGGGTGCCGTCGGAGCCGTACCGGCTGTCGGCCAGGTCGCCGGCGGACTGCCCGGTCCCGCCCACCCCGTGCTGGAGCGCGGCGGCCAGCACGAACGGCTTGAACGCCGAACCGACCGGGACCCCGGAGGTGTCCGCGTTGTTGTTGAAGTGCTCGGTGGCGTCGGGGCCGCCGTACAGCGCCACCACCGCCCCGTCGGACGGCCGCACGGACGCGGCGCCGACCTGCACGTACCGGTCGGCGGCGCGGGTCCTCGGCGCGAGGTCGCGTTCCGCGACCCGGCGCACGGCGCGTTCCAGGCGGTGCACCTTGTCCTTGTCGAAGGTGGTGTGGATGCGGTGGCCGCCGCGGGCCAGCTCCTCGTCGGTGAGGCCGGTGCGCTGCCGGACGTACTTGTTGGCGATGTCGACCAAGTAGCCGTTCTGGCCGCCGAGGCCGGTGGAGTGCGACTGCTTGCGCGGCTCGGGGAAGACGCGGTACTTCGCCCGTTCCTTCTTCGCGAGCAGGCCCGCGTCGACCTGCCGGTCCAGGATCCACGCCCAGCGTTCCTTCGCCCGCCGGTGGTTGGCCGCGCCGGCTGCCGGGTCGTACAGCTCGGCGCCCTTCAACAGCGCGGCCAGCAGGGCCCCCTGGCTGGGGTTCAGCTGCTTGGCCGGAATGCCGTAGTAGGCGTGGGCGGCGGCCTCGATGCCGTAGGCGCCGCGCCCGAACCAGCTGGTGTTGAGGTACCCCTTGAGGATCTCCGCCTTGCTCTTCTTGCGGTCCACCTTCAGCGCGATCACGAACTCCTTGACCTTGCGGGTGACCGTCTGGTCCTGCGAGAGGTAGGTGTTCTTCACGTACTGCTGGGTGATGGTGGAGCCGCCCTGGGTCTCGCCGCCGCCGACCATGCTGACGACGGCCCGGGCCAGGCCGCTGGGGGAGACCCCGGAGTCCTCGTAGAACGTCTCGTTCTCGGCGGCGATCACGGCGTGCACGGCCGAGGGGGCGATCTGGTCCAGCTCCACCAGCTGCCGGTTGACCTCGCCGGTGGTCGCCAGCTGGGTGCCGTCGGACCAGTAGTAGACATTGGCCTCGCGGCGGGCCGCCGCGTTCTCGTCGGGGACGTCCACGCTGACGTACACGCACACGAAGAGCGTCGCGACGGCGAGGACGAACAGGGCGCTCGTGCCCAGCAGTTGACGCCACGAGGGCAGCCAGCGGCGGGCGCCCGCGCGCCCGGAGCGCGGATAGTCCACCAGCCGCCGACGGGCCGGACCGGCGCCGGGGGTGTTCCGGCCGCGGCGGCGCGTCTTCTTCCCTTGAGCATGAGACCCCATGTCGTGGGAGAGTGCGCCACGCGCGGCCGGGTTGGCCCGGAATCCGCAATTCTCACGGATCGACGGGTCCGCCGTGGTCGCGAATCAGCCGATTCCCGGCAGGGCGGCGGCTCGGCGGCTCAGCGGACCGGCGAGCCGGTGGTTCAGCGGATCTTCGACAGCTCGCCCTCGTCCTTGAGGACGGCGACGCCGAGGGCCCAGATGCTGTCGACCCGCTGGCGTTCCTGGGCGTTGGGCCGTGGGTTGGTGCAGGACGGTCCGGGGCCGCCGCCCGACATCAGCTCGCTGCACGGGCCCGAGTAGTGGTCGGGCAGCCCGAGGACGTGACCCGTCTCGTGCGCGGTCACGCGCACGGAGTTGTACTGCTGGTTCTGCCGGTAGTCCAGGAAGATGTAGCCGTGCCCCCGCCCGTCGGTGGAGGCGTAGGAGCCCCGCGGGTCGTTGCCCTCGCGGTACTCGAAGTCCGTTCCGCTGCTGCCCTCCTGGAGCTTCACGTTGTTCACGGAGGAGTTCCAGATCTGGGTGCTCTGCGCTATCTGGCCGCGGAAACTGGGCGCCCGGCGCGTGCTGTAGGTGACGGTCACGGCCTGGATGCCGGGCTTCGCCGCCTGCTTCTTCAGCGCCGACTTCATGACGGCTTCGAAGAACTGCCGATTGGCGGCCCGGCTCTCGCCGTCGTACGAGGAGGAGGCGGACGAGGAGGGGGCGTACGACGATGTCCGGAACGCGGAGGGGGCCTGGTCGACGGCCGGGGCCGGGGCCGCGAACGCCGTGGGGGCGGTCAGGCCGGCCACGAGGGCCGCGGTGCCGAGGGCCGCGAGGACTCTGGTTCTGTTCATGTGGGGTGTGTCCCTTCCGGGAGGGAGGCCTGCGGGTGCGGCCTCCGGTCGGGACGAGTATCGGGAGCACGGGACGCACTGCCCCGATGCCATTCGGGGATAGCGCGATGGCATCAACTCCCTTTCGGGAGTGGCTCGTTGAGGCGCCGGACGCGGTGGATGTCGCGTACGCACAGGTTGAGGGCGGTGGCCGCCACGATGATCCCCGCGCACACCACGAGCACGGACCGGTCGCCGAACGCGTGCGAGAACAGCGCGACGACAAGGTAGCCGACGGGGACGGCGAGCCGCTCGCCCACCTGGTTGAAGGCGCTCATCCGCCCCAACTCCGCGTCGGGCACCTGCTGTTGGCAGGCCGTGACCCAGGTGACGCCCGCGACGTCCAGGCACACGCCCGCGAGCGCGGCGCACAGCAGCAGCCAGGGTGGCGCCAGACCGGCCGCCAGGGCCACGAGGGGCAGCGCGAGCCCCGAACTGGCCGTCACCGCCACGACGAGGAGCCGGCGCGGCTTCCACCGCAGGCACACGAGCGCGCCCGCGAGCAGCCCGAAGGAGAACGCGCCCTGGACCAGCCCCCAGGTGCGGGCGCCGGCGTAGTGCTCCTCGGCGATCACCGGGCCCAGCAGCTGGTAACCCGCGAGGAAGGCGGCGACCAGGACGGTCCCGGCGGCCGTGTACGTCCACAGCCAGGTCCGCGACCAGAACCCCGTCCAGCCCGCCCGCAGATCCGCGAGGGCGCCGCCGCGGGCGGCGGGGGCGCCGAGCCGCAGCCCGAGCAGCAGCAGGGCGGCGGCGACGAAGGTGAGCGCGTCGAGGCCGAGCGCCCACGCCGGGCCGCCGACGGCGACGAGCAGACCGCCGGCGACCGGCCCCACCACCTTGACGGCGTTGGTGGGCAGCCGCAGCAGGGCGTTGGCCCGCTGGAGCTGCCCGGGTGCGACGAGCCGCGTGAGGACGCCCTGCGCGGCGGGCGCGGTCAGGGCCACCGCGACACCGGAGACGAAGCCGCAGGCCGCGATCCGGGCCGTGTCCGCGTGCCCGGTGGCCACCAGCAGGGCCGACGCGCCCTGCGCGGCCGCCGCGAGGAGGTTGCCGCCGCACAGCAGCCGGCTGCGCGAGACCCGGTCGGCGAGGACGCCGCCGGCGAGCAGGAAGACCACGGTCGGCACGGTGTTCGCGGCGAGCACGACACCGAGCGCCCCGGCCCCGCCGCCCGCGCCGATCACCGCGTACGCGAGGGCGAGCGGCGCCATCGCGGAGCCCGTGGCGGAGACGAGCTGGGCGAGCAGGAAGCGGCGGAACGCGGCCACGCGCAGGGGCGATCGGGGGGCCGTGGGCGGTGTCGGTCCTGCCGTGGTGCCCGTGGCGCTCATGCCGTCCCCCGCTCCCCGTGGTCCCGGTGGTCCCGGTGATGGGGCGGCCGGGACGCCCGCCCGGCGGGAAGCATAGGCTCCGACGAATACGCCGTGGCATTCTGGCGCTGGCTGCTACCCCCGGAGGCGATGTGACGTCATCAGACAGAGATCCGGAGCGACCACCCGTCGAGCCGCAGGACGCGGCGGCGCAGGGCGAGAAGGTCATCGCGCTGCAACGCAAGGTCAGCCAGTTGGAACAGGCGGTGGAGTCCCACGCCACGATCGACCAGGCGATCGGCATCGTCGTCGCGATGGGCCGGCTGACCCCCGACCACGGCTGGACGGTGCTGCGGGAGACCTCGCAGCACACCAACATCAAACTGAGCCGGGTGGCGGACCTGATCGTGGCCTGGGGCTGCGCCGGTGACCTGCCCGAAGACATCCGCAAGGCGCTGGACGAGAGCCTGGCCCGCGCCCGGTCGACGTCGGAGTGCGCGGGGCCGACGGCGTAGGCGCGGGGCCGACGGCGCCTCTGGAGCCGACGGCGTCAGCGGAACCGACGGCCGCTGTGCGGCCGACGGCAGGAGAGGCAGCTCTCCACGCTGCTTTTCCAACGAGGAGAGCCTGGCGCAGGACACTCCCGGGCGCCCCCTGCGCGTGGCGGTGCGGGTACCCGTACCCGCACCGCCAAACCGCCCGGACCGGCCGGTGCCCCCCCTCACGCCTCCCGGGCCTCGGCGAGGGTGTGGGCGACGATGGCGTTGGCGTGGCCGTGGCCGATGCCGTGCTCGGTCTTGAGCCAGGTCACCAGCTCCATGTGCCGGGTCAGCGGCGAGGCCCGCACCAGCTGCTTCCACTCCTCGACGGGCCGCCCGTACTTCTTCTCGATCGAGGGGAAGTAACTGGTGGGGCCCTTCACTGCGGTGTCGCTCACGGCGGTTCCTTTCCGGCGGTAGGTGCGGTCGTGGGTAAGACGCCGGACAGGACCGTTACTCATCGCCCGCGGGCAGCACATTGGCGTGATCTACGTCACGGAATCGCTCCCGTAAGGGATCCTGGGCGGTTGTCCCGTGGGGTGACCAGCGTCCGGATGTCGCCGTAGGCCGAGACGACGAAGCGCAAGCACCAGTGCGGCCTCAACCATGGTCGGCCCGCCCCCCCCGCGGCTGCGGGGTCCGACCCCGAAGGGACGGAAGCCGAATCCCGGCCGCGCGGCGACCTCGTCCGTCTCCGGCCGGCCGTACCGCCTCGCGGTCCCCACTCTGGCAGGGCGCGGGTGGTCACCCCAGGTCGCGCCTGCCGAGGAGGTAGGTCGCGGTGAGGGAAACCGCACGGTCCTCGTCGTGTGCCAGCTCGGCGAGGGTGCGTGCCGCGGTGGGTCCGGGGATGTCCGCGAGCGCCTGCGTCAGGCGCCGCCGCGCGCCGGGGGAGCCGGCGGCGCGGTCGAGGTGATCGACGAACAGGACGGCGATCCGCTCCGCCCACTCGGCCCCTCGCCCCGCGAGCACGCCCAACGCGTCGGCCGCGTCCACGTCGTTCGCCTCCGCCACGACCATGTCGAGCAGGGTGCCGACGAGGGGAGCGACGAGCGGGTCGGGGAGTGGGGCGGGGCGCGGGTCGAGGGGAGGGACGGTGTGCGGGTCGGGGCGGGGGCGTGGGTCGGCGTACGGGTCAGGGGTGGCACGCGGGCCGGGGTTGGTGTCGGTGTCGGTGTCGGTGAGTGTGTCCGTACGGGGGTCGGCGTACGGGGCAGGGGTGGTGGGCGTGGCGGGGGGCGGGGTGGCGCGAGGGCCCGTGCCCCTCCCGGGGCGTGGCCCGGTGGGTGTCGGGGGCGAGGAGGCCGCTTCCCGTGCGCCGAGGGCCAGGGCCGCGTACCTGCGGACCACGACGTCGGGGTGGGCGAGGGCGTCCCCCAGCAGCCTGGTCGCCTCGGCGTCCGGGATCTCGGCGAGGCTCTGGACGGCCCGCTTGCGCACGTCGGCGTCCGCCGAGCCGAGACCCTCCGCCAGCAGCTCCCACCCGCTGCCGCCCGCACGCGCCAAGGCCCATCGAAGGGCCCCGGCGACGACCGGGTCCGCCTCCCGCAGCGCGGCCTCCACCAGCGCTTCCACGGGGGCCTCTTGGCCTGCGGCCGGCTGCCCCGACGACAGGGCCGCGCGCTGGCGCCTGCCCGCGCTCTTGGACCCCAACGCCTGGAGCAGCGCGACGACGTGGAGGACGTCCTCCCAGTCGTGGGGCCCGGCGGCGCCGACCCGGCTGAGGCGGGTGAGCAGCTCCGTCTCCCGCGCGATGCGGTCCCGCGTCTGCCGGACGAGGTCGTCGACGAGCGCCGAGGGCGTGAAGCCGGGGTCGTCGAGGGCCCGCCCGATCTCCCGCAGCGAGAGCCCCAACGACCGCAGGCTCTCGATGTGGAAGATCCGCCGGATGTCCTCCCCGGAGTACTCCCGGTAGCCGCCGACGGTACGCCCCGTCGGCCGCACGAGTCCGAGCGACTCGTAATGCCGGAGCATGCGGGCGCTGACGCCGGACCGCCGGGCCACCTCACCGATCAACACCGCGCCCCACGCCCTCTCTCCCCGCACGCCGCACACCCTCCCGCCCCTTCCGACCGTATCCCCCCACACCCCACAACTGGCCGCCCCGCCGACCCACTCCCGGCCCGCCTCCCCTTCCGGCCTGACCGCCACCCCAGGCCACCCCACGGGTCAAGCACCCCGCCTCGTCAGCCGCACCCGCCGGGCCGATCCCCCCGCCAAGTCCGCCACCGCGCCGAGCCAGCCCCCCCACCGGGTCAGCCACCCTCACCGGGTCAGCCACCCTCACCGGGTCAGCCACCCTCACCGGGTCAGCCCCCCCCACCGGGTCAGCCACCCTCACCGGGTCAGCCACCCTCACCGGGTCAGCCCCCCCACCGGGTCAGCCACCCTCACCGGGTCAGCCCCCCCACCGGGTCAGCCCCCCACCGTGTCAGTCGCCCCCACCGGGTCAGCCACCCCCACCGGGTCAGCCACCCCCACCGGGTCAGCTGTCCTCGTCGAACCGGCTGCCCCCGCGGGGCCGGCCCCCGGCCGAGTGCCGCCCGCACTGAGTTGCCCCCGGCCGAGTCAGCCGCCCCCGCCGGGCCGGACGTCGCCGACGACCACCCGTTCCTCCCCGCCGAGGGCCACCACGCGCTTGGCTTCCTCCACGGCGTACTCGAAACCCATGTCCGGGTCGCGCAGCAGCTGTTCCGTGGCGAGTGCGTGTGCCCGTACGTGAGGGTCGGCGTCCTCCGCCGCGGCCCGCAGGGGCGTCGAGACCACCTCGCCGAGCGCCACGAGCGCCCGGCTGAGGCTGCGCCGGGTCTCGTGTCCGCCACGCCCCAGCTGTGTCAGCAGTACGGCGGCCAGCCCGGCCGCTTCCCCTTCCGGGGCCAGTGCGACGGCCGCCCGCCAGGCGGTCCGCGCCACCTCGTCGTCGCTGTCGCACAGAACCGTCCGCGTGATGGCCGGCCACGCCCGCCCGTCCCCGATCTTGGACAGCGTGTGCAGCGCCTGCGCACGCGCCTGCGCGCACTCCGAGCGGACCTCACCGATCAGCGCCGGGACGGTCACCTCCGCCGGATGCCGGGTGAGCGCCCACGTAAGCATCTCGCGCACGGAGAAGTCGGGTTCGACGGCGCACCGCTCGACGAGCCGGTCGACGAACCGGGGATCGGGCGTCGTCCCGATCGCCAGCGCGGCCCGCAGCCGTACGGACGAGCGGCCGTCCTCCAGCGCCCGGTCCAGGGCAGCCGTGTCGTTCGTGATCATGAGGACCACCTCCGCGCCCCAGCAAAGAGGTTGTCACGGTGTCAGGGTCAAGCCGCCGTACCCCTCCGCCCGGCCCTCGCGGGCATCAGGGGGTGAGGTCGTCGCCGAGAGCCGCGGCGAGGAGGGCGCGGAGGTGGTCGGCCTCCGGGAGCAGCGTGGCCTCGATCTCGTCGTCGGCGCGGCCCGCCAGCGTGAGTTCCTGGATGCGCCGGAAGAGGAGCCGGTCCGCCGCGGCGATCAGCGCGGCGCAGGCCCGGGGCGCGATGGCCGGCGCGGGGTCGTCGACGACGGCGGCCAGTGCGGCAGAGAGCGCCTCCTCGCGCTCTTGACGGCTCCACGACTTCACGGAGACAGCTTGTCCATACGCGTCACCGCCCTGACCGACCCCGAGGAGAGCCCCTCCTTCCGCCGACTGGCCTGGCTGGCCACCCGAGCGGACGGCACCCCCGCAGGACACGCCTTCCTGCGCCTGTTCACCGACGAAGGCCGGCGCCGGCTCGCGGAACTGGACGTAGGGGTCCACCCGGCCGAGCGGCGCGCCGGGGCGGGCACCCTGCTGCTGGCCGCGGCCGTCACCGCCGCCCGCCGGGACGGCCGGCGCGCGGTCGTCGCGCAGGCCGAGGCCGGCACCCCCGGCGCCGCCTTCCTCGCGGCCGGTGGTTTCCGTACCGCGCTGACGCTCACCTACGCCCGCCTGTCGTCGGCCGACGCGGACCTGCCGGCGCTCACCGCGTACGCCGGGACGCCGCACGCCGGTTACCGGCTGACGGAGTGGGAGGGCACGGTGCCCGACGAACTCGCCGACACCTTCGTGGCCTCGCGCCGGGCCATGGACGACATGCCGACGGGCACCCTCGACCACGGCACGGTGAGCTGGGACCACGAGCGGGTACGGGCGGCGGCGGACGCCGTCTCCGCACGCGGCGACCTCCTGCACACCGTGGCGGCCGTCCACCGCTCGGACGGGGCCGTGGTCGGCTTCACCGAACTGGTGGTGCCCGGCGACGGGACGGGTGACGCCCAGCACTACGGCACGGCCGTCCTGCCCGAGCACCGGGGCCACGGTCTCGCCCGCTGGATGAAGGCCGCCTCGATCGTGCGGGCCCGCGAACGCCACCCCGCGCTGAGCGGCCTGCTGACCGACACCGCCGACAACAACCCGCACATGCGGCGCGTCAACGACGAGCTGGGCCATCTGCCGACGCACACGTCCCACGAGTACCAGCTGGACCTGTAGACGCACGACGGCTGTACAGATGTACGGCACTGCCGTCGTGTGCCGCCGGGCCGGACCCGTCACTTCCCGTGCGGGTCGGTGCTGTTGAGCGCGGCGACGACCTCGTCGTAGTCGCCGCGGGCCTCGCCGTAGCGCAGGAACTTCACGCGCTCGACCTGGATCTCCTTCGCGTCGGGCCGGGACTCCAAGAGGCCGACCGTTTCGGCGATGTACTCATCGAGCGGCATGGCCGACTCGTTGTCCTCGTGGCCCGGCATGAGGGCGGTGCGGACGGCCGGCGGTTCGAGTTCCACGACCTGCACCGAGGTGTCGGCGAGCTGGAGCCGGATCGACTCGCTGAGCATGTGGATCGCGGCCTTGGAGGCGTTGTAGCTGGGCGTCGCCTTCAGCGGCGCGAAGGCGAGGCCCGAGGAGACGGTCATGATCGTGGCGTCCGGCCGCGTACGGAGGTGCTCGATGAACGCGGCGATGAGGCGGATCGGCCCGAGGACGTTCGTCGTGACGGTGGACTCGGCGGAGGCAAGGAAGGACGCGGGCTCGTGCCAGTCCTCGACCCGCATCACGCCGGCCATCGTGATGAGGACGTTGAGGTCGGGGTGGTCGGCGAGGACCTGCCGGGCGGCCGACGCGATGCTCGCGGGGTCCGTGGTGTCGATCCGCACGGTGTCGACGCCGGGGTGCTCGGCGGCGATCCGCTCCAGGGCCTCGGCGCGCCGGCCGCCGACGATCACGGTGTTGCCCCTGGCCTTCAACTCCAGGGCGAGGGCGAGACCGATGCCGCTGGTGGAACCGGGGATGAAGACGGTGTTTCCGGAGATGTTCATGGGTCCACTGTCGCCAGCCGAGCGCGGCGGGGGCAGGGACCACTCATCGGGGGACCGGCGATCCCTGGCTCGCCCCCGGCCGGCGGGCGATACTCGGGCCATGGACCGTGCAGCCCTGGCCGACTTCCTGCGCCGCCGCCGCGAGGAGCTCCAGCCGCAGGACGTCGGGCTCCCCGCCGGTGCGCGCCGGCGGACCCGGGGCCTGCGACGGGAGGAGGTCGCGTCCCTCGCCCTGATGTCGACCGACTACTACACGCGCCTCGAACAGCGGCGCGGCCCGCAGCCGAGCGAGCAGATGCTGGGGTCGCTGGCCCGGGCGCTGCGGCTGACCGGCGACGAGTGCCGGTACCTGTACCGGGTCGCGGGGCACAACGCGCCGACGACGGCGTCGTCCGCGCCGCATGTCGCGCCCGCGCTGCTGCGGGTCCTCGACCGCCTCGACGACACCCCGGCACTCATCCTGTCCGAGCTGGGCGAGACGCTCGTACAGAACAGGATGGCCGCCGCGCTGCTGGGCGACGCGTCCGGTTACACGGGAGCCGACCGCAGCGTGATCCACCGCTGGTTCACCGACCCCGGGGAGCGGTCGCGCTACCCCGAGGCCGACCGGGACCGGCAGAGCCGGGCGCTGGTCGCGAGCCTGCGCGCCGCGTACGGCCTGCGCGGCCCGCGCTCCCGGGCCGGCGACCTCGCGCGGAGCCTGCGGAAGCTGAGCGCGGAGTTCGCGGAGCTGTGGGACCGGCACGAGGTCGCCCAGCGCTTCGAGGACCACAAGACACTGATCCACCCGGAACTGGGTCCCATCGAACTGGACTGCCAGGCCCTGTTCACCGAGGACCAGTCCCAGACCCTCCTGGTCCTCACGGCCCCACCCCGCACAGAGGCCCACGAGAAGCTGCAACTGCTGGCGGTCCTGGGCCTGGACCGGTTCACGGGGGCGGAGCGGTAGGTCCGGCTGCCGTCCCGCTGACCATGCCCGTTTCGGGCGCGAGGGGACCCTTTCGGCACGCGCCGACGGGGCCTGCCGCCAGCCCGGCGGGCCACCTCTCCGCCGGTTCGGCGTACCGTGACGGCGTGGCAACCGACGACCTGGGGCGAACTCTCCGCCGCCTGGCTTCCTTGACCCAGGAGGACTTGGCCGAGCGCTCGGGAGTATCCGTCGACGTGATCCGGCAGCTCGAACAGCGGCGTAAGCATTCGGCGCGGCTGCCCACACTTCATGCCCTGGCCAATGGACTCGGCGTCGAGCTGACGACCCTCCTGGGCGATCCGCCGGCCGTCTCCACCGGAGAGAACGACGGGCCTCGCTTCGTGGCGGTGCGGCGCGCCATCATGCCGGCCCTGTGGGGGGCACAACCGACGCCGCCCGGGCCCGACTTCTCACTGGCCGCCCTGCGTGAGCAGATCGCGGACGGCTGGACGCACTATCACGCTGCCGAGTTCGAGACCGTGATGCAGGCGCTGCCGGACATGATCTCCGAGGCGCGCGCCGCCACTCTCGGCGACGACGAAGCCGCCGGGTTCGCGGCACTGGGCAAGGCTCTCCAGCTCGCCGGGCACGTTGCTGTGCGCATGGGCAAGACGGACCTCGCTCTCATCAGCCTGGAGAGGGCGATAGAGGCGGCAGGGCAGTCCTCTGACCCGCTCCTCCGCCCCATGATCGTCAACTCCGTCGCGTGGGCGTACCAGAGGCAGGGGCGCCTCGCCGACGCCCTCAGCATCGCTCTGCTCGCCGCCGACGACGTCCAGAGGGGCGGCCACACGGACACCGCTGACGGCTTGAAGGTCTGGGGCGCACTGACCATGTCCGCTGCCACATCTGCCGCGCGCAGCAACGACTACGGGCGAGCGGCAGAGCTGATGGCGGGCGCCGAGGCCGAGGCCGCTCGTGTCGCCGAGCTGCCGCAGGGCAGCGACAGCCGGATGGTCAGCGTGTTCAGCCCGTCTTCGGTACGGATCGAACGTGTCCGGCTGGCCGTCCAGTACGGGCACCCCGAAGACGCTCTGGCCCTCGCCGAGGGAATGCGGCTGAGCAAGGACACTCCGCCGTCCTGGCGGACATGGCTGCTGCTGGACGTGGCCCGCGCCCACACAGACCTCGGGGACGCGGCAGGGGCCGTGAAGGCCTTGGAGTCCCTGCGCCGCGTGGCGCCGACGTGGATGCGGCATCACACGCTGGCCGTGGCCATCGTGCGCGACCTGTGGGCACTCCCCAACCACCCGGCCGGGCTGAGCCCCTTGGCCGAGTTCCTGGGAGCAGGGGACTAGCGCCGCGAAACTGGGACGTTCCGTCCCCATGAGTCGGGCAGGGCCCCGGCGACCGCTTGAACGGCTCCGGGGCGTGGCCGACTGACAAGCCTTTCGTAACCCTGGACGAGCCGCACCTACACGATGGCGGCGAGCGCCGCCTCAGTATCCGTCAACCCTTCGAGCACTGTGTCAGCACCGGCGCTCCGCAACTCCTGTGCAGAGGTGCGCCCCGTGGCGACGGCGACAATCCGCACACCGGCCTCCAGCCCAGCCGCGACATCCGCAGGAGTATCACCGAGGAACACCGTGGCCTCGGCCCGAGCCGAGGATCGTGCCAGGGCCGCACGCAGCAGCTCGGGGCGCTCCTCCCCATCCTCGCCGTAGGCCCCCTCGTCGAGTCGCATGTAGTCATCAAGGCCGAAGACCGCGAGCTTCACCTCGGCGGCCCCACGCACGTTGCCCGTCACCACGGTCTGCCGCAGGCCCTGCTTCGCGAGGCGAGCGAGGACAGCGGCGGCTCCGGGCAGGGCATGCCCGCGCTCGCGCAACTCGGCGGCCCGCCGGACATGGACGCCGCCGAGAGCACTGGCGAAGGACTCGAACAGCTCATCGCTGTAGGGAATGTCGTGCAGGCGCGCGGTCTCCCGCAGGATGACGCGCTCCGTCGACCCGGTGACGGACGCCTGTTCTCTCAGCTCGACTCCGGTCACCTCCTCGAAGGCCTGGGCCCACAGTTCACGCCCCAGGTCGCCCGTGGCCATCAGCGTATGGTCGATGTCCCACAGCACCAGCTTCGTCACGGCGCCCCCTCTCTCGCTGCATTCCTGTGTCCCCGCGTAGCGGGCACCTTACGCTCAGGCATAGCGAGCAAGGAGCGGGCGCATGGTGGCCTCAGACCTTCCTATCGGGGACCGAATCAGGCACTACCGCGGAGGGAGACGGCAAGACGCGGTAGCTGGTCTGGTGGGCATTTCTCCCGATTACCTGTCCCAGATTGAGCGCGGTCTCAAGGTTCCGTCGCTGCCCATCTTGTACGCACTGGCTCAGGAGTTGGGGGTTCCCACGGCTGCCCTGTTGTCGGAACAGCCGCCTGAAGAGGAAGAGCTGACGGACACGGCGGAGGCCGCGGTCGGCCGTGCGCTCCTCGGCTACGGTCCAGCCCTCAGCGGTGCGCCCGCCACAGCGGCTGAGCTGAGGGACCGGGTGGAAGCCGCCTGGCATTCCTGGCAAACCGCAGGGGACCGATTCACCCAAGCGGCCGAGACGCTGCCCGCACTGGTTGCCGATGTGGAGCACGCCGCGCGTGCCGCTCGGACCGGACCGGATCCGGTCGAGGGGCGCAGCACTCTCCGGGCAGCCGCAGACCTGTACTGCCTGCTCCGCTCCTACCTGCGGCGTACCGGCCGCGTCGACCTTGCCACCATCGCGGCAGATCGGGCGATGCGAGCTGCCGAAGACGCCGATGACCCACTGCGCATCGCAGCCGCCCAGTGGAACCTCGGACACGTCCTGCTCGCTGCTGGCCAACCGGCAGAGGCTGAGGAACTCGCGCTGCGGGCGGCAGAAGACGTAGTCGACGCGCGGATGCGAGAGGTCGAGCGAACAGCGATGCGAGGCGCTCTCCAACTCGTGGCTGTCGTCGGCGCCTCTCGCCGGCGTCGGTGGTGGGAAGCGCGCGAGCGACTCGTTCAGCACGCGGGTCCTGCGGCATGTGCGGTGCCCGACGACAGCAACATCGGGTGGACGGTGTTCGGGCCGACGAACATCGCATTGCACGCTCTGTCCATCGAGATGGAAGCGGGCGAGACCGGCGAGGCACTGCACACGGCGGATGCCATCGACGTCAGTGGACTGCCCTCGCTGGAGCGGGAGTTCACTTTCGGCTTGGAGGTGGCGGCCTGCCACAGCCAGCGGCGGGACGATGCAGCCGCGCTGCTGGCCCTCCTCGGCCTGGAGACCATTGCCCCTGAGGATCTCACTCGGGCGCCGCTCGCTCGGCAGCTGGTGCTGACGGTGATCCGCCGGGCACGGGCGATGCACGCCCGGCAGGCTGAGCAGCTGGCAGTGCGGATCGGACTCGTGTAGCTGACGAGCCTATGGTCCACCCGAACTGTCAGCTCGGGTGAGCCCGGCAGAGGCCCCTACGGTCACCGGTGTGAGGCAAGCCACCAGACTGTGAGGGGTCCGATGATTGCGCGACAAGACGTGGACGAGATCGCGACATGGCTCGCCTGTGCTCAACAGGCTCCCGAGCAGGCCCACCGCGAATGGGCGGACACCGGCGTCGCCCTGCTCCCGCTCGGCCGGCAGTTCGAGGCCGCGCGCCTGCCCGCGCGGCTCGTCCTCGCGGCGGTGGACACGTACGATCCGCTGGAGATCACCGAACGCCTCACCCGGTTCCTCAACGGCCCCGCCTTCTTCGACGGCCGGGCGATGGGCGGCACCTTCGACGTCCTGATGCGGACCCATCGGACCGGGCACGTCTGGAAGTACCAGGACCTCGCCCCGCGCCTGGGAGTCGGCACCTATCTCGGCGTACCGAAGATCGGCCGCACGAAGCCGCCGGGCACCCACTGGGTGGTGCCACCGCGGTTCGAAGGTGACCTGTGCGAGCCCGCCACCGTCGAGGCCCTGATCGGCTTCGGACTCAGCATCACCCAGGAGGCGGAGCTGTGAGCGCCCCTCCGAGTAGTCGGCTTACCTGGATCTACGGTCCGGAAGCGGCCGCGTACCTGCTGGAGGGGCGCATTCGTGCCCACCAGGCCGACTGCCCCGGCTGCGGCCCCGGGACGTGCGAGGAGCGGGCCCGCTTGTGTCGCGCCCTCCGCGGCGTGCCGTCGTTGCTGAAGCACTACGAGCCCAGCGAAGAGGACTGCCGATGAGCGAGGGCACACGGTTCTGCTGGCGTTGCGACGCGCCGATCACCAAGGATCACCCCGGCACTTCCATGCCGAAGGAGTCCCTTTCGGCAGGCGGGGCGGTCGTCTGGTGGCGCATGAATTGCCCTCAGCTGCCCACCTTCGTGCGGCGCACGTCCCGGTAGACGCCCGCCGTGGCCCGCCCATCGTCGACCCCCGGGGCGGGCCCGCCCGCTGAGGCTTCAGGAGGGACGGGTGCTGATCAATCCATCAGTGCAGCCAGCGAAATCTCCATCACCCACAGGGTGACTCGGTCGATGCGGGCCGCAAGGACGACCTGCTCCTGGGTGAGGGTCAGCCGCACGCGTTCTTCGCGGACGCGGGCCCCGATGGTCCGCCGTCGGTACACATAGGTGGATCACCCCCCTCCACGAACGGTGCCGGCGCGTCAGCAGGTCCTCCCTCACGGGTGGCCTGCGTGTGCATCTCGTGACTCCCGGCCGCCACCTGCGGAAACGCGGAGATCATGTAGGGGAAATTTAGGAGCCGCGCTCCGGTAGCGAGGGTGTAGCGAGGCTGTCTGAGCGTGTAGCCAGAGTGCGCACAACAAAGGCCCAGGACCGGAGACTTGCTCCGTGACCTGGGCCTTAACCCTGCTGACCTGGTGCCCCCGGCAGGATTCGAACCTGCGACACCCGCTTTAGGAGAGCGGTGCTCTATCCCCTGAGCTACGAAGGCGAGGCATGGCGGCGCGGGTCCCTGGGGAGCGCGTCACCGCCGTCAGTGTAGCGGGTGGTCGTTTGGGGGTGCCGAGGTGAAGGGCGGGGGTGGTTACTCGATGACCAGTTCCACGGGGATGTTGCCGCGCGTGGCCTTTGAGTAGGGGCAGAAGGCGTGGGTCTTCTTGAGGAGGTCCTCGCCCGCGGGGCCCTGGAGGTGGTCGGGGAGTTCCGCGCGCATGATCACGGAGAGGCCGAAGCCGCCGTCCGTGTCCTTGCCGATGCTCACCTCCGCCGTCACCGAGACGTCCGAGACGTCTATCTTCTCCTGGCGCGCGATGTTGCCCATGGCGCTGGCGAAGCAGGCCGCGTAGCCCGCCGCGAACAGCTGCTCGGGGTTGGTGCCCTTGCCGTTGCCGCCGAGGGCGGTGGGGAAGCCGAGCGGGAGGTCGATCTGGCCGTCGGAGCTGACGGCGCGGCCCTCGCGGCCGTTGGCGGTGGCCACAGCGGTGTACAGCGCGTCCATGATTCTCCTTCTTCCTGCTGGTTTTCGCGGTTCCGTTCGCGGTCACCCGTAGGAGCCGATGGGTGCCGGCGGGAACCGATGGGTTTAGTAGAGCACGCTATTTAGTTGTGCGCAACCTAATTGGGCGCTACTCGATTGGGGGGTACGTCAGTACAGTGGGGGGATGGACAACGTCAAGGAGTCCGGCGCGCGACGCGGTGGCGCGGACCGGGACGAGGACTTTCTGCGGCTCGATCAGCAGGTCTGCTTCTCGCTGCACGCCGCCGCCCGCGCCTTCAACGGCGTCTATCGGACCGCCCTGAAGGATCTCGGGCTCACCTACCCCCAGTACCTCGTCATGCTCGTCCTCTGGGAGCACGACGAGCTGCCCGTCAAGAAGATCGGGGAGCGGCTGCGGCTGGACTCCGGGACGCTGTCGCCGCTGCTCAAGCGGCTGGAGGCCGCGGGGTACGTGGAGCGGCGGCGCAGCGTCGAGGACGAGCGGTCCGTCTCGGTGCGGCCCACGGAGCAGGGCGTCACGCTGCGGGAGAAGGCTCTCGCCGTGCCGCGCACCATCGCCTCGTCCACCGGGCTCTCCCTGGACGAGGTACGCGACCTGCGCTCCCGGCTCAACGCGCTGACCCACGCCCTCGACGCCGCCGGCACGGAAGTCGGTACGGAGGTCGGTACGGAAGCCGAGGAAGAGGGTGCGCGTGACTGTGTCCGGTGACTTCGGTGCCGGCGTCGGTCCTCGCAGGGGGCTCGGCGCGGACTTGCACGCCGACGCCGTCGCCCGTGAGACCCGGCGGTTCGCCGCCGTCCTCGAACGGGGCGATCTCTCCACTCCCGTGCCCGCCTGCCCGGGCTGGACGCTCCTCGATCTGGTCCGGCACACCGGGGGCGTGCAGCGGTGGTTCTCCGCCCTGCTGCGCGCCGGGGTCCAGGAAGCGCCCCGGACGCGGGAGGTCGAACTGGATCTGCCCGAGCGCGAGGACGCGTACGGTGCCTGGCTCGCCGCCGGCGCGGAGCTGGCCGCCCGGACCTTCGCCGAGATCGACACCGACGGGCGCATGTGGACCTGGGGCGCCGACCCGCACGCCCGCTTCTGGGTCCGGCGCATGCTGTACGAGACCCTGGTGCACCGCACCGACGCCGAGGCCGCCCTGGGGCTGCCGACCGTGATCGACCCGGTGCTCGCGGCCGACGGCGTGGACGAGTTCCTCGTCAATCTGCCCTACGCCACGCCCTTCGCGCCCGGCGTCGTCCGACTGCGCGGCCGGGACGAAGTCCTCCGGTTCCGCGCCGACGACACCGGTCAGGAGTGGCTCGTACAGCTGCGGAGCGACGGGTTCGGGCTCATCCGCGCCACCGGGCAGGCCGCCGCCGCCTCCGTGCGCGGGGCCGCCGCCGATCTGCTTCTGCTGCTCTACGGGCGGCTCGGGCGCGACGCGGAGGCCTTCCGGACCTCCGGCGACCCGGAGCTGCTCGACCGGTGGTTCGACAACTCCGCCTTCTGAACGGACTCCGCCTTCTGAACGCGCCGGGCGGGACCTACGCCTCCCGCGTCAGCAGCGGCACCCACTTCTCCAGCGCCGGCTGCTCCGCCAGGTCCGCGAACGACGCCGTCACGCCGTGGTCGCGGCGCCAGCGGCCCAGCAGGCTCATCAGGCGTACGGAGTCGAGGCCGTAGTCGACGAGGTTCTCGTCCGCGGGGATGTCCGCCGGGTCCTCGCCGAGGACGTCGGCCACGTCCGCGCGCAGCTGGTCGAGGGTCAGAGGGGTCGTGGTCACGGTGTCGCTCCTTGCCGTCAGGGCAGTCAGGGCAGTCAGGGGGCAGGTAGGGCCGACAGGCCTGTCAGGGCCTCAGGGCCTCTGAGTCGTCAGATCGCGTCGTGGCCGGCGTCGTCGAAGACCCTCGCCGTCGTCGTGACCACCGCGCACTTGCCCGCCGCCCAGCGCAGCGCCATCGCGTGGTCGTCCGCCGAGAAGTCGGCCACCGCGTCGGCCACCACGAACGCCTGGATGTCCTGCATCCACGCGTCGCACGCCGTCATCAGTACGCCGATGTGGGCGTAGACGCCGGTGATGACCAGCTGGTCGCGGCCCTGTTCGCGCAGCCGCTCCAGCAGGTCGGTGCGGACGAAACCGCTGTACTTCCACTTGGTGAGGACCGTCTCGGCGGGCGCCGGGCCGATCTCCGGTGCGAACGCCGCCGCCTGCTCGTCGGCCGGCAGGCCCGGGCCCCAGAAGTCCTGCTGGAGACCCCGCTGTTCGGGCGTCTGGCCGCCCGGCTGCGCGGTGTGCAGGACCGGCACGCCGAGCCGGTCCGCCGTCCGCTTCAACTCGGCTACGTGCGCGAGCAGTTCCGGCACGGGTGAGGCGTCGCGGTCGTACGCCGACAGGAAGTAGTTCTGCAGGTCGTGCACGAGGAGCACGGCGCGGGACGGGTCGACCTTCCAGTCGACCCGGTTGGCGGGCAGTTCGTCGGCGGACGGCATCGGGTACGGGGCGATGGCGGGCAGGGCCATGGTGGTGACGTGTTCCGTTCAGGTGTTCAGGCTTGCGTTCAGAGGGGCGTTCAGGCGTGCGTGCAGGCTCGCGGGTTCAGGTTTGCGTGGGCTGGGACGCGCCCCCGGGCTGTGGGATGGGTTCGGCCTCGGGGCCCGAAGGGGAATCGGACCGCCAGGAGGAAACAGACCGCGAAGGGGGCCCAGGCCGCGTGGCGGACGCCGCCGCCCGCAGGTCCTTCTTCGAGATCTTGCCCACGCCCGTCTGCGGGAACGCCTCCACGAACTCGACGCGGTCGGGCACCTTGTACGCCGCGAGGCCCCGTCCGCGTACGAACTTCTTGACCGCCACCGGCTTCAGCGGCTCCGCGCCGGCGCGCAGGATGACGTACGCGCAGGTGCGTTCGCCGAGGTAGGGGTCCGGTTCGGCGACGACGTTGGCGTCGTGCACGGACGGATGGGCGAGGATGTGGTTCTCGACCTCCTCGGCCGCGATCTTCTCGCCGCCGCGGTTGATCTGGTCCTTCGCACGCCCCTCGACGACCAGGTGGCCCGTCCCGGTGAGGCGGACGATGTCGCCGGTGCGGTAGAAGCCGTCCGGGGTGAAGGAGCGGGCGTTGTGTTCGGGCGCCTTCCAGTAGCCGCGGATCGTGTACGGGCCGCGGGTCAGGAGGTGGCCCCTCGCGCCGACGGGCAGGTCGTTGTCCTCGTCGTCGACGATCCGGATCTCGTCGTCGGGGGAGATCGGCCGGCCCTGTGTGGTCACGATCGTCTCGTCCGGGTCGTCCAGACGCGTGTAGTTGACCAGGCCCTCCGCCATGCCGAAGACCTGCTGGAGCGTGCAGCCGAGCGCGGGCCTCACGCGCCGCGCCGCCTCCTCGCTGAACTTGGCGCCGCCCACCAGCAGCACCTCCAGGCTGGACAGGTCGTACGTCGATGACGGCGCCGCCTCCGTCCAGACCAGGGCGAGCGGCGGGACCAGGCCCGTGATCGTGACGCCCTCGGACTCGATGAGCGGGAAGGCCACCTCAGGGGCCGGCCGCGGGCAGAGCACGACGCGGGCGCCCGCGTACAGCGCGCCGAGCGAACCGGGCGAGGAGAGCGGGAAGTTGTGCGCCGCGGGGAGGGCGACCAGGTACACGGACGACGCGTCGACGCCACAGAGTTCGTTCGAACCGCGGAGCGAGTAGATGTAGTCGTCGTGTGTGCGGGGGATCAGCTTCGGGACGCCCGTGGAACCACCGGAGAGTTGGAGGAACGCCAGGTCGGAGGGGACGGGCGGGTCCGGGACGGTGACCGGATCGGTGGCCGGGTCGACGGGCACGTCGGACAGCGCCTCGAAGGCGCCCGGGTCGCCGGCGGCCACGAAGACGTGGCGCAGGGTGGGGACGGCGGCCAGGACCTGCGCCGCCAGGTCGCGGTAGTCGAAGCCGCCGTCCTCGGCGGGGATGACGTACGCGGCGGCCTCGGTGAACTCGCAGAAGTAGCGGATCTCCGTCTCGCGGTGCGCGGGCAGCGCGAAGACCGGCAGGGCGCCGATGCGGAACAGCGCGAAGACGGTCTCGAAGAACTCGGCGATGTTGGGGAGTTGGACGACCACCTTGTCGCCCTTGGCGATGCCGCGGGCGAGCAGGCCGGCCGCGAGGCGGTCGGCCCGGCGGTCCAGTTCGCCGTACGTCCAGCGGCGGGGCCCGGCTGGGTCCCCCGCCGGGTCGACGATCGCGATCCGGTCGGGGTGCTCGGCCGCGCGCTCGCGCAGCATCCGGCCGAAGGTCTCGCCGCGCCACCAGCCGGCCTCGCGGTAGCGGGCGGCGAACTCCTCGGGCCACGTCGGCGCCTCGGGGGTGCTCACAGCTCGGCTCCCACCGCGTTCAGGAACGTGCGGAACTTGGCGCCCGTCTCCGCGGTCTCCGCCGCCGGGTCCGACGCGGCGACGACGCCCGCGCCCGCGTACAGCCGCAGGGAGCGCTCCTCGGCCTCGGCGCAGCGGATCGTGACGACCCACTCGCCGTCGCCGTTCGCGTCGCCCCAGCCGATCATGCCGGTGAAGAAGCCGCGGTCGAACGGCTCGGTCTCGCGGATCACCTCGCGGGCGGTGGCGGTCGGGGTGCCGCAGACCGCGGGGGTGGGGTGCAGGGCGCAGGCCAGTTCGAGGGCCGAGGCGTCGGGGGCGGCGAGGGTGCCGGTGACCGTGGTGGACAGGTGCCACATGGTGGCGGTGCGGATCAGGGTGGGGCGGGCCGGGACGGTCAGGTCCGTGCAGAACGAGGCGAGCGCCTGGTGCACGGCGTCCACCACGACCGCGTGCTCGTGCAGGTCCTTGGCGGACTCCAGGAGCGCGGCGGCGCGGCGCACGTCCTCGGCGAGGTCGTCGCTGCGGGGCGTCGAACCGGCGAGGGGGTTGGCGACGACCTGCCGGCCGCGGCGCGAGACGAGCAGCTCGGGGCTGGCGCCGATCAGGGTGCGGCCGGGGGCCGTCGGCAGCGCGAAGGTGTAGCCGGAGGGGTCGCGGCGGGCCAGGCGCTGGAGCATCAGGGGGATGTTCAGCGGGGCGGGCGCGGTCAGTTCGAGGGTGCGGGCGAGGACGACCTTGCTGAAGTCGCCGCGCCACATGCGCTCTACGGCGGCGGCCACACCGGCGCCGTACTCCTCGGGCGCCGGTACCGGGCGGATGTGCCAGTCGGTGGCGTCCGGCGTCTCGGCGGGCAGCGCGATCAGCGGGTCCGCGGTGAGCGGCGGCGCGGTGCGCACGGCCGCGGGGACGGCGAGCGCGGCGGGCGCGGTGTGGTCGAAGGGGACGGCGCCGACGACGTACGGCCTGGCGAGCCCGGCGCGGCGGGCGCCGGCCAGGGTGGCGGCCACGCGCTGCGGCAGGGGTCTGTCGTCGTGCGGGACGTGGGCGTGGACGCCGCCCTCGGAGAGGAGGGTGCGGGTGGGCGTCGCGAGGAAGCGTTCGCCGGGGGTGTAGGCGTCGAGGAGGGCGGTGGCCGCGCCCACGGCGGGGTGGGCCTGCTCGGCCGCCGTCGTGACGGGCGTGGCGACTTCGGGTGCCGTCGACACGGAGGGCTCCGTTTCTGGGGGCGGGGTACGCCCCGCGGTCGGTCCGGGGGTGGGGGTGGGGGTGGTTCGTTCGGTACGGGGGGACGCGGGGCAAACGGGTGGGTGGGCGGCATCCGACGCGCAGCGGCGGTCCAGTTCCCCGCCCCCGCCCCCGGCCGGGGGACTCACCGCAACGTCGCGCCCCCGTCCACGTACAACTCCTGCAAGGTCACATGCCGGGCCCGCTCCGAGGCGAGGAACAGCACGGCGTCGGCGATGTCCTGGGGTGCGGCGATCCGGCCGAGGGGGATGCCGGTGCGGTACGTCGCGGGGTCGCCGTCGATGACGCTGCGCGGCACGTCCTGTTGCCCCTCGGGCCACAGCGCCCGCTGCATGGCGGTGTCGGTGGACCCGGGCGCGACGACGTTGCACCGCACCCCGCTGCGGGCGATCTCCAGCCCGAGGCACTTGGTGAACATCGTGGCCGCCGCCTTCGACGCGGCGTACGCGGCCATGCCCGTACGGGGGATCCCGGCCGCGTTGGAGGCGACGGTGACGATGCAGCCGGAGCCGCGCGCCGTCATGTGGGCGGCGGCGGCGCGCGAGGTGTGGAAGACGCCGGTGGTGTTGACGGCGAAGGTCTCGGCCCAGTCGGCGTCGGTCAGTTCGGCGACGGGCGCGGTCCGCAGGATGCCCGCGACGTTCACGAGGAGGTCGAGGGCGCCGTGCTCGCGTACGACGTCGTCGACGAGGGCGGTGACGGCGGCGGGGTCGGTGACGTCCATGACGCGCGGTGTGATGGCACCGGCCGTCCCCCGCGTGCCGCCGGCCGTCCCCCGTGCGGCGGCGGCCAGTTCGTCGATGCCGTGCGCCGAGCGGTCGGTGGCGACGACGTGCGCGCCCCGGGCCGCGAGGGCGGTGGCGACGGCGGCGCCGATGCCCTGGCCCGCGCCGGTCACCAGAGCCGTACGCCCGGCGAACTCGCCCTCGGCGTGCGACCCGTCAGGTATGTGCTCAGGCATGAGTGAGCGACCTCCCCCTACTTTTTAGGTAAGCCTAACCTAACGTATAACCACTGCCCAGAGGTCGCCACCCTGTCGACATAGTTAGGCTAGCCTCACCTTATGCGCATGCCGACAGCGGGCACCACGCCCCGAGCACCCCAACAGCCCAAAACACCGGGCGAGTTGGCCGAAAGGGACCGGGAAGGCAACCCCGAAGCGGCCACCGGGAGGAACGCCCACGGGTCGTCACCGGAGCGCCCCGCACCCGCCGCCGCCCCCACCGCGCCACCCCGATCCCGCACCGTCGCCCTCGCCGTCGCCGGATTCACCCTCGCCCTGCTGCTCCTGGTGGCCCTCTCGCTCTGCGTCGGCGCCGGCGAGATCGGGCCGGGCGGAGTCCTCGACTACCTCCTGAACCGCGACGGCGCACGCGACGACGCCCGCCTCGCCCTCGTCGTCGGCGACCTGCGCATCCCCCGCACCCTGACCGCGCTGCTCGTCGGCGGGGCCCTCGGCGTCGCCGGGTGCCTGCTCCAGGCGGTCACCCGCAACCCGCTCGCCGAGACCGGCCTGCTCGGCGTCAACGCCGGCGCCTCACTGGGCGTCGTCGCGGGCATCGCGCTGCTCGGAGTCGATTCCGGTTTCGCCTATCTCGGCTGCGCGTTCGGAGGCGCCGTGGTCGCCAGCGGCCTCGTGCTGCTCATCGCCGGACGCAAGGGCGGCGGCTCTCCCATGCGGCTGGTCCTCGCCGGATCGGCGCTCGGCGCCACCTTCGGCGGCCTCACCAGCGTCATCGTCGTCAACTCCGCGGAGACGTACGACAAGTTCCGCTTCTGGGTACTCGGGTCCCTCGCGGGCGTCGAGGGCTACGGCGAACTGGGGCGGCTCGCGCCCGTCCTCGCCGCCGGCTTCCTGGTGGCCCTGCTGGTCGCCCGGCCGCTGTCCGCCCTCGCCCTCGGCGACGACCTCGCCCGCGGCCTCGGCCACCGGCCGCCCCTGATCCGTACCGTCGTCGCCGTCGGCGTCACCCTGCTCACGGCCGCCGCCGTCGCGCTCGCCGGACCCATCTCCTTCCTCGGCCTCCTCGCCGGTTTCCTCGCCCGCGCCCTCGCGGGCACCCGGCTGCCGGCCCGGCTGCTCCTCGCGGGTCTCGTCGGCGCCTGCGTCCTGACCGTCTCGGACGTCGCCGCCCGCGTGGTCTCCCGCCCGTACGAGGCGCCGGTGTCCGTCATCGTGGCGCTGATCGGCGCGCCCGTACTGATCCTCATCGTCCGCTCCCGGCAGTTCGCCACGATGGGCATGACGGAACCCGCGACGGAGGAGAGCGCTCCTTCCGGGCGGCGCCGCCTGACCGGCACCTTGCGGTTCCCCGGGCGGGGCGGCGTCCTGCGGCTCCCAGGGCGGGCCGGGGCCCTACGTCGGACCGACGACCTCCCGCTCCCCGAACAGGCCGGCGA
The DNA here is from genome assembly GCF_055581265.1 of Streptomyces sp. NPDC031466. NCBI lineage: Bacteria > Bacillati > Actinomycetota > Actinomycetes > Kitasatosporales > Streptomycetaceae > Streptomyces > Streptomyces sp. NPDC031466. Next base: position 378,494 of record NZ_JBVIJT010000006.1, read on the forward strand.
CCTCCGCCTCCCCGAACAGACCGGCGACCTCCCGCTCCCCGAGCAGACCGGCACCCTGCGAATCCCCGGACGGGCCGGCGTCCCCCGGCGCCCCGCCTGGGCGAGCGTGCTGCGGCTCCCCGGGCGGACCGGTGACCTACGGTCCGCCGGGCGAACCGACGCACGCCCGGTGAAGCAGCGCGCCCCGCGCGTCCGCCCCGCCGACAGCTACGTCCTGCGGCGCGGCCCCCTCTCCTTCCTCGTGGCCCGCCGCGCCACCCTCGCCGCGCTGCTGCTCGCCGGTCTCCTGCTGGTCGCCGTCGTGTTCTCCGCGTACGCCGGGCAGAGCGACATGGGCGTCGGCCGCACCTTCCGGGCCGTGTTCGGCCAGGGCGACCACTTCGACGTACTGCTCGTACAGAAGTTCCGCCTCGGCCGCATCGTCGCCGGGCTCGCCGCGGGCGCCGCGCTCGGCCTCGCCGGGTGCCTCACGCAGACCCTCGCCCGCAACCGCCTCGCCACCCCCGAACTCCTCGGCGTCAACGACGGGGCCACCGCCGCCGTCCTCGTCTCCGTCACCTTCAGCGCCTCCGGGTCCTTCGGCGCCTGGTGGGCGGGCCCGATCGGCGCGCTCGTCGCCGTGGTCGTCGTCACGCTGGTCTCCGGCGGGCTCGGGCAGCGCGGCTACCGGGTGCTCGTCGTCGGCCTCGCCATGTCCGCGCTCGCCTCCGCCGCCACCCAGGTCGTCCTCTCCCGGCGCTCCCTCAACTCGGCCAGCTCGCTGTACGTGTGGACCTCCGGCAGCCTCAACGGCCGCGGCTACTCCGTCGCCGTGCCCGTCCTCATCGGTCTCGCCGTCCTGGTCCCGCTCTCCCTCGCCGTCGCCCGCCACCTCGGCGTCCTGCGCTTCGACGACGCCACCGCCGCCTCGCTCGGCTCCCGTGCCGGGCGCACCCGCGTGATCTGCCTGCTCCTCGCCGTCGCGCTCGCCGGCCTCGCGGTCGGCGTCTGCGGGCCCGTCGGCTTCGTCGCCCTCGCCTCGCCCGTCATCGCCTCCCGCCTCGCGGGCCCGCTGCGGGTGCCGCTGGTCGGCTCGATGCTGACCGGCGCGCTGCTCGTGGTCGTCGCGGACACCCTCGGGCGGATCGCCTTCGACGGATCGGAACTGCCGGTCGGCGTCGTCACGACGGTCCTCGGCGGTCCGTTCCTCCTCTGGGTCCTGCTGGGCCGCTCGGCGGCGACGCGCGTATGACGGACAGCACCGGACGCGCGTACGAAGCCGCGGAGGCGCGTATGACAGCCACTGACGCGCATACGACAGCAGCAACGGACCCGCGTACGACATCCCCGGACGCGCCCACGACATCGACATCCCGCGACCCGAGAGAGGCCACCCCTGTGCGAAGCCCGCTGCTGCGGACGTTCCTGCACGCCGCACGAGCCGAAGTGCCCGGCGCCGAGCGGGACTTCTGGAACCGGATCGAGGCAGGCGGCGCGCCCCTGGTCGAGGCCGACCCCGCGGGCGACCCGGCGTACCGCCTCGTCACCTTCCTGTGGCGGGACGATCCCGCGCGCCCCGCCACGGACGTCCTCGCGCTGCTGCACACCGTCACGGACAAGGACCGGCACGCGGGCGACCTCACCCCGCATCTGATGGAGCGCCTGCCCGGCACGGACGTCTGGGCGCTCAGCCACCGGCTGCGGTCCGACCACCGGGCGTCCTACCAGTTCTACGTCGGTCGCGGCCCCCGGCACGAGACCTTGCGCACCGACCGCGAGGCGTGGCTGCGGGTCCTCGCGGAGGCCGTCCCCGACCCGCTCAACGGCTCTCCGCGGTTGCCCGCCCGCGACGGCCGCCACCCCGCCTCGGTGATGTCCCTGCCCGACGCGCCGCCCCAGCCGTACGTGGGCCGTCGCGTGCGGGCGGCCGGGCGGTCCGTCGAGGCCGAGGTGGACGGCAGGCGCGTCACCGCGCACCTGCCGCGGGAGCCGGTCCGCGCGGTGGCCGTACTCCTGGACGGCGAGATGTGGGGCCCGGTGCTCGGCATCGGCGACACGTTCGACGCCCTGCACGCCGACGGGGCCCTGCCCCCCACGGCCGCGCTGCTCGTCCACACGATGGGCCGCCGCATGGAGGACCTGAGCTGCAGCGGCGCCTTCGTGGACTGGCTGGCGGACGTCCTGCTGCCCTGGGCGGCGGACACGTACGGGGCCACGGCGGCCCCCGAGCGCACGGTCATCGCAGGTCAGAGCGCGGGCGGCCTCACGGCGGCGTACGCGGCGCACCGGCGCCCGGACCGCTTCGGCGCCGCGCTCTCCCAGTCGGGCTCGTTCTGGTGGCCCGACGAGAACGCGCCCGACGGCCGCGGCCCGGAATGGCTCACCCGCGCATACGCCCGCGCCCCGCACCGCCCGGTCCGCCTCCACCTGGAGGTCGGCGCCCAGGAGTGGATGCTCCTCACGGAGAACCGCCGGCTGCGCAACGTCCTGCGGGCGCGGGGCTACGAGGTGACGTACGAGGAGTTCAACGGGGGCCACGACTACGCGTGCTGGCGCGGAGGCTTGGCGACGGGGCTGGCCGGCCTGCTGTCGGGCTGACGCCCGTCGCGGAGCCGGAGCGGTCACTGCCCCTGCTCCCCCTCGCCACCGGCGCTGACCGCGTGGGCGACGAGGGCCGCGACGGCGGCGGGCTCGCACAGGTCGCCCTCGAAGCGCGGGGGCGTCACCCAGTAGGTGCCGGGCGGCTTCCTGCGGTCGACGCGCGGTACGCCGAGGTAGGTGCCCGCACCGAGGCACGGCGCGAGGGCCTCGTACTCCCAAGGGCGCCCGGCGCTGGGTCGCATGAGGGGGTAGTAGGTGCCGTCCAGCGTCCGGCCGTCGAAGATGACCGGACCGCCGAGGAGCGGGCCGAGGCGCCCGGCGATCTCCCGCGGATCGGCGGCGCGCAGTGCCGCGGCGACGAGCCGTCCGGGCAGGCGGACGGCCTCGAACCGGGGACCGAGCGGAAGCAGGGCGACGCCGACGGCCGCCCATGCGCGCCGGGCCCGCAGGGGAGGGAGCTGGGCACGCGCGAGCCAGTCCGCAACCGCGGAGAACTCCTCCTGGACGCTCACCCGAACGTCTCCGCGCGGAGCCCGGGGCCGGTGGCGGCGGCGAGGGCGACGGGATCGGTCAGGTACCCGGTCCCGTCGGGAGGGACGAGCCAACGCCGGCCGGCGGCCGGGCGGCTCGCCGGCGGACAGTGCAACGGCCACCCATGGGGCCGCAAGGTGACGCCCCGGCCACGCGGCGCCCCCTCACCGGCGCCGAGCGGGACAAGCCACCAGGCGCGGTCGAGGCCGACGTCCACCAGGAGCGGCCCACACGCGTGCGCCGTCAGCCGCTCCCTCGCCCGGAGCGCGAGGACGAGCGGGACCTCGGCGGCGAGCCAGCGGGTGCAGTGAACCGGCGCGAGACCACCCATGGCCCACACTTCGTGAGCGAGAGAGGGGCGCCGGGCGCAGTCCGCGAGCCAGTTGTCCGCGTACGCGGCAGCGGACGGATCGACGCCGAGGGCATCGCTCGCATCGGGTGTAGGGGCCATGACGAGGAAGGTATGAAGGCGCGGCACTCCGTACACAGGCCATGTTCGTGAATGTTCCCGACGCCCTGCCGAATGTTCCCAAGTGTTCTCGTATCGAGGGCTGCAACCCATGGCTCGGTGACCCACCACGTCGTGATGCTGTGACGGACGACCCTGAACTGCGGGAGGCGCTATGGCACGACGACTGCGTTGTAACGGCACGGACAGCAAGAACGGCGGGTGCCCGGCGATCCACGAGGACATCGACTCCGGAGAGGTGATCGTGCAGGGTCCGCCCGTCAGTGACTGCGCCGACCTCGCCCAGTTGCGGCACCTCGGGCCGGATGAGGTCGCGGTGGTGGTGCCGCGCGAACTGCTCGTCAACCACGGTCCGAAGGAGATGACACGCGTGCCGAAGCTGATCGGCCTTGCAGAGTTCGGCCGGCTCTTCGAGACGTTCGAGAACTCGGCGTGGCACCTGGAGACGCGCCGCGGCTACGCCTCCGACCGCGAGGATCCCGGCTTCGTGGAGTTCCGGAGGACCGGTCGAGCCCCCATGGACCTGGACAGTGACTGGTGCGTGAACATCCGCCGGCAGACGTCCAGTGGTAAGTACGTCGGCCGCGTGCGTGTCATGGACGACCCGCCGACCGAGGGCCAGTTGTTCCTGTTGGACTACTCGCGATGCAACGCGGCCACAGGCGAGGACGTCCGCTGCATCTGGCGGCAGGACGCACGGCGGGCGCACCTGCCCGCAGAGGATTTCTGGATCTTCGACAGCCGTCTGGTGGCCGTACTCCGCTTCGACGCGCAGGACGCCTTCCATGATGTGGAGGTGATCACGGAGCCCGCTGAGGTCCTGCGATACTGCCAGGCCCGGGACGCGGCTGTGCGCCACGCGGTCCCCTACGACGAGTTCACGGCGCGGCTGCGCGCCGACTGATGGCGGGGAGCCGGTGAGCACAGACTTCCAGCAGGCCAGAGAAGCCCTCGGAGTGCGCCTCCGTGAGCTGCGGCTCTCGGCTCCTGGTGGTCGGCTCACCGGCCCCCAGCTCGCCCGGCGGCTCGGCTGGCCCCACTCCAAGATCTACAAGCTGGAGAACGGCAGACAGACCGCGACCGTCGACGACCTGCGCGCCTGGGCCGACGGTACCGGCCGGAGCGACGCCCTCGATGAACTGCGCGCTCGTCTCCAGGGGTTCGAGTCGCGCATCCGATCCTGGCGCCGCCAACTCGCGGCCGGGCACCGGCCCGTGCAGGACGGTTGGCACGTTGAGGTGAACCGGTCCAAGGTCATCCGCGCGTGGGAGGAGGCCGTGATCCCAGGCATGCTCCAGACCGCGGACTACGCCCGCGCCATGTTCCTGCACTACGCACGGCTTCACGACACGGCACGGGACACCGACGAAGCGGTCCGCTCGCGCATGCGGCGCCAGGAGTGGCTTTACGAGAGGGGGCGCCAGTTCCACGCCCTCGTGTGGGAGGCAGCCCTCCACGCCCTGATCTGCCCACCGGACGTGCTCATCAGCCAGCTCGACCGGCTCGCGGGAACGATCGGCATGGACACCGTGCGTCTCGGCGTCATCCCGCTCTCCGCCCCGCTCAAGATCCCGGCTGCCAACGGCTTCTGGGTGCTGGACGAACGGCTCGTCATCGCCGAGGACTGGCACGCGGAGCTGTGGCTCGACGATGACGACAACGTGTCCACCTACCTCCGCGTCTGGCACACGCTCAACGCATCCGCTGTGTACGGGGAAGAAGCACAGGCCGCCATCACCCGCGCCCAGCGGTCCATCCGCCCGCGCTGACGCACGGTTCCGCAGGCCCGGGCCGTCTCGGTCCTCCACGGCCTCGGACTACGCGCCGTGGTCGTCGGCGGGGGCCGCTTCATGGCGCTGCGAGCGATACCCGCTCTCCTAAAGCGGTGCTCATTGGTCCGGGGTTTCCGTTGTGGCCTGCCTGCTGATGCCCTCGTAAGCGTGCCGTTGGGAGAGACTTCTGCAGTGGCTGCTGCCCTGCATGCCGGATGGCAGTGCGTGCGTACTTGGCTGCCCGACGAGCAGCACCGAGGCCTCCGACGTGCGGACGCTGGTCACCACTCGGGCGGTTCACGGTGCTGGCGCCCCCCGAGGCAACCGCAGCGCCAGCCCCGCGCCCGTCGCCACGAAGGCCGCCGTCGCCAGTACCGCCAGCCGGTACGGGGCGGGGTCCGTGAAGGCCACGCCGTGGCCGCCGATCAGGGCCGCGCACGCCGCGATGCCCAGGGCGCCGCCCAGGGTGCGGATGATCTGGAAGAGGCCCATCGCCTGGCCCATGTCGGCGGGGGCGATGGTCTCGAAGCCGGCGATCTGGATCGTCAGGACCGCCGTGCCGAGGACCAGGCCCACCGCGAACATCAGCCCCCGCACCGCCCACGCGTTCTCCGCCACCCCCGGCGCCGCGAGCGCCGCGAAGACGCCGGATGCCAGCAGGAGCGCCGGGGCCGCGAGGCGGCGCGGGCCGAGGCGGGGGAGGAGGCGGTCCACGGCCTGGGACGCCAACATCAGGCCGAGCGCCTCGGGGAAGACGCTCAGCCCGGCGTCCAGCGCCGACGCGCCCAGCGCCGCCTGGTAGAGCAGCGGGAAGACGAACAGCACGCCCATCAGGCCCGCCGCGCTGACCAGCGCCAGCGCCGACGCCGAGCCGTAGACGCGGTCACCGAGCAGGCGCAGGCGCAGGAGCGGTTCCCGTACCCGGAGTTGGTGGATGACCGCGGTGGTCAGCAGGAGCACGCCCAGGACCGCGCTGATCGCCACCGGCGGCCGCGTCCAGCCCTGCGAGGGGCCAAAGCCCAGGGCATAGGTCAGCAGGCCCAGTGCCGGGGTCGCCAGGAGGAAGCCGACGCGGTCGAAGGGGCCCGGCGTGTCTTCCACGTGCTCGCGCAGGCACATCACGCCGAGCAGCACGGCCGCCGTCCCGACCGGCACGTTGACGAAGAACAGCCAGTGCCAGGAGAGGTGTTCGGTCAGGAAGCCGCCGAGGGGCGGGCCCAGCGCCGGCATCAGCGCGGTCGGCACGATCAGGACCTTGGACAGCTTCACGCGTTCCTCGGGCGGGAACGCCCGGAAGAGGAGCGTCATGCCGACCGGCGTGAGCAGCCCGCCCGCCAGGCCCTGCGCGGCCCTCGCCACCACGAGCGTGGTGAGGTTCGGCGCGAGGCCGCACACGGCGGAGGCCGCCGTGAAGGCGGCGAGCGCGCCGAGGAAGACGCGTTTCGTGCCGAGGCGGTCGCCCAGCCAGCCCGCCACCGGCAGCGCGAGGGCCAGGGCGACGAGGAACGCCGTCTCGACCGTGTTCGCCGCCGACACCGGGCGGCCGAAGTCGCCCGCGATGGTGAACAGGGCCGGGTTGACGATCGTCGAGTCCAGGCCGTTCATGCACATCGCGGCCGTGTAGACGAGGACGACGGCGACCTTCGGGCGGATCCGGGGGGTGACCAGCAGGCCGCCGCCGCTCACCGGCTGTTGATCCAGTCCAGTACGTCCTGGCGCGGGCCCGGCCCGTGGGCCGTGGACCAGCCGTCGGGGACGGCGGCGAACAACGGCCACAGCGAGTGCTCGCCGCGGTCGTTGGCCAGGACCAGGAACTCCCCGTCCGCGTCGAAGGGGTTGGCGGGTGCGTCACTCATGATCGCGGGTCTCCAGCTCGGTCAGTCGGTCGGCGACCACGCGGGCGATGCGCGCGATCGGCTCGGGCAGGGTCATGTCCTTGTGCGAGCAGGCGACGTCCGTGTTCGCGATGCGTCCGCTCACGTACGGGGACCACGTCCCGGGCGTGAGGGTCTCGTCGATGGTGTCGACGGTCGCCCGGAAGAACAGCACGTCGCCGTCGAAACGGCGGTGGTCGTAGCCCCGTACGAGGTGGTTCGTGTTGAGGTAGATGTCCCGCAGCGCCTCGAAGGTGGCGGGGGCGAGGGCCGCCAGAGGGCTGCCTTCGCGGCGCAGCACGTCGATGACGTTCCCGGTGGTCAACGCCTTGCCCGCGAGGCTGTCGGGGCCGTGGCCGCCCATGGTGAGCAGCGACTCCAGGGCCTCGGCCTCGTCGGACTCGGGCAGCTCGCGAAAGCCCTCCGCCGGGTAGGCGTCGAGGATCGCGAGCAGCTCCACCTCGTGGCCCAGCTCCTGGAGGTGGGTGGCCATGGCGTGCGCGATGATGCCGCCGGTCGACCAGCCGAGGAGGCGGTAGGGACCGGCCGGCTGCACCTCGCGCAGGCGGGCGACGTAGTGGGCGGCCAGCTCCTCCAGGGTGCGGGGCAGCGGGTCGGCGGCGGTCGCCGCTCCCACGCCCTGTGCCTGGAGGCCGTAGATCGGCACGTCGGCCGGCAGGTGGCGGATCAGGCCCGCGTAGCACCAGCTCAGGCCGCCCGCCGGGTGGACGCAGTGGACGGGGGCGCGGTCGCCGTCGCGGGCGGGGCGCAGGGGGAGCAGGACGTCCAGGGGGTCGGCCTGCTCGCTGCCCGCGTCCAGGAACGTGTCGAGAGCGGCGGGTGTCGGCGACTGGAAGACCGTACTGATGGAGATCTCCGTGCCGAACGCGGCCTGCACGCGGCCCGCGAGCCGCACGGCGAGCAGCGAATGACCGCCCAGCTCGAAGAAGTTGTCGTCGATCCCGACGGGCCCCGCCAGGGCCAGCACCTCCGCGAAGACCGCGCAGAGCTGCTCCTGGCGGGGGGTGCGCGGGGCGCGGCCCGTGCCGATGGCGGTGGGGCGCTCCGGGGCGGGCAGGGCCTTGCGGTCCAGCTTGCCGTTGCTGGTGAGCGGCAGCCGGTCCAGGAGGACGACGGCGGACGGGACCATGTGGACGGGGAGCGCGCCGGCCGCGTGTTCGCGCAGTTCGGTGGGGGTGACGGCGTCGGCCACCGTGTAACCGACCAGGCGCTTGTCGCCGGGCACGTCCTCGCGGACGACGACGGCCGCGTCCCGGACGGCGGGGTGGGCGGCGAGGACGGCCTCGATCTCGCCGAGTTCGATGCGGAACCCGCGGATCTTCACCTGCTGGTCGGCGCGCCCGAAGTACTCCAGGGTGCCGTCGGCGCGGCGGCGCGCGAGGTCGCCCGAGCGGTACATGCGGGCGCCGCGCTCGCCGAACAGGTGCGCGTACGGGTCGGCGACGAAGCGGGTCGCGGTCAGGTCGGGGCGGCCCAGATAGCCGCGGGCCAGGCCCTCACCGGCGACGTACATCTCGCCGGTGACACCGGGCGGGCACGGCTGGAGGCGGTCGTCGAGGACGTAGACGCGCAGGTCGGGGATGTTCACGCCGATGGTGCTGGAGGTGGCGGCGGCGGCCGTCCGCCGGTCGAGGGCGACGTAGGAGACGTGCACGGTCGTCTCGGTGATGCCGTACATGTTGACGAGGGTGGGGCTGTCGTCCGCGTGCCGGTCGTACCACTCGTCCAGCCGCGCCAGTTCGAGCGCCTCGCCGCCGAACACCACGTACCGCAGGGCGAGTTCGCGGCCGTCGCGGGCCTCGCGGTCGGCGGCGGCGAGCTGGTAGAAGGCCGAGGGCGTCTGGTTGAGGACGGTGACCCGCTCCTCGGCGAGCAGCGTGCGGAAGGCGCCCGGGTCGCGGCTGGTCAGGTGCGGTACGACGACGACCTTGCCGCCGTACAGGAGCGCGCCCCACAGCTCCCACACCGAGAAGTCGAAGGCGTACGAGTGGAAGAGCGTCCACACGTCGTTCTCGTCGAAGCGGAACCACTGGTCGGTCGCGGTCAGCAGCCGCGTGACGTTGTGGTGCGTGACGACGACGCCCTTGGGGCGGCCCGTGGAGCCCGAGGTGTAGATGACGTACGCGGGGTCGTCGGGGGTGAGCGGGCGGGTGCGGTCGGCCTGGGCGAGGGGGCCCGCGTCGTACGCGTCCGGGGTGGCGCCGTCGACCGCGATCAGGGGCAGCGCGTGGGCCTCGGCGGGCAGCCGGGGCGCGGTCGCGGTGTCGGTGACGAGGGCGGCGGGCCGGGCGTCGCCGAGCATGTACGCCAGGCGGTCGGCGGGGTAGTCCGGGTCCAGGGGGAGGTAGGCGGCGCCCGAGAGCGCGACCGCGAGCAGGCCCGTGACCAGGTCGGCCGAGCGGGGCAGCGCGAGCGCCACGATGGCGCCGGGGCCGATGCCGCGATCGGCGAGGAGGCGGGCCAGACGGTGGGCGCGGGCGGACAGTTCGGCGTGGGTGAGGGTGTGGCCGGCGTGGGAGACGGCGGTACGGTGCGGGTGCCGGGCGGCGGCCCGCTCGTAGACGTCGGCGAGTGTCGCGGGCGCCTGGGGGCGCGGCTGTACGGCGGGCCGGTTGACGGTCACCAGGGCGTGGTGGTGCTCCTCGGCGCCGAGCAGGGGGAGCAGGCCGAGGGGGGTGTCGGGGGTGCGGGCGGCCGCCGCGAGGAGGCGGGCCAGGCGGCCGGTGAGGGCCTCGGCGGTGGCGCGGTCGAACAGGTCGGTGCGGAATTCGAGGAAGCCGCCGATGCCGCCCCCGTCCGGCAGCTCGCCGGCGTTCAGGGTCAGGTCGAACTTGGCGGTGCCGGAGGGGACGGCGGTCAGGCGGGCCGTCGTGCCGGGGCCGAGCGCGAACGGCCCGTCCGGGATCGACTGCCAGGCCAGCATCACCTGGAAGAGGGGGTGACGGGCCAGGGAGCGGGGCGGGTTCAGCTCCTCGACGAGCTGGTCGAAGGGGAGCGTGTCGTGCTCGTACGCGGCGAGCGTCGTCCCGCGTACGCGGTCCAGGAGCACCCGGAAGGCGGGGTCGCCGGAGGTGTCCGCGCGCAGCACCACGGTGTTGGTGAAGAAGCCGACGAGGTCGGCGCTGGCGTCGTCGTCGCGCCCGGCGACGGGGGTGCCGAGCGGGATGTCGGTGCCGCAGCCGTGCCGGGTGAGCAGCGCGGCGAGCCCGGCCTGGACGGTCATGAAGACGGTGGTGCCGGTGGCGGCCGCGAGCTGCTTGAGCGCGCGGTGCGTCGCGGGGTCCAGGGCGAAGGGGACGGTGTCGCCCTCGGACGACGCGACGGGTGGGCGCGGCCGGTCGGTGGGCAGCTCCAGTTGGTCGGGCAGGCCCGCGAGAGCCTCCTTCCAGTACGCGAGATGGGTCCGCGCCAGGCCGTCCGCGAGGAGTTTCTGCTGGTGGGCGGCGTGGTCGGCGTACTGGAAGGGGAGCGGGGCGAAGCTGGGGGCGCGGCCCGCCACGCGCGCCGTGTAGGCGGTCGCGAGGTCGCGGGCGAGCGGGGTGGTGGAGGCGCCGTCGCCCGCTATGTGGTGCAGGAGCAGCAGGAGGGTGTGGCGGACGGGGCTGTCCGGGTCGGTGAACAAGGTGGCGCGCAGCGGGGGTTCGGCGGCCAGGTCGAAGCAGTGCCGGACGGCCTCGGGCACGGCGCCCGGGGTGAGCGGCGCGCGGTGCAGGGCCGGCTGGGCCAGGGGATGGCCGGGGGCGAGGATCCGCTGGTGGGGGCGGTCGGCGGGGGCGGAGTCGGCGCCACGGCCCGAGGCGTTGTCAGCGGTGGGATAGAGCGTTCTGAGTGTCTCGTGGCGGGCGCTCAGGTCGTGCAGGGCGAGCAGCAGCGCGCTGTCGTCGACGGGGCCGTCCAGGGTGAGGACGAGCGGGATGTTGTACGTGGGGCTGGGGCCTTCGAGGCGGTGCAGGAACCACAGGCGCTGCTGGGCCGGGGACAGGGGGAGGGCGTCGGTGCGGGGAACGGGGACGAGCGGGGCCGCCGCCCCGGGGGCGGGAGCGGACGAGGCGCGCACAAGTACGGCCAGGGCGGCGGGAGTCGGCGCCTTGAAGATGTCGGCGATACCGACCGTGGCGGCGAACCGCTCGCGGATCCGGGCGGCCAGGCGCCCCGCGAGCAGCGAGTGACCGCCGAGGTCGAAGAACCCCGCGTCGGGTGAGGGCCACCCCGAGTCCAGGCCGAGGACGTCCGCGAAGAGGTCGCAGAGCGCCTGGGTGTGCGGGTCGCCGGCGTCACCGGCGGGGCCGCCCGGGGGCGCCGGCTCGGGGTCGGGCAGGGCGCGGTGGTCCAGCTTGTCGTTGGCGGTGCGCGGCAGCTCGGCGAGGAGCGTCACGGTCGCCGGGACCATGTGCGCGGGGAGGGTCTCGGCGAGGTGGGCGCGGAGTTCGTCCGGGGTGACGGCCGCTGTCGGGACGGCGTAGGCGAGGAGCCGCTTGCCGTGCGGGGTGTCCCGGGCGATGACGGCGGCCCGGGCGAGCGCCGGATGGGCGGCGAGCCGCGCCTGGATCTCGCCGAGTTCGATGCGGAACCCGCGGATCTTCACCTGGTCGTCGCCGCGCCCGAGGAACTCCAGGGTGCCGTCCGCGCGGCGCCGCACGAGGTCGCCGGTGCGGTACATGCGGCCGCCGGGGTCGCCGTGCGCCGCGCCGAACGGGTCGGCGACGAAGCGTTCGGCGGTCAGGTCGGGGCGCCCGAGATAGCCGCGGGCCAGACACGCCCCGGCGACGTACAGCTCACCGGTGACGCCGGGCGGCGTCGGGCGCAGGCAGGAGTCGAGGACGTACACGCGCGAGCCGCGCACGGGGTGCCCGGTGGTGGTGCCGTCGGGGCCGGGCAGCCAGTAGTAGGCGTCGACGGTCGTCTCGGTCGGCCCGTACAGGTTGATCGGGCGCGAGCCGGGCGTGGCCGCGAGGCGCTCCCACAGCGGGGCGGGGACGGTCTCGCCGCCCACGACCACGACGGCGGGACGGTGCCTGCCCTCGTCCAGGAGGCCCTCGGCGACGAGCGCCTCGGCGTAGGACGGGGTGACGTCGAGGTAGTCGACGCGGTGCGCGTCGACGTACGCGGCGAGCGCCGACGGATCGCGGTAGGCGGCGTCGTCCAGGAGGTGCAGTTCGTGGCCGTGGACCATCCACAGCACCGGGTCCCACGACGCGTCGAAGGCGAACGAGGCGCTGTGCGCGACCCGCAGGCGCTCCCGGCCCGCGCGCCGCACGGCGGGCGCGATGTGGTCGGTGCCGTGCCCGGCGAGGAGGTTGGCGAGCGAGGCGTGGGTGACGACGACGCCCTTGGGGCGGCCCGTGGAACCGGAGGTGTGAATGATGTAGGCGGGATCGGCGGGTCGCGGGGAGGCGGCCGGGGCGTCGGGGGGCAGCGCGGCGAGCGCGGCGGCGGTGTCCGGGGCGTCGAGCGCCAGCACGGGCAGGCCGTGGCCGGGGAGGGCGGCGAGGGTCGCCCGGGTGCCGATGACGTACGCGGGCCGGGCGTCGGCCAGCACGTCCAGCGTCCGGGCGGGCGGATGGCCGAGGTCCAGCGGCTGGCAGACGCCGCGCGCCTTCAGGACGGCCAGCAGCGCCACGACCGTGTCGGTGCTGCGGGGCAGGGCGAGGGCGACGGGCGTGCCCGGGGCCACGTCGGCGGCCAGGCGGTGGGCGAGACGGTTCGCGGCCGCGTCCAGCGCGCCGAAGGTCAGGGCGGCGCCGCCGCTGCGCACGGCCACCGCGTCGGGGGTGCGGGCGGCCTGCGCGGCGAACACCTCGGGGAGCGTGCGTTCCGCGGGCGGCTCGGCGCGTCCGGCGGTGGCCGCGCGGACCTCGTCGGGGGTGAGGAGGTCGAGGGTGCCGATGGGGCGGTGCGGGTCGGCGAGGAGCAGGCCGGCGAGGGCGTCCAGATAGGTGGCCAACGTACGTCCGTGACCGGCGAGTTCGGCGTCCTCGTACCGTGTCGCGGCGGCGTCCAGGGTGAGGCGAAGGGTGCCGTCGGCGCGGGGGGCGGCGCCGATCGCGAGGTCCTCGACGGGGCCCGCGGCGAGGTTGTGGACGGTGCCGGGCAGGCCCGCGAAGTCCAGGTCGGTCTCGAACGGCTTGATGTTGACCATGGGCCCGGTCAGCGGCTCGCCCGCCGTGCCGAGACCGAGGTCGCGGCGCAGGCCGGCCTGCGGGTAGCGCTGGTGGCGGCGGACCGCGCGGAGCTCCAGGACGACGCGGCGCAGCAGTTCGGCGCCCGTGTCGCGGGGCCGCACGGCGACGCGCAGCGGCAGGACGTTGACGGTCATCGCCGGGGTGCGCAGCGCGGCGGGGCCGCGGCGGTTGGTCAGCGGCAGGCCCAGCACGATGTCCTCGGCGCCGGTGACGCGGTGCAGATGCCCGGCGGTGGCGGCGATGACCAGCTCGGCCCAGGTGGCCTTCACGGCCTGCGCGGCACGGCTGATCCGCTCGAAGGAACCCTCGGGCAGGTCCAGGGCGCGGCGGCGCGGCGGGCCGGCGGCGCCGGCGCGGGCGGCGAGGGTGGCGGGGCCGGTGTGCCCGGCGGTCCGCTCGGCCCAGAAGGCGCGGTCGGCGGCGTACTGCTCGCCGTCCAGATAACGCCGCTCCTCCTCGACCAGGTCGGCCAGCGGGGCGAACCGGCGCTCGGGCAGCTCCTGTCGCCCGGCCGCGAGGGCGGTGTACAGCTCGGCCACGCGGTCGCCGATGAGCTGAAGGGCGTAGGCGTCGACGGCGAAGTGGTGGACGCGCTGGTACCACCAGTGACGGTCGTCGGCGAGACGGATCAGTGCCTGGGTGACGAGGCCGCCATCGGCGGCGGAACCGCCCGTGAGGTCCACCGGTCTCGCGAGGTCGGCCCGCGTCCAGGCCTCGGCGGCGCCCTCCGGGTCGGCCTCGCCGCGCAGGTCCAGGTGGTGCAGGCGGGGACGCGCCGTTCGGGGCGCGACCTCCTGCCAGGGCGTGCCGTCCGTGTCCTCGCCCGCCCACAGCGACAGCGTCTCGGCCTCGGCCGTGGTGCGCGCCAGCGCGTCCTCGAACAGGGCGGTGTCCAGCGGGCCTTTGATCTCGACGCGGTCCGCGGTGTGGTACGCGGTGCTGCGCGGGTCCAGCTGCTGCGCGTAGAAGATGCCGGCCTGCGCGCTGAGCAGGGGAAGGCGGTCGGGGCGCTGATGCATGTGTGTGAGGACTCCCGTGAACCTGGACCTGGACCCGAACCTGGAGGTGTCTGACCCGAACCTGGACGTGCGTGACCGAACCTGGGTGTGAACCCGCGACCGGGCCCACCCATGTCAACTTAGGTAAGCCTAAGCTATCTTGCTCGCCATGGAGAAGACGACCGCCCCCACGGACCTCACGACCGCCCCGCGCGACCGCGTGACAGCCGGCGCCGAAACGGCCGGCGCCGAGCCGACCGCCGACTTCAAGACAACCGACGCCGAACCGGCCGACCTCAAGGCGGCCCTGCGCGAGGAGGTCGAGACCCACCGCGCCGCCCTCCTCGCCCTCAGCGCCCGCATCCACGCGCACCCCGAGACGGCCTTCGAGGAGCACCGCGCGGCCGCCTGGTGCGCCGAACTCCTCGGCGAGCACGGCTTCGAGGTGACCGCGCCCGCCTTCGGCCTCGACACCGCGGTGAGCGCCACGATCGGCTCCGGGCCCGTCACGGTCGCCCTCGCCTGCGAGTACGACGCCCTGCCCGGCCTCGGCCACGCCTGCGGCCACAACCTGATCGCCGCCGCGGGGCTCGGCGCGGCCCTCGCCCTGGCCCCGTACGCCGACGAACTCGGCCTGACCGTACGGGTGCTCGGGACGCCGGCCGAGGAGCGCGGCGCCGGCAAGGCGCTGCTCATCGACGCGGGCGCCTTCGACGGCGTGGACGCGGCGATGATGGTCCACCCCTGCCCGTTCGAGATGGCCGATTTCCGCTCGTTCGCGCTCGGCACGCTCTCGGTGACGTACACAGGCAGGTCCGCGCACCCGAGCCTCAACCCGCACGAGGGCCGCAACGCCGCCGACGCCCTGACCGTCGCGCAGGTCGCGCTCGGCCTGCTGCGCCAGCATCTGCCGCCCCAGTGGCGGGTGCACGGCATCACGACCGCGGCGGGCACGGCGCCGAACGCGATACCGGACCGCGCCACCGCCTCGTACGAGATCCGCGCCCTGGCCGCCGAGGACCTGCGCGAACTGCGCGAACGCGTCGAGGACTGCTTCCGCGCCGGAGCGCTCGCCACCGGCTGCGAGGTCACCCTGGAGCGCCCCGAGCCCGACTACCTCGACTTCCGGGGGGACCCGGAGCTGATCGCCCTGTGGCAGGCGAACGCCCGGGCCCTCGGCCGGGCCGAACCCGTCGAGCGCGAGCCCTTCGCCTGCACGGACATGGGCAACGTCTCGCACCTCGTGCCGTCCATCCACCCCGTCCTGGACATCAGCGGCGGCGCCTGCGGGCCGCACGAACCGGAGTTCGCGGCGGCCGCCGTCTCCCCGGCCGCCGAGCGGGCGCTGCTGGACGGCGCGCTCGGCATGGCGTGGACGGCGGCCGACTTCGCGCACGCGCGACGGGCGCGGGCCGCTTCTTCGTGAGCGGGCTACTTCTTCGTGAGCGCCTCGCTGATGTCGCGCATGACCTCGTCGGCGGCCAGCGGGCCGCCGCGGGTCGACCACACGGAGCCGTCCACGGTCACGACGTGCTTCTTCTCGACCGCGCCGAGGTCCTTGTAGGCGGGCTTCTTCTGGACGTCCTTCAGGGCCTTCTCGCCGTCCGAGGTCAGCGTGGAGAGGAACAGCCAGTCGCCGTCGATCTCGTTGATCTTCTCCAGGCTCAGCGAGGGGGTGTGCGCGTTGCCGTCCTTGTTCTGGTTCTTGGGCCGCTTCAGGCCCATTTCCAGGGCGACGCCGCTGGCGAACTGCTTGTTCTCCATCCAGCTCGGGCCGTCCGGGTTCCAGCGCACGATCGACACCTCGGCGCCCCTGTTGGCGCCGAGCTTCTTCCCCGCGGCCCTGGCGGCGCTCTCGTGGGCGGAGATGACCTTGTTGGCCTTGGGGAGTTCGTTCACGGCGTTGCCGATGCCCCGCAGGGTCAGCTTCCAGTCGTCGGTGGGCGCCATGGTCACGACGGTCGCGGGCGTGATCTCGCGCAGCTGCTTGAGGACCTGCTCGTCCTGCATGTCACCGGCGAGGATCAGGTCGGGCTTGGCCGCGACGACCTTGTCCATGACGGGCTGGAGGAGGTTGCCGACCACGTCGATGCCCTCGACCTTGTCGGCGAGGTAGGCCGGCGGCTTGTCCAGGCCCTGGCCGTTGGTGATGCCGACCGGCTTCACGCCGAGCGCGAGCACCGCGTCCAGGTCCTCCTGCGTCAGCGTCACCACGCGCTCGGGGTGGGCGGGGACCTTCACCGCCTTGCCGGTCGCGTCCTTGATGGTGCGGGTGGCGGAGGAGCCGGAATCGCCCTTGGCGGAGGAGTCCTTGTCGGAGCCGTCGTCCGAGCCGCAGCCCGTCAGGAGCAGCGCCGCCGCGCCGAGCACCGCGACCGACCGGGTCGCGCTTCGGGAGACGAGGGAGAAGGGGCGGCGGGGGACGGTCATCAACAGCTCCGGGATCAAGAGGACATGATGAAGTGGTCGTCAACGACCACCCTTTTAGCTAAGGTTAGCCTTACCTTAGGTCAACTTGGCAAGGGGTGAGCCCCTCGCACCCGGAAAGGCACGCCCCGTGGAACTCCGCGTCGAGCAGCTCACCGCCGGCTACGGCGGCACGCACACCGCCGTCGACGGCGTGGACCTCACGGTCGAATCCGGCCGGGTGGTGGCCATCGTCGGCCCCAACGGCTGCGGCAAGTCGACGCTCCTGCGCTGCATGGCACGGCTCCACCAGCCCGTCTCCGGACGCGTCTTCGCGGGTGACGCCGACATCTGGCGGCTCAAGCAGCGCGAGACGGCCCACCGCGTGGCCCTCCTGCCGCAGTCGCCGCAGGCGCCCGAGGCGGTCACGGTCGCGGGCCTCGTGCGGTACGGACGCCACCCCCACCAGGGGCTGTTCCGCCAGTGGTCCGCCGAGGACGAGCGCGCCGTGACCCGGGCGCTGGAGGCCACCGGCACGGCGGAACTCGCCGAACGGCGCCTCGACCAGCTGTCCGGCGGGCAGCGCCAGCGGTGCTGGCTCGCCATGGCGCTGGCCCAGGAAACCCCCGTGGTCCTGCTCGACGAGCCGACCAGCGCGCTCGACATCGGCCACGCGGTGGAGGTCCTCGACCTGGTCAGGCAGGTCGCGGCGGAGGGCAGGACCATCGTGATGGTCGTCCACGACCTCGCCGCGGCGGCGCGGTACGCGGATGTCGTCGTCGCCATGCTGGCCGGGCGGATCGTGGCGACGGGCCCGCCGCGCGAGGTGGTCGACGCGGACCTCGTCAAGACGCTCTACGGCATCGATGCGGAGATCCTGCGCTCGGCGGCGGACGGCTCCCCGGTCGTGGTCCCCGCGGTCCGCCCCACTGCCCCCCGAAGCTGACCCCACCCCGCGCCCCCGTCCTGAGGCGGCGCGTTTTCCGGTGCGGCGGTAGCGGCATGTGCTACGGTGCGAGCAGTACGTGTGTACGCCCCGGTTCGTCTCAGGGCGCCCGTACTCCTCTCCCAGCTCCCCTTCTCGGGGTCTTCCAGGCCGATCGGGCCTTCTCCCACACTGCTCACTCGGCAGTTCCCGGCATGCGCCGCACGGATCACCCGATGGATGGATCACCTGTCGTACGGAGCACCCGTCGTACGGGGCGTGGTCATCGCCGCCCCGCAGGGCCCCCTCATTGCCCGTCCGCGAAAGGACCACTCACATGACCGCCACCGCGACCGCACCGGCCTCACGCGCCGCGTCCCCCACCACCGCGCCCGTCACCTGCACCGGCGTCCTCGACATCGCCCGGGACGGCCGCGGGTTCCTGCGCGGCAAGGGATGCCTGCCGGCCTCCGACGACGTGCAGGTCCCCGCCCCCCTCGTCCAGCGCCTCGGACTGCGCACCGGCGACTTCGTCGAGGGCGAGTGCGCCGGGCGGGCCCGCACCCTCACCGGCGTGCACCGCGTCGGCGGACACCGGCCCGAAGCCCTGCGCGGGCGGCCCCGCTTCGGGGAACTGACGCCGCTGCACCCCCGCGAGCGGCTCCGCCTGGAGTCCGCGGGCGGCGGCGTCACCGGACGCCTCGTCGACCTCGTCGCCCCCGTGGGCAAGGGGCAGCGCGGCCTGATCGTGGCGCCCCCGAAGACCGGCAAGACCATCCTGCTCCAGCAGATCGCCGCGGCGGTCGCGGAGAACCACCCCGACTGCCACCTCATGGTCGTCCTGCTGGACGAGCGGCCCGAGGAGGTCACCGACATGCTGCGGTCGGTCCGCGGCGAGGTGTACTCCTCGACGTTCGACCGCCCCGCCAAGCAGCACATCGCGCTCGCCGAGCTGGCTGTGGAGCGCGCCAAGCGCCTGGTCGAGCAGGGCCGGGACGTCGTCATGCTCTTCGACTCGCTGACGCGGCTGTGCCGGGCGTACAACAACGCCGCCTCCAGTGGCGGCAAGACCCTCAGCGGCGGCGTCGACGCCACCGCGATTCAGGGGCCCAAGCGGCTCTTCGGCGCCGCGCGGCTCGCCGAGGAGGGCGGCTCCCTGACGATGCTCGCCACCGTCCTCGTGGACACCGGCTCACGCGCCGACGACTACTACTTCGAGGAGCTGAAGGGCACCGGCAACATGGAGCTGCGCCTCGACCGCGTCATCGCCGACCGGCGCCTCTTCCCCGCCGTCGACATCACCCCCTCCGGCACCCGCAGGGAGGAACTGCTCCTGACGGACGACGAGTTGACCGCCGTACGCGGGCTGCGGCGGGCCCTGGTCGGCAGGGACAGCCACGCCTCTCTGGAGACGGTGATCGAGCGCATGAAGAAGACCCCGGGCAACGCCGCGTTCCTGCGGCAGGTGCAGCAGACCGTGCCGGGGGCGGGCAGTGCCAACGCCCAGGCGGGGAACGGCGCTACGGCCGCGTGACGTGCACGCGGTAGTCACCGCCGTCCGTCACGTCCGCCACCGTCACCCGCACCCCCGACCGGCGGTCGGTGAAGGTCTCGCCGGGGGCGTAGGGCGCGTCGGAGAGTTCCGCGTGGACGTTGGGCCGACGGGTGCAACCGCCGCTGTCCGCCGCCGAGTCGGCGACCGTGACCGGGCCGTGGCCGGTGTCGACGTCCGCGTCCACCCGGTAGACGAGCACGCCCGGCTTGCAGACCGCCTCGTCGTTGCCGCCCTGGGTACGGGCCTCTATCGCGTACCCCGTCTTCTCGGTCAGCGGGACGAACGCGAGCTTCGTGCCGCCGGAACGGGCCAGCGGCGTCAGGACGTGCTCGGTGGTGCCGGTCCTGGCCGCGCAGCCGATCTGGTCGTCGTCGAGCCAGCCCAGCTTCCACTTGTGCCAGGCGAGCAGGTCGTTGTTGGCGCCCCAGTCCTCGCTCATGATGTCCCAGTGGCCGGCCGCGCCGCCGCCCTCCTGCGTGTAGAGGTCGGGCAGGCCGAAGACGTGGCCGTTCTCGTGCGGCAGCACCCGGTAGCCCGTCTCCTGGTAGCTGCCCGAGCCGTCGTCCTGCCGGCTGTAGACGAAGGACGCGTTGGAGACCGGCACGCCGTCGGCGACCGGCGCCTCGTGATTGCCCGCGAAGGTCACCGACAGGACCGTGTCCAGCGCGGAGGGCCCGGCGTTCGGGGTGACGAGGACGTTCACGAGGTCGTACGTACGAAAGTCCACGTCCGGGTCGGCGGCGGCCACGATGTCCTCCACCAGCTCCCGGTAGCCCGGGTCGAAGGGGGCGCCGCGCTCTATCCCGTACTCCGCGAACGGCTTGGGCATCCGCAGCCAGTCGGGCACGGGGGATTCGGGGCGGTAGTCGAGGCGACCGTAGGAGCTGGTGCGAAACCACTGCGAGGTCTGCGGGAAGAACTCCGCGAGCCGGTCCATGGCGCTGCCCTGGCCGGGCGCGTCGGAGAAGTCGACCATGAGGTTCAGGGCGCGGACGGTGCCGGTGGAGCGCGAGTAGCCGGGTGAGGTGGGCATGCCCTCCGACATCTGGACGCCCATCGTGCCGCTGATCATGCAGGGGCCGAGCGTGGCCCCGCGGGCCATCGACACCGGGCCCGCCGCGCTGGGCGAGTCCTCCATCAGCCGTCCGGTGCTCGCCGAGGTGGTGACCGCGAGGGCGAGTGCCGTGACCGATGCGAGGGCCACACCGCGACGGGCGGGGCCTATCCGGCGCCAGATCGGCTGCTGCATGCGTGGGCCTTCCACCTAGCGGCAGCCGCCGGTCCTGGCTGCACCCTGTCCGATCACCCTGTGCCGGGGGGTGCGCGGGCGCGCGCTGGGTGCGACCGATCGTGGGTATTCCGCCGATCCCCCGTGGGTATTTCCGGCGCATCAGGTGTGACGCGGGACACAGCGGTTCAGGGCCGGTGCGGGAAATATCCGGGGACTGTCTCCCCGTTTAGACCTGTGTCCGCGCGAAACGGGGAGTCGTTCCCCGCATCGCACCGGGCGCAGGACATCGACCGCCATCGCCGTCCGGCGACAGCCGTCGATCGCCACCAGGATCGTCACCGCAAGAGTCAGCAGAGGAGCACGCCGTGGACACCGCCACCGCCCCGCAGCGCCGAGCGTCCCGCCCGCGGGCCGACGCCCTGCGCAACCGGGAGCGGATCGTCGCCGCCGCACGCGAGATGCTCGTGGAGTACGGATCCGACGTACCCCTCGACGAGATCGCGCGCCGTGCGGGCGTCGGCAACGCCACGCTCTACCGCCACTTCGCCGACCGCGCCGAACTGATCCGCCAGGTCGTGCTCTACGTGACCGGCCGCGTCGCCGCCCACGCCGAACAGGGCATCGCCACGGCCGACGCCGACCAGGGCGCCGCCTTCACGGCCCTGCGCACCTTCGTCCACGCCGCGGCCGACGAACGGATCGGCGCCCTGTGCCCGATGCTGTCGGCCGCCTTCGACCACGACCACCCCGACCTGCTGGACGCCCGCGATCACCTGGAGCGGTCGATCGAGGGCCTCGTGGAGCGGGCCCGCGCGGCCGGGCAGCTGCGCACCGACATCGCCGTCGGTGACCTCATGGTCGCCCTCTCCCAGCTCGGCCGGCCGCTGCCCGGCACGGCCTGCCCGAACATGGACCGCTTCGTCCACCGCCATCTCCAGCTGTTCCTCGACGGCCTGATGGCACCCGCCCGCTCCGAACTCCCGGGGGAGGCGGCGACTTTGGAGGACCTCCGCAGGCGCTGACCCCGCCGTGCGGCGAATCCGGCCCAGGGCCGAGTCCGCCGCCTTTTTCCCACATCGTTGTTCACACTTTCGTACCGCTAGGTGGCACACCCATGTCTGCAGCAGATCCGAGACGCTGGAAAGCCCTCGTCTTCATCGCCCTCGCACAGCTGATGGTCGTCCTCGACGCGACCATCGTGAACATCGCGCTGCCCTCCGCCCAGCAGGACCTCGGCATATCCGACGGCAACCGCCAGTGGGTCATCACGGCCTACGCGCTCGCCTTCGGCGGTCTGCTGCTCTTCGGCGGCCGCATCGCCGACCTGTGGGGCCGCAAGCGCACCTTCGTGACCGGCCTCATCGGCTTCGCCGCGGCCTCCGCGCTCGGCGGCGCCGCGACCGGCGAGGCCATGATGCTGGGCGCCCGCGCCCTCCAGGGCGTGTTCGGCGCGCTGCTCGCGCCCGCCGCCCTCTCGCTGCTCGCGGTGATGTTCACCGACGCCAAGGAGCGCGCCAAGGCCTTCGGCATCTACGGCGCGATCGCCGGTGGCGGCGGCGCCGTCGGCCTGATCCTCGGCGGCTTCCTCACCGAGTACCTGAACTGGCGCTGGACGTTCTTCGTCAACATCCCCTTCGCGGTGATCGCCGCCCTCGGCGCGTACTTCGTCATCCGCGAGCCGGCCGGCACCCGCAACCGCTCGCCGCTGGATGTCCCGGGCGTGGTCCTGTCCACCCTCGGTCTGGTCGCGCTCGTCTACGGCTTCACCCGCGCCGAGTCCGACGGCTGGTCGGACTCCGTGACGGTCGGCATGTTCGTGGCGTCGGCGGTACTGCTCGCCGCGTTCGTCCTCACCGAGGCCAAGGTCAAGTCCCCGCTGCTGCCGCTGCGCGTGCTGACCGAGCGCAACCGCGGTGGCGTCTACCTCTCGCTCGGCCTCGCCATCATCGCGATGTTCGGCCTGTTCCTGTTCCTCACGTACTACCTGCAGATCGTCAAGGGCTACTCGCCGGTCAAGACCGGCTTCGCCTTCCTGCCGATGATCGTCGGCATGATCGTGGGCTCCACGCAGCTCGGCGCCCGCCTGATGACCCGCGTCCCGCCGCGGCTGCTGATGGCCCCGGGCTTCCTGCTCGCCGCGCTCGGCATGCTGCTCCTGACCCAGCTGGAGATCGGCACCTCGTACGCCGGTCTGATCCTGCCCGCGCAGCTGATGCTGGGCCTCGGCATGGGCACGGCGTTCATGCCCGCCATGTCGCTGTCCACGCACGGCGTCGAGCCCCGTGACGCCGGTGTCGCCTCCGCGATGGTCAACACCTCGCAGCAGGTCGGCGGCGCCATCGGCACGGCCCTGCTGAACACCATCGCCGCCTCCGCGACCTCCGCGTACCTCGCGGACCACGTGGCCGGCGGCGCCGACCTGAAGCTCGTCAAGGCGCAGGCCATGGTCGAGGGCTACACCAGTGCCATCTGGTGGGCGGTCGGCATCCTGGCGGTCGCCGCGCTGATCGCGGCGACGTTCATCAACACCGGCCACCAGGGCGGCCCCGCGGCCTCCGGTGACGCGGTGGAGGGCACCGAGGACGAGCTGAAGATCCCGGTGATGGCCCACTGACCCGGCCCGCTCACCCGGGCAGGGTCTCCTAGCGGAGCCAGGGGAGGTCGGCCCCCGCCTCCTTCGGCTGAAGTCCCTCGGCGACGATCGTCATGATCTCGCCGAGGGACTTCTGCTGTTCCGGGGTGAGCCGGTCGAACAGTGCCTGGCGTACGGCGGCGACATGGCCGGGGGCGGTCCTGCGCAGCACCTCGAACCCCGCGTCGGTGAGGATCGCGAGCTGGCCCCGCTTGTCGGAGGGGCAGTCCTCGCGACGCACCCAGCCGCTCTTCTCCAGGCGCGCGACCGCGTGCGAGAGCCGGGACCGGGTGATCTTCATCGTCTTGGCCAGCTCGGTCATCCGCAGCCGACGCCGGGGGGCGTCGGACAACTGGACCAATAGCCCGTAGTACATGTGCGGCATGCCCGCGTCGCGCTGGAGCTGACGGTCGAGGAAGTCGTCGAGGAGGGTGCTCGCCTGGAGGTAGGACCGCCAAACGCGCTGTTCGTCGCTGTCCAGCCAGCGCGGTCCGCCGTCCGGGGGAGGGGTGGGTGCCATGTCCATGTACTCCACTGTACGAGGCCCTTCCTTGAACTTTGAACAAACCGCGCGTACCGTCGACCGCGAAGCTTGAGAGTTCAAGTAGATGCCTCGGTCGGCCGGAGGTCCCCGCCACGGCCCCGCAGACCCGCCACGCAGCCCGGAGGTGCGCGATGACCCGCATGCCCGCCCTGTACCTCAGCCACGGCGCGCCACCGCTCGCCGACGACCCCGTGTGGCCCGCCGAACTGGCCGCCTGGTCCGCCGGCCTGCCCCGGCCCCGGGCGGTCCTCATGGTCTCCGCCCACTGGGAAGAGGCCCCCCTGGCCCTCGGCGCCACCGCGACCGCGCCGCTCGTGTACGACTTCTGGGGCTTCCCCGAGCGCTACTACCAGGTGACGTACGCCGCCCCGGGCGCCCCCGCCCTCGCGGACTCCGTGCGCAAACTGCTGCGCGCCCCCGGCGTACCCGTGCAGGACGTGCCGGACCGGGGCCTCGACCACGGCGCGTACGTGCCGCTGGTGGAGATGTACCCCGACGCCGACATCCCTGTGCTCCAGATCTCCCTGCCGACCCTGGAACCGCGCCGCCTCATGGACCTCGGCCGCAGGCTCGCGCCGCTGCGCGACGAGGGCGTCCTGATCGTCGGCAGCGGTTTCTTCACGCACAACCTGGCCGCGCTGCGGCAGGACGGCGTCCCCTCCTGGTCCGCCGAGTTCGACGCCTGGGGGAAGGAGGCCCTGGCGGCGGGCGACGTGGACGCGCTCCTCGACTTCGGCCACGCGTCCCCCGCCGGGCACCTCGCCCACCCCCGCACCGAGCACTTCGCCCCGCTCTTCGTGACCCTCGGCGCCGCCGACGCCACCGGCGACCTCACCGGTCAGCGCAGTGTCATCGAGGGGTTCTGGATGGGGCTGGCGAAGCGGTCGGTGCAGTTCGGCTAGCGCGGGCCCCACGACAGGACAGCCGCCGGGCTACCCGAGCGGCTCACCCAGCTCGACCGCCCGCAGCGCCGAGGCCAGCGCCCGCTCGTCGCCGACGTCGAGCGCCGTGTCCGTGAACTTGATGACGTGCTCGTCGCCGTGTGCCAGCGCCAGCTCGACCACCTCCGCCGCGGCGCGGGAGCCCCGCGGCTCGTACGCGACCGGCGCGTCCGGCGCGTACATGGCGGTGACCGCCGCCGACGCCGTCCAGGCGGCGCGCAGACTCGGCACCCACAGCGCGCGAGGGAGCGCGGGCAGGGCGCGCAGCACGGCGTTGGGGGCCGTCGCCGCGTGGACGAGCATCACCTCGTCGCCGTGGCCGTGCGTGGCGTACCGGTGCGTGGCCGCCCGCACCAGCTCGGCCAGCGCCCGCCGCGCCTCCTCGGGGTCGGCCACCGAGGCGGCCCACACCGGCAGCCCGCGCACCCGGGCGAGCCGGTCGGGGAAGCCGCCCGCCGCCCGGTCCGCGACGGGGGGCACCGCCTCCAGGGCCTCGGCGGCGCTCACGGCGCCCGGCAGCGGGGCCACGCCGGTCACCGGGCGGTGCCGGGCGGCCCAGTAGCCGAGGCCGTGCGCGAGTTCGGCCAGGCGGGGCGCGGTCTCGCCCCCCGCCAGGGCCCGCACGGCGTGGCCCACCCGGATCACGGGGTGCGTCGAGCCCCCGTACATCCCTGGCAGCAGCACGGGCCACCACTCGGCGAGCACGTCACGCCAGGGCCGCGCGGCGATCTCCCGGCGGAAGTGGGCGATCCAGTCGGCCGCCCGGCGCGGATCGCCGAGGGCGGTGTGCCGGTCCGCGTCGGTGATCGGCGCGACGGGGGCGGGCAGGTCCTCCAGCTTCGGGGCGTAGCGATCGAGCCAGCGGTGGACCGCCCCCGCCTGCCCGCGCGCGGCGAGCGCCTCGACGGCCATCGGCGCGTGGTTGGTGAGCCGCCCCAGCCGCTCGGGCCCGAAGCCGTGCAGCCGTTCGAAGGCCTCGTCGAGGATTCCTGTGGGGTCGGTCGTGCCGGGAGTGCTGTCGCTCATGCGGGGACGGTAGGCCCCCGACCGGGCGGCCCGTAACGGCCCGGGGACCTAGACCTGGTCCTGTCCCGGCCCTAGGTCCGGCGGCCGAGGAGGGCCGAGGGGACGCTCGTACCAGGCGACGTCCCAGTACCGCCCGAACTTCCTGCCCACTTCCTCGTACGTGCCCACGTGCCGGAAGCCGAAGCACTCGTGCAGGCGGACCGAGGCCGGGTTCGGCAGGGCGATCCCGGCATAGGCGCGGTGCAGGTCCTCGCGCTCCAGGGCCGCGAAGAGCGCCGTGTAGAGGAGGGTGCCGATGCCGCGGCCCGCGGCGTGCGGCGCGCAGTAGACGCTGACCTCCACGGAGGTGGCGTAGGCGGGCTTCGGGCGCAACGGGCCGCTGGTCGCGTAGCCGAGCAGTCGGCCGGGGCGTGCGTCGGAACGCGTTTCCTGGGCAACCAGAAGACGGTGAGGGCCGTCTTTGGGGTGGGAGAGCAGCCAAGGGCGGCGCTGTTCCGGCAGGAAGGCGACGGTGTCGAAGGTGATGGCCGTCTCACGTACGTAGTGGTTGTAGAGGTCGGTGAGGGCTTCGAGATCGCTCTCGACCCCCGGCCTGACCTGCGCCCGCGCACGTTCTGTCATCGACTGCCCTCCCCGTGTGGCGCGACAGGGTACTGCACCGTCAGGAAAAAAGAAGCGCCGCATGGGAATTCTGTCCGGATTCCAGTCGTTGTTTCCATCGGATGCAGGGCACTCGAGGGTGTGCCATCCACCACACAGGCCCCAGCGGGGCCGACACACAGCAGGCCCCGGCAAAAGGGCCGACCAGGACACCACACGCAAGGGAGCACGCATGGCAACCCGTGCCGTCGCCCGTCGCAAGTCCGCCTCCGGCGAGACCGACGCGGCACGCAGTGTTCGCGCCGTAGGCGGGGAGATCGCCGACCGCGACCTGGTCGGCATGTACCTCGACGAGATCGCGCGTACGCCACTGCTCGACGCCGCCAAGGAAGTGGAGCTGTCCCAGATCATCGAAGCGGGTGTGTACGCCCGCAAGATCCTGGACGGCGAGGTCGAGGACAGCAAGGTCACCGCGGGCCGCGAGGAGCTGGCAGCCCTCGTCGCCGACGGCGAGCGGGCCAAGGACGTCTTCATCCGGTCGAACCTGCGCCTGGTGGTCGCGGTCGCCCGCCGCTATCCGCGCAGCGGCCTGCCCCTCCTCGACCTGATCCAGGAGGGGAACGCGGGCCTGGTGCGCGCCGTCGAGAAGTTCGACTACGCCAAGGGTTTCAAGTTCTCCACGTACGCCACGTGGTGGATCCGCCAGGCCATCACACGCTCGATAGCCGACCAGTCGCGCACCATCCGCCTCCCCGTCCACCTGGTGGAGGAGCTGGGCCGCATCCGCCGCGTGCAGCGCGAGTTCAACCGCGAGCACGGCCGCGATCCGGAGCCCGCGGAGATCGCCGCCGAGCTGTCCTCGACGCCCGAGCGCGTCATCGACGTCCTGGACTGGGCCCGCGACCCGGTTTCGCTGAACATGGGCGTGGACGACCAGGGCGACACCCAGTTCGGCGACCTCCTGGAGGACACCTCCGCCGTCTCGCCCGAGCAGTCCGTCCTGTCACTGCTGCGCAGCGAGGAGCTGGACGGCCTGATCGGCCGCCTCGACCAGCGCACGGCCTCCATCATCAAGATGCGGTACGGCATCGACGACGGCCGCGAGCGGACGCTGACGGAGGTCGGCAAGGAGCACGGGCTCACCCGCGAGCGGATCCGCCAGATCGAGAAGCACGCCCTGCTGGAACTGAAGAAGCTGGCGCGGGACACGGGCTTCGACGCGGTCGCCTAGCGGGCCGGCGCGGAGCCCGCGTGGCCCCGACTCCGTGGGCCGAGGTGCGCGACCGGCTAGGCAGGGCGGGCCGGGCCCCCGTCGGGATCCGGGGTGGCCGCCCGGGTCAGCCGGCTGCCCATCTCCCGGAGGCAGTCGATCAGCTCCGGCGGCCCGTGGGCCGTGAAGTCGCAGTCGGTCACCGCCAGGCGCACCGCGAGCCACTCGACGGAGTCCGTCGCCCTGCCGCGCAGTCGGCAGTGGCCCGCGTCCAGCGGCTCGACCGCACCGAGCGTCGACGGCAGCCTGGCCGCCACGAACTCCGCGGGCGCGGCGAACGTCACGTCGATCTCGTACGCCTCCTGCCCCCGCCACACCGACTGGCGGATGAACTCCGCGGCATCCCCCTTCGGCAGCTCCCTGGGCACGAACCGCGCCCCCGTGGGGAACGGCTCCGCGATCCGGTCGACCCGGAAGGTGCGCCAGTCCTCCCGGTCGATGTCGTACGCCACGAGATACCAGCGCCGCCCGGTCGAGACCAGGCGGTAGGGCTCCGTCAGGCGCCGCGACTCGGTGCCGTCCCCCGCGCGGTAGGCGAACCGCAGGCGCTCGTGGCCGGCCGTGGCCGACGCCATCACCGTCAGCGTCTCCGGCGCGATGCTCGCCCCGTCCCCGCCGGTCAGCGGCATCGTCGCGATCTGCAGCGCCGACACCCGGTGGCGCAGCCGCGCCGGCAGGACCTGCTCCAGCTTGGCGAGCGCCCGCACGGACGCCTCCTCCACGCCCTCCACCGCGTGCCCCGCCCCGGCCCGCAGCCCCACCGCGATGGCCACCGCCTCCTCGTCGTCGAGGACCAGCGGCGGCATGGCCTTGCCCGCGACCAACCGGTACCCGCCGAGGGCGCCCTGGGTCGCCTGCACCGGATAGCCGAGGTCCCGCAGCCGGTCCACGTCGCGCCGCACCGTGCGCCGGCTCACCCCGAGCCGCTCGGAGAGCTCGCTGCCGGGCCACTCGCGGGGCGTCTGGAGCAGCGAAAGCAGTTGCAGCAGCCGGATGGGCGTCTGGGCGCCCGTCGCCCCCGTCACGCGCCGGCCACTCGGGGCAGCGGCGCGGTCCTCGTCGGACCTTCGGTCGTCGTCATGGCATCCAGCATGCCGTGGATATAGGAACTGTTATGACCTACATGCCTTCTAGCCTTCCGGCATGAGTTCTTCCCCCAGCACCCTGCCCGAAGCCCGGCCGGCGGCGGACCGGCGCCGGTGGCTCGCCCTGGCCATCGTGATGACCGCCGCCTTCATGGACCTCGTGGACGTCACCATCGTCAACATCGCGATCCCGTCGATCCAGCGGGACCAGGGCGCCACCTACAGCCAGATCCAGTGGATCACCGCCGGTTACGCGCTCGCGTTCGCCGCCGGACTCATCACGGGCGGAC
This sequence comes from Streptomyces sp. NPDC031466, assembly GCF_055581265.1. Classification (NCBI taxonomy): domain Bacteria; kingdom Bacillati; phylum Actinomycetota; class Actinomycetes; order Kitasatosporales; family Streptomycetaceae; genus Streptomyces; species Streptomyces sp. NPDC031466. Next base: position 407,426 of record NZ_JBVIJT010000006.1, read on the forward strand.
GGCTCGGCGACATCCACGGCCGCAAGCGGCTCTTCCTGATAGGCATCACCGGCTTCACCGTGGCCTCCGCGCTGTGCGGGCTCGCCGCCAACCCGGAGATGCTGGTCGCCTCCCGCATCCTCCAGGGCGCTATGGCCTCGCTGATGGTGCCGCAGGTGCTGTCCATCGTGCACGCGACGTTCCCCGCGCACGAGCGCGGGAAGGTCTTCGGGCTCTTCGGCATGATCGTCGGCCTCGGCGCGGTCTCCGGACCGCTGCTCGGCGCGCTGCTCACGGAGTGGAACCTCTTCGGCCTGGAGTGGCGGCCGATCTTCCTCATCAACCTGCCGGTCGGTATCGCGGGCGTCGTCCTCGGCCGGAAGTTCATCACCGAGTCCAAGGCCCCGAGGGCCCTCAAGCTCGACCTCGTCGGCGTCGTCCTGGTCACCCTCGGCATGCTGATGCTGATCTACCCCCTCACCCGCGGCCGCGAGCTGGGCTGGCCGACGTGGGGGTACGTCATGATGGCCGGCTCCCTCGTCGTCTTCGGCGCGCTGGTCGCGTACGAGCGGTGGAAGACCGCCAAGGACGGCTCGCCGCTCGTGGAGCTGTCGCTGTTCAAGGTGAAGAGCTTCGCCGCCGGCATCGCCGTGCAGACCGTCTTCGGCGTCGTGATGGGCATCTTCTTCCTCGTCTGGACCCTGTACATGCAGCTCGGGCTCGGCTGGACCCCGCTGCGCTCGGGTCTGACGGGCGTGCCGTTCTCGATCGCCGTCTCGGCGGCGGCCGGCATGTCGGTGCAGAAGCTGGTGCCCCGCTTCGGCCGCAAGGTGCTCCAGGCGGGCGCCCTGACCATGGCCGCGGGCCTGCTCGTCTACATCTGGGAGGTGGACCGGTACGGCACCGGCATCGCGCCCTGGCAGATGGCGCTGCCCCTGGTCGTGATGGGTGTCGGCATGGGGCTCATCGTGGCGCCGCTGACGGACGCGGTCCTGTCCGACGTGCCGCGCGAGCACGCGGGTTCGGCCTCCGGGCTCATCAACACCGTGCAGCAGATGGGCACCGCGCTCGGCCTCGGCCTGGTGTCGGTCGTCTTCTTCGGCGTGATCGACGAGGAGGTCGCGCCGTACCGGCTCCCCGCGGAGTTCGAGGCCGGCTTCCAGAACGCGCTGTGGTGGGCGGCGGGCGTGCTCGTGGTCATCTTCCTGCTCATGTTCGCGCTCCCGGCGAAGCCCAAGCAGCACGTGGAGGGCGACGCCCCCGTCGCGCCGGAGCCCGAGCCGTCCGAGCGCGAGGCCGCGCTGAGCCACTGACACCGAGGTGCGGCCCTCTCCCGGGGCGGACCCTGCGCCGTGCGACCCCCGTGCCCCTCAGGGGCGCGGGGGTCCACGCGTTTCCCGGCCTCCCCCTGAGCCCACCTGTGCCCACTTCCTGCCCGAACATGTTTACTTTCCCCTCGTCCGACCGTACTCTGCCGGGGAAACCACAAGTTCGGGCATGCGGCGGAGGCAAACGGACATGTACGCACCGGAGCGGCAGCAGGAGATCCTGCGGCTCGCACGCGACGGCGGGCGGGTGGACGTCCTGTCGCTGGCCGAGGAGTTCGCGGTCACCGCGGAGACCATCCGCCGCGACCTGAAGGCCCTGGACCGCGCCGGACTCGTGCGTCGCGTGCACGGCGGGGCCATCCCGGCCGGGCGCCTCGACTTCGAACCGGACCTCGCCGAGCGCGAGAGCACCGCCGCCGACGAGAAGGACCGCATCGCCCGCGCCGCCCTCGCCGAGCTGCCGGCCGAGGGCAGCGCCGTCCTGGACGCCGGTTCGACCGTCGCCCGGCTCGCCGCGGCCCTCCCGCTGGAGTCGACGCTCACCGTCGTCACGCACAGCCTGCCGACCGCCGCCCGCCTCGCCGACCATCCCGGCATCCAGCTGCACCTCATCGGCGGCCGGGTCCGGCGGCGCACGCGGGCGGCCGTCGACGCGTGGGCCCTGCGCGCGTACGGGGAGATCCGCGCCGACGTGCTCTTCCTCGCCGCCAACGGCTTCTCCGCCCAGGCCGGCCTCACCACCCCCGACCTCGCCGAGGCCGCCGTGAAGCGCGCCGCCGTCGCCGCCGCCCGCCGGGTCGTCCTGCTCGCCGACTCCGCCAAGCACGGTCAGGAGCACTTCGCCCGCTTCGGCGACCTCACCGACGTCGACGTGCTGATCACGGACACCGGTCTCGCCCCCGAAGACGCCGCCGCCATCGAGCGCGCGGGCACGGAAGTGGTACGCGCATGATCCTCACCGTCACCCCGAACCCCTCCCTGGACCGCACCTACGAGGTCCCCGCACTCGACCGCGGCGAGGTCGTCCGCGCCACCGGCGACCGCATGGACCCGGGCGGCAAGGGCGTCAACGTCTCGCGTGCCGTGGCGGCCGCCGGCGTACGCACCATCGCCGTGCTGCCCCTCGGCGGCGCCCCCGGCGCGCTGGTCGCGGCCCTCCTCGACGAGCAGGGCATCGAGGCCGCCCCGGTGCCGGTGGCCGGACAGACGCGTTCCAACATCGCCGTCGCCGAACCGGACGGCACCCTCACGAAGATCAACGCACCCGGCCCCGAACTGTCCGGGGCCGAGGCGCGGTCCCTGCTCGCCGCCGTCGGCGAGAAGTCCGCCGGCGCCGACTGGATCGCCTGCTGCGGCAGCCTCCCGCGCGGCCTCGCCCCCTCCTGGTACGCCGAGCTGGTGGCCCGCGCCCACGCCGCGGGCGCCCGGATCGCCCTGGACACCTCGGGCCCCGCCCTGCTCGCGGCGCTCGCCGGGCGCCCGGACGTCGTCAAGCCCAACGCCGAGGAACTGGCCGCCGCCGTCGGCCGCCCCCTCGCCACGGTCGGCGACGCCCTCAAGGCGGCCGAGGAACTGCGGGAGCTGGGCGCGCGCGCCGTCCTCGCCAGCCTCGGCGCGGACGGCCAGCTGCTGGTCGACGACGCGGGCGCGCACTTCGCGAACGCCCCGGTCGCGGCCGTACGCAGCAACGTCGGCGCCGGTGACTCCTCCCTGGCGGGCTTCCTGATCGCGGGCGGCCTCGGGCCAAAGGCCCTCGCCTCCGCCGTGGCGCACGGCGCCGCCGCGGTCCAACTGCCGGGCAGCGTGATGCCGGCGCCCCGCGACCTGCGGCCGGACGCGGTCACCGTGACGGCCGAGGTCCCGCTGGACCGCGTCCTGACGGAGCCCGCCGCGTGAACCGCCCCGCCCCCGTCCCCCCGACAGCCCCCGCCCGCCGGGCGATACGCGTGCGAAGGAGCCCGCGATGACCGAGATGATCACTGCGGACCTGGTCGACCTGGATCTCGACCGGTCCGCGGAAACCAAGGAGGCCGCGGCGCGCTCCCTGGCCGAGCGCATGGCGGCCCTCGGGCGCGTGAGGGACCTGGACGGCTTCCTCGCCGACGTCGCGGCCCGCGAGGCGCAGATGCCGACCGGCCTGGACGGCGGCATCGGCATCCCGCACTGCCGCAGCACGCATGTCACCGAGCCCACCCTGGCGTTCGGCCGCTCGGCCCGCGGCATCGACTTCGGGGCGCCGGACGGACCGGCGGACCTGATCTTCCTGATCGCCGCCCCGGCGGGCGCGGACGACGCCCATCTGACGATCCTGTCGTCGCTGGCCCGGCAGCTGATGGACGCCGAGTTCACAGCCGCGCTGCGGGCCGCGACGGACGCCGGGACGGCCACGGACCTGATCCGGGGCACCCGGCCGGCCGGTGGGCAGCCCTCCGCGCCCGACGTGGACCAAGAGGCCGCCGAGCCGCGGCCGCGGGACGACGTGCCCCCGGCGGAGCCGTTCCGCGTCGTGGCGGTCACGTCCTGTCCCACGGGCATCGCCCACACGTACATGGCGGCCCAGGCACTGGAGGGCGCGGCCCGCGAGGCGGGCGTCGAGATCAGCGTGGAGACGCAGGGCTCGGCCGGCTTCACCCGCCTCGACCCGGCGGTCGTCGCCGCGGCGGACGGCGTCCTGTTCGCCCACGACGTCCCCGTGCGGGACAAGGCCCGCTTCGCGGGCAAGCCCACCGTCGACGTGGGCGTCAAGGCCGCCGTCAACCGCCCCGCCGAACTCCTCGCGGAAGTCCGCCGGAAGGCGGCCCGCGGCGAGACGACTCCGGCGCCGGACAAGGCGTCCCCGGTCGAGAGTACGGGCGACAGCGACGACGGCTACGCCACCAAGCTCCGCAAGTGGCTGATGTCCGGCGTCAGTTACATGGTCCCCTTCGTCGCGGCCGGCGGTCTGCTCATCGCCCTCGGCTTCGCCATCGGCGGCTGGAAGATCGACAAGGCGCCGTCCGTCGCCGAGCACTTCATCTGGACTGACCACACCAGCTGGGCCGCGCTGCTGTTCCAGATCGGCGGACTCGCCTTCGCCTTCCTGGTCCCGGTCCTCGCGGGCTACATCGCGTACGGGATGGCCGACAGGCCCGGCCTGGTCCCCGGCTTCGTCGGCGGATCGGTCGCCGTCACCATCAACGCGGGCTTCCTCGGCGGGCTCGCCGCCGGCCTGATCGCGGGCGCCGTCGTCCTCGGCATCCAGCGGGTCCGCGTCCCGGCCGTGCTGCGCGGCATCATGCCGGTGGTGGTGATCCCGCTGATCTCCTCGGCGGTGGTCGGCTTCCTGATGTTCCTCGTCGTCGGCAAGCCCATCGCCTCGCTCCAGAGCGCGCTGACCGACTGGCTGGAGGGCCTGTCCGGCGCCAACGCCGTCATCCTCGGCGTCATCCTCGGCCTGATGATGTGCTTCGACCTCGGCGGCCCGCTGAACAAGGTCGCCTACGCCTTCGCGATCGGCGGCCTCACCCACCCGACCGACGGCGGCCTCAAGGTCATGGCCGCGACGATGGCGGCCGGCATGGTCCCGCCGCTGGCCATGGCCCTCGCCACGACCGTGCGCGGCCGCCTGTTCACCGAGGCCGAGCGGGAGAACGGCAAGGCGGCCTGGTTCCTCGGCGCCTCCTTCATCACCGAGGGCGCGATTCCGTTCGCGGCCGCCGACCCGCTGCGGGTGATCCCCGCGTCGATGGCGGGCGGCGCGGTCACCGGCGCCCTGTCGATGGCGTTCGGCTGCACACTGCGCGCCCCGCACGGCGGTGTCTTCGTGGTCCCGCTGATCGGCGAGCCGCTGCTCTACCTCGTCGCGATCGCCGCCGGTGTCGGCGTGTCCACGCTCGTGGTCGTCCTCTTGAAGAGCGCCCGCAAGACGACGCCCGTGGACGCCACGGCCGATGCGCGGACGGCGGCCGAGACGGCCGCCACGGAGCGGGTGCCGACGGCCGCCTGACCCAGGGGGAGGTGCGACGTGCGTCACTTCGGGATCTAAGCCCCATAACCCCCCTGTCGGAAGTCCCCTCCCTTGTTGTCTACTGGGCCGCATGTTCCGGGATGTGTCGATCGTTCAGCAGCTGGGCGTGGCCGCGCTCGCCGTGGCCACCGCGGTCTGGGCCGTCGGCCTGGTGCGGGTGATGCGCCGGGAGCGCCCCGAGGCCGGGGTGGGGCGCCAGGCCCACGGCCTGGGCGTCCTGCCCGGCCAGCAGGGCCCGCCGCACGCGGAGAGCGTGGAACTCACCTCGGCCGAACGGGCCGCCTTCGCCGGTCTCGTACGCCGATTCGGCGAGCGGCGTCCCTAACCCGCCGCCGCGTTCCCGGCTCTGCGCTCCATCGCGGCGCGGGCCGCCTCCTGGGTCGCGTACACCTCGCACATGTGGCGGCCGTCGGGGGTCAGCGTGTGCTCGACCTCCCACAGGCTGACCTCGCCGCCGTCGAAGAGCAGGAACGCGTGCTCGTAGAGCGCGAAGCCAGGGCACGCCCCGCTCGTGGGGCCGGGGCGGCCGAACGCCTGCGTTATCTGGTGCGCGAACGCCGAGCGCAGCAACCGCGTGACGTCCTCACCGGGGCGGTCCGCGTTCTCCGCGCGGCGCAGCAGCCTGCGCGCGTGGTCCGCGGAGTCGTCCGACGCGTACGTGTGGCGCGGCGCGGGGTCGGCGGGCAGCGGGAGCGGCACGGGCCGGCCGCGGTCGGGCGGATCGGGCGGCAGCGGCAGCCGCGAGGTGGCGACGCCCGCCTCCTCCTCGTCGGCGTACAGCTCGTACGTCGGGGCGCTGCCCGGCGAGGTGTTGTGCACCAGTTCCCAGAGGGTGAGCACGGACGCGTCGGCGAGCAGCCAGGTGTGTCTGTACGTCTCGCGGTGCAGGCCGGCGCTGTGGTGCGCGGAGTGCAGGGCGCTGTCGTGGGCGAGGGCCGAGTCGAGGCGGGCCAGCACCTCGTCCGGCAGGTCGAAGGAGTTGAGGGCACGGCCGAGGAGTCGCTCGAGATGCTCCTCCGGAGAGTGTGGGTCGGGCGACTCGGGTGGCTCGTACGCCGTGTCGTACGGAACGCTCAAGGCATCTCCCGGCGTTGCTGCATGTCACCTGGTGAGTGCATACCGTAGCCCCTGGGTCGGACATCATGCCCGGGAACGGGAAAACGCGCGAGCCACGTGGCAAGTTCCCACGTGGCTCGCGCAGTTGGTCCGGGCCTGCGGCGTCAGCTCGCGCTGCCCGCCGTCCACTCGCTCCACGACATGTTCCAGCCGTTGAGGCCGTTGTCCGGGGCGATCGTCTTGTCGGGCGAGCCCTTGACGGTCACGACGTCACCGATCAGGGAGTTGTCGAAGAACCAGGCACCCATGGTGTTCGGGTCGCCCGCGCCGCGCGCGTCCTGGAGGCCGACGCAGCCGTGGCTGGTGTTGGCGCTGCCGAAGACCGAGGGCGAGCCCCAGTAGTTGCCGTGGATGAAGGTGCCCGACGTGGACAGGCGCATGGCGTGCGGCACGTCCTTGATGTCGTACTCACCGCCGAAGCCCACCGTGTCGCCGTTCATACGGGTCTGGGTGAACTTCTCGGAGATCACCATCTTGCCGTTGTACGTCGGGTTCGACGGGCTGCCCGCGGAGATCGGGACCGTCTTGATGACCTTGCCGTCCCGCTCGACCGTCATCTTCTTGGCCTGCACGTCGACGGTGGAGACCTGCGCGCGGCCGACGGTGAAGGTCACCGTCTTGTGCTGCACGCCCGTGATGCCGTTCCCGCCCTTCACGCCGTCCAGGTCGATCTTCATCGTGACCTTGGAGCCGGCCTTCCAGTACTCCTCGGGCCGGAAGTCCAGGCGCTGGTCGCCGAACCAGTGGCCGACGACCTTCTGGCCGCTGCTGGACGTCACCGTGATGTGCGACTGGACGTCCTTCTTCTGCGTGATCGCCTTGTCGAAGTTGAAGGAGACCGGCATGCCGACGCCGACGGTGGCACCGCCGTCCGGGGTGTAGCTGCCGATGAAGCTGTTGGCCGTGGAGACGGTGGTGAACGTCGCGTTCTCCGTCGCCGCGTTGCCCTTGGGGTCCTTGGCGTTGGCGGTCACCTTGTACTTGGTGCCGCGCTCCAGCTGGCCCTTGGGCTTCCAGGAGGCGCCGTCGCCGGAGATGGTCCCCTCCACCGCGGCGCCGGACGTCACCGACGTCATCTTCACGCTCGTCAGCTTGCCGCCCTTGACCTTGACGCTCGTGGCGTTGATCGAGGCGTCGGTGGCGCCGTCCTTGGACGAGATGGTGATGTCGGCGCCCTTGGCCGACTCGTTCGCGCCCTTCTTGTCGTCCTTGGCACCCGCGTCCCCGCCACAGGCGGTGAGGGTCAGCGCGCCCACGGCGGCGAGCGCGGTGGCGGCCAGCAGGGCACGGCGCCGGGGGTTGACTATGACTGACCTTGTCACGAGCTGCTCCAAGTACGGGTTCTGATCCAGTACGAGTAAAGAGCGCCCCGACGTGCGGAGTAGTTCCCTCCGCCAAGTGTGAGCGCGGGCACATTTATTGGCGCCCAATTCGGCGATCGCGGCGGGCATTTAACCCACAGGTGCCCCTTTGCCCCGCCCGGCGGCCGGGAAGCGAGGCCCCGGATAGAGGTCGAGGTACGCCGGGAACGTGCCGCCCGGCGTCCGCACCGACTCCGCCGCCAGCAACGCCCGCACGATCGACGCCGTCACGAGATCGGCGCCCGCGGCGAGGATCTCGTTGAGCGCGAACGGGTTCCCGGCGTCCAGCGGGCGCTCCCCGGTGGCGAGCGCGAAGACCGTGTCGCCGTCGTTGAGGAGGTGGACGGGCCGCACGGCGCGCGCCATCCCGTCGTGCGACGTGCCCGCGAGCTTCTGCGCCTGAGCCTTGGTCAGGTCCGCGTCGGTGGCGACGACGGCGAGGGTGGTGTTGAGGGGCGGCGGCCCGTGCTCGGCGGCGGCCTCGGCCAGGCGCCGCAGGGCCTCCTCGTGGACCTCCGGCGCGGGGTACTCGACCCGCCGCCCCTCGAAGTACCGCCCGTACAGCACGCCCGTGCCCGGATCGACCCCCGACCCCGCCGCGTTCGCCACGGCCAGCGCCGCGACGGTGACACCCGAGCCGAGGCGGACACTCGCGCTGCCGACACCGCCCTTGACCCTGCCGACCACGGCCCCGGTCCCCGCGCCGACGTTGCCCTCCACGACGGGGGTGAACGGCTCGGTGCGCGCCGCCGCCTCCACCGCCGCCCGGCCGGTCGCCGCGTCCGGCCGGGCCCGGAAGTCACCGCCCCGGCCCAGGTCGAACACGCAGGCGGCCGGCACGACGGGCACGACGTGGGCGGGATCGGCGCCGACGCGCACCCCGCGCCCGTGCTCCTCCAGCCACGCCATCACCCCGCCCGCGGAGTCCAGGCCGTACGCGCTGCCGCCGGTGAGGACGAGGGCCTGCACGCTCCGCACGAGGTTGCGCGGGTCGAGGGCGTCCGTCTCGCGGGTGCCGGGCCCGCCGCCGCGCACGTCCACGGCGGCGACGGCGCCCCCCTCGGGCGCCAGCACCACGGTGGTGCCGGTCAGCCGTCCGTCGCCGGTCAGGGTGGCGTGTCCGACGCGCAGACCCGCGACGTCGGTCAGGGAGCCACCCGCGCCGGCGATCACCGTGCCCGCGGTCACCGTGCTCAGGGAGTCAGGGGCGGAGTCAGGGGTCATACGCCGATGCGTATCACGCCCGGCGGCTCGTCCGGGAGGTGAGCGTCACCCCCGTCGCGACCGTCGCTGCCGCCACGAGCCCCGCCACGAGCACCGCCCAGCGCCCGGCGAACGTACTGGCCAGCGTCGCCAGCGCGCTCACCGGCAGCACCATCTGCTGCGCGAGGCCCACCTTGAAGTACCGCGCGTGCAGCGCCCATACGGTGATCAGATACAGGGCCGTCGGCACCGTGACCGCGGCGGACGCGGCCGTCGTCGACAGATGCGCCTCGCCCACGGCCTGTTCGACCGCCACCTCGATCCCGGCGCCGATCGCCGCGGCCGAGCCGAGGATCACGTAGTGGCCGTATCCCCACAGGAACGCCTGGCGGTTGCCGCGCAGCAGCCCATGGGCCGGCACGACGAAGTAGATCCACCACGCGGCGAAGACGATGAGCAGGCCACCCGCGGCGATCGGCAGGAGTTCGTCCAGCGCGTCGTTCTCCTCGATGCCCGACTTCACCGCGACCGTCGCCGCCGCGATCGTCTCGCCCAGCACGATGATCGTGAAAAGGCCGTACCGCTCCGAGATGTGGTGCGGGTGCCAGGCCGTGGTGTACGTCCGCTCCGCGATCACCGGCACGCACATCTCGGCGACCGCCATCACGAGGAACAGCCACAGCCGGCCGTCCTCCGGCAGGAACAGCAGCCCCGACCAGCCGATCTGGCAGATCACCACGCCGATCGCGTACCGCAGGGCGGTGGTGCGCTCCGCGCCCGTCGCCGCCCTCGCCGCACGCAGCCACTGGGAGGACAGGGCGATCCGCATGATCAGGTAGCCGAGCCAGATCAGCAGGAAGTCGTGCTCCTGGCAGGCCTTGGAGACCCCGGCCGCGAAGACCAGGACGCCGGCGATCTGGATCAGCGTGACCACACGGAACAGCACGTCGTCGTTGTCGTACGCCGAGGAGAACCAGGAGAAGTTGACCCAGGCCCAGAACAGCGCGAAGAAGACCATCGCGTAATTGAGGACGCCCTCGCCCGTATGCCCCTCGGCGACGGCGTGCACCAGCTCCACACCGGCCTGTGCGACCGCCACGACGAAACAGAGGTCGAAGAAGAGCTCCAGCGGCGTCGCTGCCCGGTGCCGCTCTTCCCGCCCCCGCGCGAGGAGCGGCCGCAGGGGTTTGGCCGGGAGGGAGGAGTCGGAGGCGTACGAGGGCTCGGACGGCTGTGCGGGGTCGGGGGAGGGCGAGGAGGGGTCGGAGGACCGTGCGGGGTCGGGGGAGGGTGAGGCATGCGAGCGGTGCGAGGGGTCGGGTGAGCGCGGGGAGTCGGCGGAGTGTGGGGATGACGTCATGCGGACCACAACAGCAGACGCCGCGCGCCGATCCGGGATCCGCGCGACCCGCGAGGTCCGAAGCCCCCCTGTGCTTCACGCCTTTGGGCTTGCTCACCCGTTTTCTGCGACTCTGCCGGCCGACGTCTCGCGGCGCGAGGCCGGGTGCCGGTGACGGGCCGGGTGCTGGACCGGGTGCCGGGCCGGGGGCAGTGACATCCGGAGCCTTCTTGTGAATGCCTTCACAAGTGGGCGCGGGTCCAAAGTCCTCCATGAAGCCGCAGGTCATGACGGCCACCCACTTCCGAAGCCGAAGCGGACCGGGACCTCCGGTCCCGGAGTCAGGACCATTGCGGGCCCCCTCGCCGAGCGGGCGGGAGTGGAATGGAGACAGAGCGAAGCAGCGAAACGGAAGGCGCGGCTCATGACTGCCACTCCTGCGGAAGCAACGGTGAACGGCGAGGCCTGGGACGGCTTCAAGGGCGGCCTGTGGCGGGACACCGTCGACGTCCGCGACTTCGTGCACGAGAACTACACCCCGTACGAAGGGGACGCCGCCTTGGCGTGCGGCATCGCCGGCCTCTCCGTCGCCGCCGACTCGCTCTCGGCCATCAAGCACGCCAAGGTCAAGGTGATCCGTGGCGAGACGGGCCTCGCCGTCGACTACGAGATCGAGGGCGACTACCCCGCCTACGGCAACAGCGACGACCGCGCCGACGACATCGCCAAGCGCATCGTGCACGACTTCATGGAGAAGGTCCGCCGGCACCCCACCTACCGGAACGCGGTGCACACCCAGTCCGTGCTGACCATCACCTCGAACGTCGTCTACGGCGAGAAGACCGGCAACACCCCCGACGGCCGCCGCGCGGGCACCCACTTCGCGCCGGGCGCCAACCCGATGAACGGCCGCGACGAGCACGGCTACATCGCCTCGGTCATGTCGGTCGCCAAGCTGCCCTACGACGACGCCGAGGACGGCATCTCGCTGACCAACACCATCACCCCGGACGCACTCGGCGACATCAAGTCCTGGGACCCCCGGACCTACCAGGAGGTCACGGGCCGCCCCCTGCGGCCCACCCTCGACTTCGCCCGCCGCCTGGCCGGACTCGGCAAGGACGTCTGGCTGCGCTTCGTCCTCGTCCCGGGCCTGACCGACGACCCGGCGAACATCGAGGGCGTCGCCCGCTTCACCGCCTCGCTCGGCAACGTCTCGCGCGTCGACGTACTGCCCTTCCACAAGCTGGGCGCGGCGAAGTGGGACGCGCTCGGCAAGGACTTCACCCTGCGCGACACCCCTTCGCCGACACCGGCGCAGATCGCCGCGGCCAAGGAGATCTTCGCGGCTCAGGGCCTCAAGGCCGTCTGAGAGCCACCGCCGGACACGGTCGACGTACCCTGGAGACATGCCGACGTACCCTGGAGGCATGAGTACCGCCCCCGCCCCCGAATCGCGCGATCCGGAGGAGCCGAAGAAGCCGAAGAACGCGCTGATCTTCGACGATCCGCTGTCGCAGCAGTCTTCGGACGATACGGACCGAGGGTGGGGTGAGCGGGCCGAGTCGGGCGGTGGCAGCGCCGCCGACCTGGCACGCTTCCTCGACGAGAAGCCGCCCCACCACCTCTGAGCCCGGGCTACTCCTTGCGGGGGCCGGAGCCGCGCTGCGCCAGCAAGGCGTCGCGGATCTCCTTGAGGACCTCCAGCTCGGAGACCTCCATGACCTCCTTCGTGCCCTCCTTCGCGGCCCGCCGGGCCGCGACCCGCGCGAGGTACTTGGCCATCGGCAGCACCATCAGGAAGTACACGACGGCCGCGGTGATCACGAAACTGAGGACCGCGCTCAGCACGGATCCCCACATGATGGGGATGCCCTTGACGACCTCGCCCGCGGCGTTCGTCTCGCAGGGAGACTTCAGGCACGAGCGGTAGTGGTCGAGGTCCTTGGTGCCGAAGGCGCCGACCAGTGGGTTGATGACCCCCTTCACCAGCGAGTTCACGATGTTCGTGAACGCGGCGCCGATGACCACCGCGACCGCCAGGTCGACCACATTGCCGCGCATCAGGAAGGCCTTGAAGCCCTCCCAGACGCTCGGTTCCCTCTTCTCGCTCACCACGAGGCCTTTCGTTGCACGTGCAGGCTGCGGAACAAACAACTCCGCAACCTACGCCAGAGCGTGGACGGCCTGTCCAATTCGCTCTCACGAACGAGCGACGTGACCGGGTGACCGTACGACCGCACACAGTGCCGATCATCGCAACGTCACCGCCAAGCGGGCGTTCGCGCCTGCCCCGGCGAGCCGTGACGCCGTGTCGCGCGGCACCGAGAGCACCACCAACGCCCCGCTCTCGGTGGGCCCTTCCGGCTGTTCCGGCACCTCGGACACCCGGGCCCCCGCCGCCACCACACGGGGCTTCGAACCGCCCCCCGGTGTGCCCTCGGCGGCGATCACGTCGACCCGGTCGCCGGGGCGCAACAGGCCCGCGGTGGTCGCGTCCGCGATGCGCACCGGCGCGCTCACCGTCTCCACGGCTCGCCCGCGCTCCCGCGAGGGCTCGGCGGACGCCGCCGGGCCAGGCGGCCGGTCCTCGCCCGGCGGCCCCGAGGACGCGAGGGCCGCGGCGGTCATCGCGAGCCCCACGGCCAGGGCCCGCCGCCGGTGGCGCAGCAGCCGGCGCAGCCGCGGATGCCCGCGGCGCACCCGTACGGGCGTGAAGTGGGGGACAGGGCAGCCGTCGGCCGGCCGGGTCCGGGAAGGGAGTTGGGTCACGACAACCACCGCCTGCGGTGCGAGGACTGGACTTCCGCACCCACGATGCAGGTCTGCGCCGATCCCCGCTGAGGCCCGTGGACTACCCACCGGTTGTGGAAAACTCGCTCACCCGAAGGAGCAATTCCGCCCACCGCACCCCGACGCCGCCGCCCCAAGCCCAAGCCGAGGCCCAAGCCCAAACCCAAGCCGAGGCCCAAGCCCAAGCCGAGGCCCAAGCCCAAGCCGAGGCCCAAGCCCAAGCCGAGGCCCCGACCCCACCCCCGGCCCCCTCACGGCAACCGGAACCCCGGGTCCATCCCGCCCAGCGCCCCGGCACACAAGCAGTCCCGCTCCCCGGCCCCGCCACCGCCTCCCGGCCCCGGCAGCCCCGCGATGGCGTCGAACAGCACGCCCCGCAGCCGGTCCACATTCGCGGCGAACACCTGGAGCACCTCCTCGTGCGAGACGCCCTCGCCGGTCTCCGCACCCGCGTCCAAGTCGGTGACCAGCGCCAACGACGTGTAGCAGAGCTCCAGTTCCCGTGCCAGCGCCGCCTCGGGGTGCCCGGTCATGCCCACCACCGACCAGCCCTGGGCGGCGTGCCAGCGCGACTCGGCCCGGGTCGAGAAGCGCGGTCCCTCGACCACGACGAGCGTCCCGCCGTCCACCGGCTCCCAGCCGCGTCCGCGCGCGGCCTCCAACGCGGCGGCCCGCCCGACGGGGCAGTACGGGTCGGCGAGCGACACGTGCACCACCCGGGGCACGGTGCCGTCCGGCAGCGGCACCCCGTCGAAGTACGTCTGCGTCCGCGCCTTGGTGCGGTCCACGAGCTGATCGGGCACGAGCAGCGTCCCCGGCCCGTACTCGGCGCGCAGTCCGCCGACCGCGCACGGCGCGAGCACCCGGCGCACGCCGACGGAGCGCAGCGCCCAGAGGTTGGCGCGGTAGTTGATGCGGTGCGGCGGCAGGTGGTGGCCCCGGCCGTGGCGGGGGAGGAAGGCGACCCGCCGCCCCCCGGCCTCGCCGAGGAAGAGGGAGTCGCTCGGGGCTCCGTAGGGGGTGTCGACCTGGATCTCGGTCACGTGGTCGAGGAAGGAGTAGAGACCGGAGCCGCCTATCACACCGATCTCGGCCCGGGTCGCGTTCGCCATGTTCACCATGGGCCGCACGGTATCCGGCACGCGGGGCACGCCGAAGCCCCCGTCACCCGGCTCGCGGGGGCACGCCGAAGACCCCGTCGTCGGTGGACGGCGGGGCCTTGCGGAAGAAGCCTGGAAGCCCTAGGCGGCCGAGCTCGAAGCCGACGAGGAGCCGGACGACGACGACCCGGAGGACGAGGACGACGAGGACGAAGAAGTCGAGGAGGCCGCGGCGGAAGTCGTGGAGGACTTCGTGTCGGACGTGGACTTCGACGGGGTCGTCGACGGCGTGCTGCTGGACGACGAGCCGCGGCTGTCGTTGCGGTAGAAGCCGGAGCCCTTGAAGACGATGCCGACCGCGGAGAACACCTTCTTGAGGCGTCCGTCGCAGCTCGGGCACACGGTCAGGGCGTCATCAGTGAACTTCTGCACCGCCTCGAGGCCCTCGCCGCACTCGGTGCACTGGTACTGGTACGTCGGCACTTGCTTCCTCCTGGCACTCTCACTCGATGAGTGCTAACGACGATCCATAGTGACGTATTCCGGGGGATCAGTCCACCGTGACCGGCATGCGGTGACCCACGCCACGCGCCACCGTACGGCTCGGGTCCTTGGGGGCGAGCCGCGAGCGCAGGGTCACGAGGACCGCCAGGGCCAGTGCGGTGCCGCCCAGCGGGACCAGGAACCCGGCCCCGTCCCAGAAGTGGTCCTCCAGCTGTCCCGCGACCGTGACGGCCGCCGCCTGCCCGAGCGCGACGGCGCCGGTCAGCCAGGTGAAGGCCTCCGTGCGGCCGGTCGGCGCGACCAGCTTGTCGACCAGCGTGTAGCCGGTGATCAGCGCCGGCGCGATGCAGACGCCGACCAGCAGGCCGAGACCGGCGAGCAGCAGCGCGGAGTGCGCGGCCCACAGACCCGAGGCCATCAGCGTCAGGGCCGCGTACGCGACCAGGAGGCGCCGCTGCGGGGAGACCTTCCACGCGATGGCGCCGCAGACGACCCCGGAGAGCATGTTGCCCGCCGCGAACGTGCCGTACAGGACGCCGTTGAGGCCGGGCTCGCCGATGGACTCCGTGAAGGCGGCCAGCGAGACCTGCATGCCGCCGAAGACGGCGCCGATCCCGAGGAACGTGACGATCAGGACCCGCACTCCGGGGACTCGCAGCGCCGAGACGTGCTCCACGCGCGCGTGGCCCTCGTCCTGCGAGGACGGCTTGGGCTGGGTGCCCTTCTGCGCGGCGAACAGCAGACCGCCGACCAGCGTGAGCCCGGCCTCCGTGAGGAGGCCCGCCGAGGGGGCCACACCGGTGCACAGGGCGGTCGCCAGGAGCGGCCCGAGGACGAAGGTCAGCTCGTCGGTGACCGACTCGAAGGCCGCCGCCGTGGTCGCCAGCGGGGAGTCCTGGAGCTTGACGCCCCAGCGGGCCCGCACCATGGGGCCGATCTGCGGCGTCGAGGCACCCGCGGGCACGGCGGCCACGAAGAGCGCCCACAAGGGGGCGTCGGAGAGCGCGAGCACCGTCAGGGCGATGACGGACGCGCTGTGGACGAGGACGCCGGGCACCAGCACGACGCGCTGCCCGAACCGGTCGGCGAGCTTGCCGCTGAAGGGGGCGAACAGCGCCATGGAGACGCCGGTGGCGGCCGAGACGGCGCCCGCGGCACCGTACGAGCCGGTGGTGTGCTGGACCAGCAGGACGATGGAGATCGTCAGCATCGCGAACGGCTGTCGTGCCGCGAAGCCGGGGAGCAGGAACGTCCAGGCGCGAGGGGTGCGCAGGAGCTGTCCGTAGCCCGGGCGGGATGCGGTGACCGTGGATGCCACGGCCCGTGCCTTTCTGCCGCCTGGTAGCGCCCGTGCGGGGGCGCCGAGAGCTGTCCTCTTGCGCGGAACTGCGGTAGATGCCGGGGCCCACTGCGAGGGCGCCACGGCCGCCATACGGTCGCGCCAGCTCTGCGTCAGGCAGAGTTGGTTCGATCAGGTGACCTTTACAGGTCCCTTTATCGTACAGGCAAAGGCCTCATCTGCCCCTGTGATCGCAGCCGATGAGACCCCCGCCACCTACGATTGGTGTTTTTCTCCGTCGGTTCCCAGCCAACTGGCGAGCTTTCCGCCGTGGCCGACCGCGCGCAGCCGCCGCTCGGCCGCGTCCCGCACCGGGTCCGTCGCCACCACGAGCAGCTCGTCGCCGCGCCGCAGCACGGTCGTGGGCAGCGGCACAAACGATTCGCCGTCCCGCACGATCAACGTCACGGCCGATCCGGCGGGCAGGCGCAGCTCGGCCACCTCGACGCCGTGCATCCGTGAGCCCTCGGGGATGCCCACCGACAGCAGGTGGCCCTGCAGCCGCTCCAGCGGCGCGGACTCGATGCCGAGGTCGGCGGCCTCCGGGGAGCCGCCGATGTGCAGCAGTTTGGCCAGCCAGGGCAGTGTGGGGCCCTGGACGAGGGTGTAGACGACGACGAGCACGAAGACGATGTTGAAGATCCGCTGACTGTCCTCGACGCCGCTCACCATCGGGATCGTGGCCAGGATGATGGGCACGGCGCCGCGCAGCCCGGCCCAGGACAGCAGCGCCTTCTCCTGCCACGGCATGCGGAACGGCAGGAGGCTCAGCACGACCTCCAGGGGGCGCGCGACCATCGTCAGGACCAGGCCGATGACGATGGCCTGCCAGGTGTCGTCGAGCAGCTCGTGCGGGGTGACCAGCAGGCCGAGCAGGACGAACATGCCGATCTGGGCGAGCCAGCCGAGCCCCTCGGCGAAGCCGCGGGTGGCGGGCCAGTGGGGCAGCCTGGCGTTGCCGAGGACCATCGCGGCGAGGTAGACGGCGAGGAAGCCGCTGCCGTGCGCCATGGCGCCCGCGGCGTAGGCGGCGACGGCGATGGCCATGACGGCGATGGGGTAGAGGCCGGAGGCGGGCAGCGCCACGTGCCGCAGGCCGTAGGCGCCGAGCCAGCCGACCGCGATGCCGATCGTGGCGCCGATCGCCAGTTCCAGGGCGATCTTGCCGACCAGCAGGTACCAGTCATCGACCGGCCCCGCCGTGGAGAACGCCACGACGAGGATCACCACGGGGGCGTCGTTGAACCCCGACTCGGCCTCCAGGACGCCCGTGATGCGCGAGGGGAGCGGCACCTTCCGCAGTACGGAGAAGACCGCCGCCGCGTCCGTCGAGGAGACGACCGCGCCGATGATCAGCGCGGGCCGCCAGTCCAGCCCCACCAGGTAGTGCGCGCCGGCCGCCGTGACGCCCACGCTCACCGCGACCCCGAGGGTCGACAGCACGGCCGCGGCGGGCAGGGCGGGCCTGATCTCTTTCCACTTCGTGCCGAGGCCGCCCTCGGCGAGGATCACGACCAAGGCGGCATAGCCGATGACCTGCGTCAGCTCGGCGTTGTCGAAGTGGACGTCGCCGATGCCGTCCTGGCCCATGACGACGCCGATGCCGAGGTAGAGGAGCAGGCTGGGAAGCCCGCTGCGGGACGAGACGCGGACCGCCGCCACCGCGACGAGCAGGACGAGCGAGGAGACGAGCAGGAGCTGGTTGAGGTGGTGGACAGTCAGGGGCCGTTCCTTCCTCCGTGCGCGCACAAGCACTTCTTGCGAGCCAAGTACTTCGTTACCTTACCTAATTGTTAACGCCTTCTTGATGCTGTCGAACGCGCATACGATCTTCTGGGGTCCGGTTCCTGACTCCGCGTCCGGAGTCACGACGCCCTGCGCCTATGGTTGCTCCAGCGCTCCCAGAGCCGCCCATTCGACAGCACAGCCCGCCCTGCCGCTCGCGTAAGGACAGCAAGGACAGCGATGCCCTCCAACACCACCGCCTCTTCCGGTCATAAGTCCGGCAAGAAGAAGGGGCGCCGAGCCCGACTCGTCGTGATCGTCCTGGTCCTGGCCATGGTCGGAGGCATCGGCTTCGGCGCGTACTGGAGCATCAGCGCCGTGCGCTCCTCCTTCCCGCAGACCAAGGGAACGATCAAGCTCGACGGCCTCTCCGGCAACGTCGAGGTGAAGCGCGACGGGAACGGAATCCCGCAGATCTACGCCGAGTCCGACGCCGACCTGTTCATGGCACAGGGCTTCGTGCAGGCGCAGGACCGCTTCTGGGAGATGGACGTCCGCCGTCATATGACCTCCGGGCGGCTCTCCGAGATGTTCGGCAAGAGCCAGGTCAAGAACGATGAGTTCCTGCGCACGCTCGGCTGGCACCGGGTGGCGAAGAAGGAGTACGACTCCAAGCTCTCCCCGGAGACGAAGAAGTACCTCCAGGCCTACGCCAAGGGAGTCAACGCCTATCTCGACGGCAAGGACGGCAAGGACATCTCCGTCGAGTACGCGGCGCTCGGCTTCACCAACGATTACGAGCCGCAGAAGTGGACCCCGGTCGACTCCGTGGCCTGGCTCAAGGCCATGGCCTGGGACCTGCGCGGCAACATGCAGGACGAGATCGACCGCTCCTTGCTGACGAGCCGCCTCGGCCCCTCGCAGATCAAGGACCTGTACCCGGAGTACCCGTACAAGCGGAACAAGCCGATCGTGCGGGAAGGCGCGTACGACGGTCTCGGCAAGAAGTACGACCCCGAGGGCACCGGCACGCAGTCCGGCACCGGGGGGACCGGTACGGGTACCGGCACCGGCACGGGCGCCGGGACCGGCGGAACCGGTACGGGTACCGGCACCGGCGGCGCCGCGGGCTCTGGCGGCGGCACGGCGGGCTCCGGCCTCGCCGGTGGCGCCCAGGGCCCCGACGGCCTCCAGTCGCAGCTCTCGGGCCTCTCCGACGCCCTGGACGGGGTCCCCGCGATCCTCGGCCCGAACGGCAACGGCATCGGCTCGAACTCCTGGGTCGTCGCCGGCGAGCACACGATCACCGGCAAGCCGCTCCTGGCGAACGACCCGCACCTGGCGCCGCAGCTGCCCTCCGTCTGGTACCAGATGGGCCTGCACTGCCGTTCGGTCTCGGACAAGTGCCGCTACGACGTCTCGGGCTACACCTTCTCCGGCATGCCCGGTGTGGTCATCGGCCACAACCAGGACATCGCCTGGGGCATGACGAACCTCGGCGCCGACGTCACGGACCTGTACCTGGAGAAGTTCACCGGGGACGGGTACCAGTACGGCGACAAGGTGGTGCCGTTCACCACGCGTGACGAGACCATCAAGGTCGCCGGCGGCAAGGACAAGACCATCAGGGTCCGCGAGACCAACAACGGCCCGCTCATCTCCGACCGCGACGACGAGCTGGTCAAGGTCGGCAAGAAGGCCGGCGTCGACAGCGCCGCCCCCGACCGGGGCGACGGCTACGGAGTGGCGCTGCGCTGGACCGCGCTGACCCCCGGCCATTCCATGGACGCCGTCTTCGAGCTCAACAGGGCGACGGACTTCAAGGAGTTCCGCAAGGCGGCCGCCTCCTTCGAGGTGCCCTCGCAGAACCTGATCTACGCCGACACCAAGGGCAACATCGGCTACCAGGCGCCCGGCAAGATCCCCACCCGCGGGAAGGGCGACGGCTCGCTCCCGGCGCCCGGCTGGGACCCCGCGTACCGCTGGGACGGCTACATCCCGCAGGGCGCGCTGCCCTACGAGTACAACCCGAAGCGCGGCTACATCGTCACCGCCAACCAGGCCGTGATCGACGACGGCGACAAGGCGAAGTACCCGTACAAGCTCACCTCGGACTGGGGCTACGGAGCGCGCAGCCAGCGGATCGACGACCTCATCCAGTCGAAGATCAAGAACGGCGGCAAGGTCTCCACCGAGGACATGCGCCTCATGCAGATGGACAACAGCAGCGAGATCGCCAAGCTGCTGGTGCCCAAGCTGCTGAAGATCGACGTCAAGGACAAGTACGTCCGCGAGGCGCAGAAGCTCCTGGAGGGCTGGGACTACACCCAGGACGCCGACTCGGCGGCGGCCGCGTACTTCAACTCGGTCTGGCGCAACATCCTCAAGCTCGCCTTCGGCAACAAGCTCCCCAAGGAGCTGCGCGTCAAGGGCCAGTGCCTGAACGTCGAACCGGCCGGCAACACCGGCCCGGCCGACGAGGGCAAGAAGGTGCGCGAGTGCGGTGAGCGGGACGCGGACTCGGCGCAGCCGGACGGCGGCGACCGCTACTACGAGGTGATCCGCAAGATCATCGACGACCAGACCAACGACTGGTGGAAGACGCCGGCGACCCGCACCGACAGGGCGACCAAGACCCGCGACGGGTTGTTCGCGCGGGCCTTGGAGGACGCGCGCTGGGACCTGACGGCCAAGCTCGGCAAGGACGTCGACAGCTGGAGCTGGGGCCGTCTGCACCGCCTCACGCTGAAGAACCAGACGCTCGGCACCGAAGGCCCCGGCTGGCTGCAGTTCGTGCTCAACCGCGGGCCGTGGAACCTCGGCGGCGGTGAGGCCGCGGTGAACGCCACCGGCTGGAACGCGGCGGGCGGCTACGGCGTGGTCTGGGTGCCGTCGATGCGCATGGTGGTGAACCTCAAGGACCTCGACAAGTCCAAGTGGATCAACCTCACCGGTGCCTCGGGGCACGCGTACAACGCGCACTACACCGACCAGACCGACAAGTGGGCCAAGGGCGAACTGCTGCCGTGGGCCTACACCGACAAGGCGGTCGAGAAGAGCACGAGCGACAAGCTGGTCCTGCGCCCCTGACCGGGACCGGCACCCGCTGAAAAGGCCCTCCACGCGTGCGTGGAGGGCCTTTCGCGTGGCGCGTGGCGCGGCGGGGGCTCAGCGGAAGCGATGCACCCCCGAGGGCGTCACGGCGGCGCGCACCGGGTGGTCGTGGGCCTCGGCCGGGACGTGCGCGAGCACTTCGGAGTCGTACAGGAGCACCACGAGCGCGGGATCGGCGCCCGCGCGTTCCAGACGGGCCAGGACGCGGTCGTACGACCCGCCGCCACGCCCGAGACGCGTCCCGTGGCCGTCCACCGCGAGCCCCGGCAGCAGGACGGCGTCCGCCTCCAGGACGGCCGCCGGGCCGAGGCGGGCCCCGGCGGGTTCGAGCAGCTCGATCCTGCCCTGGTGCCGCACGCGCACGAGGGAGCCTGCGCCGTCGTACGCGGCCCAGTCCAGGTCGTTGTCCGCGAGCAGCACGGGCAGCAGGACCCGCGTCCCGCGCGCGTGCAGGGCGTCGAGCAGCACGCGCGTGCCGGGCTCGCTGCCCACGGAGACATACGCCGCGACCGTGTCCGCCCCCGCCAGCTCGGTCAGCTCCAGCGCGCGCTCCGCGAGAGCCACCGCCGCCCCGCGTACGCCATCTCCCGTCAACCCGCTTCTCACCGCGAGGAGGCCTCGCCGCAACGTCCGCTTGGTTGGCTGGCCGCAGGCCTCGGGTCCGCTCATGGATTACTCACAAATCCTTCCTGATGACGCATATGCCATCCAATTATCTGGATTCACAGATTCCGCACATAACCACCGGATATGGTGGGCCGCATGACTGAGTCTCACTCCCCCCGCCCCCGGATCACCAAGGCGGTCATCCCGGCGGCCGGCCTGGGCACGCGCTTCCTGCCCGCCACCAAGGCGACGCCCAAGGAGATGCTGCCGGTCGTCGACAAGCCGGCGATCCAGTACGTGGTCGAGGAGGCCGTGTCCGCGGGACTCGACGACGTCCTCATGATCACGGGCCGCAACAAGCGCCCCCTGGAGGACCACTTCGACCGCAACTACGAGCTGGAGTCGGCCCTCCTGAAGAAGGGCGACGAGGCGCGGCTGGCCAAGGTCCAGGAGTCCAGCGACCTCGCGACGATGCACTACGTCCGCCAGGGCGACCCCAGGGGACTCGGTCACGCCGTCCTGTGCGCGGCCCCGCACGTCGGCCGCGAGCCGTTCGCCGTCCTCCTCGGCGACGACCTCATCGACCCGCGCGACCCCCTGCTCGCCCGCATGGTCGAGGTCCAGGAGCGGCGCGGCGGCAGCGTCATCGCGCTCATGGAGGTGGCCCCGGAGCAGATCCACCTCTACGGCTGCGCCGCCGTCGAGGCCACCGAGGACGGCGACGTCGTCAAGGTCACCGATCTGGTCGAGAAGCCCGACACCGCCGACGCGCCCAGCAACTACGCGATCATCGGCCGGTATGTCCTGGACCCCAACATCTTCGACGTACTGCGCAAGACCGAGCCGGGCCGCGGCGGCGAGATCCAGCTCACCGACGCGCTCCAGCAGCTCGCCGCCGACGAGAAGGTGGGCGGCCCGGTGCACGGCGTCGTCTTCCAGGGCCGCCGCTATGACACCGGCGACCGGGGCGACTATCTGCGTGCCATTGTCAGACTCGCGTGCGAACGTGAAGATCTGGGTCCGGAGTTCCAGGCCTGGCTTCGCCGTTACGTCACCGAGGAGATGTAGCACTTGAGCAGCAGCACGACGACACCGAGCACCGGTCAGGACGCGCTCTGGTCGGTTCAGGAGCATCTGGACGACGTCCTCGCGACCGTCCGCCCGCTCGAACCGATCGAGCTCCAACTCCTCGACGCCCAGGGCTGCGTCCTCGTCGAGGACGTGACGGTGCCCGTCTCGCTGCCGCCCTTCGACAACAGCTCCATGGACGGGTACGCGGTGCGGGTCGCCGATGTCGCGGACGCCAGCGAGGAGTTCCCCGCCGTCCTGCACGTCATCGGCGACGTGGCCGCGGGCCCCGGCGAGCAGCCCACCGTCGGCGCGGGCCAGGCCGCCCGCATCATGACCGGCGCGCCCCTGCCCCCCGGCGCCGAGGCCGTCGTGCCCGTGGAGTGGACCGACGGAGGCCTCGGCGAGGGCCCCGTCACCGGGATGCGCGCCCACAGCGCCGCCCCCGAGGGCGCTTTCGGCGAGGTCCGCGTGCACCGCCCCGCCGAGGCACGCGCGCACGTCCGCGCGCGAGGCAGCGACGTCCGGGCGGGCGACCGCGCCCTGGACGCGGGCACGGTGCTCGGCCCGCCGCAGATCGCCCTGCTCGCCGCGATCGGCCGGGGCACGGTGCAGGTGCGCCCGCGCCCCCGCGTGGTCGTCATGTCCACCGGCAGCGAACTGGTCCAGCCCGGCGAGTCGCTGGCGGACGGTCAGATCTACGACTCCAACAGCTTCGCCCTCACCGCCGCCGCACGCGACGCGGGAGCCATCGCCTACCGCGTCGGCGCGGTCGCCGACGACGCCGAGACGCTGCGCTCCACCATCGAGGACCAGCTCATCCGCGCCGACCTCGTGGTCACCACGGGCGGCGTGAGCGTGGGCGCGTACGACGTCGTGAAGGAGGCCCTGACCTCCTTGGGCGACCCCGACGACGAGACCGGCATCGGGGCGGGCGGCGGCGTGGAGTTCCGCAAACTCGCCATGCAGCCGGGCAAGCCGCAGGGCTTTGGCACCATCGGCCCCGACCACACCCCCCTGCTCGCCCTGCCGGGCAACCCGGTGTCCTCGTACGTCTCGTTCGAGCTCTTCGTGCGCCCCGCGATCCGCACCCTGATGGGCCTGCCCGAAGTGCACCGGACGGCCACGCGCGCGAAGCTGACCGCCGACAAGGCGCTGCGCTCGCCCGAGGGGCGCCGTCAGTTCCTCCGGGGCAGGTACGACGCGCAGGCGGGCACCGTGCGCCCCGTCGGAGGCTCGGGCTCGCATCTGGTCGCCGCCCTCGCGCAGGCCGACGCGCTGATCGTCGTCCCCGAGGACACCACGTCGGTGGAGCCGGGCACGGACGTCGAGGTGGTCCTGCTCGGCTGAGAACACCGTGTGCGCGGTACCGTGTCGCGCACAACAGGCCCGGTGCGCCGCACCGCGCGGGGCCGGGACCGGGAGCGCCACAGCACATGACCGCGATTTCCCGGGGGGACACCCCCGGACCCTCTGAGCAGCAGCGACTGACCCACATCGACGAGGCGGGCGCGGCGCGCATGGTCGACGTGTCCGCGAAGGACGTCACCGCCCGCACCGCGCGTGCCAGCGGCCGCGTCCTGGTCTCGCCGCGCGTGATCGAGCTCCTGCGGGGCGAGGGAGTGCCCAAGGGCGACGCCCTCGCCACCGCCCGGATCGCGGGCATCATGGGCGCCAAGCGCACCCCTGACCTCATCCCGCTCTGCCACCCGCTGGCCGTCTCCGGGGTGAAGCTCGACCTCTCCGTGGCGGACGACGCCGTCGAGATCCTCGCCACGGTGAAGACGACGGACCGTACGGGCGTCGAGATGGAGGCCCTCACCGCGGTGAGCGTCGCGGCCCTCACGGTGGTCGACATGGTCAAGGCCGTGGACAAGGGCGCCGTCATCACGGACGTGCGCGTGGAGGAGAAGACCGGCGGCAAGTCCGGGGACTGGAGCCGTGCGGGAGCGGGCGCATGAGCGACGGGCAGGCACACCCGCCCTACCGGGCACTGGTCGTCACGGCCTCCAACCGCGCCGCCGCCGGCGTCTACGCCGACCGGGGCGGCCCGCTCCTCGTCGAGGGCCTGACCGCGCTCGGCTTCCGTGTCGAGGGCCCCCGGGTCGTGCCCGACGGCGATCCGGTCGAGCAGGCGCTGCGCGCGGGAGTCGCGGCCGGCCACGACGTCATCCTCACCACCGGCGGCACCGGCGTCTCGCCCACCGACCGCACCCCCGAGGCCACCCGCCGCGTCATCGACCACGAGGTGCCGGGCATCCCGGAGGCGATCCGCGCGTACGGCAGGGACAAGGTCCCGACGGCGGTGCTCTCCCGGGGCCTCGCCGGGGTCGCGGGCCGGACGCTCATCGTGAATCTGCCGGGCTCCACGGGCGGGGTGCGCGACGGCCTCGCCGTCCTGGAGCCGCTGCTTCGGCACGCCGTCGACCAGTTGCGCGGCGGCGACCACCCCGGCCCCGCTGGGGGTGCGAGCTGAACAGCCCCTCCTGGCCCGTCGAGCTGACGGACGGAGACATCACGCTCCGTCCGATAAAGATGCGCGACCAGCGTGCCTGGCGCGAGGTCAACCGGCGCAACCGCGACTGGCTGCGCCCCTGGGAGGCGACCATCCCGCCGCCCACGGCCGGCGGCCCGCTCGTGCACCGCCCCACCTACCGTCAGATGGTCCGCCACCTGCGCACCGAGGCGGGCGCCGGCCGGATGCTGCCGTTCGTCATCGAGTACCAGGGCCGCCTCGTGGGGCAGCTGACGGTCGCGGGCATCACCTGGGGCTCGATGTGCTCGGGCCATGTCGGCTACTGGGTCGACGAGTCCGTGGCCGGCCGCGGGGTCATGCCGACCGCCGTCGCCCTCGCCGTGGACCACTGCTTCCGGTCGGTCGGGCTGCACCGCATCGAGGTCTGCATTCGCCCCGAGAACACGCCGAGCCGGCGGGTCGTGGAGAAACTCGGTTTCCGCGACGAGGGGCTGCGGCCGCGCTATCTCCACATCGACGGGGCCTGGCGCGATCATCTCGTCTTCGCGCTCACCGCCGAGGAGGTGCCGGAAGGGCTGCTGTACCGCTGGCACCAGGCACGGCCTCGGAACACCGCCTAGCCGCTCCGGCCGCTCCACCTGATCCGGCTTGTTCCGTGGAGCCCACGGGTCGCCCTCAACCACACAAATGAAATACATGTTCGAAATTGATCGGTGCGGCCAATAATTTTCGCGTGCCGGACTGCCTGTTGATCGCATCAATCACAAAAAAAGTTCGAGATATCAGCCAGATCGTGCGACACACCGGCGCAATTGGCAGATGGCCTCAACGAAACCCCTCTACCGTGTGAGCGTGAGCAGCAGCGGCCTCATCTACGCAGTCATCGTCGGGGCCTGGGCCGCCTACTTGGTGCCGATGTGGCTCCGTAGGCAGGACGAGCTGAACGAAGCCCGTCCGACGGAACGCTTCAGCACCGCCATCCGGCTGCTGTCCGGACGGGCGGCCATGGAGCGCCGATACGCCAAGGACCTGCAAGCCCGCTCGCCCGAAGAAGGGGAGACGCGCGGCGACCCGGACCTCGTCACCGGCTCGGTGGACGTCCGGGCCTTCGCCGCGCCTCCGGAGGGCCGGGCGGAGCCCGAGGCGGACCGGGCGGAGCCTCCCGCGGCGCGGGCCGAGCCCCCGGCCCGGCAGCAGGCACGCCCGGAACCCGAGTCCGAGCACGAGCCCGGGCAGCCCCCGCGCACCCGCTCGTCGCCCGCCCGGCGCGCCGCCGCCGCGGAGGCCGCCGCGCGCGCCCGGCGCTCCAAGGTGCTCGCGCGCCGTCGGCGTACGACCGTGCTCCTCTTCCTCGCCTTCACGGCCGGCGCGATCGTCGCCGCGGTCGGCGGCCTCGCGTTCCTGTGGGCGCCCGCGGCACCGGCGGTGCTGCTGAGCGCCTACATCGTCTACCTGCGGGGCCAGGAGCGGCGACGCTTCACGTACACGATGGACCGGCGGCGGGCCGAGGCGGCGGCGCAGCGGCTGCGCGAGCGCCAGCCCCGGCGCGGGGCCACGAGCGCGGAGCCCGTCATGGCCGAGACGGCGGAGGGGCAGGACCCCGGGACGGAGACCGGCCTGTCCGCGCTGGCCGCCGGCCGCCGCGCCCTCGTCGAGCAGACCGACCACGCGGAGTGGGTCGACCAGCAGCGCGAGCGGCAGCGCGGGCCCGGACGCGGCGACAGCTGGGACCCGGTCCCGGTGCCGCTGCCGACGTACGTGACCGCGCCGGTCGCCCCGCGCGCCTCCAGCGGCGTCGACCTCGGCGCCCCCGACGCGTGGAGCTCGGCACGCTCCAGCACGGCCGAGCCGGCCGCCGACGAGCCGAGGCGGCCCGCCGGGGCAGCGGCCGCAGTCACCGGAGCCGCCGGGGAGACCGACGGCGTCGAGGGCGAGGAGACCGGGGGCGGGCGCAGCGACAAGCGCCGTGCCGCGTCCGCGCGACGGGCCCGCGAGCGGGGCCGCACGCCGCTGTTCGACCAGTACGAGGACGGGGACCGGCCCCGCGCCGCCAACGAGTGAGACACCGTGACGTCCGCCTGGGCTGACCAGCCAGGACCGGATTTCCGAGCACCCCGATCGGGATGCTAGAGTTTCACTCGTTGCAAGGGCCTGTGGCGCAGTCTGGTAGCGCACCTCGTTCGCATCGAGGGGGTCTGGGGTTCAAATCCCCACAGGTCCACTGCACATGAGATCCCGTCCAGTTCATCGAACTGGGCGGGATCTTTGCGTTGCCCCGAAGCCTAGAGCGCCTTCACGTAGCAGCGGCTCAAGTCGTCGAAGCGGTAGTGGCCGAACTTGGTGGGGGCCAGGGTGTAGCCGCTGGAGGTGTAGAGCGCTATCGCCTCCGGCTGCTTCGTGCCGGTCTCCAGGACCATGCGGGTGCGGCCCGCCGCCCTCGCGTCGTCCTCCAGGGCCGCCAGGATGCGGCGGGCCAGGCCGAGGCCGCGGGCCTGGGGTGTGACGTACATCCTCTTCAGCTCGGCGTCGCCGTCGTCGTAGCCCTCGCCGGACGCGTCCATCGCGCGCCAGCCGCCGGTGGCCAGCGGGGTGCCCCCGTCGTCGTACGCGATGAGGTACAGGCCGCGGGGCGGCTCGAACATCGTCGGGTCGAGGAAGGTGACGTCGCCGCCGTCGCCGTACCGCTGCGCGTATTCGAGCTGGACCCGGTCGTTCAGCTCGATCGCGTGGGGGTGCGCGAACGTGACCGCGCGCAGGTGGACGGCGGAGGTGGCCGGGGCCGAGTTCTGGATAGTCATTCGAGGCATCGTACTTCTATGCGGTGATGGATGGGCGTGAGTGAATCGGGGGTGGCTTCTGCTCCAGTGTGCCCGGGGGTGCAAGGGGTGCGGGAGGGCCGCCGTACGGGCGAAGTTCCCGTGCGTTCGGGTTGGTCACCGGCGGCAGGGCGGTGCGTGGGGGCCGGGCGGAGAACCCTTCTGGTTGTTCGGACACACCTCACGAAGGAGAAACCCATGCGTATCCGCACCGTGTTTGCCGCCCTCGCCCTGGCCGCCGCGGCCACCCTGGCCGGCGCCACCGCCGCGTCCGCGAACGATGGCTGGGACCAGGAAGTGGGCGACACGGTCGTGATCACCTCGATCCACTTCGGTGACATGAACAGCTGACGCCGGACCGCGGTGCTTTCGGCGCCCGGAGGTGAGGCCGAGGCCGTCACCCCCGGGCGCCGAACGCTTCTCCGAGCCGGGCGCCCGCCGTGTGGGAGCCTGTTCCCTGGCCCGAGGAGGAAGTGGCCAAGGAAGAGTGGGCGAGTGTTGTGCTGACAGTGACCTCAGTGAATGTGAACGGGCTGCGTGCCGCCGCCAAGAAGGGCTTCGTGGAGTGGCTCGGCGGGACCACGGCCGACGTGCTGTGCCTGCAGGAGGTGCGCGCCGAGCCGCAGCAGCTGCCGGACGAGGTCCGCGCGCCCGAGGGGTGGCACGTCGTGCACGCGCCCGCGGCCGCCAAGGGGCGCGCCGGTGTCTCCCTCTACACGCGCCGCGAGCCGGACCGGGTGCGGGTCGGCTTCGGGTCGACGGAGTTCGACGGCGGCGGGCGGTATGTGGAGGCCGATCTGCCGGGGGTCACGGTCGCCAGCCTGTATCTGCCCTCGGGTGAGGTCGGCACCGAGCGGCAGGACGAGAAGACGCGGTTCATGGCGGAGTTCCGGGCGTACCTGACGGAGCTCAAGGAGCGGGCCGCCGCCGAGGGGCGGCATGTCCTCGTGTGCGGCGACTGGAACATCGCCCACCAGGAGGCCGACCTCAAGAACTGGAAGGGCAACAAGAAGAACTCCGGCTTCCTGCCCGAGGAGCGCGCCTGGATGAGCGACGTCTTCGAGGAGTACGAGGATGTCGTGCGGGCCCAGCACCCCGGTGTGGAGGGGCCCTACTCGTGGTGGTCCTACCGCGGGCGCGCCTTCGACAACGACACCGGCTGGCGCATCGACTACCACGTCGCGACGCCCGGCCTCGCCGAGCGCGCCGTGAAGGCGTACGTGGAGCGGGCCGCGACCCACGCCGAGCGCTGGAGCGACCACGCGCCCGTCACGGTGGTCTACGACCTCTAGCCGGGCCCGCCCCCCCCGCCTCCTCCCTTCGCGGTCCCGCCCGCCTTCGCGGTCACGGCCCCCGCCCCTGAAGCCGCCACGCGAGTGGCCCGGCACGGGACGCGGGGACAAAGTCCGGCGGAACGCTGTCGCGAACCCGGCCGGCATGGCAGATTGCGGTCGCGTGTGCGACCAACTGCCGGTGAGACGGGGGGACTTCGTGGCCGTTCTGCCTTCGAGACGTGCCGTGGTGCTGGGCGCCGCGGGTGCCGGGGCCGCGGCGGTGCTGCCCGCCGCCAAGGCGCATGGGGCGGCCGGCCGGACGCCGCACGTGCTGCTGACCGAGCAGGCGAGCAGGCGGCTGCTCGTCCTCGACGCGCGGCGGCGCGTGTGGGACCCCGCCACCGACCCGTCCGTCGTGCGCTGGCAGTTCTCGCCGCTGGGCGACCCGCGCTACCAGGACCTGGGTCCGGACGTCAGCTGGGTGTACCCGAGCGAGGCGAAGGTGCGGCTGCACCGCAAGCGGCGTTACGTCCTGACGACGGCGTCGTTCGGCTTCGTGGCCGTCGTGGAGCACCCGACGGGACGCCGGTACTGGGGCGCGGCGCTCGGGCCCGGTGACGACCTGCTCAACCCGCACAGCGCCGAGATCCTGCCCGACGGCAATGTGGCGGTGGCGTGCAGCACGGGCGCCTGCGTACGGCTGTACGCGGCCTCGCAGGGCCCGCGCGCCACGCGGCACGCGCAGGAGCCGCTCAAGGGCGCGCACGGGCTGCACTGGGACGGCGCGCGCCGGCTGCTGTGGGCGCTCGGCGACGACGAGCTGGTGGCGTACGAGGTGGGCGGCACGGCCGCGCGGCCCGCGCTGCGCCGTACGTACGGCATCGCCCTGCCCGTGGGGACGCCCGGCAGGACGCCCGGCGGGCACGACCTCTTCCCGGTGGCGGCGCGGCCGGGGCGGCTGTGGGTGACGACCAACGCGGCCGTCTTCCAGTACGAGATCGACGGCGGCGTCTTCGTGCGGGACTACGCGGGGGCCGGGGAGATCTCCCGGAAGTCCGTGAAGGCCGTCGGGGACGACCCGCGCACCGGGCGGGTGGTGACCACCGTGCCGGAGAGCGGCCTGGGGGAGACCTGGTGGACCACGACGGTCTCCCTCCACCGGCCGGAAGGTGGTCACCGGCTGGTCGGCGGGGGGATCTACAAGGCCCGCTGGTGGCTGCCGCGCTGAACCGGGCCCGCCGCCTCAGGTCGGTTTGACGCGGCGGTCCAGGGCCATCGAGAGCTCCGCCTCCACCACGCTCTTGGCCACCGGGCGGAGCAGCTCGATGTCCGTCTCCGCGGTGCCGGGGGTGTGCGTGCGGATGACCGTGATGAACAACTCCGCGAGCGCGTCGGCGTGTTCGCGCACCCGCTGCCCCGCCTCCAGGACCGCCGCGAGGGGGACCCCCCTGCGCACGAGGGTGGACGAGGCGTCGAGCAGGCGGCGGCTGATGTGCACGAGGTCGTCGCCGTCGGTGCCGAGATAGCCCAGCTCCAGCGCGGCGACGAGGTTCTCCGGGGTGACCTCGCCCGCGAAGTGGTCGGCAAGCTCCTCGGGGGTGAGGCGGACCGGCTGCTCCTCGGAGGGGCCGCCGAGGCCGAGCAGTTCGCCGACGTCGCGGCCCTTGTCGAAGGCGTCGGAGAGTTCGGCGATGCCGTTGAGGGTGTGGCCGCGCTCCAGGAGGGCGGCGATGGTGCGCAGGCGGGCCAGGTGGTGCTCGTCGTACCAGGCGATGCGGCCCTCGCGGCGCGGTGGCGGGATCAGGCCGCGCTCGCGGTAGAAGCGGACGGTGCGCACGGTGATGCCGGCCGCCTCGGCCAGCTCCGCCATGCGGTACTCGCGGACGCCGCCTTCGCCTTCCCGTTGGTCTGCCACGGGGGAAGCCTATGTCGTACCGCCGGTAACTTTCCCCGGCCGACCCCTACCCATGAGTACGCACGGTGTTCTACTCTCCCCATTGCGCCAGTGATTACTGGCAGAGTCGTGTACTTCGGGAGGCGGCGGCATGGCCGAGCGCGAGCGTGGCCCTGAGCAGGGGCGCGAGCACGAGCACGTACGGGTGGCGGTGATCGGTTCCGGGTTCGGCGGCCTCGGCGCGGCCGTGCGGCTGCGGCGCGAGGGGATCACCGACTTCGTCGTCCTGGAACGGGCCGGCGCGGTGGGCGGCACCTGGCGGGACAACAGCTACCCGGGCTGCGCCTGCGACGTGCCCTCGCACCTGTACTCGTTCTCCTTCGCGCCCCACCCCGACTGGCCGCGCACCTTCTCCGGGCAGGAGCACATCCAGGAGTACCTGGAGCGCGTCACCGACACCTTCGGGCTGCGCCCGCACATCCGCCTCAATACCGAGGTCGAGCTGATGCGCTGGGACGCCGGACAGCTGCGCTGGGAGATCGGGACCAGCAGCGGCACCCTCACCGCCGACGTCGTCGTCTCGGCCACCGGGCCGCTCTCCGACCCCAAGACCCCGGATATTCCCGGCCTGGACACCTTCCCCGGCAAGGTCTTCCACTCCGCCCGCTGGGACCACGGCTACGACCTGCGCGGCAAGCGCGTCGCGATGATCGGCACCGGCGCCTCCGCCATCCAGATCGTGCCCGAGATCCAGCGGACGGTCGGCAGGCTCACCCTCTTCCAGCGCACGCCCCCCTGGGTGATGCCCCGCGCGGACCGCGCCATCAGCGGCGCCGAGCGCTGGCTGCACCGGCAGTTGCCGTTCACCACCCAGGCCCGGCGCGGCATCCTCTGGGGCATCCGCGAATTGCAGGTCCAGGCGTTCACCAAGCGGCCGAACGAACTGGGCATCGTGGAACGGCTCGCCAAGCGGAACATGTACCGGGCGATCAAGGACCCGGCGCTGCGCGCCAAGCTGACGCCCGACTACCGCATCGGCTGCAAGCGCATCCTGCTCTCCAACACCTACTATCCGGCGCTCGCGCGACCCAACGTCGACGTCGTCGCCAGTGGTCTGAGCGAGGTGCGCGGCAGCACCCTCGTCGCCGCCGACGGCACCGAGACCGAGGTCGACGCGATCATCTTCGGCACCGGCTTCCACGTGACGGACATGCCGATCGCCGAGCGCGTCGTCGGCGCCGAGGGGCAGACCCTCATGGAGAGCTGGAAGGGCGGCATGAACGCGCTGCGCGGCGCGACCGCGGCCGGCTTCCCCAACTGGATGACGATCATCGGCCCCAACACCGGCCTCGGCAACTCCTCCATGATCCTCATGATCGAGTCGCAGCTGAACTACCTGGCCGACTACCTGCGCCAACTCGACGTCCTGGGAGGCCGCGCCGCGCTCGCCGCCCGCCCGGAGGCGGTGAGCGCCTGGAACCGGCGGGTGCAGGAGCGGATGAAGCGCACCGTGTGGAACACCGGCGGCTGCACGAGCTGGTACCTGGACGCGAACGGCGTCAACACCACCGTCTGGCCCGGCACCACCACCGAGTTCAGGTCGGCGACGCGACGGGTCGACCTCAACGAGTACGAAGTCCTCAGGGCCCCGGAAGCGGCGCCTCACGCGCAGGAGGAACCCGGTACGACGGGGGAGAAGTCCGGTGCGGCGAAGGTGGAGGCCGGGGCATGAGCCGGCTGACCCGCGCGGCGGACGGGCCCTACGCGCCGCCGCCCCCCGCCCGCGAACTGACCGCCGTCTCCGCCGACGGGGCCCCGATCCACGTCGAGACGCACGGGCCGCAGGGCGCGCCCGCCGTGGTGCTCGCGCACGGCTGGACGTGCTCGACGGCCTTCTGGGCCGCGCAGATACGTTCGCTCAGCGCCGACCACCAGGTCATCACGTACGACCAGCGGGGGCACGGGCGCAGTGGCGCGCCCGCGGAGCCCTCCGGATACAGCACGCGGGCGCTCGCCGACGACCTCGAAGCGGTCCTCGCGGCGACGCTCGCGCCCGGCGAGCGGGCCGTGCTCGTCGGGCACTCCATGGGCGGCATGACGATCATGGCGGCGGGCGGGCGCGAGCTGGTGCGGGAGCACACGGCCGCGGTCCTGCTGTGCAGCACGGGCAGTTCGAGCCTGGTCGCCGAGTCGCTGGTGGTGCCGTTGCGGGCCGGGCGGGCCCGCACCCGGCTCACCCGGTCCGTGCTCGGCTCGCGGGCGCCCCTCGGGCCGGTCACGCCGCTGAGCAGGCGGCTCCTGAAGTACGGGACCATGGGCCCCGGTTCGGCGCCGGAAAAGGTCGACGTGTGCGCGCGGATCGTGCACGCCTGCCCCACCGCCGTGCGCCACGGGTGGTCCCATGTGCTGGCCACGCTCGAACTGGACGTCGAGGTGGCCGCGTTGCGGGCGCCCACCGCCGTCCTCGCCGGTCTGGCCGACCGGCTCACGCCCGTCGTGCACGCGCGGCGGATCGCGGCCGCGCTGCCCGAATGCGTGGGCCTCACCGAACTGGCCGGGGTCGGCCACATGACGCCCATAGAGGCGCCGGACGCCGTCACCGGGCGCATAAGGGAACTCGTCGGAACGTACGTACAGGTCAAGGAGGGCGCATGAGCAGGGTCAGCCTGGAGGGACAGGTCGCCGTCGTCACGGGCGCCGCGCGCGGAGTCGGTGAGTTGCTCGCGCGCAAGCTGTCGGCGCGCGGGGCGAAGGTCGCGCTCGTGGGCCTGGAACCGGACGAGCTGAAGCAGGTCGCGGCGCGGCTGCACACCGAGGCCGCGTACTGGCACGCCGACGTCACCGACCACGGGGCGATGGCGCAGGTCGCGCGGGAGGTCAAGGAGCACTTCGGGAAGGTCGACCTCGTCGTCGCCAACGCGGGCGTGGCCGGCGGCGGGCCGTTCGTGGAGTCCGACCCCGACGCGTGGCGCCGCGTCATCGAGGTCAACCTCATCGGCAGCGCGGTGACCGGGCGCGCCTTCCTGCCCGTCCTCATGGAGAGCCGCGGCTACCTGCTCCAGATCGCCTCGTTCGCCGCGATCGCGCCGGCGCCGATGATGACGGCGTACTGCGCGTCGAAGTCGGGCGTCGAGGCGTACGCGCACGCGCTGCGGGCGGAGGTCGGCCACAAGGGCGTCAAGGTCGGCGTCGGCTATCTGTCCTGGACGGACACCGACATGGTGCGGGGCGCCGACCAGGACGACGTGATGCGGGAGCTTCGCCAGCGCCTGCCGTGGCCGTCCAACAAGACGTACCCCCTGGGTCCCGCCGTGGACCGCCTGGTCGCCGGGATCGAGCGGCGCTCGGGCCATGTGTACGCGCAGTGGTGGCTGCGGGGCATGCAGGGCATCCGCGGCTATCTGCCGGGCCTGATCGCCACGGTGGGCCGGCGGGAGATGCGCCGCTTCGAACCCCGCCTCGGCGACGTGCCGACCGGCCTCGTCGGCGCGGGCGGCTCGGCGGACGAGCGGGCGCGGGCACAAGCGGGGGCCTGACCCCGGGCCGCGTCCGGCGCCCGGACCCGACGGGTGGGACCGACGGGTGGGCCCGCGCGTCGACGAAGCGCGAAAGAGGCCCGCCCGGCGTCCCGGGGGGCCTCTCGTCTCACGCGCGGGGTGGCGTCAGATGTCCTGGTCGAACGTGTCCTGACGCTCGCGCGCGGCGTTCCGGGCCCGCTCCTGGGCCTGCGAGGACCGCTCGGACGCCTCGTCGCGGGTCTGCGTGCCGCGCTCGCGCATGTCGTCGCGGGCCTGCGAGGCGCGCTCGCGTGCCTGGCCCTTGTCGCCCTTGGCGCTCTTGGCCTTGTCGGCGAGGTCCTGAGCCTTGTCCTGGAACTGGTCCTTGATGCCCATGCGATTCACTCCCGTTGTGGGTGAGGGGGTTGGGGCCTCGACCAGATTTACACGGGTGGACACTCCGCGCATTTCGATCAAGTACGCAGCGTGACCGGCGGCTTGGCGCGCGGCGTCAGGAGCGGGGCGGCAGCGGCGGCCGGCGGCGGTCCGGGACGTCCGAGTAGCCCGGCGGGACCGCCGCCGGCTCGCGCTCCAGGAGCTCCAGCGCCACCCTGACCGCGTCGTCGAGCTGGGCGTGCCGCCCCTCCGCCCAGTCCAGCGGCGTGCGCAGCGCCTCGATGTCCGGCGGCACGCCGTGGTTCTCCACGGACCAGCCGTACGCGTCGAACCAGCCGGCGTTCATCGGCACCGTGATCACCGTGCCGTCGCCGAGCCGGTGCCGCCCGGTCATGCCGACCACGCCGCCCCAGGTGCGCTGGCCGACGACCGGGCCGAGACCGAGCAGCTTGAAGGCCGCCGTGATCATGTCGCCGTCCGAGGAGGTCGCCTCGTCGGCCAGCGCCACCACCGGGCCGCGCGGCGCGTTCGAGGCGTAGGAGACGGGCTGGGCGTTGCGGGTGATGTCCCAGCCGAGGATCTTGCGGGTGAGCTTCTCCACGACCAGTTCGCTGATGTGCCCGCCCGCGTTGCCGCGCACGTCCACGATCAGTGCGGGCCTGGACACTTCCAGGCGCAGGTCGCGGTTGAACTGCGCCCATCCGGAGCCGCCCATGTCGGGGATGTGCAGATAGCCGCACTTGCCGCCGCTCAGCTCCCGCACCACCTCCCGGCGTTTGGCCACCCAGTCCTGGTAGCGCAGCGGGCGCTCGTTGACGAGGGGGACGATCGCGACCCGCCGGGCGCGGCCGCCGCCCTCCGCCGGGCGGAACGTCAGCTCGACGGTCGTGCCGCCCGCCGCCGCGAGCAGGGGGTAGGGCCCCGTCACCGGGTCGACGGGGCGGCCGTCGACGTGCGTGAGGATCGCGCCCTCGCGGATGCCCGAACCGGCCAGCGGCGAGCGCGCCTTGGAGTCCGAGGAATCGCCGGGCAGGATCCGCTTGACCAGCCAGCCGCCGTCCCGGCGGACGAGGTTCGCGCCGAGCAGGCCCATCGCGCGCTGGTAGTGCGGCGGGCCCTCGTTGCGGCGGGCGGGGGAGACGTAGGCGTGGGAGGTGCCCAGCTCGCCGAGGACCTCCCGCAGCAGGTCCGCGAACTCGTCGGGGGACGCGACGCGTTCCACCAGCGGGCGGTACTGCGCGAGCACCCCGTCCCAGTCGATGCCGCACATCCGGGGGTCCCAGAAGTAGGCGCGGATGATGCGGCCCGCCTCCTCGTAGGCCTGCCGCCACTCGGCGGCCGGGTCGACCTCGTGCAGGACGCGGCGCAGGTCGATCCAGACCGTCGTATCGCCGTCGCCCTGCTCGGTGGCGGGTACGGCGCTCAGGTCGCCCTCGTCGACGACCACGAGCCGTGAGCCGTCGCCGCTGAGCGCGAACCAGTCCAGGTGGTCGACGAGTGGGGACTTCTTCGCCTTGGCGATGTTGAAGTGCTCCAGGGTGGGGCGGCCCGAGGTGTCGGCCGGGTTGGCGAAGGTCTCGCCGAGCGCGCCCGAGATCGGCCAGCGCAGCCAGACCAGGCCGCCGCCGCTGACGGGGTGCAGTGCCGAGTACTTGGACGCGGCGACGGGGAAGGGGGTGACCCGTGCGGCCAGCCCCTCCGTCTCCACCGTGGTCGTGCCGTCGCCCTCGCTGTTGTCGGCCGGGTCGAGACCGCCCGCCGCGGGGCGCCCGTCGGGCAGCAGCGCGAAGGGCGAGGGGGTCGCCGAGGAGAGCGGCACGAGGTAGGGGCGGCAACCGAGGGGGAAGGACAGGTCGCCGGTGTGCACGTCGTAGACGGGGTCGAAGCCGCGCCAGGAGAGGAACGCGAGGTAGCGGCCGTCGCGGGTGAAGACGGGGTTCTCGTCCTCGAAGCGGCCATTGGTGACGTCGACGATCGTGCGGGGTCCGGGTCCCGCGATCCGGGCCAGCTTGATCTGCCGCAGGGAGCGGCCGATGCCGGGGTGCGACCAGGTCAGCCAGGTCCCGTCCGGGGAGAACGCCAGATCGCGCACCGGCCCGTTGACGGACCGGATCAGCTCGGTGACCTCGACGGCGTCGCCCTGCCCGACGGCGGCGCCTGCCGGGGGCCGGTGGGCCGTTCGGGTCCCGGGGTTGCCGTCGTCCTCCCCCGCGTCTGCGGTCCCGCCGTCCGTGGCGGACGCCTCCGCGGCCTCTTCGGTCCCGAGGGGCTCACCACTCCCGCCTGCCTCCCTGCTCGCGGCGGCCGCCTCCGCCTCGCGGATCTCGCCCACCTCGCGGATCTGCCGGTTCAGGTCCGCGCTCACCTCGTCGGACAGGGCGATGAGCAGGAGGCGGCCGTCGTTCGAGGCGACGGCGAGGCGTTCGCCGTCCGGGTCGGACACCAGTTCCTGGACGCGGCCGAGCCCGCCGGTCACCAGCCTGCGCGGCGGCCGGTCGCCGCTGGCGCGCGGCAGGTAGGCGATCTCCACCGCGTCCTCGCCGTCGGCGTCGGTGACGTAGGCGACCTGGCCGCCGGTGCCGAGCATCTCGGGCAGCCGCACGCGTACGCCGGGTGTGTCGGTGATGGTGCGGGCGGGGCCGTCCCGGTGGGTCAGCCAGTACAGGCTGCCGCGTACGACGACGGCGCTGGCCCGGCCCGTGGTGTCCACGGAGATCGCGTCGAGGTGCTGCGCGGCCGGCACCTGGTAGATCCGCCGCCCCGAACGCGGCCCGCCGAGCCGTACGTCGAGGCGGCGCGGCGCGGAGTCGGCGGTGAGCGCGTCGACCAGCCAGATGTCGCCCGCGCACTGGTAGACGACACGGGTGCCGTCGCTGGCGGCGTGGCGGGCGTAGAAGGCGTCGTGATCGGTGTGGCGCCGCAGGTCGGTGCCGTCCGGCAGGCAGGAGTAGAGGTTGCCGATGCCCTCGTGGTCGGAGAGGAACGCGATGCGCCCGGCCACGAACATGGGGGAGTCGAGGTGTCCGTCGAGGTGGCCGAGGATCTGCTCGCCGTGCATCCACAGGCGCCCGGTGGCCCCGCCCCGGTACCGCTTCCAGGCGGCGGGCTCGTGGGGCGGCTTGCCCGTCAGGAGCAGCGTCTTGCGGTCGCAGTCGTCATCGGCGAGCGTGTCGGTGATCGCGATGTCGGCGACGGGGCCCCAGGGCAGCTTGCCGCCGGGCGAGCCGTCGACGGGCACGCTGTAGGCCCAGCAGAAGTGCGAGAAGGGCTGGCCGTGCGAGGAGACGGCGAGGACGTCCCCGTCGGGGGACCAGCCGCAGACCCGGGTGTCGGTGCTGCCCCAGTAGGTCAGCCGGCGGGCGGGCCCGCCCGCCACCGGCGCCAGATGGATCTCCGGGTCGAGGCTGCGCCAGCTCGTGTACGCGATGTGGCGGCCGTCGGGCGAGAAGCGGGGGTGGCCCACCTTGGTGCGGTCGACGGTGAGCCGCCGGGCCCGGCCGTCGGGGGTGCCCGCCGGTGTGAGCGGGGCCACCCAGAGGTCGTCCTCGGCGGCGAAACAGAGGCGATCGCCGCTGAGGTGGGGAAATCGCAGGTAGGCGGGGTCCGCCTGGGCATTGTCGCGCTCGTCGGTCACCTCACCATGCTTTTCCGCCCGGCAGGCCCCGGCAACTCGTGGCGGGCCGCGTGACGCACACCACGAACGAAACGGTTTCGTTTCGTTAAGAGGTGGCCTACAGTCGAGGCGTACGAAACCGTTTCGTTCACGAATCCGGCGGCGCGTTCGGCCGCAGGCGCACCAGGAGGTGGGGACCATGGCCGAGCCGACGACCGCGCGGCGCAGCAGGATCACGCCCGAGCGCGAGGCCGAGCTGTACGAGGCCGTGCTCGACCTGCTCCGTGAGGTCGGCTACGACGCCCTCACCATGGACGCCGTGGCCACCCGTACGCGCTCCAGCAAGGCCACCCTCTACCGCCAGTGGGGGAGCAAGCCCGAGCTGGTCGCCAAGGCGCTGCGGCACAACAAGCCCGTCTCCCTGGCGGAGATCGACACCGGATCGCTGCGCGGCGACCTGTCCGAGATGGTGGCCCGCTCCGACGACTGCCAGATGGAGAAGGACGCCGCGCTGATGCGGGGCCTGTTCCATGCCGTCCACGACAACCCCGAACTCCACCGGGCGCTGCGGAACCTGCTCATCGAGCCGGAGCTGACGGGCCTGAACGATCTGCTGCGCAGAGCCGTGGAGCGCGGTGAGGTCGCCGCGGACAACCCGGCGCTGGAGTACGCCGTCCACATGCTGGTCGGCGGTTTCGTCGCCCGGGACCTCATCGAGGACCGCCCGGTCGACCGCGCTTTCCTCGCCTCGTACGTGGACGCCGTGATCCTCCCCGCCCTCGGCGTCTGACCGCTCCACCCCCGATCCCGGCGCGACCGCGCACGCCGCCGGGCCGACCCCCTCGCCCTGCAGCCACCCCGGGCTGCGTGTCACCTCGACCTGACCGGGAGTACGCCCCCGTGGCCACGTTCCTCTACAAACTCGGCAAACTAGCCTTCCGGAAGCGGCACTTCGTCGCCCTGATCTGGGTGGCGCTCCTCTCGCTCGCCATGGTCGGCGCGGCGTCGGCGCCCACCGCCTCCTCCAGTTCCTTCTCCATACCCGGCACGGAGGCCCAGAAGGCCTTCGACCTGCTGGAGAAGCGTGTCCCCGAGGCCAGCGCCGACGGCGCCAGCGCCCGCGTCGTCTTCAAGGCGCCGGCCGGCGAGAAGGTGACGGACCCGGCCAACAAGGCCGAGATCGTCAAGACCGTCGGCGCCCTGAAGTCCGGCTCGGACCAGGTGGCCCGCGCCGACGACCCGTTCCGCGCCAGGACCGTCAGCAAGGACGGCTCCACCGCGTACGCCTCGGTCTCGTACAAGGTCACCGCCATGGAGCTGACCGACGAGGACCGCGACGCGCTGGAGGAGACCACCGACAAGGCCCGCGCGTCCGGGCTCACCGTCGAGGTCGGCGGTGACGCGCTCCAGGCCATGCCGGAGACCGGCTCCACGGAGATCATCGGCATCGCGATCGCGGCGGTCGTCCTCGTCATCACCTTCGGCTCGCTGATCGCGGCCGGGCTCCCGCTGCTCACCGCCCTCATCGGCGTCGGCATCGGTGTCTCGTCCATCACCGCGCTGGCCGACGCCCTGGACCTCGGCACCACCACCTCGACGCTCGCCATGATGATCGGCCTCGCGGTCGGCATCGACTACGCGCTCTTCATCGTCTCGCGCTTCCGCGGCGAGCTGGCCGAGGGCCGCGACCGCGAGGAGGCGGCGGGCCGCGCGGTCGGCACCGCGGGCTCCGCGGTCGTCTTCGCCGGGCTCACCGTCGTCATCGCGCTGGTCGGCCTCGCCGTGGTCAACATCCCGATGCTCACCAAGATGGGCTTCGCCGCGGCCGGCACGGTCGTCATCGCCGTCCTCATCGCGCTGACCCTCATACCGGCGCTGCTCGGATACGCGGGCCGGCTCGTCCTGCCGATGGGCGAGAAGAGCCGGCTGTTCGGCGGCGGCAAGAAGCCGGCCGGTGCCGACGCCGGGGGGCCGGACGCCGCCAAGCCGAACATGGGCACCCGCTGGGCCCGCTTCGTGGTGCGCCGCCCGATCGCGGTGCTGCTCGTCGGCATCGTCGGGCTCGGCGCCGCCGCCCTCCCCGTCTCGCAGCTGGAGCTGGGCCTGCCGGACGACGGCGCGCAGCCCACGTCCACGACCCAGCGCAAGGCGTACGACCTGGTGTCGGACGGCTTCGGGCCGGGCTTCAACGGCCCGCTGATGGTGGTCGGCGACCTCAAGGGCGCCGACGACCCGAAGGCCGCCGCCAAGGAGATCACCAGGACCATCTCGGGCCTCGACGACGTCCTGACGGTCGCCCCGCCGATGATCGACAAGGCGGGGGACACCGCGATCATCAGCGTCGTGCCGTCCTCCAAGCCCAGCGGCGTCGAGACCGAGGACCTGGTCCACTCGATCCGGGACACCGGCGCGAAGGTCACCGACGACACCGGCGCCGAGATCATGGTGACCGGCACCACCGCCATGAACATCGACGTCTCGCAGAAGCTCAACGACGCCCTGCTGCCCTATCTGGCGCTGGTCGTCGGCCTGGCCTTCCTGCTCCTGATCGTCGTCTTCCGCTCGGTCCTGGTCCCGCTCAAGGCGGCCCTCGGCTTCCTGCTCTCGGTCCTCGCGGCCCTCGGCGCGGTCGTCGCGGTCTTCCAGTGGGGCTGGCTCGGCTCGCTCTTCGGCGTGGAGCAGACCGGCCCGATCATGTCGATGATGCCGATCTTCATGGTGGGCGTGGTCTTCGGCCTCGCGATGGACTACGAGGTCTTCCTGGTGACGCGCATGCGGGAGGCGTACGTCCACGGGGAGCGGCCCGGCCAGGCGGTCGTGACCGGCTTCCGGCACGGGGCCCGGGTGGTCTCGGCGGCGGCCGTCATCATGATCGCGGTGTTCGCGGGCTTCATCGGCTCCAGCGAGCAGATGGTCAAGATGATCGGCTTCGGCCTCGCGATCGCCGTGTTCTTCGACGCGTTCGTGGTCCGCATGGCGCTGGTGCCCGCCGTCCTCGCGCTGCTCGGCGGGAAGGCGTGGTGGCTGCCCAAGTGGCTGGACCGCGCGCTGCCGAACGTCGACGTCGAGGGCGAGGGGCTGCGCACGGCGGCGGAGCGGGGCGCCGATCCGGACGCGGACCGGGACCTGGTGCGCGTCTGACCTCGCCCGCCCGGCTCAGTGGTTGACCGGGGTGGCGGTGTAGGTGCGGCGCAGGAAGCGGATCAGCGTCGCGGCGTCGAACTGGACGACCGTCACCCCGTCCCGCGCGTGGAACTCCACGACCGTCTGGACCCGGCCGCAGGGCCAGACGTGCACGTCACCGGCGGTGACCGGCGCGCGCAGGCCCCTTTCGAGCAGGTGCCGCGCGAGGACCCGGTCGCGGTGGCCGGGGAGGCCGATCCGTACGGTGTGCGGGTCGGCCTCCGCGTCGTAGCGCAGGACGGCGGGGACGGCGCGGTGGCCCTCGGAGGAGTCCGTGACGAGGTGGGCGCGTGCGTACTGCTCGACTGCGGACATCGCTGAACTCCTCATCCCGGCGGCCACTTCCTCACCAATGTCCCATATGTCCGGCCGTCTGCCCTGGGGTAGCGGCCGAAGAGCCACCCGGCGGGCGTAGCCGTATCGGGACCTCGATGCTCTTGCAAACAGTTCGCAACAAGGCCGTATCATTGAACGGTTCACGAGCGAGCTGCCCTGCCAGGGCCCCTGCCCAGGAGTGCGCGCATGCATGTCCCCGACGGATTCATCGATGCTCCCGTCTCCGCCGCGGCGGGGGCCCTCGCCGCGGGAGCCGTGGCGGTCAGCCTCAAGGGCGCCCGGCGCGAACTGGACGAGCGGGCGGCCCCGCTCGCGGGACTGGTCGCCGCCTTCATCTTCGCGGTGCAAATGCTGAACTTCCCCGTCGCGGCGGGGACCAGCGGGCACCTCCTCGGGGGCGCGCTCGCCGCGATCCTCGTCGGCCCCTTCACGGGGGTCCTGTGCGTCTCCGTCGTCCTGCTCATGCAGGGCGTCCTCTTCGCGGACGGCGGCCTGACCGCGCTCGGCGTGAACATCACCGACATGGCGGTCGTCACCACCGTCGTCGCCTACCTCGTCTTCCGCGGCCTGGTGAAGGTCCTGCCGCGCCGGCGCCGCTCGATCACCGTCGCCTCCTTCGTCGCGGCGCTGCTGTCCGTGCCCGCCGCCGCGATCGCCTTCACCCTGATCTACGCCGTCGGCGGCACGACCGACGTCTCCCTCGCCAGGGTCGCCACCGCCATGGTCGGCGTCCACGTCCTCATCGGCATCGGCGAGGCCGCGATCACCGCGCTCACCGTGGGAGCGGTGATCGCCGTGCGGCCCGACCTCGTGTACGGGGCCCGCGATCTGGCCCGGCCGCTGAAGCTGCGGGTCGGCGGGGAGCTGGTCGACGCGCCCGTTGCCGTCGCCGGACCGGCCGCACCGGCTGCCTCGGTCCGCTCGGTCCGCTCGGCCCCCTCGCCCAAGAAGGTGTGGCTCACGGGCCTTGCCGCCTCCCTCGTCCTCGCGGGCTTCGTCAGCTTCTACGCCTCCGCGGACCCCGACGGCCTGGAGAAGGTCGCCCGCGACAAGGGCATCGACAAGAAGGCCGAGGAGCACGCCACCGCCGACTCGCCGCTCGCCGACTACGGCGTCAAGGACATCACCGACGCCCGGCTCTCCGGTGGCCTCGCCGGCGTGATCGGGGTGGGCGTCACCGTCGTCGCCGGGTCGGCGGTGTTCTGGGCGCTCCGGCGCCGGCGTACGGGCGAGACGGGGCCCGCGGCGACCGCGGACGCCACCGGCGCCACCGCCCCCAGCGGCTCCGAGAAGGCCTGAGGTGGGCGCGGGCCACGCCCACCGGCTCTACCGGCACGGCCACTCGCCGGTGCACGCGCTGCCCCCGCACGCCAAGCTCGCGGCGGTCTTCTGCTTCGTGCTCGTCGTCGTCTCCACCCCGCGCGAGGCGATGTGGGCCTTCGGGGTGTACGCCCTGCTCCTCGCCGTCGTCGCGCGCGCGGCCCGGGTGCCGGCCGCGTTCCTCCTCAAGCGGCTGCTGATCGAGGTCCCCTTCGTGGCCTTCGCCGTCCTGATGCCGTTCGTGGCGCAGGGCGAGCGCGTCGACGTGCTCGGCGTCTCCCTGAGCGTCAGCGGCCTGTGGGGCGCCTGGAACGTCCTGGCCAAGGGGACGCTGGGCGTCGCCGCGTCGGTGTTGCTCGCCTCCACCACCGAACTGCGCGAACTGCTCCTCGGCCTCCAGCGGCTGAAGCTGCCGCCGCTGCTCGTCCAGATCGCCTCGTTCATGATCAGATACGGCGATGTCATCACCGACGAGATGCGCCGCATGAGGATCGCCCGGGAGTCGCGCGGCTTCGAGGCGCGGGGCGTGCGGCAGTGGGGCGTCCTCGCCAGGTCCGCGGGCGCGCTCTTCATCCGCTCGTACGAACGCGGGGAGCGGGTGCACCTCGCGATGGTCAGCCGCGGCTACGCGGGCTCGATGCCGGTCATCGACGAGGTGACCGCCTCGCGCGCGCAGTGGACGTACGCGCTGACCCTCCCGTCCGCCGCGCTCCTCGTATGCCTGTTGGGATGGATGCTGTGACGCACCGGGACGGATGCTGTGACGCGCCGACTGGAATGGATGCTGTGACGCGGATGGATGCTGTGACGCGCCTACCGGGACGGATGCTGTGACGCGGATGGATGCTGTGACCTCGACGCCTTCGCTGGTAGTGGCCGGCCTCGCCTTCGCCTACCCCGACGGGCACCAGGCCCTGTTCGGCGTGGACTTCCGCGTCGGGCGCGGCGAGCGCGTCGCCCTGCTCG
Organism: Streptomyces sp. NPDC031466; assembly: GCF_055581265.1. Classification (NCBI taxonomy): domain Bacteria; kingdom Bacillati; phylum Actinomycetota; class Actinomycetes; order Kitasatosporales; family Streptomycetaceae; genus Streptomyces; species Streptomyces sp. NPDC031466. The sequence continues at coordinate 451,778 of NZ_JBVIJT010000006.1, forward strand.
GGCCGAACGGCGCGGGCAAGACGACCCTCGTCCTGCACCTGAACGGCATCCTGACCGCCGGCGCGGGCACGGTGACCGTCGCCGGGCTGCCCGTCGGCAAGAAGCACATGGCCGAGATCCGGCGCCGGGTCGGCATCGTCTTCCAGGACCCGGACGACCAACTGTTCATGCCGACGGTCCGCGAGGACGTGGCGTTCGGCCCGGCGGCGTCGGGAATGCGGGGACCCGAGCTGGAGACGCGCGTGGCCAAGGCCCTGGCGCAGGTCGGCATGGCGGACTTCGCGGACCGCCCGCCGCACCACCTCTCCTTCGGCCAGCGCCGCCGGGTCGCGGTCGCGACCGTCCTCGCCATGGAGCCGGAGATCCTCGTCCTGGACGAGCCCTCGTCCAACCTCGATCCGGCCTCGCGGCGCGAACTGGCCGACATCCTGCGGTCCCTGGACGTCACCGTCCTGATGGTCACGCACGACCTGCCGTACGCCATGGAGCTGTGCCCGCGCGCGCTGATCCTCAGCGAGGGCACGATCGCGGCGGACGGTCCGACCGGCGACCTGCTGGCCGACGACGACCTGATGCGCGCCCACCGCCTGGAACTGCCTTTCGGCTTCGATCCGAAGACACTCAAGGCGAGCGGCCAGGGAATCACGGGCTAGCGGCGGCTGTTGGGCTGGACATGAATGACGTCATGGGTGAGGTGCGGGGTACGGTCGCCGACGGTTTCGAGGCGGTCCGCGAGGCCTTCGCACGCAACTTCGCCGAGCGCGGGGAACGCGGGGCCGCCGTCACCGTCTACCGGCACGGGCGCAAGGTCGTGCAGCTGTGGGGCGGCACGCGGGACGTCGACGGCGACCTCGCCGCCGGGGACGCGCCCTGGGAACCCGGCACGGCGCAGGTGGTCCGCTCGGCCACCAAGGGCGTGGCCGCCGCCGCCCTCCTCCTGCTCCACCAGCGCGGCGAGCTGGACCTGGACGCGCCGGTCGGCACGTACTGGCCGCAGTTCAAGGCGCGCGGCAAGGAAGGCGTCCTGGTGCGGCACGTCCTCGCGCACCGCGCGGCGGTACCCGCCCTGGACCGGCCGCTGACCCCGGCCGAGGCGCTCGACCCGGACCTCGCGGCGGCGGTGGTCGCGGCGCAGGCCCCGTTCTGGGAGCCCGGCGCGGACCACGGCTACCACGCGCAGACCTACAGCTGGCTCACCGGCGAGCTGGTGCGGCGCGTGACGGGCAAGGCCGTCGGGGAGTGGATCGCCGCCGAGATCGCCCGACCGCTCGGCCTCGGCCTGTGGCTCGGGCTGCCGGAAACGGAGGCGGCACGGGTCGGCCGGATGGGCCGCGTCGAACTGCCTGCCGCGGCGGGCGGTCTGCGCGTACGGCCGAAGCGGAACGTCGCGGCGGCCTACGCGGACCCCAACTCGCTGACCCGCCGCGCCTTCGGGGCGATCGATCCCTCCCCGGACGAGAACGACCCGCTGTACCGGGCGGCCGCCCTGCCCGCCTCCAACGGCATCGCCACGGCGGACGGCCTGGCCCGCTTCTACGCCGCGCTCATCGGCGAAGTCGACGGCGGCACACGGCTGTTCACCCCTCGGACGATGGAGGCGGCCCGGACCGAGGAGTCCGCGGGCCCCGACCGCGTCCTGGTCGTCCCCACCCGCTTCGGCCTCGGCTACATGCTGCACGGCGCCGCCTCCCCGCTGCTCGGCCCCGGCTCCTTCGGCCACCCCGGCCGCGGCGGCGCCCTCGGCTTCGCCGACCCGGGGACGGGGACCGCCTTCGGGTACGTCACCAACGGGATGGGCAAGGGCGTCACGGCGGACCCGCGGGCCCAGGCGCTGGTACGGGCGCTGCGCGAGGGGCTCGGCGCGTAACCGGACTCGGGACCCGGATTCGGGACCCGGATCGGGACGTGGGGCGTCAGTTCCCGGCGGGGGCGCGGCTCTCGATCCGCCGCAGGGCGAGCAGGCCGCCGACACCGGGGGCCAGGGCGCGCCACCGGGCCCCGGGCGCGGCGGCCGACGGCACGGTCCACGTGGTGGCGATGACGACGAGGTACGCCGTGCCGTGCAGCGGGCCGAGCAGCGCCGAGAGCGCGGAGGTGTGGACCGTGCACAGGTTGGCCAGCAGCAGGACGAGCGAGACGGCCTCGGCGGCCGCCGCGATCCGCAGGGTGCGCACGGGTCTCACGCTCCCGTGGTGGAGCCGGGGCGGACGATCATCAGGACGACGACGATCGCCCAGAGCAGGTTGAAGACGCCGGTGAGCATCGCCAGCCGGGCGGCGGCCTTCGCGAGCCCGTCGTCCCCGGACCCGGACCCGGGGCCACCCGGCGCGGCCGGCGCGCCGCCCTGTGCCGAGGCGCCGCCCTGCGCCAGTGCGAGCAGGCGGCGCTGGCCCGGCAGGACGGCCAGCGCCAACAGGCCCGCCGCGAGCGCGGTCAGGGCGAGCGAGGCGATGAGCCACGCGTCGCCGAGCACGCCGAGCCGGGCCCCGGTGGCGATGCCGAAAACGGGCACCGCGATGCCCGCGACCGCGTAGCCGCGGCACACCCGGTGCAGGAGCGCGGCGACTCTCGGCCCCTCCTCGCCGCCGATCGCCCGCAGCGCCTGGCGCGGGAACATCGAGGCGGCCACGGTGATCGACCCCACGGCGAGGATCGCCACGAGGACGTGGACGGACAGCAGGAACTTGGTCACGGCGGAGCCTCCGGAGAACCGTATGTGTTGGCTGCCAATACATACACTGCCTACGGCTGCTTTGTGTAGGCTGCCTACTCATGAAGGCGGATGCGGTGCGAGGGCACCTCGACGGACTGCTGCTAGCCGTGCTGGAGCCGGGCCCCCTGCACGGGTACGCGATCATCGCCGCGGTGCAGCGCCGCAGCGGCGGCGTACTGGAGCTGCGTACGGGCACCATCTACCCCGCGCTGAACCGCCTGGAGCGGCTCGGCCTGCTCAGCAGCGGCTGGCAGGCGACCGGCGAACGGCGGCGCAGGTGCTACGAGTTGACGGACGCGGGGCGGGCGACGCTGGCCGGTGAGCGGGCGGCCTGGAGCGAGTTCACCGCGGCGATCGGCTCGGTCCTCAACCCCGCCCCGAACACGGGACTCGCCACGTGACCCCCGTGGCCCCGCCCCTCCAGGAGTACGTGGCCGAGCTGGCCGCGGCCCTGCACGGACCCGTCAAGGCCAAGGCCCGCCTGGTCGAGGAGATGCGGGACGGACTCACCGACACGGCCGGTGCGTACGCCGACGCCGGACTGTCCGAGGAGGAGGCCGCCCGCCGGGCGCTGCGGGAGTTCGGGACCGTCGCCGAACTCCTGCCCGGCTGCCAGCGGGAACTGACCGTCGCCCAGGCCCGGCACACCGCGCGGGCCGTCACCCTGGCCGCGCCGTTCCTGGCCGGCTGCTGGTACCTGGCCAGGACCGCGGGCCACGACCTGGCCTGGCAGCTGCCAGGCACGGCCCAACTGCTCGCCGTCCACCTGGCCGTCGTCGCGACCCTCGCCGCGCTGCTCGCCGCGGCCGCGCTGGCCGCCACCGGCAGCCTCGGCCGCCGCCTGCCGACGCCGCACCGGCTGCCGCTCGTGGTCGCCTGGGCCGGCACGACCGCCAGCGCGGCCATGGCGGCGGCGACCCTCGCGCTCACCGCGGCGGCGGCCCTCACCGGCGACTGGCCCCTGCTCACCTGCGCCGGCCTGCTGGCCGCCACGTCCCACGCCACCCTGGCCCCCTCGGCCCGCGCCTGCCGCCGCTGCGCCCGCCTCCCGGAACCGGCCGGCTGAGGGCCGCCCCCGCATCAGGGGAAGCCTCACCCCGCGTGCAGCATCAACCCGATCCCCGCCACCATCAGCCCCGCCGCGACCAGCCTCGGTGTGCCGAAGCGTTCCTTGAAGAAGATCGCGCCTATCGCCGCGCCGACGATGATCGAGGACTCCCGCAGGGCCGAGACCGGGGCCAGGGCCGCCTTGGTCTGGGCCCACAGGACCAAGCCGTACGCCGAGACCGACAAGGCCGCGCCGAGCAGGCCCACCGCCGCGAACGGGCGGAGTTTCGTGGGGAGTTCACCACGCCAGCGGTACGCCGCGTAGAGCGGGATCGCGAGGCCCTCCAGGATCATCAGCCACGCGATGTAGCCCATCGAGGAGCCGGAGGCGCGCACGCCGAGGCCGTCCACCACCGTGTACGCCGCGATGGAGACGCCCGTCGCGAGGGCCGCGCCGATCGCCGGCCAGTCCGGGCGGCGCCCCGATCCCCGTATGCCCCACAGGGCGAGGCCCGTCAGGCCCGCGCACGACACGGCGACGCCCGCCGCCTGCCGGCCGTCCGGGGTCTCGCCCGCGAACACCGCCGCGAGGACCGTCACCACCAGCGGGGCCGTGCCGCGCGCGATGGGGTACGCCTGGCCGAAGTCGCCGAGCTTGAACGACCGCATGAGCAGGGCGTAGTAGCCCACGTGCAGAAGGGCGGAGAGGACCAGGTACGGCCAGGCCCCCGCCGCCGGGACCGCGACGAAGGGGGCCAGCAGCAGGCCGATCAGCGTGCCGCCGCCGGCGATGAGGGTGAAGCCGACCAGCTTGTCCGTGATGTGGTGGGCGATCGCGTTCCAGGCGGCGTGCGTGACGGCGGCGAGCAGGACCGCCGCCGCGACCAGCGGGGTCACCTCGCGGTCTCGCGCACGTCCACCGGGGTGCCGCCCGCATGGGCGATCAGCGACTCGGGGTCCATGGGGAAGACGGCGTAGGGGCTGCCCGCCGCCGCCCACACCACGTCGTGGGCGAGGAGCGAGCGGTCGGCGAGGACGCGGGTCCTGGTGGCGTGGCCGAAGGGCGGCACCCCGCCGATCGCGTAACCGGTGGCCTCCCGGACCACGTCCGCCTTGGCCCGCGTGACCTTCTCCGCGCCCAACTCCCGCCGTACCAACTCCACGTCGACCCGGGACGCGCCGTCCATCAGGACGAGGACCGGCACGCCGTCCGCCGCGAAGATCAGCGACTTGCAGATCTGGCTCAGTTCGCAGCCGATGGCGTCCGCCGCCTCCTGCGCGGTACGGGTCTGTTCCGGGAAGCGGCGGGCCCGGCCGATCACCTCGGCCAGGCCCAGCTCACGCAGGGCGGCGGCGAAACGGGGGTGGGCGGCGGACTCGGCCGGCTCCACGGACCCGGCCGGGGCGGAGCCCCCGGTGCCGTCGGGCTCTGCGGACGCGGCGCGTTCAGAAGTGCTCATGCGCGGCACGCTAGCGGTCCGTGTACGGGGCATGCGACCGCGTATCCGCATGGCGGACAGCGGACAGGACCCCGGCACGGCAGCCGGCGGAGCCCCACCCCCGGAGCCCGCCCTCCGCTCAGCCCCCGGCCAGCAGCATCGCCCGTACCAGCGGGCCCGCCGAATCCCCGCCGTGGCCGCCCTGTTGCACGACCGCCGCCGACGCCAGGTCGCCCCGGTAGGCCGTGAACCAGCCGTTCGGCTTCTTCTGGCCGTCGACCTCCGCCGAGCCCGTCTTCGCGCCGGCGTCGGAACCGAGGCCCCGCATCGGCTCCGACGCGGTACCGGCCACCGCCGTGTAGTGCATGAGGTCCCGCAGCGCCGAGGCCGTCGCGCCGGACATCCTGCGCGGCGCCGTCGCCAGTGTGCGGTCGTCGAGGTCGGGCGAGACCAGGTAGGGCTGGCGGAACCTGCCGGACTTCACCGTCGCCGCGACCGACGCCATGTTCAGGGGGTTCATCCGCACCCCGCCCTGCCCGATCAACGAGGCCGCCATCTGGGCGTCCGACTGGACCGGGACCGCGCCGTCGAAGGACGGCACGCCGATCGACCAGTTGTCGCGGCCGAGGCCGAAGACGTCCTGCGCCTGCCGGGTCAGCGAGTCGTTCTCCAGCTTCTTGGCCCGGCTGATGAAGGCCGTGTTGCAGGAGCGCGCGAAACTCGCCCGGAACGTGCCGTTCTTGATCTGGAACTTGTCGTCGTTCTGGAACTTCCAGCCGCCGTACGTCACGTACTTGGGGCACGGATGCTTCTTGTCCACCCCGGCCAGCTTCTTCTCCAGGAGCATCGAGGAGGTGATGACCTTCATCGTGGAGCCGGGCGCCAGGGAGCCCTGGAAAGCCATGTTGAAGCCGGTGGGGTTGGAGTTGGCGGCGGCCAGGATCTCACCGGTGCTCGGCTTGACGACGACCACGGAGGCCCGCTGCCGCTTGGCGGTCTCCCGCTCCGCCGCGGCCTGCAACCGACCGCTGAACGTCGTCCGCAGCGTCCCCGGGGTGCCCGACGAGAGCGTCAGGAGCGTCTTGTCGGGCGTCGACCTCGCGTCGTCCTTCTTCGACCTCGCGCCGTCCTTCTTCGCCGGGGCACCCTTCGAGTCAGCGCCCTTCCGCGTGGGCCCGGCCGGTCCGTCGTCCGCCCGCACCACCCGAAGCTCCACGCCCGCCCGGCCGCCGGCCTTCTTGCCGTACTTCTCGCGCAGGCTGTCGAGGACCGTCCCGAGCGAGGGGTACTTCGCCGCCGTCAGTTCCTTGCCCTCCCGGTCCACCGCCTTGATCGGCGGGTCGCCCGCCTCTCCGGTGACCAGCCGGTCGCCCGCCCGCAGTTCGGGGTGCGGGACCGAGGGGCGCCAGGCGACCAGCGTCCTGCCGTCGCTCTTCCTGCGCACCACCGTCAGCTCGGACGCGTAGGCGAAGGGCTTGCTCTGCCCCTTGTACGCCACCATGGTGGCCGCCTTGAAGGGCACCTCCGTACCGGAGCGCCTGCCCGGCGTCAGCCGTATCTCCCGGAAGCGGCCCTCCTCGCGGTAGGACGTCAGGGCCTCGCGCGCCGCGTCCCGGTCGTCCGTCAGCGCGGCGGCCCGGGACACGTCGCCCTTGGACCACGCCGTGAGGAACGCCCGCGCGGTGTCCCGCACCTCGGCCGGCGTCGGCGGCCCCGAGGCCACCCGCTTCCCGTCGGCCGAGTCGCCCGACCCGGCCCCCGGGCCACCGGAGAGCGCGTACGCGGCGGCCCCCACCCCGCACAGGACGACGACCGCCGCCCCCACGAGCACCCCCGGACGCATCCGCGTGTCCCGTGATCCGCCGTCCTTGCGCCCGGCGGCGCGCCTTCGCTTGCCCACAAACCCTCCGCAGTCTCCCCGGGGAGCCCCCAAGCTCCTCACCGGAAGGCCACCTTAGAGGCGTGCGGCGAGGCCCTTGACCACTTTTCCGTCCGGCCGTACGACGCTCGGGCCCGCCCCCTACCCTGCGCGCGCCCCGTCAGCCGCGCCCGCCCGGACACCCGGACGGCACCGCGTCAGCCGCGCCCGCCCGGGCACCCGGACGGCCCCCCGTCAGCCGCGCCCGCCCGGACACCCGGGCCGCACCGCGTCAGCCGCGCCCGCCGGGGCGCCCGGGCCGCACCGCCGTCACCCCACCCGCAGTACGTCCGCGACGATCGGCCCCGCCGCGTCGCCGCCGTGCCCGCCCCGCTGCACCATCGCGGCGGCCGCCACATCGCCCCGGTAGCCGGTGAACCAGCTGTCGGACGTCGCCTGGCCCCCGACCTCCGCCGACCCGGTCTTCGCGCCGATGTCCCCCGGCAGGCCCGCCATCACCCGGGCCCCGGTGCCGCTGACCGCCGTGCGGCGCATCATCCGGCGCAGCTGGGCCACGGTCGAGGCGGGCAGGCCGCGCGCGGTGGCCAGTTCGCGGTCGTCGAGGGACCTCGGCACGATCACCGGCTGCCGGAAGGCGCCCGTCATCGCGGTCGCCGTGACCGAGGCCATGGTCAGCGGGTTCAGCTGGACCGTGCCCTGGCCGATGGCGTTGGCGGCGCGCTCGGGGCCGGGGGAGGGCGGGACGGCGCCGTCGAAGGAGGGGACGCCGACCTTCCAGTCGCCGAGGCCCAGGCCGAAGCCGTCGCGGGCCTCCTCGGTCAGCGAGGCGTCGGTGAGCCCGGCCTCGTCCACGAGCTTCACGAACGCGGTGTTGCAGGAGCGCGCGAAGCTCTCCGCGAACGTCGCGGACTCGTTCGGCGCCAGGCCCGTGAGGTTGTGGAAGGTCTGGCTCTGCCAGGTCGCGGTGGCCGGGCAGGGCGCGGGCCCGTCCGCCTTGGTCACGCCCTTGTCGAGGAACATCGCCGCCGAGACGATCTTCATCGTGGAGCCGGGCGCCACCTTGCCGAGGAACGCGGCGTTCCAGGAGTCCTCGCGGTGGTTGGCGACCGCGAGGACCTCGCCCGTGCTCGGCCTGACGGCGACCACCGACGCGTCGTCGTTGCGCAGCACCGCTTGCTCCGCCGCCTTCTGCACGGGGGCGCTGAGCGTCGTGCGCAGCTTGCCGGGCCTGCCCTTGGCGAGGGTGAGCAGCGTGCGGGTGCCCGCGTCCTCGTCGGCATGTTGCACGTACAGCTCCACGCCCGGGCTGCCGCCCGCCGTCCTGGCGTACTTCGTCCGCAGGTCGGCCAGGATCGGGCCGAGCGAGGGGTACTGCTTCTCGTGCAGGACGGTGCCCGCGCGGTCCACCGCCTGGAGGGCCGGCGCCTTGGCCTCGCCCGTCACCAGCGTGTCGCCCTTCTCCAGGGAGGGGTGCAGGACGGCCACCGACCAGTCGACGAGCGGGCGGCCGGTCGTCTCGCCCCGCACGACGGTCAGCTCGGAGTCGTAGGCGAGAGGCTTGCTCCGGCCCTTGTACGAAACCGTGGCCGCCACGGAGAACGGCACGCGCGCGCCGGACGCCCGCTTCGGGGTGAGCCGCACCTTCGTCAGCCGCGCGTCCTCGCGGTAGCCGGTCAGGGCGCTCAGGGCGGCCTCGGCGTGGTTCGTGTACGCGGCGGCCCGCTCGGCGTCGCCCTTCCCCCAGGCCGCGAGGAACTGCCGGGCGGTGTCGCGCACCTCGCCGCCGGTGGGCGGCCCCGTCCGCACCTGCTCGGGGCCAGGGCCCGCGGAACCGCCGCCCCCGCTGACCCCGCTCACCAGGTTGTACGCGCCGTACCCGGCGCCCCCCACCATGACGGCGAAGACCCCGCCGACCAGAGCGGCCTTTGCTCCGTTGCGCACGATGCGCCCCCTCCCCAGGAGCCTTCCCGAAGGAGTCGCCCGGGAAGGCCGTTCGTCCGGCACCTTATGGGGAGGAAGGGAATTGCGGGACGGCCGTTATCGGAAGGTGTCCCATACACATCCCAAGGTGGCCCATTGCGCATCCCGAGGTGGCCCATTGCGCATTCCCCGGTCGGGGCGCACACCGTCCGTCAGACCCAGGTGTCCAGCCACATTCGGGACCGCCAGGAATCGATGGGAATGGCGGTGCCGGTATAGATGGGCCAGAAATAGATGAAATTCCACAGGATGAGCAGGACGACGACACCGGACGCGGCGGCCCCCACCACGCGGCGCCGCTCACCGGAGCCGGCCGGCCCCAGCATCGCGCCGATGAGCATCGCCACCGCCAGACACAGGAACGGCACGAAGACGACCGCGTAGAAATAGAAGATCGTCCGCTCCTGGTAGAAGAACCAGGGCAGGTAACCGGCCAGGACCCCGCAGAGGATCGCGCCCGCGCGCCAGTCGCGGCGGAACGCCCACCGCCACAGGACGTAGACGAGCGCGCACCCCGCCACCCACCACAGCAGCGGGGTGCCGAGCGCGAGGACCTCGCGGGCGCACTTCTCGGTGGTGCCGGCCGGGCAGCCGTCCTCGCCGGGCAGCGGCGACTCGTAGAAGTAGGAGACGGGCCGGCCGTCGACGAGCCAGCTCCAGGGGTTGGACTGGTAGGTGTGCGGTGAGGACAGGCCCACGTGGAACTCGTACACCGCGTGCTCGTAGTGCCACAGGCTGCGCGTCCAGTCCGGCAGCCACGTCCAGCCGCCGCCCCGGCCCTGGGTCGCCGCCCAGTCGCGGTAGTAGCCGCCCGAGCCGTCCGAGGGGGAGAGGATCCAGCCGAGCCAGGACACCACGTACGTCACGACCGCCACCGGCACCGTCGACACGAACGCGGGCAGCACGTCCCGCAGCAGCACCGCCCGGTAGGGCCGCACCGCGCCGGCGACGCGGCGCGCGCCGACGTCCCACAGGACGGTCATCAGGCAGAAGAAGACCAGCACGTACAGGCCGTTCCACTTCGTCCCGAAGGCGAGCCCGAGGCAGAGCCCGGCCGCCCACCGCCACGGCCGCCGGCCCAGGCGCACCGTTTCGGCGACGCGGGCGTCAGGCCGTACGATCCCGTCCGCGTCGACGGGCAGCGCCGCCGCGAGTCTCTCGCGCGCCTTGTCCCGGTCGATCAAGAGGCACCCGAAGGCGGCGAGCACGAAGAACATCAGGACCTGGTCGAGCAGCGCGGTGCGGCTCATCACGAAGTGCAGGCCGTCCGCGGCGAGCAGCGCGCCCGCCAGGCACCCGAGGAACGTGGAGCGCAGCAGCCGCCGCCCGATCCGGCACAGCATCAGGACCGACAGCGTGCCGAGCACCGCCGTCATGAACCGCCAGCCGAACGGATCGAAGCCGAACAGCCATTCGCCGATTCCGATCACGTACTTGCCGACCGGCGGATGCACCACGTACGAGGCGTCGTGCGGGATCGCGATGTCGCCGCCCTGCCGCAGCACGTCGTCGTTGATCTTCTCCGGCCAGTTGACCTCGTAGCCGCGGTGGATGAGCCCCCAGGCGTCCTTCGCGTAGTACGTCTCGTCGAATATCACGGCCTTCGGGTTGCCGAGGTTCCAGAACCGGCTCACCCCGGCGACCAGGGTGACCAGCAGCGGACCGAGCCAGGCCGCCCGGCGCACCACCCGGTCCGCGGCCGCCGCCGACAGGCCGAGCGTCGTCCACAGCCGGGGGCCGGGCCGGGTGTAGGGGGGGACCAGCCGCGCCCCGACGTCTTCCGCGGGCCGCGCCACATGGCCGAATCGGCGCAGCCGCCGCTGCCACGAGGGCTGCTGCTCCTCGGCTGCCTGGCCCTCGCGGGTGTCCGGGGAAGACGCGGTACTGGTCACCGCGCCATCGTAGGGAACCAGACTGTGCGAGTCCCGCCCGTGGGCCCTGCGAGGATGGATCCGTGACAGGAAGCGCAGATTCCCCCGGAACCCTCGTGTTGGCAGGCACTCCCATCGGCGATGTCGCCGACGCGCCGCCGCGCCTCGCCGCCGAGCTGGCGTCGGCGGACGTCGTCGCCGCCGAGGACACGCGGCGCCTTCGCCGGCTCACCCAGGCGCTCGGGGTGCAGGTCGGCGGCCGCGTCGTCTCGTACTTCGAGGGCAACGAGAGCGCGCGGACCCCCGAGCTCGTCGAGGCCCTCGTGGGCGGCGCCCGCGTGCTCCTGGTGACGGACGCGGGCATGCCCTCCGTCTCCGACCCCGGCTACCGGCTGGTCGCGGCCGCCGTGGAGCGGGACATCAAGGTGACCGCCGTGCCGGGCCCCTCCGCCGTGCTCACCGCGCTCGCCCTGTCCGGCCTGCCGGTGGACCGCTTCTGCTTCGAGGGCTTTCTGCCCCGCAAGGCCGGCGAGCGGCTCTCGCGCCTGAAGGAGGTCGCCGAGGACCGCAGGACGCTCGTCTACTTCGAGGCCCCGCACCGCATCGCCGACACGCTCGCCGCGATGGCCGAGGCGTTCGGCGACGAGCGTCGCGCCGCGGTCTGCCGCGAGCTGACCAAGACGTACGAAGAGGTCAGGCGCGGTCCGCTGAAGGACCTCGCCGTGTGGGCGGCGGACGGCGTGCGCGGCGAGATCACCGTCGTCGTGGAGGGCGCCCCCGAGAAGGGCGCCGGCGAGATCGGGCCCGAGGAGCTGGTGCGCAGGGTGCGCGTGCGCGAGGAGGCGGGGGAGCGGCGCAAGGAGGCGATCGCCGCGGTCGCCGCCGAGGCGGGCCTGCCCAAGCGGGAGGTCTTCGATGCCGTCGTGGCGGCAAAGAACGCGGATCGGGGCGGCCCATCCACGGGCAAAGGACTATCGTGAAAAGCAAAGCGCGAGCCGCGCACCAGGCCCTTTTCCTAAGGAAAGGCCAAATCGGCTCCAACGCTCGACAGGTCTGATGCGCTCGCCGCCCCAAAGGCGTCCACTGGTCAGGGGACGACGGCGCTTGCCCGGTGGACAAGTGCCTGTCCCTCGGACAAGAGGAGCAGCGGCATGAGTGAGATCGCAGACACCGGTCACCCCCGCACGGCACTGAATGTCGGTCACGAGTCGTACGCCTTCGCCTGCATGCGCTGCGGGCACGGCTGGGAGCAGTCGTACGAGATAGAGCACCACGTGGACGCCGCCGGCCAGGAATTCGTGATGTACCGGGCGGACGGCCTGCACGTGCCCTCGCCCCTGTCCCGCCCCACCTGCCTGAACTGCGACGGCCACGTCGTGCGCATCATGCGGGCCGGCCAGGTGTCCTCCGTCCTGGACACGATGCGGCGCCAGCACAAGGGCGGCCGCGTCGGCAAGCCCGCCGGGCCCGTGGAGCCGGTCGCCGAACCGGCCGGGGGGGAGCACCACTGGCACCTGTCCGACCTGCTGCACCCCTTCCAGCACCGCAAGGGTCGCTAGGGCGACAGGCCGACAGGGTGGCTTCGTAGGATCGGGGCATGCCTTCGAAGAACGCCGACGCGCCGCCGCCCCTGCCCGAACCGCTGCGGGTGGCGGTCGCCGACTCCCACACCCACCTCGACATGCAGACGGGCACGGTGGCGGAAGCCCTCGCCAAGGCCGCGTCCGTGGGCGTCACCACGCTCGTCCAGGTCGGCTGCGACGTGCGGGGATCCCAGTGGGCGGCCCGTACCGCGGCCGAGCACGAGCGGGTGCACGCCACCGTCGCCCTGCACCCGAACGAAGCGCCCCGCATCGTCCTCGGCGACCCCGACGGCTGGTCCCGGCAGGGGGAGCGCGCGGCGGGCGGTGACGGCGCGCTGGACGAGGCGCTCGCCGAGATCGACCGGCTCGCCGCCCTGGAGCACGTCAAGGGGGTCGGCGAGACTGGCCTCGACCACTACCGCACCGGGCCCGAGGGCATGGCCGCCCAGGAGCGGTCCTTCCGCGCCCACATCGAGATCGCCAAGCGGCACGGCAAGGCCCTCGTCATCCACGACCGCGAGGCCCACGAGGACGTGCTGCGCGTCCTGAAGGAGGAGGGCGCCCCCGAGCGCACCGTCTTCCACTGCTACTCCGGTGACGCGGCGATGGCCCGGATCTGCGCGGAGAACGGCTACTTCATGTCGTTCGCCGGCAACGTCACCTTCAAGAACGCGCAGGGGCTGCGGGACGCCCTGGCCGTCGCGCCGCTCGACCTCCTCCTCGTGGAGACGGACGCGCCGTTCCTGACGCCCGCCCCTTATCGCGGACGGCCCAACGCGCCCTATCTCATTCCGGTCACGGTGCGCGCCATGGCCGAGGTCCGCGGCATCGCCGAGGACGCCCTGGCCGAGGCGCTCGCCGCGAACACCGCGCGCGCCTTCGATTACTGACCGATAACGCCGCGACACAGCGTAGCCGTCCCGCTTTGGAGAGTGACGACCGCTCCGCTAGGTTCTGACCGCCCGGTCCGGACCTCTGGAGCGTCATCGTGAGCACATCGCAGTACGGGACGTACGAGCCCCACGAGACGTACGAAGCGCCCTATGACCCTTCGTACGAGCCGACCGTGCCGGACGGCCGGGCCCACGCCCGCCACGAGGCCGGGAGCGGCGGCGACATCCCGCTGCAGGCCACGGTCGTCTCCGTCGGCGGACGGGCCGAGGCGCGCCGCGCCGCCCGCCGGCGCAAGGCGCCCCGGGCCTCCGACGGCCCCCAGCGCCCCGGCCGCCGCCAGGTCTCCGAGCGGGGCGAGGCGCTGCGGCGCCTGGTGCCCCAGGCGCTCGTCGTGGCCTTCCTCGCGGGCGGCACCTCCGCGTTCGTCGCCGACGACAAGGCCGTGCGGCTCAGCGTCGACGGCAAGCCGCGCACCCTGCACACCTTCGCCGACGACGTCGGTGAGCTGCTCGCCGACGAAGGCGTCGCCGTCGGCGCCCACGACCTCGTCGCACCCGCCGTGGACACGGCCCTGACCAGCGGCGACGAGATCGCCGTACGTTACGGCAGACCCGTCAGACTCCTCCTCGACGGCGAGCGCCGCGAGGTGTGGACCACGGCCCGCACCGTCGAGGGAGCCCTGCGCCAGCTCGGCGTCCGCGCGCAGGGCGCGCACCTGTCGGCCTCGCGGAGCCGGCGCATCGGCCGCGCCGGACTCGACCTCGCCGTCCGCACGGAACGCACCGTCACGATCATGGCGGACGGGCGGGAGCGGACCATCCGTACGAACGCGGCCACCGTGCGGGACGCCGTCGCGGAGGCCGGGATCACACTGCGCGGGCAGGACACCACCTCGGTGGCGCCCGGCAGTTTCCCGCGCGACGGGATGACCGTCACCGTCATGCGGATCAGGGGGTCCAAGGAGGTGCGGGAGGAGGTGATCCCCTTCGCCGTGGAGAGGACGCGGGACGCGACGCTGTTCCGGGGCACGGAGGTCGTCGCCCAGGCGGGCCGGACCGGCGCCCGGCGCGTCACCTACGCGCTGCGTTCCGTCAACGGCGTCAAGCAGAGACCGCGCCGGATCAGCTCCGAGGTGGTGCGCGAACCCCACAACCGGATCGTGCGGGTCGGCACCAAGCCGCGGCCGTCCTCCGTCGCCGGGGCGGACCACCTCGACTGGGACGCGCTCGCGCACTGCGAGTCGGGCGGCCGCCCGGGGGCGGTCGACCCCTCGGGGACCTACGGCGGGCTCTACCAGTTCGACACCAGGACCTGGCAGGCCCTCGGCGGCACGGGCCGCCCCCAGAACGCCTCCGCCGCGGAACAGACCTTCCGCGCGAAGAAGCTCTACATCCAGCGGGGCGCGAGCCCCTGGCCCCACTGCGGTCGCCGCCTGCACGGCTGAGGCCCTTCGCCGCTTCCGGACGCGGGACAGGGCGCCGCGGGAGGCCCAGGGGCCGGGCCCCGTAACCTGGTGCGGTGAGCACTGAGCACGGCACCCTCCTCGGCCCCGCCGACATCCGCGAACTGGCCGCCGCCCTGGGCGTACGCCCCACCAAGCAGCGCGGCCAGAACTTCGTCATCGACGCCAACACCGTCCGGCGCATCGTCCGCACCGCGGAGGTCGGCCCGGACGACGTCGTCGTCGAGGTCGGCCCGGGCCTCGGGTCGCTGACCCTGGCCCTCCTGGAGAGCGCGGCCCACGTCACCGCGGTCGAGATCGACGACGTGCTCGCCGGGGCCCTGCCCGCGACCATCGGGGCCCGCCTCCCGCACAAGGCCGACTCCTTCGCGCTGGTGCACAGCGACGCGATGCTGGTGCGCGAGCTGCCGGGCCCGGCGCCGACCGCGCTCGTCGCGAACCTGCCGTACAACGTCGCCGTGCCCGTCCTGCTGCACATGCTCGAATGCTTCCCGACCATCGAGCGCACCCTCGTGATGGTGCAGGCGGAGGTCGCCGACCGGCTGGCCGCCGCCCCCGGCTCGAAGGTGTACGGCGTGCCGTCGGTGAAGGCCAACTGGTACGCGGACGTCAAGCGCGCCGGGTCCATCGGGCGGAACGTCTTCTGGCCCGCCCCGAACGTCGACTCCGGCCTCGTCTCGCTGGTGCGCCGCGCCGAGCCGGTGAAGACCACCGCTTCCCGGCGCGAGGTGTTCGCGGTCGTGGACGCCGCCTTCGCCCAGCGCAGGAAGACCCTGCGGGCCGCCCTGTCCGGCTGGGCCGGTTCCGCGGCCGCCGCGGAGGCCGCGCTGGTCGCCGCCGGAATTTCCCCGCAGGCCCGCGGCGAGGCCCTGACCGTCGAGGAGTTCGCCCGCGTCGCCGAGCACAAGGGGGCGGGCGCGTGAGCGCGGCAGTGACCGTGCGGGTCCCCGCGAAGGTCAACGTCCAGCTCGCGGTGGGCCCCGCCCGCCCCGACGGCTTCCACGACCTCGCCAACGTCTTCCTCGCCGTCGGCCTCCACGACGAGGTCACGGCGACGCCCGCCGACGAGCTGCGGGTGACCTGCGAGGGCCCCGGGTCCGACCAGGTGCCCCTGGACCGCACGAACCTCGCCGCCCGCGCCGCCGAACTGCTCGCCGCCCGGCACGGCATCGCGCCCGACGTCCACCTGCACATCGCCAAGGACATCCCCGTCGCCGGTGGCATGGCGGGCGGCAGCGCGGACGGCGCCGCCGCGCTCGTGGCGTGCGACGCGCTGTGGGGCACGCGCGCCACCCGCGCCGAACTGCTCGACCTCTGCGCCGAGTTGGGCAGCGACGTGCCGTTCAGCCTGGTGGGCGGGGCCGCGCTCGGCACCGGGCGGGGCGAGCGGCTCGCGCCGCTGGAGGTCGGCGGCACCTTCCACTGGGTCTTCGCCGTCGCCGACGGCGGGCTCTCCACGCCCGCCGTCTACCGCGAGTTCGACCGGCTCACCCCCGACGCGCCCGCCCCGAAGGCGTCCCCCGCGCTCCTGGACGCCCTGCGCGAGGGCGACGCCGAGGCCCTCGCCGCCGCCGTCACCAACGACCTCCAGCCCGCGGCGCTCTCCCTCTTCCCCCGGCTGCGCGACACCCTCGCGGCCGGCACGGCGGCGGGCGCCCTGGCCGCGCTGGTCTCCGGTTCCGGCCCGACGACGGCGTTCCTCACGGCCGACGCCGCCGCCGCGCGCAAGGTAGCCGACGCGCTGACGGCCTCCGGGACCTGCCGCACGGCCCGCGTCGCCACCTCCCCGGCCCAGGGAGCCCGGACGGTCTAGCGGGCGCCGCCTGCGCGCAGGTACTCACCCGCGGATCTGAGTACGGGCACGCTGATGCCGGACACCGCTCGCGCGCGACCGTACGTCCATGGCATCGAGCTCCATGGGATCAAGCGTCCGCGAACTGGCCGCCGGGACGCCCGCCGGGCGTGACCGGTACATCGACCTGCTGCGGGTCGCCTCGCTCGGCACGGTCGTCGCCGGGCACTGGCTGATGGCGGCCGTGACCGTCGGCGACGACGGCCGCGCCGAGGTCGGCAACCTCCTGGCCGTCGTACCGCGGCTGCAACTCCTCACCTGGGCGCTGCAGATCATGCCGGTGTTCTTCTTCGTCGGCGGCTTCTCGCACGCGCTGTCGTACCGCTCCCTGAGCCGCAGGGCCGAGGCGTCCGGGGGCGGCTCCGTCTACTCCGCCTTCCTGCGCGCCCGGCTCCAGCGGTTGCTGCGGCCCACCATGGTCTTCATAGGCGTGTGGGGCGCCCTCGCGATGGCCCTGCAACTGGGCGGCCGGGGCGGCGGGCTGCTCGACGTCGCCCTGCGCCTCGTCGCCCAGCCGCTGTGGTTCATCGGCGTCTACCTGGCGATGGTCGCCTGCACCCCGCCCCTGCTGCGGCTGCACGAGCGGTGGGGCTGGGGCGCGTTCGGCGCGCTCGTGGCGGCGGCGGGCGCGGTGGACGTGGCGAGGTTCGCGTTCGGCGTCCCCTACGTCGCGTTCCTGAACTTCGCCTTCGTCTGGCTCGCCGTGCACCAGCTCGGCTTCCTGCGCGCGGACGGCAGGCTGCGGATGCCGTCCGCCCTCGCGGGTGCCGGCCTGGCGGGCGCCGCGCTGCTGGTGGCCCTCGGCCCGTATCCGCTCTCCATGGTCGGCATGCCCGGCGAGCGCGTCTCCAACATGGCTCCGCCCACCTTCGCCCTGCTCTGCCACGGCCTGTGGCTGGTCGGCGCGGTCGAACTGCTGCGTGCCCCGGCGACGCGGTGGCTGACCCGGCCCCGCGTGTGGCGCGGCGTGGTGGCGGCCAACGGCGTCTCCATGACGGCGTTCCTGTGGCACCTGACGGCGATGCTCGGGGTCTTCGGCCTGCTGCTCGCCCTCGACGTCCCGCTCCCGGAGCCCGCGAGCGCCGCGTGGTGGGCGCAGGTGCCGCCGCGGCTCGCGGCGGCCGCGGCCCTGACGGCGGCGCTGGTGGCGGCCTTCCGCCGCTTCGAACGCCCGGCGGCGCGGGAACAGGTCCTGCCGCGAGCGGCCTCGGGCCCGGCGGCGGCCCTCGGCGTCACGCTCTGCCTGTTCGGGGTGCTCGGCCTGTCGATGGTCGGCTTCGGGGGCCTGCTGGAGGGACGTACGGCGATGCTGATCGCCGTCCACGTCACGGCACCGGCGGCGGTGGCGATGGCACTGGCGGGGTGGCTGCTGGTGGAGCGGGCGGGAGGCCGGGTCAGAGCACGTCGATGGCGGTGAGGTCGATGTCGATGTCGTAGGGCTCGCTGACCTTGATCTGGTCGCGGTGGATGCCCACGTGGACGTACGCGTTGGTCACCTGGTCGAGTTCGTAGACGTGGATGACGGGCCTACGGCCGGTCCCGCTCTGTTCGACGCGCCAGAAGTTCGGGACCCCGGCCGTGGCGTACTTCTGGGGCTTGGTCGTGCGGTCGCGGGACTCCGATTCCGGGGACACGACCTCGACGGCCAAGAGCACGTCCTGCACCGGGAAGCGGCTCAGACGGTCATCGGTGATGGCGCAGGCACGGACCACGATGAGGTCGGATTCAGGGGCGTTGTGCTTGTCGATCACTACGTTCATCTCGCGTACGACCTTCAACTCCGACGGCAGGGTCTGCTCAAGACCGCGCTCCAGGAGCTTGATCGACAGGAGATGGAGGTAGCTCTGCGGACTCACGAAGATCAGGCTCCCGTCGATGAGCTCAGTGTGCGGCGGGAGATCGGGCAGCGTGAACAGGTCGTCCACGGAGTAGCCGGTCGGCGGCGGCACCGGCCAGCGCCCGTGCTGCTCAACGGACTCGGCGGTCATGGTTCCTCCCATGGACGGGATTCTTCGGCCTGCCCTCCCACCGTAGCCGCCGCATTCCGGGTCCGTCATCACAAAGAGTGAGCGAGTCGGTACCCATATGCGACCGGCGTTCCGACCCCCGGGGGCGACTACGCTGGAGAGTCGATCGATCCCCCCTGTCAGGAGAGAAATGGCCGTCAATCTGGTCAATGTCGAGGCAGTCAGCAAGGTGTACGGCACCCGTGCCCTGCTCGACGGCGTCTCACTCGGCGTGTCCGAGGGGGACCGGATCGGTGTCGTCGGGCGCAACGGCGACGGGAAGACCACCCTGATCCGGATGCTCGCCAAGCTGGAGGACGCCGACACCGGCCGCGTCACGCACAACGGCGGGCTGCGGCTCGGCGTGCTGACCCAGCACGACTCGCTGGACCCGGCCGCCACCGTCCGGCACGAGGTCATCGGCGATCTCGCCGACCACGAGTGGGCGGGCAGCGCCAAGATCAGGGACGTGCTGACCGGCCTGTTCGGCGGGCTCGACCTGGCCGGTTTCCCGCAGGGCCTGGACACCGTGATCGGCCCGCTCTCCGGCGGCGAGCGGCGCCGCATCGCGCTGGCCAAGCTGCTCATCGCCGAGCAGGACCTGATCGTCCTCGACGAGCCGACCAACCACCTCGACGTGGAGGGCATCTCGTGGCTGGCCGAGCACCTGCGCACCCGCCGCTCGGCGCTGGTCTGCGTCACGCACGACCGGTGGTTCCTGGACCAGGTGTGCACCCGCATGTGGGACGTGCAGAAGGGTTCCGTCTTCGAGTACGAGGGCGGCTACTCCGACTACGTCTTCGCCCGCGCGGAGCGTGAGCGCATCGCCGCCACCGAGGAGAGCAAGCGGCAGAACCTGATGCGCAAGGAGCTGGCCTGGCTGCGGCGCGGCGCCCCGGCCCGCACCAGCAAGCCGAAGTTCCGCATCGAGGCGGCCAACGAACTCATCGCGGACGTACCGCCGCCGCGCGACACCAGCGAGCTGATGAAGTTCGCGACGACGCGGCTCGGCAAGACCGTCTTCGACCTGGAGGACGTCTCCGTCCAGGCCGGACCGAAGCTGCTGCTCAAGCACCTGACCTGGCAGCTCGGCCCCGGCGACCGCATCGGCCTGGTCGGGGTGAACGGCGCGGGCAAGACCTCGCTGCTGCGGGCCATGGCCGACGCCGCCCGCAGCCAGGGCGACGTACAGCCCGTGGCCGGGAAGATCGTCGTGGGCAGGACGGTGAAGCTGGCCTACCTCTCGCAGGAGGTCGCCGAGCTGAAGCCGACCCTGCGGGTCCTCGAAGCGGTGCAGCAGGTGCGCGAGCGCGTCGACCTCGGCAAGGGCCGGGAGATGACCGCCGGGCAGCTCTGCGAGACGTTCGGGTTCAACAAGGAGAAGCAGTGGACGCCGGTCGGTGACCTCTCCGGTGGTGAGCGGCGCAGGCTGCAGCTGCTGCGGCTGCTGATGGACGAGCCGAACGTCCTCTTCCTGGACGAGCCGACCAACGACCTCGACATCGAGACGCTGACGCAGCTCGAGGACGTGCTCGACGGATGGCCGGGCTCCATGGTCGTGATCTCCCACGACCGGTTCTTCGTGGAGCGGACGACGGACAAGGTGTTCGCGCTCCTCGGCGACGCGACCATGCGGATGCTGCCGCGCGGTATCGAGGAGTACCTGGAGCGGCGTCGGCGGATGACCGAGGCCGCCCCCGCCTCGGCGCCGGCGCCCGCCTCCGCACAGAGCGCGCCGAAGGGTGTCTCCGCCGCCGACGCCCGCGCGGCGAAGAAGGAACTGCAGAAGATCGAGCGGCAGCTGGACAAGCTCTCCGAGAAGGAGACCAAGCTGCACACGCAAATCGCCGATAACGCCACGGACTTCGAGAAAGTGGCGAAACTGGACGGCGAGCTGCGCGAACTCGCGGGCGAGCGCGAGGCGTTGGAGATGCGCTGGTTGGAGCTGGCGGAGGATGCGTAGAGCTCCCGTGCAGCTCGCGTAACGGACGCATCACGGGCCGGTCCTCCCTTGGGAACAGGGGCTGGACCGGCCCCGTCTCGAACGGGTTCAGGGTGATAGAAAGGCTGACCTGAGCACCATTTGGCGTGCCGAAAATCAGTGAAGGGGGAAGCGCTGATGACTCAGCCGCCCAACCAGCCGCCGTACGGCGGTTTCGGAGCTCCGCAGGATCCGCCACCGGGGCAGCCGCCCGCGCAGCCGGGGTACGGCTATCCGCAGACCCCGCCGCCCGCGGCCGACAATCCGTACGCGCAGCCGACCCAGCCCGCCGCGCCCGGCCCCTACGGTCAGCCTCCGCAGCCCGGCCCCTACAGCCCGCCTCCGCAGCCCGGCCCCTACGGTCAGCCCCAGCAGCCCGGCCCTTACGGCGCCCCGCCCTCGTACGGCTACCCCCAGCAGCCGCCCACGCAACCGCAGTTCCCGGCCGGACCGGGCGGCCCCGGCGGTGGCAACGGCAAGCGCAACAAGCTCCTGGTGATCGCCGCCGCGGCCGTGGCCGC
Organism: Streptomyces sp. NPDC031466; assembly: GCF_055581265.1. Classification (NCBI taxonomy): domain Bacteria; kingdom Bacillati; phylum Actinomycetota; class Actinomycetes; order Kitasatosporales; family Streptomycetaceae; genus Streptomyces; species Streptomyces sp. NPDC031466. The sequence continues at coordinate 473,006 of NZ_JBVIJT010000006.1, forward strand.
GCTGCTCGTCGCCGGCGGTGTCACCTGGGCCGTCGTCGGCGGTGACGACGACGGCGAGAAGAAGAAGTCCGAGGCGAAGAACAAGGACCCGAAGCCGACCCTCTCCGCGCCCGTCAACCCCGGTACCGGCGACGGCGACGGCAACGAGGGCAAGGAAGACCTCAACGAAGGCCGCAAGCCGGGCGAGGCGAAGGTCCTCTGGTACAAGGAGGCGCCCAAGGTGCCCGGCTCCGGTGCCGACGGCCCGGGCATGTGGATCCAGGGCGACACCGCGGTCAAGGCCGCCTACAAGCAGCTCTTCGCCTACGACGCGCGGACCGGCAAAACGGCGTGGCCGGCCATCGAGTTCCCGCAGAAGATCTGCGCGGCGACCCAGACGGCCACCGACGACGGCAAGATCGTCGTCGCCTACAAGGACAGTGCCAAGAGCAGCGCCAAGTGCAACCAGCTCCAGGTCATCGACCTGAAGACCGGTGACAAGGGCTGGGGCAGGCCGGTCAAGGAGGAGGGCATGTTCGACTTCTCCATGCAGAGCCACCTCGTCCTCGTCGGCGACGTGCTGATGGTCGGCCGCGACCAGTCCGGCACCGCCCTGCGCATGAGCGACGGCAAGAAGCTCTACGTGGCGGACAAGAAGGAGGAGGGCACCTGCTTCCCCAGCGGGTTCACCGGCGGGGACGGCAAGCTCCTGATGGCGCTGTCCTGCGGCGCGAGCACCCCCCAGGAGCACGACGAGCTCCAGCAGCTCGACCCGAAGACCGGCAAGGCCCTGTGGACCAAGAAGTTCCCCAAGGGCTGGCGCGTCGGCAAGATCTACGGGACGAGCCCGACGATCGTCTACCTCCGCAACGAGGACAAGAAGAAGTGGAACATCTCGGTGCTGAAGGAGAACAGTGCCGAGACGCGTTCCGAGGTCGACGTGGACGACAACTTCGCGCCGGACTGCGGCACTTCGATCCTCGACCGTGAACTGGGTGGCTGCCTGGGCGTGGCCAACGACGACGAGAACCTCTATCTGCCGACCGACGACAAGGGCGCCAACGAGATCGTCGCCATCAGCCTGGCCACCGGCAAGGAGGCCTGGCGCGTCAAGTCGCCGCTGGACGATCGGATGTACCCGCTGAAGCTCGCGGACGGCGAGCTGATCGCCTACGTCGAGCCGTCGTACAGCTCCGGCGGCCGGGTCGTCTCCATCGCCACCTCGGGCTCGCACAAGCCGAGCACCCTTCTGCGGCATCCGCAGGGCACCGCGCAGATCGAGAGCGGCTTCTACTCGAAGGACGTCGACTACGTGGACGGGCGGTTCTACATCTCCACCACCAGTCTCACGGGCAGCACCTCGGGCCCGGCGAAGCTGATGCTCGCCTACGGCAAGTGAGCGCGCCCTCAGCCCGGTTCACCCTCTCCTCCCTCCGCGTCCCCAAGGAATACACCACGTCATGACCCAGCCGCCCCAGCCCCCGCAGCAGCCGCCGAACGAGCCCCCGCAGGGCGGCTTCGGCCCGCCCCAGGAACCGCCGGCCGGTGGTTTCGGAGCCCCGCAGGACCCTCCGCCCGTCGGCTTCGGCAAGGCCCCGGAGCCCTCCTACGGCTACCCGCAGCAGCCCCCGGCCCCTCAGACGCCGCCGCCCGCCGCACCCCCGGCGCCCGCCGGACCGCCGCCGCAGGGCCCGCCGGCGCCCCCGGCCGGCCAGCCCAATTACGGCTACCCGCAAGCGCCTCAGGCACCGCAGGCACCGCAGGCACCGCAGGGCTACGGGTATCCGACCCAGCCCGCCCAGCCGCAGTACCAGCAGACCGCGTACCAGCAGTCGCCGTACCAGCAGGGCTACCAGCAGCCGCCCACCATGCCGATGCAGCCGCAGCCCGGCGGCTCCGGTCCCGGCGGCGGCAAGAAGTTCAGCGGGCAGATGGCGATCATCGTCGCGGCGGTCGTCGCCATCGCGCTGATCGTCGGCGGCGGCGTGCTGTACGCCGCCAACAAGGACGACGACTCCAAAAACACCGCGCAGGAGTCCGACGGCAAGGGCGGCAAGAAGGGCAAGGGCGGCAAGGGCGCCGACGTTCCGAACGGCGGCCCGGCCAAGGAGAAGGCCCCGGCCGACCCCACCGCCAAGGTCGCCCTGCAATTGCCCCAGCCGGAGGTCCCCAAGGACCAGATCTGGCAGGCCCCCGGCTCGCTGCTGACCGACGACACCTACGTCAAGTCGGGCGTCAACGAGCTGAACGGCTACGACCCGGACACCGGCAAGGAGAAGTGGTCGATCCCGCTCTCCGGCCAGACCTGCGCGATGTCGCGGGAGATGACCGAGGACGGCATCGCCGCGGTCGTCACCGAGGAGGCCAAGCGGAACAAGAAGGGTGACTACGAGAGCTGCACCAACGTCTCCGCGGTCGACCTGAAGTCCGGCAAGAAGCTCTGGACGGAGACCGTCGAGACCAGCGGCATGAAGGCGACCTTCAAGGAGGTCACCATCTCCGGCACCACGATCGCCGCCGGCGCGGGCACCAGCAGCGGCGGCGCCGCCTGGGACGTGAGCGGCAAGTCCCTGTGGAAGCCGAAGGTCGGCAAGTGCGAGGACGTCGGCTACGCCGGCGGTGACCAGCTGGTCGCGGTCCGCAAATGCGGCACGTACGGCGACGAGAAGCTGAAGGTCCAGCTCCTGGACCCGAAGACCGGCACGGCCAAGTGGACGTACCCGCTGGCCGACGGCATCGACAACGCCAAGATCATCTCGACGAACCCGGTCGTCTTCGGCCAGGACACCACCGAGATCACGGCGAGCGGCGCCACCGACGTCTTCTCCCTCGGCGCCAACGGCAAGCTGCGGGCGAAGATCTCGCTGGAGGAGGGCAAGTACGACCACGACTGCGGCGTCAACATGGTCAACGACTGCACGTCGATCACCGTCGGCAACGACCGGCTGTACGTCCCGACCCGCCAGCACGACGGCAGCGGCGAGAGCTACAACCGCACCAACGAGATCGTCTCCTTCTCGCTGGCCACCGGAAAGCCCACCAGTGACCGCGCCGTCGCCGGCGACAACGGCGAGATCTTCCCGATCCGCATGGACGGCGGCAACGTCCTCGCGTACAAGGCGCACGGCTACCAGAAGGGCGCCCAGGTCGTCTCGCTCGACGGCAAGACGATGAAGGAGACCAAGCTCCTGGAGACCCCCTCCTCCGAGGCGGTCACCGACGCGATCAGCGGCATGGTCCCCAAGTCGAACGAACTGCTGTACTCCGAAGGCCGCCTGTTCCTCGGCAAGAAGCTGCTGAGCAGGCCCTACACGAAGGGCGACAAGGAGTACGTCGCGCTCGGCTTCGTCGCGAAGTAGTCCCCGCCCCGCTCCCGCGCCACCAGACGGCGGCCGTCTCCTCGACGCACGAGGGGGCGGCCGCCGTCGTCGTCGCGCCGCCCTGTACTCCCCGTCGCCCCTGAAGGGCACGGCTTTCGGCATTCCGGGCCGCATCTGGCGGGTAGGGGGCGCGCAACGTCGAACAAGCGTGTAGCTTCCGGGAGATGAAGGGCCGGGGGGCCTGCGGGAACTGGGGGGTTTCTATGGGTGTGCGGCTCATGGTGGTCGACGATCACCGGCTGCTCGCCGAGGCGCTCGCCTCGGCGCTGAAGTTGCGCGGGCACCGGGTGCTCGCCGCCGCCGCGCCCCCGGCGGGCGCGGCGGAGCTGGTCATCAGCCGGGCGCCGGAGGTCTGTCTCCTCGGCACGGCCACGCCCGCGGAGCCGGGCATGTTCGATCCCGTGGTCAAGATCAAGCGGGAGCGCCCGCAGGTGGCGGTCCTGGTGCTCGGACCGGTGCCGAATCCGCGCGGGATAGCCGCCGCCTTCGCCGCCGGCGCCTCCGGGTACGTACGCCACGACGAGCGCATCGAAGGAGTGGAGCGCGCCATCATGAAGGCGCGCGCCGGGGAGGCCGCCGTCGCGCCGCAGCTGCTGCAAGGGGCCTTCAGCGAGCTGCTGAACCCGGCCGCGCAGCCCGACGACGAGGGGCAGCGCCTGTTGCAGATGCTCACGCCCCGCGAGGTCGAGGTCCTGGTGCGGGTGGCGGACGGCGACGACACCCGGCTGATCGCGGCCGGGATGGGGATAGCGCCGAGCACGGCGCGCACCCACGTGCAGCGGGTGCTGATGAAGCTGGGGGTCGGCTCGCGCCTGGAGGCCGCCGCGCTCGCGGCGCGCACGGGCCTGCTGGACCGCGCCGAGCGCCCCGCCTCGGCGCACGCGGAGCCCGCCGAGGGCGCGGACACGCGGCTGGGGCCCGGGCCACCGCGGTGAACCCGGGCCCCGCGGGCGGGCGTTACGCGTCGTCGGCCGGTGTCCCGGCGGGCGCCGCCATGGGGCGCAGCCACAGCCAGCCGAGGAAGAAGAGCCCGAGGGCGAGCATGCCGAGGCCCGTCCACAGGTTGATGTTGATGTTCTCGGCCTTCTTCAGGTCGGCGTCGGACGCGGTGATCCCGGCGATCGTCACGATGATCCCGTAGACGACGAACAGGCCGCCGATGATGCGCCGGATGTCGAAGAGGCGGGCGGCTGTCGCGGACTTGCGCTCGAGGTCGGAGACTTCGTCGTGCAGTTCTGACATGGTGTGCGGTCCTCCGATCGGGGCTAGAGCGAGTACGGCAGGTAGCAGGCGGCGGCGAGGACGACGGCGCCCCAGCCGAGCAGCGCCGGCTTGCGGTACCAGGCGTCGTCACCGGCCTCGGCACCCTCGTCCTCCAGGCCCGGGGAGGCCGTTCCGTAGACCAGACCGGCCAGTTCGGCCTCCGGCCTGGGCGCGGTGAACAGGGTGACGACGACCATGACGAGCGCGCCGGCGACGAAGCCGACGATGGCCGAGACGAAGTTGGCGCCCTGGTCGGTCGGGATGTCGACGACGCCCTGCTTGTAGATCCAGAAGTAGTTGACCATCGCGGCGGTCGTGCCCGCGACCAGACCCCACACGCCGGACTTCATCGAGGCCCGCTTCCAGAACATGCCGATGATGAAGACGACGAACATCGGGACGTTGAAGAAGGAGAACAGGGTCTGGAGGTAGCCCATGATGTTGGAGAACGACGAGGCGATGAACGCCGTGCCGATCGAGGCGAGCACTCCGATCGCCGTGATGAGCCGGCCGAATGTCAGGTAGTAGCCGTCCTCGCGGTCCTTGATCACGTACTTCGCCCAGATGTCGTAGGTGAAGACGGTGTTGAAGGAGGAGACGTTCGCCGCCATGCCCGCCATGAACGCGGCGAGCAGACCGGTGACCGCGATGCCGAGGACGCCGTTGGGCAGCAGTTCCTGCATCAGGTAGGGGATCGCGTCGTTGTACGTCAGGTCGGAGCCCGGCGTGCCGATCTTCGGGACCAGGACGGCGGCGATCAGGCCCGGGATCATCACCAGGAAGACGATGAAGATCTTCGGGAAGGCGGCGATCAGCGGGGTGCGCTGGGCGGCGGAGAGGTTCTTCGCGGACAACGCGCGCTGCACCTCGGCGAAGTTGGTCGTCCAGTAGCCGAAGGAGAGCACGAAGCCGAGGCCGAGGATGATCGTCAGCCAGTTGGCGCCGAGCGGGTTGGCGTCGCCGATGCCGGTGCCGCCCCAGGCGGTGAGGAAGTCGTCGCCGTGCTGCTTCTCGATGGAGCCGCTCAGGCCGTCCCAGCCGCCGACCTTCTTCAGGCCGATGACGCAGATCGGGATGAGCGCGGCGAGGATCACGAAGAACTGGAGCACCTCGTTGTAGATCGCCGAGGAGAGGCCGCCGATGGTGATGTACGCGAGCACGAACAGGCCGGCGACGACGATCGCCACCCACTGCGGCCAGCCCAGCAGCGCCTCGACGACGATCGACAGGGCGTAGAGGTTGACGCCCGCGATGAGTATCGCCGCGAAGGCGAAGAGCGCCGAGCTGAGCAGGTGCGCCGACCTGTCGAAGCGCTGGAGCAGGAACTCCGGGACGGAGCGGACCTTGCTGCGGTAGTAGAAGGGCATCATGACCAGGCCGAGGAAGACCATGGCCGGGATGGCGCCGATCCAGTACCAGTGGACGACGGCGACGCCGTACTGGGCGCCGGTGGCGGCCATGCCGAGGATCTCGGTGGCGCCGAGGTTCGCGGCGACGAAGGCGAGACCGGTGACCCAGGCGGGCAGGGAGCGGCCCGAGAGGAAGAAGTCGAGGCTGGTCCGCACGGAGCGCCGGGCGGCGAAGCCGATGCCGAGGACCACGGCGAAGTAGATCGCGAGGATCGCGTAGTCGAGGCCGTTGGTGGGCAGCCGAAGTCCCTCGGCCAGGGTTTGTGTGGGGGACTGCATGGGTGAACTCGCTTCGTTGCGCGAACGGATCAGACGGAACCTACGCCCCTTGCCTCGATAACTGAACAGTTCTGTTGGTGTTCTTTGTTTGATTGTGATTGACAGCGCTTTCGGTGCCCCTTGGGGGCACAGGGCCCGCACAGTGGGTGACCGGCATTGACGAAGCTGTTGCCTTGTGCTTTGTTATGTTCGGTTCTGTTGGGTAGGTGGTGGTGAGGAGCCCGGACGTGAAGAAGACCTCGACCCGTCTCGCCGACGGTCGTGAGCTCGTCTACTACGACGTGCGCGACGACACGGTCCGCGAGGCCGTCGACCGGCGCCCGCTCGGGCCCGTCTCCACCACGTCGGAGATCCGCGCGGACCGCCTGCTGGGCGACGCGGTGGCCATCGCCTCCCACCGCCAGGGCCGCACCTACCACCCGCCGGCCGACGAGTGCCCCCTGTGCCCCAGCGCCGGGGACCGGCTCAGCGAGATCCCCGACTCCTCGTACGACGTGGTGGTCTTCGAGAACCGCTTCCCCTCGCTCGCGGGCGACGCGGGCCGCTGCGAGGTGGTGTGCTTCACCTCCGACCACGACTCGTCCTTCGCCGACCTCACGCCCGAGCAGGCCGCACTCGTCCTGGAGGCCTGGGTCGACCGGACCGCCGAACTGTCCCAGCTGCCCTCCGTGGCGCAGGTGTTCTGCTTCGAGAACCGCGGCGCCGAGATCGGCGTGACCCTCGGCCACCCGCACGGCCAGATCTACGCCTATCCGTTCGTCACGCCCCGCACCGACCTGATGCTGCGCTCGCTCGCCGCCTTCAAGGAGGCGTCCGGCGGCCGCAACCTCTTCGACGACATCCTCGCCGAGGAGAGCGCGGGCGAACGGGTCGTCCTGGCGGGCGAGCACTGGGTGGCCTTCGTGCCGTACGCCGCGCACTGGCCCTACGAGGTGCACCTCTACCCCAGGCGCCGGGTGCCCGACCTGCTCGCGCTCGGCGAGGAGGCGCGCGCGGAGTTCCCGCGGATCTATCTGGAACTGCTGCGCCGCTTCGACCGGATCTTCGGCGAGGGGCAGCCGGCCACCCCCTACATTGCCGCGTGGCACCAGGCGCCCTTCGCCGGCCTGGAGGGACATGACGGCATCAACCGGGACGACTTCGCCCTCCACCTCGAACTTTTCACGATCCGCCGCACTTCGGGCAAGCTGAAGTTCCTCGCGGGTTCCGAATCCGGCATGAGCGTGTTCATCAACGACGTGCCGCCGGAAACCGCGGCCGAGCGACTGCGAGAGGTAGCGACTTCATGAGCGGTAAGTACCTGGTCACCGGCGGAGCGGGCTATGTCGGAAGCGTGGTGGCCCAGCACCTGATCGAGGCCGGCCACGAGGTGAGCGTCCTCGACAACCTCTCGACCGGCTTCCGCGAGGGCGTGCCCGCGGGCGCCGCCTTCATCGAGGGCGACATCCGCGACGCCGCCAAATGGCTGGACCCCTCCTTCGACGCCGTCCTGCACTTCGCCGCCTTCTCACAGGTCGGCGAGTCCGTCGCCAAGCCCGAGAAGTACTGGGACAACAACGTCGGCGGCACCATGGCCCTGCTCGCCGCCATGCGCGACGCGGACGTGCGCAGGCTCGTCTTCTCCTCCACCGCCGCGACCTACGGCGAACCGGTGAGCACTCCCATCACGGAGAGCGACCCGACCGCCCCCACCTCGCCCTACGGCGCCTCGAAGCTCGCCGTCGACCACATGATCACCGGCGAGGCCACCGCCCACGGGCTGGCCGCCGTCTCGCTGCGCTACTTCAACGTCGCGGGCGCCTACGGGCAGTACGGCGAGCGCCACGACCCCGAGTCGCACCTCATCCCGCTGGTCCTCCAGGTCGCCCAGGGCAGGCGCGAGGCGATCAGCGTCTACGGCGACGACTACCCCACCGACGACGGCACCTGCGTACGCGACTACATCCACGTCGCCGACCTCGCCGAGGCCCACCTCCTCGCCGTCGGGGCCGCCACCCCCGGCGAGCACCTGATCTGCAACCTCGGCAACGGCAACGGGTTCTCCGTGCGCCAGGTCATCGAGACCGTCCGCCAGGTCACCGGGCACCCCATCCCCGAGGTGATGGCCCCGCGCCGCGACGGCGACCCGGCGGTGCTCGTCGCCTCCGCCGCCACCGCACGCGAGAAGCTCGGCTGGCACCCGTCCCGCCCGGACCTCGCGGGCATCGTCGCCGACGCCTGGGCGTTCGCCCGGCGAAAGGGGTAGTTGATGGCCACGGCAGCCGAAGTCGGCGCGCAGTTCGAGAAGTTGTACGGGTACGCGCCGGACGGCGTCTGGTCGGCCCCCGGCCGCGTCAACCTCATCGGCGAGTACACGGACTTCAACGAGGGCTTCGTGCTGCCGCTCGCCCTCCCGCACACCGCCGTCGCCGCCGTCTCCCCGCGCACCGACGGCGTCCTGCGGCTGCACTCCGCGGACATCGACGCCCCGCTCGCCGAACTGCGCGTCGACGAGCTGACCCCACTGTCCGACGGAGGCTGGGCCGCCTACCCCGCCGGGGTCGTCTGGGCCCTGCGGGAGGCCGGGCACGCCGTCACGGGCGCGGACCTGCACCTGGCCTCGACGGTCCCGACCGGCGCCGGCCTCTCCTCGTCGGCCGCCCTGGAAGTCGTCACCGCGCTCGCCCTCGACGAGCTGCTCGGGCTCGGGCTCACCCGGCCCGAACTGGCCGTCCTCGCCCAGCGCGCCGAGAACGCCTTCGTCGGCGTGCCCTGCGGTGTCATGGACCAGATGGCGTCGGCGTGCGGCGCCGAGGGCCACGCCCTGCACCTGGACTGCCGCGATCTGTCCCTGCGCCAGGTCCCCTTCGACCTCGCGGCCGAGGGGCTGCGGCTGCTCGTCGTGGACACCCGCGTCAAGCACGCTCTCGGCGACGGCGCCTACGCGGAGCGCCGCGCCGGGTGCGAGGCGGGCGCCGCGGCCCTCGGCGTCGGCCACCTGCGCGACATCGCGTACGAGGACCTCCCCGCCGCCCTGGAGCGGCTCACGGACGAGAAGGTCCGCCGCTACGTCCGCCACATCGTCCGCGACAACCACCGCGTCGAGCGGGTCATCGGCCTCCTGGACGCCGGTGACGTCCGCGCGATCGGCCCCGTCCTCACCGAAGGACACGCCTCGCTCCGCGACGACCTGCGCATCTCCTGCCCGGAACTGGACCTGGTGGTGAGCACCGCGAACACGGCGGGCGCGCTCGGCGCCCGGATGACCGGCGGCGGCTTCGGCGGCTCCGCGATCGTCCTGGTGGAGAGCGCCGGCACCGACGCGGTGACAGAGGAGATCCGCACCGCCTTCACCTCGGCCGGCCTCACGGCACCGCGCATCTTCCCGGCGGTGGCGTCGGCGGGGGCGCGCCGGGAGAAGTAGGCGGCCGCGAACAGGTCCCGCCGCGCGGTCACACTTTCGCGAAGCGGTTCGTCATGGCAGTGAACGACCCCGGCCGGGGCGCGAGGGCGCACCGGCGACTGCCCGATGAGGAGCCTCTTCGATGTCCACCGCACACGTCGTCATCACTCTGCTGGCCGCCGCGACGACCGGTTTCTCGGCCTCCTCGGTCTTCCTGCGCTCGAAGTGGGTCGTCGGCCCCATGGCCGACTACGGCATCCCCATGTCGTGGCTGCCCTGGCTCGGCACCGCCAAGGCCGCGGGCGCCGCGGGCCTGGTGGCCGGCCTGTTCGTGCCGTTCGTCGGGGTCGCCGCCGCGATCGCCCTGGTGCTGTACTTCACCGGGGCCGTCGTCGCCGTGGTGCGGGCCCGCTGGTACGCGCACATCCCCTTCCCCCTGATCTACGCGGCGCCGGTCGTCGGCGCCCTGGTGCTCACCCCAGCCGCTTGGTGAGCGTGAACTCCTTGACGCCCTCGGGGTAGTCGGGGATCACGCACACCAGGTCGTACCCCTGATTGCGGTAGAAGCCCGGTGCCTGGAAGTCCCAGGTCTCCACGCGGGAGTTGAGGCAGCCCCGCTCCTCGCGGGCCACGCGCTCCGCCTCGGCGAGCAGCCGGGAGCCGAGGCCCGCCCCGCGGTGGCGGTCGTCGACCCACAGGAGGTCGACGTGGAGCCAGCGGGCCCAGGTGTACGCGGCCAGACCGGCCGCGAGGCCGCCCGACGCGTCCAACGCCCAGAGGGCCAGGGGGACTTCCTCGTCGTCGACCGTGCCGCGCAGGGCGCGGATCGCCGGGGACGCCGCCGTGTTCGTCGCGGCGAGCCGCGAACGAAGCAGAGCAAGCCGCTCTTTGTCGACTCCTGTCTCCATACGAAACATACGGCTCACCATAAACGCGCCGGGCAATCAGTTCTGCAAATCACCTTCCGCTCCAGGCGTGCGGCCCTACTCTGAAGGGCAGTGCCGGTGGGGGCCGGCGCCGATCAGGGGGCGAGACGGTCGGGTGCGACGCCCGGCATGGGGGAGGCGGTGACCGCGCGGCGGCGGCCGTGCCACTGTGACGACCCCTGTTTCCGGGCGCCGTACCCGCTCCGATCGTTCTCCGACGTATTCGACGGGGGTATCCCCTGCTCCTTGCGGGAGCGCGGGGAAGGGGGTTTTCGTGGTTCGCATCCGAGTACTGGTCGTGGACGACCATCGCATCTTCGCCGAGTCGCTGGCCGCCGCGCTGGCGGCCGAGGCCGACGTGGAGGTGTCCGCCGCCGGGAGCGGGCCCGCCGCGCTGCGCTGCCTGGAGCGGGCGGTCGCCGAAGGCCGGCGGTACGACGTGCTGCTGGTCGACGCCGACCTGGGCGCCACCGCGAGCGCCCTCCAGGGCGCCAGGCCGGCGGTCCCCGTCCAGGAGGGCAACGCCGAGGGGCTCGTCGACGGGATCTCCCTGGTCGCGGGCGTCCGTTCCGGCCAGCCTGCCGTGCGGACCGTGGTGCTCGCCGAGAAGGACGATCCGCGCCGCGCGGCCCTCGCGCTGCAGGCGGGCGCCTGCGGCTGGGTCGCCAAGGACTGCTCGCTCTCCCGGCTCCTGACGGTCATCCGGGGTGTGCTGCGGGACGAGACGCATCTGCCGCCCGCCCTGCTCACCGGCGTCCTGCGCGAACTGACCGCCGCCCGCAAGCACCGCACCGAGTCCGAGCGCCTGGTGGAGTCCCTGACCCCGCGCGAGCGCGAGGTGCTGCGCTGCATGGTGGCGGGCCTGGGCAGGAAGGCCGTCGCCGAGCGCCTCTTCCTCTCCCCGCACACCGTGCGCACCCACATGCAGAACGTGCTGGGAAAGCTCGGCGTGCACTCCACGCTCGCGGCCGTCGCGCTCGCCCGGCGCGCGGGCGTCGGGCCGGTCGACCTAGCCGGGGATGTTGTCGAACGGGGCGGTCAACTGGCGTAGCAGTCCGGCCAGTTCACCCCGCTGGGCGCGGGACAGCTCCGCGAGGATCGCCCGCTCCTGCGCCAGCAGGCCGGCCAGGGCCTGGTCCGCGCGGTCCCTGCCCTCGGCGGTCAGCCGCACGAGCACGCCGCGCCGGTCGCTCGGGTCGGGCAGCCGCTCGACGAGGCCCTTCTTCGCGAGGCGGTCGATGCGGTTGGTCATCGTGCCGGACGTCACCAGGGTCTGCGTCAGGAGCTGGCCGGGGGAGAGCTGGTAGGGCGCGCCCGCGCGCCGCAGCGACGTCAGGACGTCGAACTCCCACGGCTCCAGATGGTGCTCGGCGAACGCCAGCCTGCGGGCCCGGTCGAGGTGCCGCGCCAGCCTGCTCACGCGGCTGAGCACCTCAAGTGGTTCCACGTCGAGGTCCGGGCGCTCTCTGCGCCACGCCGCGACCAGCCGATCGACCTCGTCCTCCATGACGATCAGTGTAGGGGGTCTGTCGACGTGAAGTCTCTTGACGTCAAGATTCTCAAGGGTGAGGATGACGCGGGAAGGGCGTGCACACGAACGCCCCCGACTCCGAGGAGGTCCGCCATGCCGGCCGCCACACCCGCCGCCACCTGGGATCCGCGCCAGTATCTGCGCCACGGCGACCATCGGGCCCGGCCCTTCCTCGACCTCCTTGACCGCGTGCCCGAGCTGCCCGCCGCCGAGGGCCGCCCGCCCCGCGTGGCCGACCTCGGCTGCGGGCCCGGCACCCTCACCCGGCTGCTCGCGCGGCGGTGGCCCGACGCGCACCTCACCGGCCTGGACAACTCCCCGCAGATGCTGGCCGAGGCCGAGCGGCTCGCCGGCCCCACGGACGGCGGCGGACGCCTGGACTTCGCCGCCGCCGACGCGACGGAGTGGGCCCCGGCCCCGGAGACGTACGACCTGATCCTCTCCAACGCCACCCTCCAGTGGGTGCCGGGCCACCCGGACTCCTTCCCCGCCTGGATCGCCGCGCTCACCCCCGGCGGCACGTTCGCCTTCCAGGTGCCCGGCAACTTCGACGCCCCGAGCCACGTCCTGATGCGGGAGCTGGCCGAGTCCGGGAGCTGGCGGGAGCGGCTCGGCGGGCGGCTGCGGCACGCGGACGCCGTCCTGACGCCCGAGGCCTACCTGGAGCGGCTCACGGGGCTCGGCTGCGAGGTCGACGCCTGGGAGACGACGTACCTGCACGTCCTGAAGGGCCCGGACCCCGTCCTGGACTGGGTCAAGGGCACGGGCCTCGTCCCCGTCCTCACCGCGCTCGGGGACGACGCCGAGGCGCGGGAGGCGTTCCTCACGGAGTACGGGACGCTCCTGCGGGAGGCATACCCCGCCGGGGACCACGGCACGGTCTTCCCCTTCCGGCGGGTGTTCGCGGTGGCGCGCAGGGGGGATGCCTGACGCTCACGGCGTCGCGGCAAGCGGCAATCTCTGGCCTGACCTCGCACTTTTGGGTGAAGGCCCAGGGCTCTACGGGTGACAGCGCGCCATGCGCCATAGCGTCGCGGTGTCGCTTGTGCCGCAGTGGCGCCCGCGCCCACACTGATGGAGGAGGTGCTGCACGATGACCGCTCTCGCACATGAGGTGACTCCCGTGGTGGACAACCCGGTATCCGACTTGGACGAGGTCCTGTGGCAGGCGTGGAAGGCCATGGATCTCCCCGAGGGCTACCGCGCCGAGATCATCGAGGGAGCCATCGAGGTGTCGCCTACCGGTCGCCGTCGTCATACGGTGCTGATCAACCGCCTGCGCCGGGCCCTTGAGGGCCATATGGACGGCAGCAATCTCGCGCCTTATCAGGACGGCAACCTCATCCACCGGAGCAAGGTCTGGATTCCCGACCTCTTCGTGGCCCCCGAGGACCTCGACGAGATCCCCGACGAAGAAGACCTCGGCGTCGACGCCGCCGGAGTCGCTCTGGTCGTCGAGGTCGTCTCGCCCGGGCGCCGCAACATCGAGCGGGACCGGGTCCGCAAGCGCCGCGAGTACGCCCGCGCGGGCATCCCCGTCTACGTGATCGTCGACGACTTCGACGAGGACGGCGCCGTCCTCGTGCTGAGTTCGCCCAACCCGAAGAAGGCGTCCTACGAGGACGAGCACCGGGTGCCCTACGGCACCGACGCGGTCATCCCGAGCGGTCCCGCCAAGGGGTTCGTCATCGGCGAGGACATCACGCGCAGCTGACCGCGCCCCCGTTCCCGGGGGCCGTCAGCTCTTGCGGTGGCCTATCAGGCGCGGCTTCGGTTCCAGGCCGTCCAGGCCGTGCCAGGCCAGGTTGACCAGGTGCGCCGCCACCTCGGCCTTCTTCGGTTTGCGGACGTCCAGCCACCACTGGCCCGTCAGCGCCACCATGCCGACCAGCGCCTGCGCGTACAGCGGCGCCAGCTTGTGGTCGAAGCCGCGGCCCTTGAACTCCTGGCCCAGGATGTCCTCGACCTGCGTGGCGATGTCGGAGATGAGCGAGGCGAAGGTGCCCGTCGACTGGGCGACGGGGGAGTCGCGGACCAGGATGCGGAAGCCGTCCGTGTACGTCTCGATGTAGTCGAGGAGGGCGAAGGCGGCCTGTTCGAGGAGTTCGCGGGGGTGCCCGGCGGTGAGCGCGCTCGTCACCATGTCCAGGAGCTGGCGCATCTCGCGGTCCACGACCACCGCGTACAGCCCCTCCTTGCCGCCGAAGTGCTCGTACACCACCGGCTTGGAGACCCCGGCCTTCGCCGCGATCTCCTCCACCGACGTGCCCTCGAATCCCTTCGAGGCGAACAGCGTGCGGCCGATGTCCAGCAACTGCTCCCGGCGCTCGGCCCCCGTCATCCGGGTCCGGCGGGTGCGCCGGGGCTGCTTCTCTTTGCCGGCAGGACTGGAATTGCTGGAATCGGTCGCCACGTCGTCCATCATGCCGCGTCAGCGCCCGATGACTGTCGGCGGGCGTCGATGCGGGACTTGGAGGGCCAGCGCACGTCGGACGCCCAGCCGAGCTGCTCGCACCAGCGGATGATCCGGGCGGAGGAGTCGAGCTGGCCCCTCATCACACCGTGCCGCGCGGACGTCGGGTCGGCGTGGTGGAGGTTGTGCCAGGACTCGCCGCAGGACAGCACCGCGAGCCACCACACGTTGCCCGAGCGGTCCCGGGACTTGAAGGGGCGCTTGCCGACCGCGTGGCAGATGGAGTTGATCGACCAGGTGACGTGGTGCAGCAGGGCGACGCGCACCAGCGAACCCCAGAAGAACGCCGTGAAGGCGCCCCACCAGGACATCGTCACCAACCCGCCGACCACCGGCGGGATCGCGAGCGAGACGATCGTCCAGAACAGGAACATGCGGGAGATGCGGCGGATCGCCGGGTCCCTGAGCAGGTCCGGCGCGTACTTCTCCTGCGACGTCCGCTCCTCGTCGAACATCCATCCGATGTGCGCCCACCACAGGCCCTTCATCAGGGCCGGGACCGTCTCACCGAACCGCCAGGGCGAGTGCGGGTCGCCCTCCGCGTCGGAGAACTTGTGGTGCTTGCGGTGGTCGGCCACCCAGCGGACGAGCGGCCCTTCCACGGCCATCGAACCGGCGACCGCGAGCGCGATCCGCAGCGGGCGCTTCGCCTTGAAGGAGCCGTGCGTGAAGTAGCGGTGGAAGCCGATGGTGATGCCGTGGCACCCCAGGTAGTACATGAACACGAGCAGGCCGAGATCCAGCCAGCTCACTCCCCACCCCCAGGCCAGCGGCACCGCCGCGAGCAGGGCGAGGAACGGGAAGACGATGAACAGGAGCAGGCTCAGCTGTTCGACGGACCGCTTCTGGTCGCCGCCCAGCGTGGCGGGGGGAAGCGGCGCGGCGGAGGCCGGGGCGCCGGCCGTGGAAGCGTCGTCGATCACATCGGTCTCGGCGGGCGCATCGGAAGCTGTGGTCATGGGCAGGTCCCCTGGGGGTCGAGGGTCGAGGTCGGAGGGTGTCCACGGGTACGGGTACCGCTTCCTACGGTTCCGTAACCTACGGCGACGTAAGTATGGCAGCGCGGGGCGTCTCGGCAAGTGGCCGAAACTTCCCCGCCACGCGGTGACATCTATCCTTGGAACCGGTCGGACAGCGCGGTCCGCTCTGAACCCTCCCCGGATCCTTGACCGGGACCCCAGACGTGCTTCACCACTGCAAGGAGCCGCACCTGTGAGCAGTGCCGACGACCAGGGCCGCCAGGCCACCCGTACAGCCAGCACCGAGCTGCGCGCCGACATCCGCCGCCTGGGCGACCTGCTGGGCGAGACCCTCGTACGCCAGGAGGGCCCCGAACTCCTCGAACTGGTCGAGAAGGTCCGCCACCTCACGCGCGAGGACGGCGAGGCCGCCGCCAAGCTGCTGGGCGGCACCGAGCTGGAGACCGCGGCCAAGCTGGTCCGCGCCTTCTCCACCTACTTCCACCTCGCGAACGTCACCGAGCAGGTCCACCGCGGCCGCGAGCTGCGCGCCCGGCGCGCCGCCGAGGGCGGGCTGCTCGCCCGCACCGCGGACCGCCTGAAGGACGCCGACCCCGAGCACCTGCGCCAGACCGTGCAGAACCTGAACGTGCGGCCCGTCTTCACCGCGCACCCCACCGAGGCCGCGCGCCGCTCGGTGCTCAACAAGCTCCGCCGCGTCGCCGAGCTCCTGGAGACCCCGGTCATCGACTCCGACCGGCGCCGCCACGACACCCGACTGGCCGAGAACATCGACCTCGTCTGGCAGACCGACGAGCTGCGGGTGGTGCGCCCGGAGCCCGCCGACGAGGCCCGCAACGCCATCTACTACCTCGACGAGCTGCACGCCGGCGCCGTCGGTGACGTCCTGGAGGACCTCACCGCCGAGCTGGAGCGCGTCGGCGTCCAGCTGCCCGCGGGCACCCGCCCCCTCAGCTTCGGCACCTGGATCGGCGGCGACCGCGACGGCAACCCCAATGTGACGCCCGCCGTCACCTGGGACGTCCTGATCCTCCAGCACGAGCACGGCATCAACGACGCGCTCGACATGATCGACGAGCTGCGCGGCTTCCTGTCGAACTCCATCCGCTACACCGGAGCCACCGACGAGCTGAAGGCCTCCCTCCAGGGCGACCTGGAGCGGCTGCCCGAGATCAGCCCCCGCTACAAGCGGCTCAACGCCGAGGAGCCCTACCGGCTCAAGGCGACCTGCATCCGGCAGAAGCTGGAGAACACCAAGCAGCGCCTGGCCAAGGGCACCGCGCACGTGCCCGGCCGCGACTACCTCGGCACGAGCGAGCTGCTGGAAGACCTCACGCTCATCCAGACCTCCCTGCGCGAGCACAAGGGCGCCCTGTTTGCCGACGGCCGGATGAACCGCACCATCCGCACCCTGGCCGCCTTCGGCCTCCAGCTCGCCACCATGGACGTACGCGAGCACGCCGACGCCCACCACCACGCGCTCGGCCAGCTCTTCGACCGCCTCGGCGAGGAGTCCTGGCGGTACGCGGACATGCCGCGCGAGTACCGCCAGAAGCTGCTCGCCAAGGAGCTGCGCTCGCGCCGCCCGCTCGCGCCGTCCCCGGCGCCGCTGGACGCCGCCGGCGAGAAGACCCTCGGGGTCTTCCTCACCGTCAAGAAGGCCCTGGAGGTCTTCGGACCCGAGGTCATCGAGTCGTACATCATCTCGATGTGCCAGGGCGCCGACGACGTGTTCGCCGCCGCCGTCCTCGCCCGCGAGGCCGGCCTGATCGACCTGCACGCCGGCTGGGCCAAGATCGGCATCGTGCCGCTCCTGGAGACCACCGACGAGCTGCGCGCCGCCGACGTCATCCTGGACGAGATGCTCGCCGACCCGTCGTACCGGCGGCTGGTGGCGCTCCGCGGCGACGTGCAGGAGGTCATGCTCGGCTACTCCGACTCCTCCAAGTTCGGCGGCATCACCACCTCCCAGTGGGAGATCCACCGCGCCCAGCGCCGGCTGCGCGACGTCGCCCACCGCTACGGCGTGCGCCTGCGCCTCTTCCACGGCCGCGGCGGCACCGTCGGCCGCGGCGGCGGCCCCTCGCACGACGCGATCCTCGCCCAGCCCTGGGGCACCCTGGAGGGCGAGATCAAGGTGACCGAGCAGGGCGAGGTCATCTCCGACAAGTACCTCGTGCCGTCGCTGGCCCGCGAGAACCTCGAACTGACCGTCGCGGCCACGCTCCAGGCGTCCGCCCTGCACACCGCGCCGCGCCAGTCCGACGAGGCCCTCGCCCGCTGGGACGCCGCGATGGACATCGTCTCCGACGCCGCGCACTCCGCGTACCGGCGCCTCGTCGAGGACCCGGACCTGCCGACGTACTTCCTCGCGTCGACGCCGGTCGACCAGCTCGCCGACCTGCACCTGGGCTCCCGGCCCTCGCGCCGCCCCGGCTCGGGCGTCTCGCTCGACGGCCTGCGCGCCATCCCGTGGGTCTTCGGCTGGACCCAGTCGCGGCAGATCGTCCCCGGCTGGTTCGGTGTCGGCTCCGGACTGAAGGCGCTGCGGGAGTCGGGCCTGGACACCGTGCTCGACGAGATGCACGAGCACTGGCACTTCTTCCGCAACTTCCTCTCCAACGTCGAGATGACGCTGGCCAAGACGGATCTGCGGATCGCCCGGCACTACGTCGACACGCTCGTCCCGGACGAGTTGAAACACGTCTTCGCGACGATCCAGGAGGAGCACGAGCTGACCGTCCGTGAAGTCCTGCGGATCACCGGGGGCAAGGAGCTGCTCGACTCGCACCCGGCGCTCCAGCAGACCTTCGCGATCCGCGACGCCTATCTCGACCCGATCTCGTATCTCCAGGTCGCCCTGCTCAAGCGGCAGCGGGAAGCGGCGGCCGCCGGCCAGGAGCCTGACCCGTTGCTCGGGCGGGCGCTGCTTCTCACCGTCAACGGTGTCGCGGCCGGGCTGCGGAACACCGGCTGACTCCTGCGGGTGCGTGGGGGCTGGTCGCGCAGTCCCCCGCGTCCCTGGAGGGGGCGCTCCTGACGGGGCGCCCCCTTCGCCGTTCTAGGAGTTGTACGTGCTCTGGGCCCGCTCCAGGCCCTCGATGATCAGGGCCTCCGCCGCGTCCGCGGCCCGGTCCACCAGGTAGTCGAGTTCCTTGCGTTCCGTCGAGGAGAAGTCCTTCAGGACGAAGTCCGCCACCTGCATCCGGCCCGGCGGGCGGCCGATGCCGAACCGCACCCGGTGGTAGTCGGGGCCCATCGCCTTCGTCATCGACTTCAGGCCGTTGTGGCCGTTGTCGCCGCCGCCCAGCTTCAGCCGCAGCGTGCCGTAGTCGATGTCCAGCTCGTCGTGGACCGCGACGACGTGCTCGGTGGGCACCTTGTAGAAGTCGCGCAGCGCCGTGACGGGGCCGCCCGACACGTTCATGTACGACATGGGCTTCACCAGGATCACCCGGCGGCCCGTGGGACCCGGCGCCCCGATCCGGCCCTCGACCACCTGGGCCTGCGCCTTCGCGGCCCGCTTGAACTTCGCGCCCATGCGCCGCGCGAGCAGGTCGGCCACCATGAAGCCCACGTTGTGCCGGTTCATGGCGTACTCGGGGCCCGGATTGCCGAGGCCCGCGATCAGCCAGGGCGCGTTGGCGTCGGTCGTCACGTGCGTGTCTCCTTCATACGCGGGCAGCCGCCGCCCCCGAGGGAGCGGCGGCTGCCGTGCCGAATGTGCGTCGCGAGGATCAGGCCTCGGCGGACGCGTCGCCCTCGGCGGACTCGGCCGGGGCCTCCTCGGCCTGCGCGGCCAGGACCTGGAGGACGACCGCGTCCTCGTCGATGGCCAGCTTGGAGCCCGACGGCAGCGGGATGTCCTTGGCGAGGATGGACGCGCCGGCCTCCAGGCCCGCGATGGAGACGGTGACCTCGGTCGGGATGTGCGTGGCCTCGGCCTCGACCGGCAGCGTGCTGAGCACGTGCTCCAGGAGGTTGCTGCCCGGGGCCAGCTCGCCCTCGGTGTGGACCGGGATCTCGACCGTGACCTTCTCGCCGCTGCGCACGAGCAGCAGGTCGACGTGCTTCAGGATGCCCTGACGGAGGGCGTCGCGCTGCACGGCCTTCGGGATGGCCAGCTGGGTCTTGCCGTCCACGTTCAGGGAGAGCAGGACGTTCGGGGTGCGCAGGGCGAGCAGCAGCTCGTGGCCCGGCAGGGTCAGGTGGACCGGGTCGGCACCGTGGCCGTAGAGCACGCCGGGAACCTTGTTCTCGCGGCGGATGCGGCGCGAGGCGCCCTTGCCGAACTCGTTGCGGGTCTCGGCGGAGATCTTGACCTCGGACATGTGCACTCCTCGTACAACAGGTGTCGGATGGGGTTACCCGGCCATACGACTGGCCTGCTACGAAGAGCGCGTCGATAACGGACCGCCACACAAAGGTGTGGCCTCCCTCGCCGAGCAACTTCAGCAGTCTACTCGGCCGGGAGGCCACACCCAAAAGGATCTTTACTGCTCCTCGAAGAGGCTCGTCACCGAGCCGTCCTCGAAGACCTCGCGCACCGCGTTGGCGATGGTCGGCGCGATCGAGAGCACCGTGATCTTGTCCAGCTCCAGCTCGCCCGGCGTCGGCAGCGTGTCCGTGAAGACGAACTCGCTCACCTTCGAGTTCTTCAGGCGGTCCGCGGCCGGACCGGACAGCACGCCGTGCGTCGCCGTCACGATGACGTCCTCCGCGCCGTGCGCGAACAGCGCGTCGGCGGCGGCGCAGATCGTGCCGCCCGTGTCGATCATGTCGTCGACCAGGACGCACACGCGGCCCTGCACCTCACCGACGACCTCGTGCACGGTCACCTGGTTGGCGACGTCCTTGTCGCGGCGCTTGTGGACGATCGCCAGCGGCGCGCCGAGACGGTCGCACCAGCGGTCGGCGACGCGCACGCGTCCGGCGTCCGGCGAGACGACCGTGAGCTTGGAGCGGTCCACCTTCGCGCCCACGTAGTCCGCGAGGATCGGCAGCGCGAACAGATGATCCACCGGGCCGTCGAAGAAGCCCTGGATCTGGTCGGTGTGCAGGTCGACCGTGAGGATGCGGTCGGCGCCCGCGGTCTTCATCAGGTCGGCGATCAGGCGCGCCGAGATGGGTTCACGGCCGCGGTGCTTCTTGTCCTGGCGCGCGTAACCGTAGAACGGCACGATGACGGTGATGGAGCGGGCCGACGCGCGCTTCAGCGCGTCGATCATGATGAGCTGCTCCATGATCCACTTGTTGATCGGAGCGGTGTGGCTCTGGATCAAGAAGCAGTCGGCGCCACGCGCCGACTCCTGGTAGCGGACGTAGATCTCGCCGTTGGCGAAATCGAAGGCCTTCGTCGGCACGATGCCGACACCCAGCTTGTGTGCGACCTCCTCGGCCAACTCGGGGTGGGCGCGGCCGGAGAAGAGCATCAACTTCTTCTCGCCGGTCGTCTTGATCCCGGTCACAGCACTGTCTCCTCAGAGAGTTCTTCCCGCTGCCGTACTCACGCGTCCCGGTGCGTCGAGTCGGCCGAATGTGTGCACCTATCACGGTACGCCGTGTCAGACGCACCTGTTTCCGGTCAGCTTGCGCCGTCCGCCTCCCGGGCAGCCGCCTCGGCCGCCTTCGCGGCCGCGCTCCCCGGACGCTTCCGGGCCACCCAACCCTCGATATTCCGCTGCTGGCCCCGGGCGACGGCCAGCGAACCCGCCGGCACGTCCTTGGTGATCACGGAGCCGGCGGCGGTGTAGGCGCCGTCCCCCACCGTGACAGGAGCCACAAACATGTTGTCCGAGCCGGTGCGGCAGTGGGAGCCCACCGTCGTGTGGTGCTTCGCCTCGCCGTCGTAGTTCACGAAGACGCTGGCCGCGCCGATGTTGGAGAACTCGCCGATCGTCGCGTCGCCCACGTACGACAGATGCGGCACCTTCGAACCGGCGCCGATCGTGGCGTTCTTCATCTCCACATACGTACCCGCCTTTGAACCGGTCCCAAGCCGGGTTCCCGGGCGCAGATACGCGAACGGGCCGACGCTCGCCCGCTCCCCGATCTCCGCGCGGTCGGCCACGCTGTTGTCCACCCGCGCCCCGGGGCCCACCGTCGTGTCCCGCAGCCGGGTGTTGGGGCCCACCTCGGCGCCCTTGGCCACGTGCGTGGCGCCGTGGAGCTGGGTCCCCGGGTGGAGCACCGCGTCCCGCTCGAAGGTCACCGTGGCGTCGATCCAGGTGGCGGCGGGGTCGACGACGGTCACCCCGTCGAGCATGGCCGCCGTCAGCAGCCGGTCGTTCAACGTCTTGCGCGCCTGCGCCAGTTGGACGCGGTTGTTGATGCCCGCGATCTCCTCGTGGTCCCCGGCGACGGAGGCGCCCACGCGGTGGCCGGCCTCGCGCAGGATGCCCAGCACGTCCGTCAGGTACTCCTCGCCCTGGCTGTTGTCCGTGCGCAGCTTGCCGAGCGCTTCGGCCAGCAGCCGGCCGTCGAAGGCGAACACCCCGGAGTTGATCTCGCGGATCGCGCGCTGCGCCTCGGTGGCGTCCTTGTGCTCGACGATCGCGGTGACCGCGCCGCTCTCGCCGTCGCGCACGATGCGGCCGTAGCCGGTCGCGTCCGGCACCTCGGCGGTCAGCACCGTCACGGCGTTGCCGTCGGCGGTGTGGGTGGCGGCGAGCTGCTGGAGCGTGGCGCCGGTCAGCAGCGGGGTGTCGCCGCAGACGACGACGACGGTGCCCTCGACCGCGCCCAGCTCCTCCAGGCCGATGCGCACGGCGTGGCCGGTGCCGTTCTGCTCGGCCTGGTAGGCGGTGCGGACCTGCGGCGCGACGGCGCCGAGGTGCTCGCGGACCTGCTCGCTCTGGAAGCCGACGACGGTGACGAGCCGCTCGGGGGAGAGCGCGGAGGCGGCGTGGAGCACGTGCCCGATGAGGGACCGGCCGCAGATCTCGTGCAGGACCTTGGGAAGGTCCGACTTCATACGGGTGCCCTCACCCGCTGCGAGGACGATGACGGCCGGGCGGGTTGCGCTCACGGGGATGCCCTTCGGCTTCGGATGGCTGGTGCCTCTGTGGGGTGGACATCCGCAGGATACCGGGGCGTAGGGGGGTGGAAACGGCGGCGGGTCCCGACCTCGGAGGTCGGGACCCGTACGGTGCGGCTCCCCCGCCAGGACTCGAACCCGGACAGATGGCACCAAAAGCCACAGTGCTGCCAATTACACCACGGGGGAACAATCCGTCTGGACCGGACATCTGCCCGGTCCGCCGGATCGGCACCCAACACTATGCCGCACCGAGGGCCCCGCGTGCGACGCCAGGGGGCACCGGAAACTCACCGGAAAAGCGGCGAGGAACGCCCGTACGCTGAGACACATGACCATGACGGGGGACGACCACACCGCGGCCATGACCGGGCCGTGGTGGTGGGAGAGGCGGCGCGGGGCCGCGTTGGACGTGGGGCTCGCGGTGGTGTCCGCGGTGGAGTGCGGCGCAGAGGGGGTGGCCTTCGCCCGGGACGCGGGGCTGCCGACGGCGGTGGGGATCTGTTTCGGCTCCCTCGCGGGGGCGTCGCTGCTGTTCCGGCGGCGCTGGCCGGTCGCCGTGGTGCTCGTCTCCATCGCCATCACGCCCGCCCAGATGGGTTTCTTGCTGACGATCGTCGGCCTCTACACGCTGGCGGCCTCGGAGCTGCCGCGCCGCGTCACCGGCGCGCTCGCGGGCATGTCGATGGCGGGGACGCTCATCGTCGCGCTGGTGCGGGCGAGCCGGGACCTGGCGGAGGAAGGGGCGCACCCGCCCATAGGCAGTGAGTTCGTGCCGTTCTTCGCCGTCGCCGCGGCGATCGGCGTGACGGCGCCGCCGGTGCTGCTCGGACTGTATGTGGGGGCGCGGCGGCGGCTGATGGAGAGCCTGCGGGAGCGCGCGGACGACCTGGAGCGCGAACTCCAGCTGCTCGCCGAGCGCGCGGAGGAGCGCGCGGAGTGGGCGCGGGGCGAGGAGCGCACGCGGATCGCCCGCGAGATGCACGACGTGGTGGCGCACCGGGTGAGCCTGATGGTGGTGCACGCGGCGGCGTTGCAGGCGGTGGCGCGCAAGGATCCGGAGAAGGCCGTGAAGAACGCGGCGCTGGTCGGTGACATGGGCCGCCAGGCGCTGACCGAGCTGCGGGAGATGCTCGGCGTGCTGCGCACCGGCGACGGGACGAGGGGCGCGCGGCCGGCGGAGCCGGTGCCGCTGGCCGCCGTGGGGTACGCGGCGGCCGTGGCCGCCTCGCGCGCGGTGGACGAGGACGGGCCCTGCCTCGCGGAGCTGGAGGAACTGGTGGGCCAGTCGCGGGCCGCCGGCATGGCGGTGGACCTGACGGTCGAGGGGGAGCCGCGGGACTACGCCGCCGACGTGGAGCAGACCGCGTACCGCGTGGTCCAGGAGGCGCTGACGAACGTGCACAAGCACGCGGCGGGCGCCAAGACGTACGTACGGCTCGCGCACCGCGGGGCGGAGATCGCGATGCAGGTGGAGAACGAGCCGCCGCCGAAGGCCGGTTCGACGGACGCGCGACTGCCCAGCGGCGGCAATGGCCTGGTGGGCATGAAGGAGCGGGTCACGGGACTCGGCGGCGTCTTCGTGTCGGGCCCGACGGACGGCGGCGGCTTCCGTGTCTCGGCGGTCCTGCCCGCCGCCGCCCCGGCCGGCTGACCTCGCGCGCGTGCCGGCCTGGCGCGCGTACTGACCTCGCCGCGCGCGTACGCCGGTCAGCTCGCCGTCAGCCGGGTCGGCCGGACGCCGGTGACGAGCGTGGCGAGGGCCTGGTCGAGGCGGGCGCCGAGGAACCAGTCACCGCTGTGGTCCAGGCTGTAGACCCGGCCCTGGGCGTCGATGGCGAGTAGCGCCTGGGTGTCCGTCTCCTCGCCGATGGGGCACACCTGGGTGCCGAGGGCCCGGCCGAGGTCGCCGAGGGTGCGGGCCAGGTGCAGGCCGTACATCGGGTCGAGGTGCACGGTGGCGGGCGCTATCTGGCGGCCGGGGCCCTGCGGGGTGATGTGCAGCCCGCCGAATTCGGCCCAGGCCTCCACGGCGGCCGGGAAGACGGAGTGCCGGTGCCCGGCCGGTGAGGTGTGCCGGCGCAGCGCGTCGGCCCAGATCTCGGCCTGCTTGATGTCCCAGCGCCCGGGGCGCCAGCCGGCCGCGAGCAGGGCGGCGTCGACGGGGACGGGCAGCGGGGCGGCGCCCGCGCGGGCGGCGGGGGCGGTGTGGTCGGCGTGCATGGGGCCCTTGTTCGGTCGGCGGCGGGCAAAGGTGCGGGCGGCAGGACGGGCGGCGGTCAGTGGTCGGCGGGCGTCGGGTCCACCACTCGTACGCCGAAGTGCGCCGTGAGGGCGGTACAGGAGCGGCACAGCTCGGCGAAGGAGCCGTGCAGGGGGTCGCCGTCCTCGCGGATGCGGCGGGTGGTGAGCTTCGCGTGCTTGAGGGCCTTGCGGGCCTCGCCGTTGGTCATGGGTCTGCGCGAGGCCCGCTTGGAGCGGCTCGCGTCGGCCGCCGTGAGATGCCGGGAGATGAGGATGGTCTCCGCGCAGCGGCCGGTGAAGCGTTCGCGCTGACCGCTGGTGAGGGTGTCGAGGAAGTCCTGGACGAGCGGGTGCAGCGCGGGCGGCTCCTCGCCGCGCCCCGGGGTGCAGGTGAGGGTGGTCTGGCCGCGTACGGAGAGCGCGGCGGCCACCGTCGGCAGGATGCCGTCGCGGCGCTGGCGCAGGATCGGGGCGTGCGCGGCGGTGCTGCTCCAGCCGATGCGTGGGTCGCCGGAGACGGTGCCGGGCACCGCCTCCGCCGTGGCCTGTCCGGTCGTGGCCGGCGTGCGGCCGGTCGTCTCGCTCTGTGCCGTGTGCATCATGCTGTGCCCCTCCCCCTTGCTCGCGGTCGTCCCCGCGGGTGTGCCACGCCCCCGCGCCGCGGGGGACAGCCTGTCAAATGGGGCGGGTGGTGCGGAAGCTGGGGCTCTGCGACACGCCTGCCCCGCCCCGGGTTTCGTCGCACGGTGACGGCCTGGTGGCTGCTGGTCATGGAAGCGGAGGCCCGGTGACCGGTGCGGCCCTTGCGCATAGGCTGTGTCGACATCCGCAGTACCAGGGGCCGAGGGAACCAGGATCCACGGCTCGAAATCGGCAGAATCAGAACTTTTCACCGTGCCGCAGGGGGCAACCGCCATGACGACAGGTCGGCTGGGGCAGCAGTCCGCGCCGCCGAACGCGGCCTACGCCGGGCAGGTCGTGCACTTCCCGGACCCGGTCCGTGCCGCCCGCCACCCCAGAGGGGTGCGCGTGGACGAGCGGGGCTATCCGGACTTCTCGCCCTACGCCCGGGCCGCCGCCGAGATCGCGGAGCCCCCCGAGGGTTTCGGCGTGGACGAACTGCGCCTGACGGACTACGTGTCGGCGAACGCGGCGCTCGCGGCGGAGGGCCACGAGCTGTGGGACACGATTCCCCCGGTGGCCACCCCGCACGGCTGGACCTGGCACCACGTGCCGGGCGGCCGCCGCCTGGAGCTGGTGCCGGTCGAGGTGAAGGCGCTGCTGCGGCACCACGGCGGGATCGCGACGACGGCCGTGGACCACGACAAGCGGGGCACGCGCCCGCTCCAGGAGACGCGGCCCGCACACTTCGGTCTGCCGAAGGCGGCGGTCGCGGTGAGCGAACAGCAGGTGCAGGGCGTGGAGGAGGACCTCGGCCACCGGCTGCCGGGTGCCTACCGCTCCTTCCTCAAGGCGGCGGGCGGCTGCGCGCCGGTGGGCGCGGCGCTCGACGCAGAGCTGGGACTGCTGGTGGACCAGCCGTTCTTCACGGTGCGGGACGTGGCCGCGGTCAACGACCTGGTGTACGTCAACAAGTGCCTGCGCGACCATCTCACCAAGGACTACCTGGGGGTCGGCTTCGTGCAGGGCGGGCTGCTCGCCGTCAAGGTGAAGGGCGAGCGGGTCGGTTCCGTGTGGTTCTGCGCGTACGACGACGCGCGGGACGTCTCGGAAGCGGCCGGGTGGCCGCCCGCCGAGCGGGTGCGGCGGCTGCTGCTGCCGTGCGGCGACGACTTCGACGCGTTCCTGTCGCGGCTCGCGGGCAATCCGCCGGAGCTGGAGACCGTGGCGAACCTGATGGTGGACGGCGGCTTCGCGCGCGCCGTTCCCGTGTCCTCGGCTGGAGAGTGACTAGGCGATGGTGACCTTCGCGCAGGCGCAGGAGCGCGCCGAAGAGTGGATCAACGGCGATGTGCCGGGCCATCAGCACCGGGAGGTGCGGGTCCGGGAGTTCGACCTCGGGTTCGTGGTGTGGGCGCAGGACCGGGAGAACGGTCCGGTGTCCGACGGCGGCGACCAGCGGCTCGTCATCGCCCGCGACAGCGGCGAGGCCACGCTGTGGCCCGCGCTTCCCGTGGGCGAGGTGATCCGCAGGTACGAGGAGGAGTACGGCCTGCCGGACGTGGCGCCGCAGGACGCGGTCGTGCCGCCGCCGGCGCGGGTCGACCTCAATCAGACGTCGTTCCTGCTGACTCCGCCGGAGTGGCTCCAGGAGGCGGCGGACAAGATGGGCATCCCCGACCGGCGCTCGGCCGGGTCGGACGCGGGGGCGTCGTCCGCGGACCCCGGCTCCGAGGCGGTGGCGCCGGGCGACTCCGCGACCTCCGACTCCGCGACCTCCGACTCCGCGACCTCCGACTCCGCGGCCTCCGACTCCGCGTCCGCCGGCTCCGCGCCGGGCGACGTCGGGTCCGGCGACTCCCTGCCCGCCGACGCCGGGCATCCGGCTCCCGAGGCGGCGCCCGCCGCTGCCTCCGCCGCTGCTTCCGTGCCGGAGGGCGGCACGCCGTGGCCGGCGGCGGCCGCCCCGGACGAGGACAGCGAGCCCGCCCGCCAGGACGACCTGCCCGTGACGTCGCCGGGCGTGCCCATGGGGGCGACCCCGTGGGCCGGTACGGACACCAACGCCGATTCCGGCGACGACTTCTCGGTACCGGCGCCCGCGACGGTGTTCGCGCCGCCGCTGGTAGCCGAGGACGAGGACGAGGCCAGGCCGCGGGGCGTGGCACCGGACGCCAAGACGGCCCTGATGCACGGCGGCAGCCACCTCCCGCCGACGGCGATCGCCCCGGCGCTGGACGCCTCGTCCCCCGGGGAGGCGTCCGCGTACGGATACCCGCAGGGCCCGGGACAGGGCCGAAGCCCGGCCACGGGCGACGCCGCCGCGCCGCCGCAGCCGTCGGACGCTTCGGCGTACGGGTACCCGCAGGGCCCCGTCGCGGGTGGGTCGAGTTCGTCGGTGGCGCAGGGTGCGGGTGGGGCGGCCGGGTCGCAGGGGCCCGCTGGGCCGCCTCTTCCGCCTCCGCCCGGGGTGCCGGATGCTTCGGCGTACGGATATCCGCAGGGCCCGGTGGCGGGTGGGTCGGGTTCGTCGGCGGCGCAGGGTGCGGGTGGGCCGGCCGGGTCGCACGGGCCCGCCGGGCCGCCTCTTCCGCCTCCGCCGCCTGGAGTGCCGGATGCTTCCGCGTACGGGTACCCGCAGGGGCCGGTCGCGGGTGGGGGCAAGGGGCCGCAGGCGGCGTCGGGTTCGTCCGTGCCGCCCGCGCCGGATGCCTCCGCGTACGGGTATCCGCAGGGCGGCGACGGCGCCGGTTCCGGCACGGCGCAGGAGGAGCCCCGGCCTGCTGGAGCGACGCCGCCGCCTTCGGGGCCCGGCGCTCCCGGTACTCCCGCCGGCGGCTACGTCCCGACGCAGCTCGTCTCCTCGCTCGGCCCCGAGGGGCCCAAGCCGCCCGCCGCCCCGCAGCCCCCCGGTACGCCTCCGGGCGGTGTGCACCATGCCGCGACGATGTTCGCTGACCCGAGCCTCGGTGGACCCGGCGGGATCAAGCCGCCCGGCGCCCCGCAGCCGCCCGGGCCGCCCGGCGCTCCCGGCGCTCCCGGCGCACCGCAGCCTCCGGGACCGCCCGGGCCGCCCGGTACGCCTCCGGGCGGTGTGCATCACGCCGCGACGATGTTCGCTGACCCGAGCCTCGGTGGACCCGGCGGGATCAAGCCGCCCGGCGCTCCCCAGCCGCCCGGGCCCCCCGGGCCGCCCGGAGTTCCCGGCGCGCCCCAGCCCCCCGGGCCCCCCGGCGCCCCCGGCACTCCGCCGCCCCCCGGCGGCGGCGTCCACCACGCGGCGACGATGCTCGCCGGGCCCGCCGTCGGCGGCCCGGGCGGGCCGGGGATGCCGCCTCCGCCGGCGCCGGTACGGCCCGGGCCGCCCGGACAGCCGTACGGCTATCCGCAGCCGCCCGTCGGCCGGCCCACCGTGGGCCCCGGCTACCAGGCCGTGCTGCGCTATCGCGCGGCCGACGGCTCCGAGCAGCAGCTCATCCGCCGCTCGGCACCCGGCACCCCGCACCCGGAGTGGCAGATCCTGCACGAGCTGCGCGGCATGAACGTGCCGCCGCAGCAAGTGCTCGAACTCCACACCGAACTGGAGTCCTGCGAGCTGCCGGGCGCGTACTGCGCCCGCATGATCCGGGAGACGTGGCCGCAGGCGCGGATCACCTCCATCGCCCCGTACGGCAGGGACCACGCGTCCCGTCAGCAGGGCATGCGGGAACTCCTCGCGCACCAGGGCGAGTTGCACCAGGTGGCGGACGGCCCGGCCCGCCCGGCGCCGGTGCGGGCGCCGGTGCGGCAGCTGCCGCACGTTCCGGCGATCCCGCCGGAGGGCGTCGCGCAGGAGCTGGCCGCGGCCTTCGGCCCGGGCATCTTCCGCTTCGACCAGCGGGCGGTGTCCCGGCAGGGCGTGCCGGACATCGTGGCGCACACCCTCGTGGTGGCGGGGCTGCCCGTCGACTTCGGGCCGTTCTTCTGGGCGCAGGCCCAGCCGGGCCGGCCGGTGCCGACGCTGGCGGAGCTGGCGCAGGAGCGGGGCGTGCGGCCGGCGTCGGACGCGGGCTCGTACCTGGTGATGGGCAGCGACTTCGGACGCGCGCTCTGCGTCCAGTACGGCACGGCGAACATCGTGGCCGTGCCGGTGGAGGCCGGTCCCGGCGGCGCCCCCGTGCCGCCGCAGTTCGTGAACACGGGCCTGCCCGAGTTCGCGCGCTGCATGGCGCTGCTCGGCCGGATGTGGCGACTGCGCTTCGGTCTCAACCAGGAGCAGGCGGGCCGCTGGACCGTCGACTTCCAGGACCAGCTGGCCGCCCTGGACCCGGCGGCGCTCGCGTCACCGGAGAGCTGGTGGTCGGTGCTCCTGGAACAGATGTGGGACGGGCTGCTGTAGCCCGGGGCGCGCGAAGACTGCACAAGGCGCTCGGCCCGTACGACGGGCCGGGCGCCTTCGCGTGCCGGGGCTTTCGGGTTTCCGGGGCGATTACCGCATCCTTGACCGGGTGGAGCGGGCGGAGTGTCGCGTTATGAGCGCTTCCGCTTGATCCATCAAGATGTGCGCCAATCGCGCTGTACGCGTGAGGTACGTCGGAGAGGGGTTCCCAGGATGAGCAGCAGCGGTGCATCGCCGTCGCCGCACGGCTTCACCACCGTGCGTGGGCGCGGCTACCGGCCCCGGCAGGTGGAGGCGTACGCCGCCGGTCTTTCCCAGGAGCGGGACGAGGCGTGGGAGCGCGCCGCCCGGCTGACCGTACTGGCCAAGGACATGGAGGCCCGGGCCGAGCAGCTGCGGGACGCGGTGTCGCGGCTCGCCCCGCAGACGTACGAGACGCTCGGCGAGCGGGCCCGGCAGATCCTGGCGCTCGCGGAGGCGGAGGCGGCCGCCGTGGGGGAGGCGGCGCGGGCACAGGCGCGGGCCGAGACGGAGGAGGCCGACGCCGAGGGGCGCGAGGTGCGGGAGGCGGCCCGCGCGTACGCCGACGAGGTGACCGCCGACGCCGACGAGTGGGTCAGGCGGCGGCTCCTGGAGGACCGGGCCACGGCCGACGACGCCCGGATCTCCGCCCGGCGGGACGTCAAGGAGTGGCGCGGCGAGGCGCTGGCCGCGCTGCGGGAGACGCGGCAGCGGTGCGAGGGGCTGCTTGCCGAGCGGGAGAAGGAACAGGCCGAGCGGTGGGAGGCGGCCGAGCGGGAGATCGCCGAGCGGGAGACGGCGGCGGACGCGCGGGACACGGAGCGGATCGCCGCCGCCGAGGCACGGCTGGCCGCGGCCAAGCGGGCCTTCGCCGAGACGGAGGAGGCCGCGCGGCACGGGGAGGAGGACGCGCAGGCGCGGGGCGCGGAGATCGTCGCCCAGGCGCGGCTGCGGGAGGAGCGGATCATCCGGGAGACGGAGCGGGTGCTGCGGGAGCACGGGGAGAGGTGGGACGAGGTGCGGGCGCACATGGATCACGTACGGAGCAGTCTCGCGGCCCTCACGGGGCGGGCCCCGGCGGAGGAGACGCCGTAGTCCGTCCGGCGCGGGGCCGCCCCGTTGCCGGGCGGCGAATGCCTCCGCCGCCCGGCCCGCTCGCCCGTCCACCCCGTGCCGGCCCGTGCGCCCCTGCTCGCCCCTCCGCCCCGCGCCCGCCCGTGCGCCCCGGTCAACCCCCCGCCCGCCCCTTCACCCCGTGCTGCTTCGGTGCTGGAGGTCCTTTTGTGACCGGGGGTCCTTGAGGACCGGGAAGCGGCGCGGGGCGACGAGGAGCAGGGCGAGCAGGGCGAGGGCGGCCGCGCAGGCCGCGCCCATGTAGACGGCGTCGACCGCCGCGTCCACCGCCCGGCGCAGCCGCTCCGGGTCGGCGACGGAGCCGGGGTCCTCCAGGGCGCGGGCCACCGAGTCGAGCGAGCCGGAGCCGCCCAGCCGTGCGCTCAGCACGCCGTTGGCCACCGCGCCGAAGAGGGCGGCGCCGAGGGTCTGGCCGATCTGGCGGCAGAACAGGACGGACGCGGTGGCGGTGCCGCGCTCGGCCCAGCCGACGGTGGACTGGACGCCGACGATCAGCGGCAGCTGGAAGAGGCCGAGCGCCGCGCCGAGGAGCAGCATGACCAGGGCGGGCTGCCAGGCGCTGCCGGGGTAGGGGAGCAGGGGGAAGGCGCACAGGATCAGGGCCGCCGCGAGGATGCCGGCGACCGCGGTGTCCCGGAAGCCGATCCTGCGGTACACGTGCTGGCTGAACGCGGCGGAGACCGGCCAGCTCAGGGTCATAACGGAGAGCACGAACCCGGCGGCGACCGGGGCGAGTCCGAGCACGGACTGGGCGTAGGCGGGCAGGAAGACGGTGGGAGCGACCATCAGCAGGCCGAGCGCGCCGAGCGCGAGGTTCACCGCCGCGATGGTGCGCCGCCGCCACACCCAGCCGGGGATGATCGGCTCCGCGGCCCGCCGCTCGACGAGGACGACGACGGCCACCAGCGCGAGCCCGGCGGCGAACAGCGCGAGCGAGGGCGCCGACAGCCACGGCCAGGCGACGCCGCCCTGTACGAGCGCGGTCAGCAGTACGCCGCCACAGGCGAAGACGGCGAGCGCGCCGGGCCAGTCGACGCGGCCCCGCGCCATCGCCTCCCTGGCCGGCTCGTGCAGATGACGCGCGATCAGCCAGAGGGCGAGCGCCCCGATCGGCAGATTGACGAGGAAGATCCAGCGCCAGTCCGCCGAGGAGGCGATGACGCCGCCGAGGGCCGGGCCCGCGACCGACGAGGCGGCCCACACGGTCGACAACCGCGCCTGGATCCTGGGGCGTTCCTTCAACGGGTACAGGTCCGCGGCGAGCGTCTGGACGGTGCCCTGGATGGCGCCGCCGCCGAGGCCCTGCACGACGCGGAAGGCGATGAGCGACTCCATGTTCCAGGCGAGCGCGCACAGGGCCGAGCCGAGCAGGAACAGCACGCAGCCCGTGAGGAGGACGGGCTTGCGGCCGAAGGTGTCGGAGAGCTTGCCGTACACGGGCAGGGTGACCGTGGCGGCCAGGAGGTAACCGGAGAAGAGCCAGGAGAAGATCGGGAAGCCGCCGAGCGAGCCCACGATCTGGGGGACGGCGGTCGACACGATGGTGGCGTCGACCGCGGTCAGCGCCATGGCCAGCATCAGCGCGGCGACGACCGCCCCCCGGTTGCGTATCGCGTGCTGCGCGTCCACGGCGATCCCTTCCCCCTGCACCCAGTTGCTGCGGGCCACCTTCTCACCCGTGGGGGGTGGAGGGCAGGGTGGAGCGAACCCTGAGTCGATCTCCACCAGCGGGTGGAGATCCCCTAGGGGAACCTCCGTACTTCGGACCGGGGAGGGTTCGTACTGCCGGAGGATGAGCGGGCCCCGGCCGGTCCTTAGATTGGCTTTATGGCGCACCGCACCCGCAGGGGTGGGGTTTTCCCCCGCAAAAGACGGGGCCGAGCACCAGCGCGCCGGACCACTCGGGGACGCCAGACTTCTTCGTACGGCGAAGACTTCACGACATCCGCTACACCGCATGACCGACATAGGAGACGTACCGTGACAACGGCTGTGACCACACCCAGGCACGGGGGCACTGGAGGGCGTACGGCCGTGGCGGCACGGGCACGCCAGGTCGTGAAGGCGTACGGCTCGGGGGAGACCCGGGTGGTCGCGCTCGACCACATCGACGTGGACATCGCCCGCGGGCAGTTCACCGCGATCATGGGCCCCTCCGGCTCAGGCAAGTCCACCCTGATGCACTGCCTCGCCGGTCTCGACACCGTCACCTCCGGGCAGATCCACCTGGACGAGACCGAGATCACCGGTTTGAAGGACAAGAAGCTCACGCAGCTGCGCCGGGACCGGATCGGCTTCATCTTCCAGGCGTTCAACCTGCTCCCGACGCTCAACGCGCTGGAGAACATCACGCTCCCCATGGACATAGCCGGCCGCAAGCCCGACCGTGCCTGGCTCGACCAGGTCGTGGAGACCGTGGGCCTCGCCGGGCGGCTCAAGCACCGCCCGACCGAGCTGTCCGGCGGCCAGCAGCAGCGCGTCGCGGTGGCCCGCGCGCTCGCCTCCCGGCCGGAGATCA
This sequence comes from Streptomyces sp. NPDC031466, assembly GCF_055581265.1. Taxonomy (NCBI): domain Bacteria; kingdom Bacillati; phylum Actinomycetota; class Actinomycetes; order Kitasatosporales; family Streptomycetaceae; genus Streptomyces; species Streptomyces sp. NPDC031466. Next base: position 506,560 of record NZ_JBVIJT010000006.1, read on the forward strand.
TCTTCGGTGACGAGCCGACCGGGAACCTCGACTCCCGTGCCGGTGCCGAGGTGTTGGGCTTCCTGCGCCGCTCGGTGACCGACCTGGGCCAGACCATCGTGATGGTCACGCACGACCCGGTCGCCGCCTCGTACGCGGACCGGGTGCTGTACCTCGCCGACGGCCGGATCGTGGACGAGATGCACCACCCGACCGCCGACCAGGTCCTGGACCGCATGAAGTCCTTCGACGCCCGGGGGCGCACGTCATGACCGTCCTCAAGACCTCGATGCGCAACTTCTTCACGCACAAGGGCCGTATGGCGCTCTCCGCGGTGGCCGTGGTCCTGTCGGTGGCGTTCGTGTGCGGCACGCTCGTCTTCTCCGACACCATGGGCACCACCTTCGACAAGCTCTTCGCGGCGACGTCCGCCGATGTCACGGTCTCCCCCAAGTCCGCCGAGGACCCGAACGAGGCCCCGCGCAGCGGCAGACCGGAGTCGATGGCCGCCTCCGTCCTCACCGAGGTGAAGAAGGCCGACGGCGTCCGGGCCGCCGAGGGCGCGGTCGTCAGCCAGAGCGTGACCGTCGTCGACTCCGCCAACAAGAACCTGGGCCCGAGCAACGGCGGCCCGACCATCGCCGGCAACTGGACGCGCAACGAACTGCGTTCGATGGACATCACCTCGGGCCACGCCCCGCGCGGACCCACCGAGATGATGGTCGACGCCGACACCGCCGACAAGCACGACCTGAAGATCGGCGACAAGCTGCGCACCATCGCCGCCACCGGCGAGCACACCGCGAAGATCTCCGGCATCACCACCTTCAAGGTCACCAACCCCGGCGCCGCGATCGTCTACTTCGACACCGCCACCGCCCAGCGCGAACTCCTGGGCGCCACCGGCCGGTTCACCCACCTCAACCTCACCGCCGCCGCAGGCGTCAGCGACACCCGGCTGAAGGCGAACGTGGCGGCCACCGTGGACAAGAGCGCCTACGACATCAAGACGCAGAAGGAGACCGCGGACGACAACCGCAAGTCCGTCAGCAGCTTCCTGGACGTCATGAAGTACGCGATGCTCGGCTTCGCCGGGATCGCCTTCCTCGTCGGCATCTTCTTGATCATCAATACGTTCTCGATGCTGGTCGCCCAGCGCACCCGCGAGATCGGCCTGATGCGCGCCATCGGCTCCAGCCGCAAGCAGGTCAACCGCTCCGTGCTCGTCGAGGCCCTGCTGCTCGGCGTGTTCGGCTCCGTCCTCGGCGTCGGCGCGGGCATCGGCCTCGCCGTCGGACTGATGAAGCTCATGTCCGGCATCGGCATGGAACTGTCCACCGGCGACCTCACCGTCAACTGGACGACCCCCGTGGTCGGCATGGTCCTCGGCGTCGTCGTCACCGTCCTCGCCGCCTACCTCCCCGCGCGCCGGGCCGGCAAGGTCTCCCCGATGGCCGCCCTGCGCGACGCGGGCACCCCGGCCGACGGCAGGGCGAGCGCGCTGCGCGCCGTCATCGGCCTGGCCCTCACCGGCGTCGGCGTCCTCGGCCTCTACACCGCCGCGCGGGCCGACGAGGCCAAGGAAGGCTCGCTCTTCCTCGGCGGCGGCGTCGTCCTGACCCTCATCGGCTTCGTCGTCATCGGCCCGGTGCTCGCCTCCGGTGTCGTCCGGGTCCTCAGCGCGGTCCTGCTGCGGGCCTTCGGCCCGGTCGGCCGGATGGCCGAACGCAACGCCCTGCGCAACCCGCGCCGCACCGGCGCCACCGGCGCGGCCCTGATGATCGGCCTCGCGCTGGTCGCCTGCCTCTCGGTGGTCGGCTCCTCGATGGTCGCCTCCGCCACGGACGAGCTGGACAAGTCCGTCGGCGCGGACTTCATCGTGCAGTCCACCCAGCCCGGCGGCTTCATCACGGAGAAGGCCGCCGCGGCCCTGGAGAAGGCCGACCACATCGGCCACATCACCCGCTACAAGGAGGTCGAGGCGGACCTGACCACGCCCGGCGGCAGGACGGCGGACGGCATCGGCCTCAGCGCCGCCGACCCGACGTACGCCGAGGACCTGCGCCGCGAGACGGTCGCCGGCGAACTGTCCGCCGCGTACGGCGAGAACGCCATGTCGGTCGGCGGCGACTTCGCGAAGAAGTACAAGCTGAAGGTCGGCGACGAGCTGAAGATCGCCTTCGAGCACGGGAAGACGGCCGAGCTGAGGCTCGCGGCGATCACCTCGGACGAAGGCTCCGTCGACAAGGGCGCGATGTACACGAACATCACGACCGTGGAGAAGTACCTCCCGGCGGACCGGATGCCGCAGAACTCGATCATGTTCGCCACGGCCGACAAGGGCCGACAGGACGCCGCCTACAAGTCCCTGAAGGAGTCCCTGGCCACCTACCCCCAGTACAAGGTCATGGACCAGACGGACTTCAAGGAAGACCTGAAGAACCAGGTCGGCCAGATGTTGAACATGGTCTACGGCCTGCTCGGCCTCGCGATCATCGTCGCCATCCTCGGCGTGGTGAACACCCTGGCCCTCTCGGTGGTCGAGCGCACCCGCGAGATCGGCCTGATGCGGGCGATCGGCCTCTCGCGCCGCCAGCTGCGCCGCATGATCCGCCTGGAGTCGGTGGTCATCGCCCTCTTCGGCGCGCTGCTGGGCCTCGGGCTCGGCATGGGCTGGGGGGCGACGGCCCAGAAGCTCCTCGCCCTGGAGGGGCTGAAGGTCCTGGAGATCCCGTGGCCGACGATCATTGCGGTCTTCATCGGGTCGGCGTTCGTGGGCCTGTTCGCCGCGCTGGTCCCGGCCTTCCGGGCCGGCCGGATGAACGTCCTGAACGCGATCGCCACCGAATAGCCTCCGCCACGGGGGTGCGGGGGAGACCGGCCCCGGCGGATGCGCGACGCGCGTCCGCCGGGGCCGTCTGCCGTCCGCGCCCCCGCCCGTGCCCCGCGCGAGGTCCTTGCCTCAGACCCTGCGCAGCAGGACGTACCCGTACGCGGCGTCCTCCGCCACGTAATGGGTGCCGGGGTGCAGCTTCTCGGCGTACGCGACCGGGTCCTTCGTCCAGCCCGAGCGGATGTCGAGGGCCACGTACCGGGGGACGACCGGGCGGGCCGCGCCCACCCAGAAGACGCGGGCGCGGGAGGTGAGCCGGCTGATGGGCCCGATGTTCGCCTCCACGGTGGCGTTGTCCGGCACCCGCTCCAGCATCCGCTCCACCGCCACCACCTCCCGGCTCTTGCGGTAGGTGCCCGCCTCGGTGAGACCCGCCAGCGGCAGGGACGTCGTCAGGGCGAGCGCGGCGGCCGCGACACAGGCCGGCAGCCGGTCGGCGTACTGGCGCAGCCACGGCCGCCCGCTGCGGCGGGAGATGTCCACGGCGTCGACGAGGGCGAGCAGCAGCACCGGCATCAGGACGGCGCTGTAGTGCCAGTCGGTGCCCCAGTAGTGGTCGTCGCCGGACAGGAAGCGCCAGCCGAGCGTGGGCAGCGCGACCAGCAGCAGCGGCGAGCGCAGGGCGAGCAGCCCGGTGGTGGGGATCAGCAGCCAGGCGAGGGTGCGCAGTTTCGTGCCGAGCCCCTCGAACGCCCCGGAGGCCGCGCCGCCCTCCCCGACCTTGTCCCAGTAGTCGTACGCGCCGCCCGAGTTGAACGCGGGAATGACCAGGGTGAGCGTGACCAGGGTGGCGACCGCGCCGAAGGCGGCGACGGCGAGGGCCTCGGGCACCGCCTTCGCGTGGCCGCGCCGGTGCGCGCGGAACGCGACGACGAGCGCGATCGCGGCGAGCGTGAGCCCGAGGTCCTCCTTCACGACGATCAGCGGCAGCGCCCACAGCAGCGCGGCCCGCCACCGCTGCCGCAACAGGGCCTCCAGGGAGAACGCGATCAGCGGTACGGCGAAGCAGATCTCGTGGAAGTCGAAGTCGGCGGCGCGCTGGAGGCCCCAGGACAGGCCGTAGGCGACGCCGACGGCGAGCCCCGAGACCCGCCCGAGCAGCCGGGTCGCGGCCCGCGTGACGGGGATCGCGGAGACGGCGAGGAGCAGCGCCTGGGCGACGAGCAGGGTGACGGGCGAGGGGAAGAGCCGGTAGGCGGGCGCGAGGAGCGCGGTGACGGGGCTGAAGTGGTCGCCGAGGATGTTGGCGCCGGGCCCCTTGAGGTCGGCGACCGGCGCCTGGAGACGCGCGTAGGCCCGCACGGCCTGCTCGAAGATCCCGAGGTCCCAGGAGCGGGTCTCCAGGCGCCGGTAGCGCCCGACGGACACGACGGCGTATGCGAGGAACAGCGCGGCGGCGAGGAGATGCGGGACGCGGTCCCAGACGCCGCGGGGCCGCCCTGGGCGGGGGCCGGGACGGGCCTGGTCCCGCGACGGTATGAGCTCGTCGCCGCGCTCCTGCGCGGGGGCGTCGGGCTGTGCTCCGGGCATGGGGGTGACTTCCTGGTCAGATTCGGCCCCTCCGGCGTTCGAGGAGCGGGGTCCGGGGCGGAGCCCCGTGGCGGGGGCCTTCCCATCCCGTTGTCGCAACATTGTGCGCCAGGCACGGCCCCACCCCACCGGGCGCCCCGCGCCGAGGACCCGCACCGGCCGACCCGGAGTCGTAGGCTGGAGGCCCCCCGGCCCGAGAGAAAGCCTTCCATGAGCCTGCACGGTCTGCTCGACGCTGTCGTCAAGGACGCGGCACTCGCCGAGGCGGTCAAGGCCGCCACCGACGGCCACCGCTCGCACGTCGATCTGGTCGGGCCGCCCGCGGCGCGCCCCTTCGCCGTGGCGGCGCTGGCCCGCGAGAGCGGCCGCCCCGTCCTCGCCGTGACGGCCACGGGCCGCGAGGCGGAGGACCTGGCCGCCGCGCTGCGCACGATCCTGCCGCCGGACGGCGTCGTGGACTACCCCTCCTGGGAGACGCTGCCGCACGAACGCCTCTCGCCCCGCTCCGACACGGTCGGCCGCCGCCTCGCGGTCCTGCGCCGCCTCGCCCACCCCCGCCCGGACGACCCCGAGACCGGCCCGGTCTCCGTCATCGTCGCGCCCGTCCGCTCGGTGCTCCAACCGCAGGTCAAGGGCCTGGGCGACCTGGAGCCCGTGGCCCTGCGCGCCGGGCAGAGCGCTGACCTGGGCGAGGTCGTCGGCGCGCTCGCGGCGGCCGCGTACGCGCGGGTCGAGCTGGTCGAGAAGCGCGGGGAGTTCGCCGTGCGCGGCGGCATCCTCGACGTCTTCCCGCCGACCGAGGAACACCCGCTGCGCGTGGAGTTCTGGGGCGACGACGTCGAGGAGATCCGCTACTTCAAGGTCGCCGACCAGCGTTCCCTGGAGGTCGCCGAGCACGGCCTGTGGGCGCCGCCCTGCCGTGAGCTGCTGCTCACCGACGACGTACGGCAGCGGGCCGCGGCCCTCGCCGAGCGCCACCCGGAGCTGGGCGAGCTGCTCGGCAAGATCGCCGAGGGCATCGCCGTCGAGGGCATGGAGTCCCTCGCCCCGGTCCTGGTGGACGAGATGGAGCTGCTGCTCGACGTCATGCCGAAGAACAGCATGGCGGTGGTCTGCGACCCGGAGCGGGTGCGCACGCGCGCGGCCGACCTGGTGGCGACCTCGCAGGAGTTTCTCCAGGCCAGCTGGGCGGCGACGGCCGGTGGCGGCGAGGCGCCGATCGACGTGGGCGCGGCCTCCCTGTGGGGCATCGCGGACGTCCGGGACCACGCGCGCGACCTCGGCATGATGTGGTGGTCGGTGAGCCCCTTCGCCGCCGACGAGGAACTGGACGCGGACACCCTCAAGCTCGGCATGCACGCCCCGGAGTCCTACCGCGGCGACACCGCGAAGGCGCTGGCCGACACCAAGGGCTGGCTCGCCGACGGCTGGCGCACCGTCTACGTCACCGAGGGCCACGGCCCCGCCGCCCGCACCGTGGAGGTCCTCGGCGGCGAGGGCATCGCGGCCCGTCTGGACGGCGACCTCACCGAGCTGACGCCGTCGCTGGTGCACGTCTCCTGCGGCTCGATCGACTTCGGCTTCGTCGACCCCGCGCTCAAGCTCGCCGTCCTCACCGAGACCGACCTGTCGGGCCAGAAGGCGGCCGGCAAGGACGGCCGGCGCATGCCCGCGCGCCGCCGCAAGACGATCGACCCGCTGACCCTGGAGGCCGGCGACTACATCGTCCACGAGCAGCACGGCGTGGGCCGCTACATCGAGATGGTGCAGCGCACCGTCCAGGGCGCGACCCGCGAGTACCTCGTCGTGGAGTACGCCCCCGCCAAGCGCGGTCAGCCCGGCGACCGGCTGTACATCCCCACCGACCAGCTGGAGCAGATCACCAAGTACGTCGGCGGTGAGGCGCCGACCCTGCACCGCCTCGGCGGCGCCGACTGGACCAAGACCAAGGCGCGCGCGAAGAAGGCCGTCAAGGAGATCGCCGCCGACCTCATCAAGCTGTACTCCGCCCGCATGGCCGCGCCCGGCCACGCCTTCGGCCCCGACACGCCCTGGCAGCGCGAGCTGGAGGACGCCTTCCCGTACGCGGAGACGCCCGACCAGCTGACCACGATCGCCGAGGTCAAGGAGGACATGGAGAAGACGGTCCCGATGGACCGCCTGATCTGCGGCGACGTCGGCTATGGCAAGACGGAGATCGCGGTGCGCGCGGCCTTCAAGGCGGTGCAGGACGGCAAGCAGGTCGCCGTCCTCGTGCCCACCACGCTCCTGGTGCAGCAGCACTTCGGCACGTTCTCCGAGCGCTACTCCCAGTTCCCCGTCAACGTGAAGGCGCTCAGCCGCTTCCAGACGGAGACCGAGTCCAAGGCGACCCTGGAGGGGCTGCGCGACGGCTCGGTGGACATCGTCATCGGCACGCACCGCCTGTTCTCCTCCGAGACCAAGTTCAAGGACCTCGGCCTGGTCATCGTCGACGAGGAGCAGCGCTTCGGCGTCGAGCACAAGGAGCAGCTGAAGAAGCTGCGGGCCAACGTCGACGTGCTCACCATGTCGGCCACCCCCATCCCCCGTACGCTCGAAATGGCGGTCACCGGCATCCGTGAGATGTCCACGATCACCACCCCGCCCGAGGAGCGCCACCCGGTCCTGACCTTCGTGGGCCCCTACGAGGAGAGGCAGATCGGCGCGGCCATCCGCCGTGAACTGCTGCGCGAGGGCCAGGTCTTCTACATCCACAACCGCGTCGAGTCCATCGACCGCGCGGCGGCCCGGCTGCGCGACATCGTGCCCGAGGCGCGGATCGCGATCGCCCACGGCCAGATGAGCGAACAGGCCCTGGAGCAGGTCGTCGTGGACTTCTGGGAGAAGAAGTTCGACGTGCTCGTCTCCACGACGATCGTCGAGTCCGGCATCGACATCTCCAACGCCAACACCCTGATCGTGGAGCGCGGCGACAACTTCGGCCTCTCCCAGCTCCACCAGCTGCGCGGCCGCGTCGGCCGGGGCCGCGACCGCGGCTACGCCTACTTCCTCTACCCGCCGGAGAAGCCCCTCACCGAGACCGCCCACGAGCGCCTGGCGACCATCGCCCAGCACACGGAGATGGGCGCGGGCATGTATGTGGCGATGAAGGACCTGGAGATCCGCGGCGCCGGAAATCTGCTCGGCGGCGAGCAGTCCGGGCACATCGCGGGCGTCGGCTTCGACCTGTACGTCCGCATGGTCGGCGAGGCGGTGGCCGACTACCGCGCCTCGCTGGAGGGCGGGGTGGAGGAGGAGCCGCCCCTGGAGGTCAAGATCGAGCTGCCGGTGGACGCGCACGTCCCGCACGACTACGCCCCCGGCGAGCGGCTGCGCCTGCAGGCCTACCGGGCCATCGCCTCCGCCACCACGGAGGAGGACGTCAAGGCGGTGCGCGAGGAGCTGACCGACCGCTACGGCAAGCTGCCGGAGCCGGTGGAGAACCTCCTGCTCGTCGCGGGCCTGCGGATGCTCGCGCGGGCCTGCGAGGTCGGCGAGATCGTCCTCCAGGGCAACAACATCCGCTTCGCGCCGGTGGAGTTGCGCGAGTCCCAGGAGCTGCGGCTCAAGCGCCTCTACCCGGGCACGGTCATCAGGGCGAACGCCCACCAGATCCTGGTGCCGCGCCCCAAGACCGCGAAGGTCGGCGGCAAGCCGCTGGTCGGCCGCGAACTCCTCGGGTGGGTCGGGGAATTCCTGACGACGATCCTGGGGTCGTAGCGCGGGTCCGGGGGTGGGAGAGGGCCGGGCCGCCGCCACGGTGGCGGCCGCCGCTACGGTGGGGGCCGGGAAATCAGCCCAGGGGAGGGAGAGCGCCGTGTCGCTCACGGTTGTCGGTCTGGCCCGTTTTCCGGTGAAGTCGATGCTCGGGGAGGACCACGAGCGCCTCGACCTCGACGCGCGCGGCGTCGTCGGCGACCGGTTGTGGGCCCTTCGGTACCCGGACGGCAAGCTGGGCAGCGGCAAGAACAGCCGGCGCTTCCGCCGCGCCGCGGACCTCATGAAGTACCGCGCCGTGTACGACGCCGACGGCACCCCCGAGGTCACGGCCCCGGACGGCACGACGCTGCGCCCCGGCGACCCCCGGGTCCCCGAACTGTTCGGCGAGGGCGTCGAGCTGGCGCGTGAGGGCGAGGTCGGCCACCAGGACGCCGCCGGGGTCTCCCTCGTCGGCACCGCCTCGCTGCGCGCGATCGGCGACCTGCTCGGGGACGCCGTCCCCCTCGACGTACGGCGGCTGCGCAAGAACATCGTCGTCGAGACGGACGAACCCTGGATCGAGGAGAGCTGGGTGGGCGGCGAGATCACCCTCGGCGACGGCTCGGGGGAGCCGCTGCGGCTGCGCGTGGACGGACGCGTCAAGCGCTGCGTCATGGTCACCCAGGCCCAGCGCGGACTGCCCGCCGACGAACGCGTCCTGAAGACTCTCGCCGAGGCCCGCGGCATGTGCGCGGGCGTGTACGCCGAGGTCCTCACCCCCGCCCCGCTGGCCCTCGGCGCGAAGGTGGCCGCCCGATGAACCGCCGTACGACCTCCGCGCTGCTCGCGCTGGCCGCCGTCCCCGCGCTGCTCACCGGCTGCGGGGCCGGCATCGGGGAGGGCGGCGGGGGCGCCGCGGGGCCGGACGCCGGGGCGGGCTCCGCGCTGGCGTCCGTCGACACGCTCACCGTCAAGGGCCGGGCGCCGAAGACCGGGTACGACCGGAGCCGGTTCGGCAGCGCGTGGGCCGACACGGACTCCAACGGCTGCCCGACCCGGGACGACATACTCAAGCGGGACCTGAAGGACGTCGTGTACCGGGGGAAGGACTGCCAGGTCGCCGCCGGCAAGCTCGCGCCCGACCCCTACACCGGCCGGGAGGTGACGTTCCGGCGCGGTCGCAGCCAGGTCGACATCGACCACCTGGTCGCGCTGTCGGACGCCTGGCAGAAGGGCGCGGCCCGGTGGGAGCCGAGCAAGCGCATCGCCTTCGCCAACGACCCGCTGAACCTCCTCGCCGTCGACGCCGGCCCCAACCGCGGCAAGGGCGACGGCGACACGGCGACCTGGCTGCCGCCGAACAAGGCTTACCGCTGCACATACGTGGCCGGTCAGGTCGGGGTGAAGAAGAAGTACGGGGTGTGGGTGACGGCGGCCGAGCGGGACGCGATGAGGAAGGTGCTGTCCACCTGCCCCGACAAGAAGCTGCCGACCGGTCCGGCCCCGACGAGGGCCCCGGACCGCTTCCACGCCCGCTGACGGCGACGCCGCCGGTGACGGGCCGCGGGCCTTACAGCTTGTCGAGGTCGAGGACGTCACCGGTGGGCGGCGTCGCCTTCACCGGCTTGTCGTAGTCGGTGAACTGCAGGGTGTCGACCTTGCCGCCCTTGTGGGTGTCGATCCGCAGCAGGTAGGGCTTGCCCTCGGTGGCGACGTAGAGGGTGTACTTCTCCTTGCCGTCGGTCTCCGTGAGCTTGATGGCGGGGGTGCCGTCGACCTTGGTCGTCCCGCCCCTGCGGGCGTCGGAGCTGACGTCCTTGAAGTCGGCGAGGACGACGTCGAGGTCGCAGAACGCGGCGATCTCCTTCGCGTCGTCGCTCGTCGCCTTCGTCTTCACCCAGCGGTTCGCGAGCATGTCCACCGAGGCCTGTACGTCGGCCTTGGACTCTCCCTTGCTCTGCGCGCGCAGGAACTTCTCGTCGTACTTCATGTACACGGTCTTGCCCGGGACGATCAGTTCGATCGAGCCCTCCTTGTTCATGCCCATGGTGCCCGCGCACTTGCCCTTGGTGTCCATGGCCATGTCCAGCGAGATCAGACCGGCCTCGCCGTCCGGGACGTCGCCCTTGATGCGCAGGGACGTGGCGCCCGAGGTCGCCTTGACGGCCTTGTCGGCGATCTCGCCGCCGGACAGCCCGGCGAAGGGGCCCTTCGGGGCGTCGGCCTTGTCGTTCTCGCTGCCGCAGGCCGTGAGGCCCGCCGTGGCGGCGGTGGCGAGGCAGACGGCGGCGATCGCGGTACGGCGCAGACGCGGGTGGTGACGCATGGGAGTTCCCCCCGGGGAAGTCGGTTGATGGAGACATCACAACAGATTCGTGTGAACCGAGTCAACACGGCGCCATGGAGGTCGATGGTTAACAGTCGTGAAACCGTCCGTGCCGGTGATCGTCTGGGTATGCTCGACGGCGCGCGACTGACCCCGCGCGACGAGGGGAGCTGCTGGATGAAGCCGCGGGACGACGTGACCGAGGTGACCGCCGCCGGGATCGCCCGGCTGGCCGGGGTGGGCCGCGCCGCCGTCAGCAACTGGCGCCGCCGACACGGGGACTTCCCCAAACCCGTCGGCGGCACGGAGACCAGCCCCTCCTTCGCCCTCGCCGACGTCGAGCGGTGGCTGCGCGCCCAGGGCAAGCTCGTCCAGGTCCCCCTGCGCGAACGCGTCTGGCAGCAACTCGCCGGACACCCCGCCGGGCCCGTCACCGCGCTCCTGCACGCGGGCTGCGCCCTGCTCCTGATCCGCGACAGACCGCCCGCCTGGCTCGCACTCGCCGCCGTGTCGGACGAACGGCTGGCGCGGCTGCTGCCCGGCGAACTCGAAGACGTCGTCACCGCGCGCCTCGGGACCCGCCGCGAACGGGCGGTCCGCGTCCCCGGCCCCACCGAACTCCTGCCCTCCGCACCGCTGTTGCGCGCCGTCGCCGAACTCGCCGCCGAACTGGGAGCCCAGCAGACCTACGAGTTCCTGCTGGGCCGGCAGACCGACGCCAACCCCCGCCAGTACACCCTCACGCCCCCGGGCCCCGCTGCCCTCATGGCCGAACTCGCCGGCCCCGCCCGCACCGTCCTCGACCCGGCCTGCGGCGCCGGCGCCCTGCTGCGCGCCGTGCCCCAGCGCCCCGGCCGGCACCTGTACGGGCAGGACAGCGCGCCCGAACTCGCCGCCCTCACCGCCCTGCGCCTCGCCCTGCACTCCGACGCGAGCGTGCGCACCATGGCCGCCGACACCCTGCGCGCCGACGCCTATGACGACCGCAGGGCCGACGCCGTGCTCTGCCACCCCCCGTTCAACGACCGCAACTGGGGCCACGACGAACTGGCCTACGACGCCCGCTGGGAGTACGGCTTCCCGGCCCGCGCCGAATCCGAACTGGCCTGGGTCCAGCACGCGCTGGCCCGCCTCGTCGACGGCGGCACCGCCGTCCTGCTGATGCCGCCCGCCGCCGCCTCCCGCCGCTCGGGCCGCCGCATCCGCGCCGACCTGCTGCGCCGCGGCGCCCTGCGCGCGGTCATCGCGCTGCCCGCCGGCGCGGCTCCCCCGTACAACCTCCCCCTGCACATCTGGGTGCTGCGCAGACCCGGCCCCGCCACGCGGCCCGCGCCCGAGCTGCTGCTCGTGGAGGCCGCCGGGGTCCTGGCCGCCGACGGCCGCGACAAGCAGCCCTGGCCCGCCGTGCGGGACGCCGTGCTCGACGTCTGGCACCACTTCGACCGGCACGGCACCGCCGAGGAGCGGCCCGGCCTCGCCCGCTCGGTGCCGGTCCTCGAACTCCTCGACGACGAGGTCGACCTGGCCCCCGCCCGCCGGTTGCCGCCCGCCACCGCCGGCGGCGACGCCCCGGAGCTGGCGACCGTGCGGGAGAGCCTCGGCGAGGCACTGCGCCGCGCCGCGGACCTCACTCCGCCGCTCACCCCGAAGGAGGCGGCGGGCACCCCGCACCCACCGGTGACCACCGTCGGCGAACTGGCCCGCGCGGGAGCCCTCACCCTGCACACCGGCACCGGCGCGGGAAGCGCCGGCACGCCCGTGCTCACCGACCACGACGTCCTGACCGGCGGCGCGCCCTCCGGGGCCGCCCTCGACGGCACGCCGGACGACACCGTCGTGCGCACCGAGCCCGGCGACGTCGTCGTCCCCGTCTTCGGCGGCGGCGCCGCGGCCCTCGTCGTCGACGAGGCCACCGCGGGCGCGGCGCTCGGCCGCGGCCTCACCCTGCTGCGCCCCGACCCGGCCGCCCTCGACCCGTGGTTCCTCGCGGGCTTCCTGCGCGGCACCGCGGGCCACCGCCGTGCCAGCAGCTACGCCTCCACCGCCGCCCGGCTCGACGTGCGCCGCCTGCAACTGCCCCGGCTGCCGCTCGCCGGGCAGCGCGCGTACAGCGAGCGGTTCCGCGAACTGGCCGCCTTCGAGGACGCGCTGCGCCTCGTGGGCCGGTTCGGGGAGCGGCTGGTGCGCGGCATGCACGACGGACTGACGGAGGACGCGCTGCCCCCGGAGTGAGGCCCTGCCCTGCACCCGCGTGAGCAGTACGACAACGGTTCGGTACAACCCGGGACCGCTTCCCGGAGTCGGCCTATACGCTCGATCCGCGTTCGTTCGTCCTTCAGGTACCAGGAGCAGCCATGCACGGCCACGGCTACGCGCCGCAGCAACCGCCGCCCGCGGCGGGGGGTTCGCAGTTGACGCTGCGCGTGATGTTCGTCGTGCTCGCCGTCATGACCTGCGGTCTGCTCGCGTGGGCGCCGCTGCTGCGGCTCGCGATCATGACCCGCAAGGCACACGACTGGGGCGTCTTCGCCCTTGCGACGGCACTCGACGTCACCGCGCTCGTGCTGATCGGCGTGGACCCCGGCGAGGACGAGTTCCAGGGGCCGGGCAACGCGGGCATGATTGTCCTGCTCTGCACGCTGATGGCCGCCGTCGCCTACTACCTCTTCGCGGAGATACGCCACTTCGGCCGCCTCCGGCAGCCGGCCTTCACCGGTTACGCGCCGCCCCCGGTCCAGCCCGCGTACGGCTATCCGCAGGCGCCGCCCGTCCAGGACACCCCGCCCCCGCCCGCGTCGCCCGCGCCCGTCCGCATCCACCAGGTCCGCGCCGAGCTGGACGAGCTCAGCGACTACCTGCGCAAGCAGCAGGGCGGCCGCTGACCGTGACGCAGGGGACAGGGGCCGCCGGCCGCGGCGGCCGGGTGGTCGCGGGACGCTACGAACTCTCCACGCTCATCGGCCAGGGCGGCATGGGCCAGGTCTGGACGGCCTACGACCAGCGCCTGGACCGCCGGGTCGCCGTGAAGCTGCTGCGCCCCGACCGGGTCGCGGGCGCCGAGGCCGAGGAGCTGCGCCGCCGCTTCGTGCGCGAGTGCCGCGTCACCGCGCAGGTCGACCACCCCGGCCTGGTCACCGTGCACGACGCGGGCAGCGAGCCCTCCGAGGACGGGGCCCTCTTCCTCGTCATGCAGTACGTCGACGGCGCGGACCTCGGCGACCACCTCGCCGAACACGACCCCTACCCCTGGCAGTGGACGGTCGCCGTCGCCGCGCAGCTGTGTGCCGTGCTCTCCGCCGTGCACGCGGTGCCGATCGTGCACCGGGACCTCAAGCCGCGGAACGTGATGGTCAAACAGGACGGCACGATCAGCGTCCTGGACCTCGGCATCGCCTCCGTCATGGACACCGACACCACCCGCCTCACCCACACCGGCTCGCCGATCGGCAGCCCCGCGTACATGGCGCCCGAGCAGGCGATGGGCGGTGCCGTCGGCCCGTACACCGACCTCTACGCGCTCGGCGTCCTCATGCACGAACTCCTCAGCGGCGAGGTGCCCTTCGCCGGCTCCACCGCCCTCGGCGTCCTGCACCGCCACCTCTACGAGCCGCCGCTGCCCGTGCGCCGGCTGCGCCCCGAGGTGCCCGAGGCACTGGAGGCCCTGGTCCTGCGGCTGCTCGCCAAGGACCCCCAGCACCGGCCCGGCAGCGCCCAGCAGGTCTACGAGGAACTGGCGCCGCTGCTGCCCGCCCGCGGCACCCCCTCGGGCCGCCCCCTCGACCCCACCCGGCCCTTCCTGCGCCCGCACGCGCCCTGGCCGGACCGCGCCGCGACGCCCGCGCCCACCCCCGGCATACCACCGCGGCCGCCCGGCGCGCCGCCGCGCCAGGACGTCGTCCGGGCCGTCGAGGACGTCAAGCGGCTCCTCGGCCAGGGCCACATCACCCAGGCCGTCGACATCCTCGGCGCGATCCTGCCGGCCGCGGCCGCCGAACACGGCGAGCACTCACCCGTCGTACGCACGCTGCGCAAGCAGTACGCCGCCACGCTCATGGACGACGGCCAGTACCGCCGCGCCCTGCCCGAGCTGCGGCGCCTGGCCGACGAGCGGGCCGCCGAGTCCGGCCACGCCGACCCGCACTCGCTCCAGTTCCGCTACGAGGCCGCGCAGTGCCTGGAGCAGCTCGGTGAACCGGCCGCGGCCCTCGCCGAGTACCGCGCGCTGCTCCCCTATTACGAGAACCAGTACGCGACCGACGACCGGCGCCAGTCCCTGGAGATCCGCCGCCGCATGGGCCAGCTGCTGCTGGCGCTCGGCGACCGGGGCGCCGCCCACGACACACTGGCGCGGCTGCTGCACGACGCGGAGCTGCTGCACGGGCCGGGCCATCCCTTCCCGGCGGAGATCCGCCGGACCCTCCAGTGGCTCGGACAGGTGCGCGGTTAGGGCGTGTTTCGAACGTGGCCGTGGCCTCGTCAGTCCGTCGCGGTGCGGCGGGCGTAGGCGCGGGCGGGGCGGACGGTCAGTCGGGCGGCCCGGCAGGGGGCCGGTCCTCTCGTCCCACAGCAGCAAGGACGCGGTGGGGACGCGGGTCATCGCGTCGTTGATCGCCGTGACGGCTTCGCCGGAGCGCCCCGCTTCCCCGACTTCTTCGACGGCGAGGTGATCGTCCTGGACAGCGCCCAGGCCGCCCGGGCCGCGAAGATCCTCGACGCCGGCCGCGTCGTCCCCGTCCACTACGACAGCTGGGCCCACTTCACCGAGGGCCGCGACGAACCGGTCACCGCCTTCGCCGCCGCCGGTCTCGCCGACCGCGTCGACTTCGGCGTCCGCGACTGACCCCACCCGCGCCGGGCCCGTACGCCGGACACGATCGGGCGCCGGCTGACACAGCCCCCCGTCGACCCGGCCCTCCGGACCTCACCTCCCGCACCACCAACCGGCCGCGTGCGGCGCCGCGTCAGGACAACGGTGGCCGGAGGGTGCCCAGGAGCCCGGGAAATCGTTGGGGGCAATAGCTGTCGAATAGCTGGCCGAGAAGACGGTCACTGCCTACCATCGATCACCGCAAGACTTTGTGCACCGCCGCACAATCTCCACCGGGAGGCCCACCTTGCACCGCCGCACCAGCCGTCGCACCGCGCTCGTCCTCGCCACCGCCGCGCTCGCCGCGACGCCCCTCCTCACCGCCTGCGGCAGCGAGGCGCACCCCGGCGCCGCGGCCGTCGTCGGCGGTGACCGCATCACGGTCGCGCAGCTGGAGAGCCGGGTGAACGAGGTGCGCGCCGCGCAGCGGGCCGCCACCCCCGACGACGCGCAGTACGCGCAGACCATCGCCAAGTCCGGCGGCTTCACCCGCGACACGCTGAACACGATGGTCCTCGACAAGGTCCTGCACCGCGCCGCCACCGACGCCGGGGTCCGTGTCACGCGCCGCGACATCCAGACCATGCGGGCGGACCTGGAGCAGCAGGCGGGCGGCAGGAAGGCCCTGGAGGTGGGGTGGCTCCAGCAGTACGGCGTCGCCCCCGCCCGCCTCGACGACAACCTGCGCACGGAGATCGAGGCCCAGAAGCTCGCCAAGAGCCTCGGCGCCGACATGAACTCCCCGAAGGGCCAGGCCCTCTTCTGGAAGGCCCTGACCCAGGCCTCCAAGAAGCTCGACATCGACCTCAACCCCCGGTACGGCACGTGGGACGTCGACAAGAACCGGCGCGCGGACGCCAAGACGCCGTGGGTGCGCCAGGTCACCGGGTCCGGGGCGCCCGCCGGGGACCGCGAGGCATAGCCGCCGGCCGGCCGGTCGTGGGCCGGGTTGTGCCCGCCGGACGCCCGAGGGTTACGTTCGTCCGGTGAACGACACCACCGCTGCGGCCGTCGGCCGAGTCATCCTGCTGACCACCAGCCACCGCGTCGCCCCCGGCCTCCTGTCGTGGCCCGCCTGGCAGGCGCTGCACGGGGCCGACGAGGTGCTCTGCGCCGACGCCGGGCACCCCCAGTTGCCGTATCTGCGGGAGGCGGGCGTGGCCGTGACGCAGGCCTCGCCCACCGCCGAGGAACTGGTGGCCGCCTGCGCGGGCGGCCGCACGGTCCTGGTCGTCGCCACCGCCGAGGGCGAGCGGCCCCTCACCGACGGCCTGGCCCGCCTCGCCGGCTCCGGCCGCGTCGCGATGCCCGAGCTGGAACTGCTCCCCGCCTCCTACGACCTGCCCGGCGCGCGCCTGCTCGACCTGGTCCAGGTCATGGACCAGATCCGCGACGAGTGCCCGTGGTCCTCGCGGCAGACGCATGAGGGCCTGGCGAAGTACGCGATCGAGGAGGCGTACGAACTGGTCGAGGCGATCGAGGACGGCGACCGCGAGGAGCTGCGCGAGGAACTCGGCGACGTACTGCTCCAGGTGGTCTTCCACGCCCGTATCGCCGAGGACGACGCGCAGGAGCCGTTCTCCGTGGACGACGTGGCGGCGGGCATCGTGGAGAAGCTGATCCACCGCCACCCGCACGTCTTCGGCGACGACTCGGCGGACACCCCCGAGGACGTCAAGGCGCACTGGCTGCGCACCAAGGCCGAGGAGAAGCAGCGCACCTCCCTCACCGAGGGCGTCCCCCTGGCCCAGCCCTCCCTGGCCCTGGCCGCGAAACTGGCCTCGCGCGTACGGACGGCGGGCCTGAACGTCCAACTCCCCCGGGGCGAGGGCGTGGGCCACCAACTCCTGACCCTGGCCCTGACCGCCGAAGCGGAGGGAATCGACCCGGAGGAGGCCCTCCGCAAGACGACCCGAACGTACCGAGACGCAGTACGAGCGGCGGAAACCGCGGCCTCCTGACCCCCAAGGGGACCGGGCAAAGCCCGCCCGCACGGAAGGGCGGGCGCAGCCCCGCCCAGGGGGCGCGGGGAACGGCGCGAGCAACCACGACGCACTCGCACGCACGGGAAGGGCCCGCCGCAGGCGAGGAGGGCGGCGAAGCCCGCCCCTTGGGGGCGCGGGGAACGGCGCGAGCAACCACGACGCACCCGCATGCACGGAAGGGCCCGCCGCAGGCGAGGAGGGCGGCGAAGCCCGCCTCTCGGGGGCGCGGGGAACGGCGCGAGTAACCACGACGCACCCGCACGCACGGGAAGGGCCCGCCGCAGGCGAGGAGGGCGGCGAAGCCCGCCCCTTGGGGGCGCGGGGAACGGCGCGAGCAACCACGACGCACCCGCACGCACG
>NZ_JBVIJT010000006.1:524308-622783 GCF_055581265.1 Streptomyces sp. NPDC031466
CCGCACGCACGGAAAGGGCCCGCCGCAGGCGAAAAGGGCGGGCGCAGCCCCGCCCAGGGGCGCGGGGAACGGCGCGACCAGCCACAGCGGACCCGCACCCAGGAAAACCGCCCAAGGCCCAGGGGCCAGCCCCCGCCGGGTACGGTCACCGCATGCAAGACCCGCACCCCCGACCCCCCGCCGCCGGAGACCCCTCGCACCGCCCGCCCAAGGCCCAGGGGCCAGAACTCTTCAGCTGGGAGTTCGCCACCGACCCCTACCCCGCCTACGCCTGGCTGCGGGAGAACTCCCCGGTGCACAGGACCACGCTGCCCAGCGGCGTCGAGGCCTGGCTGGTCACCCGCTACGCGGACGCCCGGCAGGCGCTCGCCGACCAGCGGCTCAGCAAGAACCCGGCGCACCACGCCGAGCCAGCGCACGCCAAGGGCAAGACCGGCATCCCGGGCGAGCGCAAGGCGGAGCTGATGACGCATCTGCTCAACATCGACCCGCCGGACCACACCCGTCTGCGCCGCCTCGTGTCGAAGGCGTTCACCCCGCGCCGCGTCGCCGGGTTCGCGCCCCGGGTCCAGGAGCTGACGGACCACCTCATCGACGCCTTCGTCGAAAGAGGCAGCGCCGACCTCATCCACGAGTTCGCCTTCCCGCTCCCCATCTACGCCATCTGCGACCTGCTCGGCGTCCCCCGCGAGGACCAGGACGACTTCCGGGACTGGGCGGGCATGATGATCCGCCACGGCGGCGGCCCCCGGGGCGGTGTGGCGCGGTCGGTGAAGAAGATGCGCGGCTACCTGGCCGAACTGATCCACCGCAAGCGACTCGATCCCGGCGACGACCTCATCTCGGACCTGATCCGCGCCTCCGACCACGGCGAGCACCTCACGGAGAACGAGGCCGCCGCCATGGCCTTCATCCTTCTGTTCGCCGGCTTCGAGACCACCGTGAACCTCATCGGCAACGGCGTGTACGCCCTGCTGACCCACCCCGAGCAGCGGGCACGGCTCCAGGAGGCCCTGGCGGGGGGCGACACGGCCCTGTTGGAGACGGGCGTGGAGGAACTGCTGCGCTTCGACGGCCCCGTGGAGCTGGCCACCTGGCGGTTCGCGACCGAGGCGCTGACCGTCGGCGGGCAGGACATCGCCGCCGGCGACCCCGTCCTGGTCGTCCTGGCCGCCGCCGACCGCGACCCCGCGCGCTTCGAGCGGCCCGACACGCTGGACCTGTCCCGGCGCGACAACCAGCACCTGGGATACGGGCACGGCATCCACTACTGCCTGGGCGCGCCGCTCGCCCGCCTGGAGGGCCAGACCGCCCTCGCGACGCTGCTGCGGCGCCTTCCCGATCTGCAACTCGCGGGCGATCCCGCTGATTTGCGCTGGCGCGGCGGGCTGATCATGCGGGGACTGCGCACCCTGCCGGTGGAGTTCACACCCGCACATGAAACGGCTGCCGGATGAGTAAGGACTGACGGCGTGTCACGACTGTGATCTTCGCGTGATCTCCGCTGCATCGACTTGTGACAAGTGTTCGAGTGCGGCTACGTTCACGTCGACTCGGGCACCCCGGTGCCCGGGTCGTCGTCACAGTCTCCCGAAAGGCAACCGCATGCTCTCCGGCAATGGTCGTCACCGACGCCCCCGCCAGGCCCCGGCCCTCATCGTCGCGGCCGGAGTCACCGGATCAGCCATCGCCATCCCGCTCCTCGGGGCCACGAGCGCGAGCGCCGCCGAGACGGTGACGTGGGACAAGCTCGCCGAGTGCGAGAGCGGCGGTGAGTGGAGCGCCGACCCCGGGAACGGTTACTACGGAGGGCTCCAGCTCTCCCAGGAGACGTGGGAGCAGCACGGCGGCCTGAACTACGCGCCGAGCGCCGACGAGGCCTCCAAGTCGCAGCAGATCGCCGTGGCGGAGGACATCCTGGACGCCAAGGGACCGAAGGCCTGGCCGAGCTGCGGGCCGATCGCCGGGCTCACCGACGGCGGCGCCGCGGCCGACGTCGACCCGGGCGACCCGATCCTCCCCGAGCCCTCGGACACGTCGGGCGCCGGCGGAGCAAGTGGCAAGGGTGCGGACGAGAAGGCCCGCGAGAAGACCGGCGAGAAGGCCGGCAAGGGCGAGTCCGCGGCCGGGAAGGGTGCCGGTTCCACCGACACCTCCGACGACACGTCAGAAAAGCGGAAGTCCTCCGGCCACGCGGGCGACACGCCCGGATCGGACCGCGCCTCCCGAGACAAGAATCACGACGGGACGGACGTCGTGGACACATCGGACGGCAAGGACGGGGCGTCCGAGGCGGGCAAGTCCGGCGCCGAGGACGGCACTTCCCGCGACCCGAAGAACTCCTCCGACCCCTCCGAGAGCTCCGAGGACTCCGCCGCCGGCCGCCACCGCGCCGGCGACGCGGACGAGACCTCCGCAGCCGACGCGCGGAACGCCGACGGCGACCGCACCGGCCGGCACGCCTCGCGCGGCGGCGAACGCACCCAGAAGGTCGCCGACGGGACCTACGAGGTCCGCTCCGGGGACAACCTCTCGGTCATCGCGGACGACCTGGACGTCAAGGGCGGCTGGCACGAGCTGTACTCCGAGAACAAGGAGACCGTCGGAGCCGACCCGGACCTCATTCTCCCCGGTCAGAGCCTCGATTTGGGCGAAAAGTAGCGGTAGTTGACGAAGCGTCCGCCGGGCGCTTCGCAACCGTATGTCCGCATTGGCGCAAGTGAGAGATGGGTCTCAGAAGGCCTGATCGTCTTTGAAATTGTGGCGATCGCGTGACTACGGTCGTCATCGCCCGCCACTCGTGGGCCCCGCCGGTCGGTACGCCGAATCCTGCCAACGGCCGGACGGGAACAGTCGTCGCTTCGAGCGCCGTGGGCAGGAGCGGGGGACCCAAGGTAAGTGCCGGGTCCGGACGTTGGGGCTTCCGCGAGGGAGCGCCGCGGACGGGACCGGCTAGGGGTGAAGTCGCACCGAAGTCGGTGCGACCGGGCAACTTCACTGGCCCGAACCCGACAGCTCACCTCGCAGGCGTCGGTGAGGGGATGAACTCATGCTGTTTTCCAGCAAGGGCAAGCACCGCCGTCCGTCCAAGGCCACCCGTGTCGTCACGCTCGCCGGTGTCACCGGTGCCGCCGTGGCCGCCCCGCTGATGGCCGCCGGTTCGGCCAGCGCCGCCACCGGCCAGGAGTGGGACGCCGTCGCCCAGTGCGAGTCCGGCGGCAACTGGTCGATCAACACCGGCAACGGCTACCAGGGCGGTCTGCAGTTCTCGCCCTCCACCTGGGCCGCCTACGGCGGTACGAAGTACGCGCCCACCGCCGACAAGGCCTCCAAGGCCCAGCAGATCGAGATCGGCGAGAAGGTCCTCGCCGGCCAGGGCAAGGGTGCCTGGCCGAGCTGCGGCGTCGGCCTCTCGGGCGCCGCGTACAACGGCGGCGGCGCGCAGCAGCAGGCCCCCCAGCAGCAGGCCCCGCAGCAGCAGACCAAGCCGCAGCCGCAGCAGACGCAGCAGCAGGCCGCCCCCCAGCAGCAGGCCGCCCCCCAGCAGCGGGCGCAGCAGGCCCCGAAGCCGCAGCCCGCGCCGCAGACCGAGTCGCAGAAGACCGTCGAGACCCCGACCGGCAAGAAGGTCGAGAAGGGCGACGGCGAGTACAAGGTCAAGACCGGCGACACGCTGTCCAAGATCGCCGCGGCGCACGACGTCAAGGGCGGCTGGCAGAAGGTCTACAAGCTGAACGGCGACATCATCGACAACGCCGACTTCATCTTCCCGGGCCAGCAGCTCCACCTCAGCTGACCCGCCCGCGGCCGTGCCTCGGCGGACGCACGGCCGCCCGCCCCGTCCCCACGGGCTCCCCGCCCCGGTGCGCGTACCCCCGTACGCACCGGGGCGGGGGCATGTCCGCGTCACACCCGGCCCGCCTTGTTCGCTACCAGCGAGTAGAAAACGTGGCCTTACGCCCCGTTTCCCGGCTGTTTGCGCAACTGTCCGTCCCAGGGGACGGGCGGTCGGCTGGCCGAAGGCTCCGGGCCGGTTAGGCTCAGGAGACGCAGGGCCGAAGCGGCTCTCGTAAACGCGTCACATCCCAGAAGGAGATGCTCGTGCCGTCCATCGACGTCGTCGTAGCCCGGGAAATCCTGGACTCCCGAGGCAACCCCACGGTCGAGGTCGAGGTCGGCCTCGACGACGGCAGCACCGGTCGTGCCGCCGTCCCGTCCGGTGCCTCCACCGGTGCCTTCGAGGCCATCGAACTCCGTGACGGTGACCCCAACCGTTACCAGGGCAAGGGCGTGGAGAAGGCCGTCCTCGCCGTCATCGAGCAGATCGGCCCGGAGCTGGTGGGCTACGACGCCACCGAGCAGCGGCTGATCGACCAGGCCATGTTCGACCTGGACGCCACCGACAACAAGGGCTCCCTCGGCGCCAACGCCATCCTCGGCGTCTCGCTCGCCGTCGCGCACGCCGCCTCCGAGGCCAGCGACCTGCCGCTGTTCCGCTACCTCGGCGGCCCGAACGCGCACCTGCTGCCCGTGCCGATGATGAACATCCTCAACGGCGGGTCGCACGCCGACTCCAACGTCGACATCCAGGAGTTCATGATCGCGCCGATCGGCGCCGAGTCGTTCTCCGAGGCGCTGCGCTGGGGCACCGAGGTCTACCACACGCTGAAGAAGGTCCTGAAGAGCAAGGGCCTGGCCACCGGCCTCGGCGACGAGGGCGGCTTCGCCCCGAACCTCGACTCCAACCGCGCCGCCCTGGACCTCATCCTGGAGGCCATCAAGGAAGCCGGCTACGTCCCCGGCGAGCAGATCGCGCTCGCGCTCGACGTCGCCGCCTCCGAGTTCTACAAGGACGGCTCCTACGAGTTCGAGGGCAAGTCCCGCTCGGCCGCGGAGATGACCGAGTACTACGAGGAGCTCGTCGCCTCGTACCCGCTCGTCTCCATCGAGGACCCGCTGTTCGAGGACGACTGGGCCGGCTGGAACGCCATCACCGAGAAGCTCGGCGACAAGGTGCAGCTCGTCGGCGACGACCTGTTCGTCACCAACCCCGAGCGCCTGGCCCGCGGCATCGAGGAGAACTCCGCGAACGCCCTGCTCGTCAAGGTCAACCAGATCGGTTCGCTGACCGAGACCCTGGACGCCGTCGAGATGGCCCAGCGCAACGGCTTCAAGTGCATGATGTCCCACCGCTCCGGCGAGACCGAGGACGTCACCATCGCCGACCTGGCCGTCGCCACCAACTGCGGCCAGATCAAGACCGGTGCCCCGGCCCGCTCCGAGCGCGTCGCCAAGTACAACCAGCTCCTGCGCATCGAGGAGATCCTCGACGACGCCGCGGTCTACGCCGGCCGCAGCGCGTTCCCGCGGTTCCGCACCGCTCAGTAGCACGACGCCGGGGCTCCCGCGCGCCCAGCCGCGTGAGCCCGTGGTTACCTACGTCCCCGCACCCGGTCCCGTACCGTGTGCGGGGACGTAGGTACGTTTACACGCCGCGCTGCTCTGGGGAGGCGGAACATGGCCAAGGCCGGGACCAAGGACCGGTTCTCCACCGCTACCCGCCTGCGGCTGCTCGGCGAGCAGACCGCCGAGCGCGTCTACCGGTCCCAGACCAAGCGCCAGGCCCGGCGCTCCCGGCTCACCGGCCGCGCGGCCCTGCTCGCGCTGGTGCTCTGCTCCCTGGTCGTGGCGCTCGCCTACCCGATGCGGCAGTACGTCTCGCAGCGCGCCGAGATCGACGACCTGCGCCGGCAGAAGGCCGAGCAGCGCGAGGACGTCGAGAAGCTGCGCGACGAGAAGGCCCGCTGGCAGGACGACGCGTACGCCGAGCAGCGCATCCGGGACCGCCTGCACTACGTGCGGCCGGGCGAGACCGGGTTCACGGTCATCGACCCGGCGGCGGCCAAGAGCCGGCGCGCGGACCAGGGGGCGGCCTCGCGCCCCTGGTACTCGAACGTCTGGGAGGGCGTCGACAAGGCCGACCGCCCCGACTGACCCCAGCACGGCCCCCGTAGAGAACCGATCGAAAGACAGGCATGCACACGCCCCCGCCCTCCACCGACCGCACCGAGCCCACCGACGCCGACGTCGAGGCGTTCAAGCAGCAGCTCGGCCGCCCGCCGCGCGGGCTGCGGGCCATCGCCCACCGCTGCCCCTGCGGTCAGCCCGACGTCGTCGAGACGGCGCCGCGCCTGCCGGACGGGACGCCGTTCCCGACCACGTACTACCTGACGTGCCCGCGGGCCGCGTCCGCGATCGGCACCCTCGAGGCCAACGGCGTGATGAAGGAGATGTCGGAGCGGCTCCAGAGCGATCCCGAGCTGGCCGCCGCCTACCGCGCGGCCCACGAGGACTACATCGCCCGCCGGGACGCCATCGAGGTCCTGGAGGGCTTCCCGAGCGCGGGCGGCATGCCGGACCGCGTGAAGTGCCTGCACGTCCTGGTCGGCCACTCCCTGGCCGCGGGGCCCGGCGTGAACCCCCTCGGCGACGAGGCCATCGCGATGCTGCCCGAGTGGTGGGCCAAGGGTCCCTGCGTCACGCCGTGCGCGCCCGGGGACGAGGCGTGACCCGCGTCGCCGCCGTCGACTGCGGCACGAACTCCATCCGCCTCCTGGTGGCGGACGCCGATCCGGTCACCGGCGAACTGCGCGACCTGGACCGGCGCATGACGATCGTGCGCCTCGGCCAGGACGTGGACCGCACCGGGCGGCTGGCCCCCGAGGCGCTGGAGCGCACCTTCGCGGCCTGCCGCGAGTACGCCGAGGCCATCGAGGCGCACGGCGGCGTGGAGCGGGTCCGCTTCGTCGCCACCTCCGCCTCCCGCGACGCGGACAACCGCGAGGAGTTCGTCCGGGGCGTCCTGGACATCCTCGGCGTCGAGCCGGAGGTCATCACCGGCGCGCAGGAGGCGGAGTTCTCCTTCACCGGCGCCACCCGGGAACTGGCCGGCCGCGACGACCTGGCCGGGCCCTACCTGGTCGTGGACATCGGCGGCGGCTCCACCGAGTTCGTCGTCGGCACGGACTCGGTCGAGGCGGCCCGCTCGGTGGACGTCGGCTGTGTCCGCATGACCGAGCGTCACCTCGTGCGCGACGGCGCGGTCGCCGACCCGCCCTCGCCGCAGCGGTTCGCCGCGGTCAGGGCGGACGTCGAGGCCGCCCTGGACCTCGCCGAGCAGGCGGTCCCGCTCAAGGAGGCCCGCACCCTGGTCGGCCTCGCGGGCTCGGTGACCACCGTCGCCGCGATCGCGCTGGGCCTGGACGCCTACGACTCGCGGGCGATCCACCACTCCCGGATCTCCTACGAACAGGTGGCGGCCATCGCGGAGCGCCTGATGGGCGCCACGCACGCCGAGCGCGCCGCGATCCCCGTGATGCACCCGGGCCGCGTCGACGTCATCGCGGCGGGCGCCCTCGTCCTGCTCACGATCATGGACCGGACCGGCGCCCGCGAGGTCGTGGTGAGCGAGCACGACATCCTCGACGGGATCGCCCACAAGGTGGCGGCGGAGGTCGCGGAGGAGCGCCTGCGGGGCTGACCCGCGCGGGCGAAGACCACCAGGCGCAGCACCGCGAACCGCGCGACGCCGGCGAGGGCGGAGGCCCCGAGGTACACGCCCTGTTCGAGCACCGCGCCGGGCGCCGCCACCAGCTCCTGAAGGACGAGCATCGCCGCGCACGTGAGCGCGTACGAGGCCGCCGCGGAGCCGGCCGACTGCGCGTGCTGGCGCCAGGTCGCCCGGCGGCCCGCGCCGAAGGTGAACCGGGCGTGCAGCTCGGTGGCCAGCAGGGTTGCGGCCGCGGTGATCACCGCGTTGGCCAGCGCCCAGGGGAGCCAGGACGCGAGACCCGCCACGGCGAAGCCGGCCGCGAGCCCCACCCCGCCGCCGCAGAGCACGAAGCGGGCGAAGGCGGTGACAGCACCGGAGGCGGCCTGTCCCTGGCTCCCTGTTCTCTCCATGCCCCGACCCCTTTGCTGGCTCGTTGTGCCGGCTCGCTTCGCGAAAGGCACGCCTCTGACCTGGGAGGACAGCATGGTGTGCCGCAGTGGTGCCATCATGGCACATGCGTGGCGCCATGGGTATCCATTTATGGCGCCATGCCTGCGGTCTGGTGGCGTCGAAGGGGGGTGCGGAGCCCTCGCCGTGACAGTCCGTCGGGAAAGTTCGTGAAGTTCTTCACAAGGATTTCGGCCCTGGGGAGCGAGGTTCGGGGGCATCGGGACCCCGAAAAGGTCATCCAGGGGTTCTCGCGGGGGTGGTCTCGGCGCTGCCGGCGCGGGGCCCGTGGGGCGGGCGGTGCAGTGGTTCACCGCCGCTGCCGACTCAGAGCGGCAGCTCACAAGGGGTGGACAACGACTCGCGCGGCACTGTGGTTCCCCTGATCCGGCATGACCTCGGTCACGTGGGCGGCGAAGTGTAGCAGAGGCTCTCCCCATGCTTGTGAAGGGGCGCACGAGCGACCCCCGCCCGGCAGGTGGATACTCGATGGCATGAGCACCACGGAGCGTCCCAGGATCCTCGTAGTAGGCGGTGGGTACGTAGGCCTGTACGCAGCTCGGCGCATCCTCAAGAAGATGCGCTACGGAGAGGCGACCGTCACGGTCGTCGACCCCCGGTCGTACATGACCTACCAGCCCTTCCTCCCCGAAGCCGCCGCCGGCAGCATCTCGCCGCGGCACGTCGTCGTCCCGCTGCGACGCGTGCTGCCCAAGGCAGAGGTGCTCACCGGCCGGGTCACCACCATCGACCAGGACCGCAAGGTCGCCACGATCGCCCCCCTCGTGGGCGAGGCGTACGAGCTGCCCTTCGACTACCTCGTCATCGCGATGGGCGCGGTCTCCCGCACCTTCCCGATCCCCGGCCTCGCCGAGCAGGGCATCGGCATGAAGGGCATCGAGGAGGCCATCGGCCTGCGCAACCACGTCCTCGAGCAGCTCGACAAGGCCGACTCCACGACCGACGAGGACGTCCGCCGCAAGGCGCTGACCTTCGTCTTCGTGGGCGGTGGCTTCGCGGGTGCGGAGACCATCGGCGAGGTCGAGGACATGGCCCGCGACGCGGCCAAGTACTACAAGAGCGTCAAGCGCGAGGACATGCGCTTCGTGCTGGTCGACGTCGCGGACAAGATCCTCCCCGAGGTCGGTCCCAAGCTCGGCCAGTACGGCAAGGAGCACCTGGAAGGCCGCGGCGTCGAGGTCTACCTCAAGACCGGCATGGACTCCTGCGTGGACGGCCACGTGGTCCTGAACAACGGCCTCGAGGTCGACTCCAACACCATCGTGTGGACCGCCGGCGTCAAGCCGAACCCGGCGCTGGCCCGCTTCGGCCTGCCGCTCGGCCCCCGCGGTCACGTGGACACCCAGACGACGCTCCAGGTGCAGGGCACGGACTACATCTGGGCCGCGGGCGACAACGCCCAGGTGCCGGACATGGCCGCCCGCAAGGCCGGCAACGAGAACGCCTGGTGCCCGCCGAACGCCCAGCACGCGCTGCGTCAGGCGAAGGTCCTCGGCGACAACGTGATCTCCGGCATGCGGGGCTTCCCGCAGAAGGAGTACAGCCACGCCAACAAGGGTGCGGTCGCCGGTCTCGGCCTGCACAAGGGCGTCGCGATGATCGTCATGGGCAAGATGAAGATCAAGCTCAAGGGCCGTCTCGCCTGGTACATGCACCGCGGCTACCACGGCCTGGCCATGCCGACGTTCAACCGCAAGATCCGCGTCTTCGCGGACTGGACGCTCGCCATGTTCCTCAAGCGCGAGGTCGTCTCCCTCGGTGCTCTGGAAGCGCCTCGCGAGGAGTTCTACGAGGCCGCCAAGCCGGCCCCGAAGCCGCAGGTCGCGGCCGAGCCCGCCCCGGCGGTCAAGGCCGAGGAGAAGGCCAAGGCCTCCTGACCTCGCGTCACCGGGTGACCACGCGTCACTGATCCACCCCGAAGGGGGCCGTCCGCCATCCGTGGTGCGGGCGGCCCCTTTCGGCGTCTCGTGGGAGTGCGCGGGGTGCCCGTGGTGTTTACGTGGTGTCGGACCGTCCAGCGGTCTTCCTCACGGAGGTGTGCGCCATGCGAAACGCCGCACTGCGGCTGGAGAGACTCGCCGAGCAGCTCATGGGAGCCGAGCTGCCGGTGCGCGTCCGGGGCTGGGACGGCTCGGAGGCCGGGCCGCCGGGCGCCCCCACCCTCGTCGTACGCGACCGGCGCGCCCTGCGCCGCCTCCTGTGGAAGCCCGGTGAGCTGGGCCTGGCCCGCGCCTGGGTGGCCGGTGACCTGGACGTCGACGGGGACCTCTACGAGGCGCTGGACCGGATCGCCGCGTTCATCTGGGAGCGGGACGAGGACGGGCCGAATCTGCGGCAGGCGCTGCGCGAGCCCCGCTTCCGTGCCGCCGTCCGCTCGCTGATCGCCCTGAGCGCGCCCTTCCTGCCGCCCGCCCGGCCGCCGGAGGAGACACGTCGGCACGGCCGCCTCCACCTGCACACCAAGGGCAGCGACCGGCGGGCCATCAGCCACCACTACGACGTGGGCAACGACTTCTACGAGCTGGTGCTCGGCCCCTCGATGGTCTACTCCTGTGCCTACTGGGCCTCGCCCGAAGCCACCCTGGAGGAGGCCCAGCACGACAAGCTGGAGCTGGTCTGCCGCAAACTCGCCCTCGCGCCCGGCACGCGCCTGCTCGACGTCGGCTGCGGCTGGGGCTCCCTGGCGATCCACGCCGCCCGCGAGCACGGCGTGGACGTCGTCGGTGTCACCCTCTCCCAGGAGCAGGCCGCCTACGCCAGGAAGCGCATCGCCGAGGAGGGCCTGACCGACCGGATCGAGATCCGCGTCCAGGACTACCGGGACGTGCGCGACGGTCCGTACGACGCGATCTCCTCCATCGGCATGGCCGAACACGTCGGCTCCGAGCGCTACCTGGAGTACGCCCACACCCTGCACGCCCTGCTGGCACCCGGCGGACGGCTGCTCAACCACCAGATCGCCCGCCGCCCGCAGGACGACGAATCGGCGTACTCGGTGGACGAGTTCATCGACGCCTACGTCTTCCCCGACGGGGAGCTGGCGCCGGTCGGGCAGACGGTCGGGCTCCTGGAACGGGCCGGGTTCGAGGTGCGTGACGTGGAGGCCATCCGCGAGCACTACGCGCTGACCCTGCGCCGCTGGGTCGCCAACCTGGAGGCGCACTGGTCGCGGGCCCAGCGCCTCACCTCACCCGGCCGCGCCCGCGTCTGGCGGCTCTACATGGCCGCCTCGGCCCTCGCCTTCGAGCACCACCGCATCGGCGTCAACCAGGTCCTCGCGGTGAAGACCCCCGAGGGCGGCGCCTCGGGGCTGCCGCTGCGGACCCGGGAGTGGCGCGCGTAGCCGCCCGGGTACGACGAGAGGGCCCCGGACGGTGATCCGTCCGGGGCCTCTTCTCGTACCGCTACTCGTTCACTCGGCCTTGATGGCCATCAGCGGGTTCAGCTTCGCCGCGCTGCGGGCCGGCCACATCGCCGCGAGGACACCGACCAGGGCCGCGATCCCGAGGAAGATCACGATCCGGCCGAGCGGGATCTCCATGGAGTACGTGGAGACGCTGTTGGAGATGGTGCCGCCCGCGATCCAGCCCATGAACAGGCCGAGCCCGATGCCGAGCACCGCGCCGAACAGGGAGATGATGACCGCCTCCAGGCGCACCATCTGCTTGACCTTCGCGCGGTCGAGGCCGATCGCCCGCAGCATGCCGATCTCGTGCTTGCGCTCGAAGACCGACATCGCGAGGGTGTTGATGACGCCGAGCACCGCGATCAGGACGGCCATGGCCAGCAGACCGTAGAGCATGTTCAGCAACATGTTGATGGCGCCCGCCACGGCGTTGCTGATGGCGGCCTTGTCCTGGACGGTGATCGCGGGGTTCTCGCCGAGGGCCTTGACGATGGCGTCCTCGGCCTTGTCGGAGGCGCCGCCCTTCATCTTCACGAGCACCTGCTTGTCGACGACCTTGGTCAGGTGCGGGTCGACCACGGAGGTGGGGGCGAAGACGCCGCTGAGCATCTCGTTGTGCTCGTAGACCCCGGCGACCTTGATCTTCTCCGTCTTGCCGTCGTCCTCGAACTTGAGCGGGAAGGTGTCGCCCGCCTTCAGGCCCCGGTCCTTGGCGAGTTCGTCGTCGATGAGGGCTTCACCGGACTTCAGGCCGGCCATGGAGCCGCCGGTGATGTCCAGGCCGACCAGGTCGGCGAAGGTCTTGGGGTCGACACCGTAGACGGAGGTGTAGCTCTCGTCGACCTCGCCGTACGCCTCGCGCAGCGGGGTCGTCGCCTCGACGTCCGGGATCTTGTCGAGCTTCTCGCGGACCTCGGGGGTCAGCGGCCGGAAGTTCGCCATGGAGACGCTGTAGTCGGCCTTCATGGAACCGGCGGCCATCTTGTTGATGGCGCTGCCCATGGAGGTGGCGACCACGGTCATCGCCGTGATGAGGGTCAGGCCGATCATCAGGGCCGCGGCCGTGGACGCCGTACGGCGCGGATTGCGCACGGAGTTGAGGCGCGCGAGCTTGCCGGGGACGCCGAACGGCTTCAGGAGCGGGGCCGAGGCGGCGATGAACGGGCGGGACAGCAGCGGCGTGAGGACGATGACGCCGACGAGCATGACGCCCGCGCCGCCCGACTTCACGTAGTTGTCCTTCATGAACAGCATCACCGCGCCGAGGGCGACGATGAGCGCGCCGATGGTGTTGCGGACCACCAGGCCGCGCACGGTCGGGGTGGCGTGGACGCTGTTCATCGCGGCGACCGGGGGGATGCGCGCGGCACGGCGGCCCGGCAGCCAGGCGGCCAGCATCGTCACGACCACGCCGATCAGCAGGGCCGCGAGGATCGTGGTCGGGCCGATGACGAGCGGTCCGTCGGGCAGCGAGGCGCCGGCGGAGTTCATGAGGGACTCCAGGCCCACGGCGACGCCGATGCCGAGCGCGAAGCCGGTCACGGCGGCGACGAGACCGACCAGGAAGGCCTCGATCAGCACGGAGCGCGTCACCTGGCGGCGCGAGGCGCCGACGGCCCGCATCAGGGCCAGCTCCTTGGTGCGCTGGGCGACCAGCATGGTGAAGGTGTTGGCGATGATGAAGATGCCGACGAAGAGCGCGATGCCCGCGAAGATGAGCAGGACCTGGCTCATCGACTTGGTCTGCGTCTCGATCATCTCGTCCTGCTGGGACTTGAGTTCGCCGCCCGTCCTCGTCGACGAGTCCTTGGGGGTGATCTTCTCGACCGCGCTCTGCAGCGCGCTCTCGGAGGTGCCGGCGGCGGCCTTGACGTCGATCTCGTCGTACTGGTTCTTGTTCAGCGCCTTCAGGGCCGTCCGGTTGTCGAAGACGACCAGGCTGCCGCCCGCGACGACGTTGCCGTCGTCGGTGTCGAAGACGCCGCTGACCTTCGCGGTGCGCACCGGGCCGTCGGTGGAGTAGCGGACGGTGTCACCCACCCGGTAGCCGGTGCGGCTCGCGGTGCGGGAGTCGAGGGCGAGCTGACCGGCGGACTTCGGGGCGGCGCCCTCGGTGAAGTCGTAGCGCGGGTCCTTGCCGCCCTTGCCCGGGTAGTAGTTGGAGCCGGTGGTGCCCCACTCGCCGCCCACCAGCTTGCCGTCCTTGTCGGCGAGCGCGGTGAAACCGGAGACGGTGCCGATCGCCGAATCGGCGCCGGGCAGAGTGCCGGCCTTCTTCAGGAGGGCGTCGGTCAGCTCGGGCTTCTGCTTGGCGCCCCGGCCCTCCTCGCCGCCGGGGTAGCCGCTCTCGGAGGTGATGGCGACGGAGACGTGGTCGAAGCTCTTGGCCGACTTGTTCTTGTAGGCGGAGCCGAAGGTGTCGGTGAAGACGAGGGTGCCGGAGACGAAGGCGACGCCGAGCATGACGGCGAGCACGGTCATCAGCAACCGGGCCTTGTGCGCGAGCACATTGCGCAGGGCGGTACGGAACATGGGTGTGAGTCCAGGTGAGGGGTGGGGGCGCCCCGAAGACGCGGGGCCGGGGGAGCGCCCCGAAGAACGCGGGGCTGGGCCGGCGCCCCGAAGGGCGCGGGGACCTGCGCGACCAGCCGCATGCGGCCCGCAGGCGAAGAACGAGGCGAGCGGGCGCCTAGCTGGTGCGGCCCTTGGCGTCGAAGTGCTTCATCCGGTCCAGCACGCCCTCCGCGGTGGGTTCGAGCATCTCGTCCACGATCCGCCCGTCGGCGAGGAAGATCACGCGGTCCGCGTACGAGGCGGCCACCGGGTCGTGCGTGACCATCACGACGGTCTGGCCGAGGTCGCGCACCGAGTTGCGCAGGAAGCCGAGGACCTCCGCGCCCGAGCGCGAGTCGAGGTTTCCGGTCGGCTCGTCACCGAAGATGATCTCCGGCTGGGAGGCGAGCGCGCGGGCCACGGCCACGCGCTGCTGCTGGCCGCCGGACAGCTCCGTCGGCCGGTGGCTGAGCCGGCCGGAGAGCCCGACCATGTCGATGACCTGCTCCAGCCACTGCTTGTCGGGCTTGCGGCCCGCGATGTCCATGGGGAGCGTGATGTTCTCCAGGGCCGTCAGGGTCGGCAACAGGTTGAACGCCTGGAAGATGAAGCCGATCTTGTCCCGGCGGAGCTTGGTGAGCTGCTTGTCCTTGAGCGTGGACAGCTCCGTCTCGCCGAGGCGGACCGACCCCGAGCTGAAGCTGTCGAGGCCCGCGACGCAGTGCATCAGCGTCGACTTGCCGGAGCCGGAGGGGCCCATGATCGCGGTGAACTCGCCCCGCCCGAAGTCGACGGAGACGCGGTCCAGGGCGACCACCTGGGTCTCACCCTGTCCGTACACCTTGGAGAGATCCGCGGCACGCGCGGCCACACTGGTGGCACGGGCGGCGAAGGGGGTGGTGGTCACGGGACGGTGCTCCTGTCGGTACGACGAGTGGGGACGTACTCCATCGTCCCGGCCGCACACCGTCCTGGAGTCAGCCGCTGTTCCGGTTCCGGGGGCCCTCTCCGGTCGGACCCCGGGAGGCGATGTCATACCTCAGGATGAGGGCCGCCCCTGAGAGGAGGCGGGCGCCGGCGCGGATCCGGGAGGCGGGCCGGGAACTGCCGGGAGGCTAAATTCCGTCATTCCGCGCAGAGGGCCATGAGACCGGCCGGAGCCGTGGAAAGGCCTCCGGCATGTACCAATGGACCGTACCGGCGGCTGATGCACCCTCAGACGTCAATAAAATAAGACAACATCGTGCCGACCTTCCGCTGTTCGGGGGACGCCTCCCGATAGGGTCGAATCCTTGTTGCGGGGCCCATGGCCTGCCCGGATGGTGGAATGCAGACACGGCGAGCTTAAACCTCGCTGCCCCTCGGGGGCGTGCCGGTTCGAGTCCGGCTCCGGGCACCTCCACCCGTCGGGGGGCGTGGCCTGCGGCGCCCTGTGGGCCATCTTCTTGTTCCATCAGGCGCCGGCGTGGGGGCATGTGCCCGCCCACCGCTCCAGTAACTCGCCGCACCACTGCGTGCGATCGCGGCCGACCGGTTCGTTCATCAGGTCGCGGATGGCGTCGCCGAGGTGGTCCCGGGCAGGGCAGCACGCATCGCCCGGAGACCATGTTGAAGTCGGCATGGGGCCAAGGTACGGGCGGCCTCTGACACCGCCCGTACCGTGGATCAGGCGTACGCGAGCTGCCAGGACCGGGCGCGCTCGTTCAGCTCGGCGGCTGCCTTGACGCCGCGCCGCTCGAACACCTTCAGATGCTGGCGGATGCCGCGTACCTCGTCAGCGGCGCGGGCGGAACGAACCCCGCCGAATAGGCCCAAGCTCTGGCCCCATGTGTCGCACGCCGCCTCGAGGTGACCCTGGGCGGCCTGCTCGCGGCCCTGGGAGGCGAGAGTCAGGGCGGTGATCCGCTGGGCTGTCCGACCTCCGTGCCCGCGACTGCGCGCGCTCACTTCGTAGTGGTGTTCGGCAGCGGCGTGGTCGCGGAGTTCCCTGAATGTCTTGGCCGTGTGGGAGGCGACCGTGGCGCGGGGAGAGCCCCACAGGGAGGCCCAGAACGGCAGCTCCTCCTCCTGACCGCGCAGCACCAGGTCTTGTGCCTGGCGGAGCTGGGCGACTGCTTCGGGCCCACGGTTGGCGTGGGCCAGGGCCCGGGCGCGGGTGACGACGAACAGGGCCTCCGTAGCCGGGTCCGCCCGCCCGCGGATACGCGCCAGTGCGGCCTCCGCCAGGCTCAGCGTCTGCTGGGGCTGCCGGAGGTCCATGCCGTTGTGGGCCATGATCCGCAGTATCCAGGCCCCTTGCAGATCGTCCCCGGCCTCTTTGGTCAGGGCGTAGCTCTGGAGGTAGTAGCGCTGAGCCAGACCGTGCTCCCCGGCGTCGAATGCCTTCCAGCCGCACAGGTACGAGGCACAGGCGGCGGCGCCCAGGGCGTCCCGGCGGTGCGCGTCGGTAGCGAACGTGGCCCGGCACAGGTCGGCCACGTCGCTGCGCAGGTATTGGCACACGGCGCTGCGGCCGTGCTGACCGCCGTGCCGCTCGTCAATGCGGGTGTACATCTGGACCACGTCTCGGACGGCGGCGATTTCTGCGTCACCTGCTCGGGTGTGGCTGGCCTGGGCCCGCTGCTGGTACTCGATGGCCTGGTCGATGCCCAGCGGCAGGGCAGCCGCTGCGACGCTGTAGGCCGTCTTTGTGAGGAACTTCCGCCGGTGAATGTCCGCCTCCCCCATCTGCCTGAGTACGTCCACTGGATCGGCGCCCAGAGTCAGGCCCAGTCGTTCGTGGACGGGGTCCTGGTCGGGGGCGCACAACTGGAGTTCGCTCGGGCGCAGAGCACGGCCGAGTCTGCGCGACAGCGCTTCAGCAATGTACGCGGCGGTCGTGAGGGTCGGTCGCTGTCCGTTCACCCAGTGGGCCACCGCGGACCGGTTGGTGCGGAGTAGCTCGCCGGCCTCGGCAGCCACCACGCGGACAGCAGCAGCGACCTGTTCGTACGTCAGATCGGCCTGCTGAACAGCCTGTTCGAGCGCGGCGTTGCGCACGCGCGAGTGTTCCACCATTCTGCTCACCCTCCCAAGCAGGGCGTTAAACACGGTAAACGCATCGGCGCCCACCGGTCCTGGTGAACTCAGCGTATTCCCCGTTGTACTCACCGTACGAGCAACCGCGCGAAGCCGCTTGGGGGCGTCAGCATGGCGAGCACCACCCACGAGACCGAGATGGTGGATCGACTACGGCCGACCTGGCGTCCGGTCGCCTCCACCACCGGAAATCCGGCCTACAGCGGGATCCTGCAGAGAGATGACCTGGTCGCCGAGGACGCCCGGCAGATGGTGGCCATGGTGCTGGCCGTGTGGCACCTGGAGCCCATGGTGAGTGACCTCAAGCTGGTGGCGTCAGAGCTGGCGAGCAACGCTGCCCGGCACGCCCGGGGCCCGGTCGTACGGATGTCTGTGACGAGGACCGGCCGGTGCCGCGTGCGCGTGGCCATCACGGACAAGAGCCGGGACCTGCCGCAGATCCAGACGGAGGACCCGCTGGCCGAGGCCGGCCGGGGTCTGCGGCTGGTGGATGCGCTGTCCAGCGCCTGGGGCGTCATTCCGTTGCCCTGGGGCAAACAGGTGTGGGCGGAGGTGACCACACCGTGACGACCGACGCCGTCGCACGGCCGCCGTACCTGCCGCGCGAGGGCACGCCCCTGGGCCTGGTCCCCGTCGATGCCACATGGAACGCCATCACCGTGCCCGCCGCCTGGGGCCGCCTGGTGCTGGACGTACTGACGGAAAGCTCCGGGCCCGTCATGGAGGACACGGCTGATCTGCTGGCGAGAGATCGCCCGCGGCGGTCCCGGCTGCCGCCTCCGCCCAGTCGAGGAAGGCCCGCTGTGAGCCTTCAAACGCAGATGGTCGTGTGTTCACTGACCTGCCTGGCGCTGCTCTCAGCACTGCTGCTGGCCACCGCCACCTGAGCCCCTGAACACCCGCGTTTACGGCCCATGAGCAGCCCCGAGGAGGCGTTCGTGACCATCGGTGTTATTGCACCGCCGCAACCGCATCTCACCAGGCCCGGCGTGGCTGACGTGTTCGTTTATGCCGCCGCCCGGATCCACCGGTCCGCTGCCGTCCTTTGGCCCGGCGAGTCGGTCGTCCTCGAAGAGCACGTGCCCAGCGTCACCGGGTACGTCCACCGCGTCCGCGTCGGCTCCCGTTGCCTGTACGCGAAGACCTCCTTTCTCGGCGTCTCCCTGGTTTCCCTGCTGCGCGGCACCTGCGGGCCCTGGCCAGCGGTTCGTCAGGCGCAAGCGGAATACGAACAGCGCTCCGACAACTTGCTCGCCCGAGAGGCGGCCCAGCTCCGGGCCCTTGCCTGCCTGGGCACTCCGCAGGTGTGCCCGGTCGCCGGCCTGCGGGACGGCGTCCTGTTCACCGAGGACGTCCCTGGCCCCTCCCTGGCGGACCTGCTCCTCAAGTACCCCGGTGAGGCGCCCGTGTTGCTGGATCGCTCCCTTGCTGAACTGGGCCCGCTGCACCGGACGGGCTCCGCGCGAAGGCTCGCTCGGGTCGGTGCGATCGGGGAGCGCAGCATCGACGGCACGTTCTGCCGAAAGTTCGGGGGCCCGGCTGGTGCCGCCTATGTGGACCAGCTCAACGCCGGCCGTTCCTCCGGACAGGGCCAGGAAGTCGCGGAGCTGGTGCAGGGAAGCGTGGATCGGCTGCTTGGGCTGCGGGTGACGCTGCCCTCTCCCGTGGGCACGAGCCTCGTCCATGGCGACCTGAAGCCCGAACACATTCACTTCCCTGACGGCCCGGACGGGCGGCCTGTCTTCCTCGACCCCGGCCTCATGGGGGCGAGCACCATGGGTGACGTGGCGAAGCTGTTGAGCCGCACCGTGCTGCTCTTGGCTGCGCGCCGCCCGGACCCGGAAACCGCGCGTCTCATTCTCGACGGCATCGCCCAGGCCGCCCGGCCCCGCGCGGTTCACCTGTCGGGGCCGCAGCGGCGGCAATGGCTGCGTCACGTGCTGGTCCTGTGGCTCATGGACACGCTCAATATCGTCACGACCTATCTGTCCGCGCCGGACGAGCTGCCACTGCCCGGTCTGGGCCCCGCCCTCATCGAGCGTGCCGTTCCGCTGTGCGCTCTGGTCCACGCGGTAAGCCTTGATCTTCTCGACCCCCGTCTCCACAAGGGCCAAGGCGAGCGCACCTTGGCCCGGATCGCCGGAGTGATCGTGTGAAGGCCCGGACAGTGTCCGTCGGCATCATCGGTACTGGGGTCGTCGGTCAAGCCGTGGGCGGGGCACTGGTGACCGCTGGGGTGTGCGATCGGTTGCTCGTCACCTCCCGCACTGCCCAACAGGCCGCGGCCCTGGCCGACGATCTGGAGGACATGCGCGCCGCCCTCGGCTCTCCCGTGCGGTCGTACGCCGCCGAGGTTCCGGACCTGCGGGAGTGCACCGCCGTGGTGGTCGCCCTCCGCGCCCGGTTCACGAACCCCCTCAGCAGGGATGTACGTCTGGGCGGGGCGCAGGCCAACGCGCCCTTGATCCGTCATGTGGCCGCGAAGCTCGCCGGTTATCCGGGCACGGTGCTGGTGGTGAGCAACCCGGTCGACTTGTTGTCGCGGTTGTTCGCCGAGGAGTCCGGTTGCCGACGCGTGTTCGGCATCGGCTCCAGCCTCGACAGCGCGCGCTACCGGCACACGTTGGCGCGGCTGCTGGACGTCCCGACCGCGGCGGTATCCGGTCACGTCATCGGAGAGCACGGGGACAACGCCGTCGTCTGCGCGTCCACGACCACCGTCTACGGGCACCCCGCCTCCGTCCCCCTGCTCTGGGTTCGCGACGAGTTGATCACCCGGCCCGGCCGGATCAGCGCCGGCATCGGCCGGACCCGTTGCGGCCCCGCCGGCGCAGTCGTATCCGCACTGCGCCTGGCCCTCGGCCTCGAAGACGGCATGTGTGAGCTGTCCGTCCCGCACAGAGACGTCTGGCTCGGCATTCCGGTGCGCTTCGTCCGCGGCCTGCCCCTGCCGTCAGTGCCTTTGCTGGACAGTGCCGAAAAAGGACAGCTAGAGGCTGCCCGCGCCAAGCTCCGCGCCGCTTATCAGGCCGTGCGCACCCCCTCACAACCGCTCCAGCACAGGAGGAACTCTTCATGAACTCCCACGCCGTACGCCTGGAGAGTGCCGGCGCTGCCGTGACCGTCGTCTCTGCCGAGCAGGCCGTCACCGACTGGTCGGCCCGGTACTTCGGCCCGTGGTGGAAGGCCGGCAAGGTCTCCCCGCAGGACGTCTGCGCGGGACCGGTGGTCATCGCTGAGGTGGACCCGGGCCGGTACGCGGATGAGTCGCTGGCGGTGACACAGGCGCCGCACCGCAGCGTCGTCTACGCGAAGGCGCAGACCCTCCTCGCCGAAGACGCCGCAGCAGGCCTGATCCGGGCCGTGTCCCCGGAGCAGGCACTCGCCTACCGGTCCGAACCGGAGGCCGGAAGCCTGCTGATCCTCGGTCGTGACACCGAGCCGGTGGCCACGGCGACGGCTCGCCTGGCCCGTGAGGTGATGCGCGGGATCCTGCTGCGCGACGGCTGGGCCGTGCTGCACGCGTCCGCGGTCGTCAAGGACGGCCGTACCGTCTTGACCTTCGGCGGCAAGGGGGCCGGCAAGACCACGACCGCCTTGGCCCTCGCCGCTCTCCACGGGGGCGGCCTGCTGGCCAACGACCGCGTGTTCGTCCGGCCCCACGACGGTGGAGGCGTGGACGTCCTGCCGTGGCCTTCGGCCGCCGCACTCGGCCTCGGCCTCCTCCACGCACTCGGCTGGGACGAGATCGCCCGTGAACGCCTGGCAGCCGGTGAGGCGCTGCACCCGACGCAGGACAGGCGGGTCACGGACGCACTCCTCGCCGGCCGCGCCGAGCCGCTGTGGGAGGACGGCAAGGAGATGAAGGTCCAGGTGTTCCCTGACCAGTTCCTCACCTGGTTCGGGGTGCCTCTGGCGACCGAAGGAGAGGCCGCGGCTCTGGTCTTTCCTCGGATCGAGCCCGGCGCGGCACCCTCTGTGCAGGAAACCGGCCGGAAATTGGATGACGGCGACTTCATGAGCGGGCGGACGGAGGACCGCTACCCGGACATCTTCGGTCTCGCACGGGTTGACGGCGGGGGCACCGAGGAAGCCCGGCACGCGGTCGCCCAGCGCCTGGCCGAGCTGCCGCACCACTCTGTCGTTCTGGGGTGGGACGTCGCGGCGAACGCCGACTTCCTGGCGAAGGTGACCGGCTGTGCCTGACTCGGGAGGGAGGGCGGGCGTGCCACCCGGTCGGGGGAACGATTCCGATCCGGGAACAGTAGGGGCCGGGTCGCGCGTTCTCGGTCAAGGAGAGGGAAAGATCCTCCCCAAGCACTAGGACCATCCTTTTGCCTACGCATTACTCTTGAGGGCAAAGCCACGCACGGTGGCCATGGAGGAGTGAAATGAGGAGCAGCAACCCGGTCTTCTCGCGACGGGGGTTCAGCCGCGACAGCGGCTACGCCGGCTTCGGCGGGCAGCCGCAGGCCGGGGGACCCGCAGCAGCGACCCAGACCCAGGGCAACCCGTACGCGCAGGGCAACCCCTACGCCACCAATCCGTACGCCCAGCAGGACGTGCAGCACGGCGCGCCCCAGGCGCCCGTAAGCGCCGGCCGCATGACGATGGACGACGTCGTCATGCGCACCGCCACCACCCTCGGCACGCTGCTGGTCACGGCGGCGCTCGCCTGGGCGCTGCTGCCGGTCGACGACGCCAGCATCGGCAAGTCGTACGGCATTGCGATCGGCGCCGGCCTGGTGGCGATGGTGCTCGGCCTGGTGCAGTCCTTCAAGCGCAAGGCCTCGCCCGCGCTGATCATGACGTATGCCGCGCTGGAGGGCGTCTTCCTCGGCGTCGTCTCCAGCGTCGTCGACAACCGCATCGCGGACGGCGCGGCCATGCAGGCCGTGCTGGGCACGATGGCGGTCTTCGTCGGCGTCCTGGTGGCGTACAAGGCGGGCTGGATCCGCGTCAACCGTCGCTTCTACGGCTTCGTGATGGCCGCGGCGATGGGCTTCCTGCTGCTGACGGCCGTGAACCTCCTGTTCATGGTCTTCGGCGGCGGTGACGGCCTCGGCTTCCGCAGCGGCGGTCTCGGCATCGTCTTCGGCATCGTCGGCATCCTGCTCGGCGCCTGCTTCCTCGCCCTGGACTTCAAGCAGGTCGAGGACGGCATCGCCTACGGCGCGCCGAAGGAAGAGGCCTGGCTCGCGGCGTTCGGCCTGACGATGACGCTCGTGTGGATCTACCTGGAGTTCCTGCGTCTGATCGCGATCCTTCAGGGGAACGACTGACGCGAGCCGCTCAGCGGCTGAACCGACGGCCGAAGGGCCCGCGGACCGATTCCGGTCCGCGGGCCCTTCGCGTGCGTGTCGGGAGGGGGGTAGGGGGTTAGAGGAACTTGCGGGCGGCCCGCCTCAGGTCGTACTCGTGGATGATCGCCTTCGCATGGCCGTACGCGAGGTTGTGCTCGGCGCGCAGCCAGCTGACCTTCTCCTCGAAGCGGAAGAGGGAGGGTCCTTCGTCCACGGCGCGCAGCCAGTCGGCGACTTCACGACCGGTGCACTGGGGGATTCGGGCGAGCAGGTTGCGGTGGGTCTCCTCGGAGAAGACTTGGGACATCGGCGCCTCCGGACGCGTCGCGATGTGGTCCGTCCTTCCCGTCACCGTGCCTGAGCGTCCGGGCGTTGGCAACAGTGCCGGAAAGCCGCATAAGGTCGCGGGGTGCTCGATACGACGCCTTTGACGGCCGCAGTGGACCATTTCGCCGACCGCCTGCGGGCCGCGCCGCAGAGCCGCCTGCAGCGCGGCGCCGCGACCGAAGCGCTATCGCTGGCCAGGGAGTTGGCGGCGCGCGCGCAAGCCATCGAGGAGCCGGACGCGCCACCGCGCGAGATGCCGGACGCGGGGATGTTCGCCGCCGCCGACCAGATCACCGTCGCGGGGCGGGATCTGGCCCTCGTGCTGACGGACCCCGAGGAGCTGGCGCGCGCCCTGGAACTGGTGGCCCAGGCGCAGAAGCGGGCCGCGGTGTAGCTGCCGGGCCCGCCCGGGCGGGTCAGACGGAGGCGATGACGCGGTCGGCGAGGATGTAGACGTTCTCGGTGCCGCACTCGAAGGTCAGGGCGTACGCGCCCGAGATCCCGGAGCCGCCGAGCAGCACCGGGGCGTGCCCCGCGCGCAGGGCCTCGGCGAGCAGCTCCGCGGTCTCGCGGTGGCCCGGCGTCATGCACAGGGTCGTGCCGTCGGTGAAGACGTACACGTCCAGGGTGCCCAGCGGGCCGGGGCGCACGTCGGCCAGCGCGGTGCGGGCGCCGGCCAGCTCCTCGAGGCAGGCCACCGTGCGCTCGTGGTCGCCGTAGATCTCGGAGGCGGGCGTCTGCACCGGCACGAAGTCCGGGTGCGAGGGGTGGCGGCGGCGGGCCGCGGCCAGCTCCGGGGAATCCGACGCGAAATCGTCTGCGAGCGGATCGGTGAAGGGCTCGGTCACCGGCTCCAGGCTGTCCGCCTCCAGGCCCGCGAAGTCGGCCTGGCGCGGCAGGAACAGCTCGTCGGCGATTCCGTCCGGGATGCCGGGCAGGCCGTGCAGCAGGGAGGGCGCGTCCGAGCCCTCACGGGCCTCCTGGGCGGCCCAGAAGGCACGGGCCTCGGCCAGCTCCCGTTCCCGCTCCTCGGCGAGCGCCTCGGCCACCGCCGCGCGTATCTCGTCGGCGTCCACGGCGGTGCGGGCGCCCGGCACCGTGGGGTGCTGGCGGGCGGCGGCGACACGGCTGTCGGCCAGCTCGGTGCGCAGGGCTGTGATCTCGGCGAGCTGCTTGCGCAGGCCGCGCACCGCGTGCAGGGCGGCTGCGCCCACGGCCGTGGCAGCGGCCGTGGAGAGCAGCAAGGCAAGAGGCATGGCGCTCACTGACGTACTCCCGGTTTCAAGTCGACCCCCGACTTCCTACATCAGCTTGAAGCCTGCACGATCCAGCTGTCAGTGCATAACGTCACGAAACGGGCAGGTCTTTGGGCCCTGTGTACCCCTATGGACCGCTGTGAGCTGGGCATATGCGTCTCCCCCAGGAGATAGGTCACATCCTGGGGGAGATTGGGTCACGGAACGGTGCAGAAACGGAGCGTCAGGAACGCCAACTCTGCGTCAGCGATTCGGGGGTCTTCGCGGGCTTCAGTGGCTCCGGAGGCCTCGGGGTCCTCGCGGTCTTCGGGGTCAGCTGAGGCGCTCGATGACCATCGCCATGCCCTGGCCGCCGCCGACGCACATCGTCTCCAGGCCGAACTGCTTGTCGTGGAACTGGAGGGAGTTGATGAGCGTGCCGGTGATGCGGGCGCCCGTCATGCCGAAGGGGTGGCCGACCGCGATGGCGCCGCCGTTCACGTTCAGCTTGTCGATGTCGATGCCGAGGTCGCGGTAGCTCGGGATCACCTGGGCGGCGAAGGCCTCGTTGATCTCGACCAGGTCGATGTCGTCGATGGTGAGCCCGGCCCGGCGCAGTGCCTGCTTGGACGCCTCGACCGGGCCGAGGCCCATGATCTCGGGGGAGAGGCCGGTGACGCCGGTGGAGACGATGCGGGCGAGCGGGGTCAGGCCGAGCTCGCGGGCCTTGGTGTCGCTCATGATCACGAGGGCGGCGGCGCCGTCGTTCAGCGGGCAGCAGTTGCCGGCGGTGACCATGCCGTCGGGGCGGAAGACGGGCTTCAGTCCCTGGACGCCCTCCATGGTGACCCCGG
Organism: Streptomyces sp. NPDC031466; assembly: GCF_055581265.1. Taxonomy (NCBI): domain Bacteria; kingdom Bacillati; phylum Actinomycetota; class Actinomycetes; order Kitasatosporales; family Streptomycetaceae; genus Streptomyces; species Streptomyces sp. NPDC031466. Next base: position 549,085 of record NZ_JBVIJT010000006.1, read on the forward strand.
CGCGCGGGCCGTCGTCCTTGCTGACGACCGTGCCGTCGGGGGTGGTGACCGGGGTGATCTCCCGCTCCCAGAAGCCGTTCTTGATGGCTTCCTCGGCGAGGTTCTGCGAGCGCACGCCGAACTCGTCCATGTCCTGGCGGGTGACGCCCTTGACCCGGGCGAGGTTCTCCGCGGTCTGGCCCATCGCGATGTAGGCGTCCGGGAGCAGGCCGTCCTCGCGCGGGTCGTGCCAGGTGGAGCCCTCGGTCTCGGCGACGGCCGCGGTGCGGGCCTCGGCGTCGGCGAAGAGCGGGTTGTGGGTGTCGGGCAGGCCGTCGCTGGTCCCCTTCACGCTGCGCGAGACCATCTCGACGCCCGCCGAGATGAAGACGTCGCCCTCGCCCGCCTTGATGGCGTGCAGGGCCATGCGGCTCGTCTGGAGGGACGAGGAGCAGTAGCGGGTGATGGTGCAGCCGGGGAGGTGGTCCATGCCCAGCTGTACGGCGACGATGCGGCCGAGGTTGTGGCCCTGCTCGCCGCCGGGCAGACCGCAGCCGAGCATCAGGTCGTCGATGTCCCTGGGGTCCAGCCCCGGGACCTTGGCGAGGGCGGCCTCGATGATCGTGGCGGTCAGGTCGTCCGGGCGCAGGTCCTTCAGCGAGCCCTTGAAGGCGCGGCCGATCGGGGTACGGGCGGTGGAGACGATCACGGCTTCGGGCATCAGGCGCTCCGGTGACGAGGGGGCAGGACTCCCTGGGAAGTTACCCCCGCGTAATGCTGTCGGTCATCGGGTGGGGTGTGTGACGCGGGACGCATTTCTAAGCGGGTGCTCAGGTCGCAGGGCCCTGGGCGTACGGGGGGTTCTTGGTGCGGGTGGGGTTTGGCTTGGCGGCGTTGCTCTGGCCGGGGGCCTTGCCTTTGTTGTGGCGTGCGGGTGGGTTGTGGTTGCTCGCGCCGTTCCCCGCGCCCCTTGGGGGGTTCGGTTTCGTTGTGACGTGCGGGTGGGTCGTGGTTGCTCGCGCAGTTCCCCGCGCCCCTGGGGGGGCTTTGCTTGCGTGGTGGCGTGCGGGTGGGTCGTGGCTTGTCGCGCAGTTCCTCGCGCCCCTGGGTGGGCTTCGCTTTCGTTGTGGCGTGCGGGTGCTTTGTGGCTTGGTGCGCCGTTCCTCGCGCCCCTGAGGGGGGCGCCCCGGGGGCGTCGGGAGCGTGCTGTCGGGGGGAGTTTGTGGTCGGGAGTCATTGGGGGAGGGGGGAGGGTTCCGGGGTGTGGATGCGGCGTCGGCGGCGGCGTTTGATGAGGGCCCAGGGGCCCCGGGGGCCGGCCGGCATCGCCGGGGTGACCTCCGTGCCGCCCTCCGCCGCGGCCTGCGCGGCCGCCTGCGCCACCGGCAGGAAACCCTCGCGCCGCGAGAGGTCGGGCCGCTCCTCCTCGGGCCAGAGGCCGAGCGCCGCGCACAGCGTGGGGAGAACCGCCATGGCCGCCGTCGCGTAGCCCTCCGCCGAGGGGTGGTAGTTGTCGGGACCGAACAGCTCCCGCGGGTTCGCCGCGAACTCGGGGCCCAGCAGATCGCCCAGGGACACCGTCCGCCCGCCCTGCTCGACCACGCCGATCGTCTGCGCCGCGGCCAGCTGCCGCGAGACCCGGCGGGCCAGCCACCGCAGCGGCTGGTAGACGTTCTCCACGGTGCCGAGGTCGGGACACGTGCCGACGACCACCTCCGCCCCTGCGGTCCGCAGCCGCCGCACCGCCCCGGAGAGGTGCCGCACCGAACGGGTCGGCGGCATCCGGTGCGTCACGTCGTTCGCGCCGATCATGATGACGCACACGTCCGGCACCCAGGAGGGGTCCGACAGGATCAGCGTCACCTGCCGGTCCAGGTCGTCCGACTGGGCGCCCGGCAGCGCCACGTTCCGCAGGTCGACGGGGTGCTCCGCGACCGCCGCGAGCCCCGAGGCGAGCAGCGCCCCCGGGGTCTGCCCCGACCGGTGCACGCCCTGCCCCGCGGCCGTGGAGTCCCCGAGCATCGCGAACCGCACCGGTTCGGAGCAGTCGGGGAGGCCGGAGATCTCGCCGTACGCCCTGCCGTAGCGGCCGTCCGCCCGCGGCGGATCCGCGTGCGACCCGCCCACGGACCGCTTCGCCAGCTGCACCTCGGCGAGCACCACGCCGACCGCCGCGGCCCCGATCAGCCCGATCCCTCCGCCGCCGTACGCCGCTCCCGCCGCGATCCGCCGTGCCACCCTCGCCCTCGACATGCCCCGCAGCCACCTCCTCGTAGCCGAACCGCCGTATAGCCGTACACCCACTCATTGCCCCGAAAGCACGGTCGGCCAATCGTGGGCGGAGGTGAACGGATGAGAGGGACCCTTAGGCTGACCGCACCAATTCGTCGCACTACATCGCAGCCCGGAGACAACGGTGCAATTCCACGACTCGATGATCAGCCTCGTCGGCAATACCCCGCTCGTGAGGCTCAACCATGTGACCGCGGGCATCCAGGCGACCGTCCTGGCCAAGGTCGAGTACTTCAACCCCGGCGGATCCGTGAAGGACCGCATCGCGCTGCGCATGATCGAGGCGGCCGAGCAGAGCGGGGAGCTGAAGCCCGGCGGGACGATCGTCGAGCCGACGTCCGGCAACACCGGCGTCGGGCTCGCCATCGTGGCCCAGCAAAAGGGTTACAAGTGCATCTTCGTCTGCCCGGACAAGGTGTCCCTCGACAAGATCAACGTGCTGCGCGCGTACGGCGCCGATGTGGTCGTCTGCCCGACCGCCGTCGACCCCGAGCACCCGGATTCGTACTACAACGTCTCCGACCGCCTCGTGCGCGAGACGCCCGGCGCCTGGAAGCCCGACCAGTACAGCAACCCGAACAATCCGCTCTCGCACTACCACTCCACCGGCCCCGAGCTGTGGGAGCAGACGGAGGGGAAGATCACCCACTTCGTCACGGGCATCGGGACCGGCGGCACCATCTCCGGCACCGGCGGCTACCTGAAGGAGGTCTCCGGGGGCAAGGTCACCGTCGTCGGCGCCGACCCCGAGGGGTCCGTGTACTCCGGCGGCTCCGGGCGGCCCTACCTCGTGGAGGGCGTCGGCGAGGACTTCTGGCCGACCGCGTACGACCGGAACGTGACCGACGAGATCATCGCGGTGTCCGACAAGGACTCCTTCCAGATGACGCGACGTCTTGCCAAGGAGGAGGGGCTGCTCGTCGGCGGCTCCTGCGGCATGGCGGTCGTGGCGGCGCTGCGGGTCGCGGAGCGGCTCGGCCCGGACGACGTCGTCGTGGTGCTGCTGCCCGACTCCGGGCGCGGCTACATGAGCAAGATCTTCAGCGACGAGTGGATGAACGACTACGGCTTCCTGGAGGAGCCCGGCGACCAGCCGCGCGTCGCCGACGTGCTGCGCCGCAAGGAGGGCGGCGCGCTGCCCTCGCTGGTGCACATGCACCCCGAGGAGACGGTCGGTCAGGCCATCGAGGTGCTGCGCGAGTACGGCGTCTCGCAGATGCCGATCGTGAAGCCGGGCGCGGGACACCCCGACGTGATGGCCGCCGAGGTCATCGGCTCCGTGGTCGAACGCGAGCTGCTCGACGCCCTGTTCGCCCAGCGCGCCTCGCTCGGCGACCCGCTGGAGAAGCACATGTCGGACCCGCTGCCGCAGGTCGGCTCCGGTGAGCCGGTGGCCGACCTGATGTCGGTGCTCGGCGGCGCCGACGCGGCGATCGTCCTGGTCGAGGGCAAGCCGACGGGCGTCGTGAGCCGCCAGGACCTGCTCGCGTTCCTCGCGGAGCAGCAGGGTCACTAGCGCAGCGGGCCCGGCCCGGTCCGGGGGCTTCGCGCAAGTGGTACGAGCGCGACACGTGCGCGCAGCACCCGCTTAACACTGGCCCGGCACAGTGATGGGTGTCGGCGTCAGGAACTCCGGAGCGGCTCCCGGACCTCTGGACGCCGGGACGTGGCCCGGTCCTGACCCGGCACACGTCCCTCGCGGGGACCGCCGTCGTCCCGCCCCCTGGGCAACCGGGGGTGCGGCGGTCCCCGCGCCACTCACCGCCTTCGACCGCCCGGCACGTCGGCCTCCGTCAGTCGTCCCACTCCGAGGTGCCGCGGTCCTTGCGGCGGCGGCCGAAGTCCGTGCCGTGGAGCGCTTGCGCCGCGTTCACGCCGACGATGCCGATCCAGGTGGTGAGGAGTCCGGGCAGGCCGGCGGTGGCCGCGCCGATGCCGGACAGGGGGACCGCGAGGATCAGGGAGACCAGGCCGAAGCCGAACCGCTCGCTCCAGGCGTCCACGGCGCCGCCGGACGGGGAGCGGGCGCCGCGGGCGACGGTCATCTGCTGCTCGGCCAGGTGACGGCGCAGGCGGCGGTCGACCGTGCCGTCCAGGCGCTGCTCGATCTTCCCGAGGAAGGATTCGACCAGGGCGGAGTCGTACTCTTCGCCGAGCTCTCTGCGGGCGTGCAGAGTGGCGTCGAGTTCCTTCTTCAGTTCGGCGTCACGGGCTTCCATGGCCGACCACGTTACGGGGCCGGGGCCTCGTCGGCGCTGGGGATAACCCCCGTATCCGCCTGGGGACCAGCCCCTGGTGCGACGCTGCTGTGCCGGGCCAGGGCCCAGTACAGCACCGCGGGCACCACCAGGCCCACGATCCACGAGAGGTCCGCGCCGCCCAGCGGCTCGACGAGCGGGCCCGTGTAGAAGTGCGTCACGAGGAACGGGAGTTGGGCCAGCAGCCCGATCCCGTAGACGGCGAGGGCGGCGAGGCGCCAGGCGCCGTAGCGGCCGTGCGGGTCGCTGAGCGCCGGGATGTCGTACCGCTCGCGCGAGATCAGGTAGTAGTCGACGAGGTTGATGGCCGACCAGGGCGTGAAGAAGGTCAGCAGGAACAGCAGGAAGTCCTTGAAGGACGTCAGGAAGCTGTCTTTGCCGAGCAGCGCGACCACCGTGCCCGCCACCATGATCACGGCGATGTACGCGGTCCGGCCGCGCGGTCCGAGCACCTTCTGGCCGCGGAAGCCGCTGACGCCGGTCACCATCGACATGAAGCCGCCGTAGGTGTTGAGGACGTTGATGGTCAGCTTGCCGAGCGCGATCACGAAGTACAGGAAGGAGGTGATCAGGCCGCTCCCGCCGAGGCCGACGACGTAGCCGACCTGGTCGGCGAGGAAGGCGTCCCCCGCGCTCGCCGCGACCAGCACGCCGAACGTCATGGACCACTGCGACCCGATGGCCGAGCCCGAGAGCGTCCACCAGAACGTGGCCTTCGCGGAGGTCGTACGCGGCAGATAGCGCGAGTAGTCGGCGACGTACGGCCCGAAGGCCAGCTGCCAGGACGCCGAGAGGGAGACGGCGAGCAGGAACATCGGCAGGTCGAAATGGGCGTTGCCCAGCAGGGCGGACAGGTCCACGCGGTCCAGGAGCCGCACACCGAGGTAGACGAACGCGAGCGCGCAGATCACGCTCGCCACCCGGCCGAGCACGTGGATGACGCGGTAACCGACCGCCGCCATGACCGCCGTGACGGCGGCGAAGAGGACGATGCCCGTGGTGTCGTCGGTGTGCGTCAACTCGGCCGTGGCCTGCCCGGCGAGGACGCTGCCGCTCGCGAAGAAGCCGACGTACATGAGGATGACGAGCAACAGCGGGACGGCCGCGCCCTTCACGCCGAACTGCGCCCGGGACTGGATCATCTGGGGCAGGCCGAGCCTCGGGCCCTGCGCCGAGTGCAGCGCCATCACCGCGCCGCCGAGGAGGTTGCCGGCGACGAGGCCGAGAATCGACCACACGACGTCGCCGCCGAAGACGACGGCGAGCGCGCCCGTGACGACCGCGGTGATCTGGAGGTTGGCACCGAGCCAGAGCGTGAACTGACTGAACGCGGTGCCGTGCCGTTCGTCGTCGGGGACGACGTCGATGGAGCGCCGCTCCACCAGGTCTTCAGCTGCCATGACGACTGCCCTCCGCTGCTCGCGCGTCTTGCTCGGCTGCATATCGTCATGCAGAGTTCTTGCTGACTGAATAGGTTGTCAATGGTCCGGCGTGCGTCACCGGTGACAAGGAACGGTATGAGTGACAGTCCTGCGGCACGGCTGCACGTGCTCTTCGAGGGGCACCGGCTGACGCCCACGCAGCGCCGCATCGCGCACTGCATGGTGCGGCGGGCGGCGGACGTCCCCTTCCTCTCCAGCGTCGAGCTGGCGGAACTGGCCGGTGTGAGCCAGCCCTCCGTCACCCGCTTCGCGGTGGCGCTCGGCTTCGACGGCTACCCCGCCCTGCGCAAGCACCTGCGGGACGTGGCGCCCGCCGGGACGGCCGCCGGGGACGCGCTCAACGAGTACCAGCAGGCGGTGCAGGCGGAGATCGACAACCTCCGCCACCTCGCGGAGGCCCTCGCCGACCCGGCGCCGGTGGAGCGGGCGGGCCGCCTCCTCGCCGCCTCCCGTCCGCTGCCGGTCCTCGGCCTGCGGGCCGCCGCCTCCCAGGCGTACGGCTTCTCGTACTTCGCCGCGAAGGTCCACCCCGACGTACGCCTCCTCGACGAGGGCGGCACGATGCTCATCGACCGCGTCGACGCGGCGGTACGGGCGGGCGCCACGGCGCTCCTGTGCTTCGCGCTGCCGCGCCACCCCCGGGAGGTCGTGGAGGCGCTGGCCCACGCGAGGGAGGCGGGCCTCACGGTGATCACCGTGGCGGACTCGCCGTTCGCCCCGGTGGCCGCGTACTCCCACCTCCTGCTCCCGGCGGCCGTCGGCACCGGCCTGGCCTTCGACACGGCGTGTGCCCCCATGCTGCTCGGCCGCGTCCTCCTGGAGGCCATGTGCGACGGCCTGCCGGACGCGCAGGCCCGCCTGGAGGAGTTCGACGCGGGGGCGGCGGCGCGGGGCCTGTTCGTGGAGTGAGCCCTCCAGGGGCCGACGGGCCACCGGGCTCTCACCCTCTCCTCAGATTCCGCCGCTAACCTGCTGCGCCGAAGCGGTGCCGGAACGGTGCCGGAGCAGCGCGGCAGGAGGCGTGGGAGGCGACGTGGGACGCGGTGGACATGGGCTGGCGAGGGTGTCGGTGGTCGTGCGGGCCGGGGCGGCGCCCCTGTGGTGGCTCGGGGTGGTCGCCGCCGGGGCCGGGGCGCTGCCGGAGGGGCTCACCGGGCGGCGCGTCGGCGCGCTCGCCGGGGCCGCGCTGTTCCTCGTGACGGCCGCCGTCGTCGCGTACGTCCGGGCCAAGCGGTACGACACGCTGGCCCGCGAGGCCGTCCGCGCCGGGAAGCACGACGTGCTCCAGAGCCGCGCCGTGACCGTGCGGAACTGGCGGCGCGGGCACCGGTGGTGGCTCCTGGCCGCCTTTGTGGCCGCGCTCGGCAGCGCGTTCCTGCTGCCCGTGGCCGGTGGCGCCGTCCTCGCGGGCGCGGGCGCCGGGCTCTGGGCGAAGGCGGCCCGCCTCGGCCGCCGCGAGCAGGACGGCGACGTACTCCTGTGGGTGCGCGTCGACTGGCTCGGGCGTGGCGCGGGCGCCCCCGCGGGCAAGGCGGTGCGGGCCTACCGGATGACGGGCCCGGCGGCGGGCGACGCGGCGCCCGGCGGGGCCCGGCGCCGCACCGCCGCGGGTGCGCGGCGCTGAGCCTCACTCCTCGCCGCCGGCCTTCAGGACCACCTTGTTGACGGCCCACAGGGCGATGCCGATGACGAGCAGGACGCCCGCGCGGACGTAGACCTCCGCCGGGCGGTCGGCGAGCGGGCTCGCGAGGATCAGCGCCGTGAGCGCGCCGAGGACCGGCAGGGCGGTCGGGGTGCGGAAGTGGTGGTGGTCGACGCGGTCCCGGCGCAGGACCAGCACCGCCACGTTGACCACCGCGAACACGCACAGCAGCAGGAACGCCGTGGTGTCGCCGAGCCCCTCGATCTCGCCCGTCGAGACCAGGCCGATCGCGAGCAGCGAGACGAAGACGATGCCGACGACCGGGGTGCGGCGCTTGGACAGGACGCGGCCCATGGCGCGCGGCAGGATGCGTTCGTTGGCCATGCCGTAACAGAGCCGCGAGGCCATCATGATGTTGATCAGCGCCGAGTTGGTGACCGCGAACAGGGCGATCAGCGCGAAGAGTTTGTGCGGGAAGTCGACGCCGCCGGCCTTCACCACTTCCAGCAGCGGGCCGCTCGACCCCTCCAGCGTCTTGTAGTCGACCAGGAGGGAGGAGACCAGCGCCACCAGGACGTAGATCGTGCCCGTGACCGCCACGCCGATGAAGATCGCGCGCGGGAAGGTGCGCTCCGGGTCCTTGGTCTCCTCGGCCATGTTGACCGAGTCCTCGAAGCCGACGAAGGCGAAGAAGCCGAGCGCGGTCGCGCCGAGCACCCCCGTCATCAGGGCGTACCCGGTGCCGCCCCCGGCCTCGAAGTCGGTCAGCCGGGAGGGCTCGCCGTCGCCGGTGAGCACGGCGTACGCGCCGATCCCGAGGATGATCACGAGGCCGGTCAGTTCGACGAGGGTCAGGACCACGTTGGTCTTCACCGACTCCGAGACGCCCCGCATGTTCAGCGCGGCGAGCAGCACGATGAAGGTGATCGCGATCAGCGTCGGGGGCAGCGCGTCGCCGGTCAGCTCGGCGAGGTAGTCGCCGCTGAAGGCGCGGGCGGCGGCGCTCGCCGAGGAGAGCCCCGAGCACATCACCATGAAGGCGATGATGAAGGTGAGGAACGGCGTCTTGAACGCCTTCTGCGTGTAGAGCGCGGCGCCGGCCGCCTTCGGGTACTTGCCGACCAGTTCGACGTACGAGGCGGCCGTCAGGATCGCCACGACGAACCCGATCGCGAACGGCAGCCACAGCGCGCCGCCGACCTTCCCCGCGACCTTGCCGGTGGTGGCGTAGATGCCCGTGCCGAGGATGTCGCCGATCACGAAGAGGATCAGCAGCTTGGGGCCGATGGCGCGGTGCAGCGCGCCGTCCTCGGCGGGCGGTGGCGCGGTGGTGGGTGTGCCGGATGCCGTCATGGGAGCCTCCCCCGAGACCGGGAACACGTCTGACCGAAAACACGTTCTGGAGTCAGGGTCTGCCCGTGAGCCACGTCACCATGCGCGAGTTGAGCAACCTCTGAGCCTGGCACGGGACTTCGGCGCCCGTGGAGGTACTTGAAGGAGCCCGAGGGGACCTGATGGAGCCCGAGGAGACCTGAAGGACCCGGAACCTGCAGGGGCCTCAGAGGTACCGCAGCGCGTCCCGTTCCGCGCCGCCGCCCGCCTCCGCGACGATCTCGTCGAGCGTCTGCGGCTCGCGGGCGGCGGCGAACCGCACGTCGTCGCCGTGCACCGAGTAACCGTAAATGCCGGGCCTGGCAAGGCTGTTGTAGCCGTAGTGCGCCGTGAAGCAGTAGGCGCCCGTGTCCAGCACGGCCACGTGGTCGCCCGGTTCGAGCAGCGGCAGCGGGCGGTTCTCCGCGAGCAGGTCGCCCGCGAAGCACGCCGGGCCCGCGATGTCCTGGCCCACGGCCGGCCCGCTCCTCGGCCGGCCCTGCGCGTCGTAGGCGGCGATCCGCAGGGGCCACGCCTGCGGCGCGTACACCGTCCGGGTCGCCACCTGCACGCCCGCGTGCGTCACCGCGATGCGCCTGCCGCCCGCCTGCTTCGCGTACTCGACGCGGGCGAGGAGCGTCCCGTGCTTGGCGAGCAGCGAGCGGCCGAACTCGGTGACCAGGCCGTACCGCCCGTCGAGCAGCCCCGGCACCCTCGCCTTGAGGCGGCGCGCGTACTGCGCGTACGTGGGGCTCTCCTCGTCGGAGCCGAAGTCGACCGGCAGGCCGCCACCGATGTCGATCGCGTCGATCTGCCGCCGCCCGGCGCGTTCGTTGATCTCCTCGGCCAGGTCGTACGTGGCTTCGACGCCGCGCGCCATCATCTCCAGGGGCAGGCCCTGCGAACCGGAGTGCGCGTGCAGCCGGGTCAGCCACGGCCGCTCCAGGAAGGCCCGGACGACCCACTCCCGGGCGTCCTGGTCGCGCAGCGGGACGCCGAACTTGGCGGTGGGCGTCGCCGTCGACAGGGCGCCGATCGAGCCGCCGCCGATCTGCGGGTTGACCCGCAGCCCGAGGGGGGAGGCGGTCGGCGCCGACCGGACGAGGGCGTCGAGGCGGGCCAGCTCCTGCGGGTTGTCGGCGTTGACGGCGATGCCGAGGGCGAGGGCCTGGCGCAGTTCGGCCGGGGTCTTGGCGGGGGAGTCCAGGACCGTGTCGGCGGGCGCGACACCGGCGGCCCGCGCCAGGGCCAGCTCACCGGGGCTCGCCACCTCGGCGCCGATCCCCGCCGAGCGCAGCAGCCGCAGGACCGGCACGAGCGGGGTGGCCTTCACGGCGAAGGCGTGCAGGACGGGGGTGCCGGGCGGGGTGACGGCGGCGAAGGCGGCCCGCAGGGCGGCGGCGCTCGCGCGGACGCCGGCGATGTCGAGCAGCCCCGCGAGGGGGGCGGCCGGGCCGACGACACCTTGCACCACGGCGGCACGGACGGCCCGCTCCCGGCGAGCGGGGGCACCGGCGCTCGCGCCCGCGTCCACGTCCACGTCCACGGGGAGAACCTGGGTCTGCTGCTCGTCCGCAGGGAGGGCCGGGGCCTCCCGCTCCTCCGCCCGGAGGGCCTTGGTCTGCTGGTCGTCCGCGTCGTGGGCCATGCGATCCAGCCAACCACCCAAGCGGCGCCCCCAGGGCGCGTACTCGCGCATTCGTTCGCTATTGACTAGTTCTATTCAGAACTCCAGGATGTGAATAACAGACTCACGGTACCGAGGAGGCCCCGCCATGTCAGGACCCCGCCCCGTACGGGCACCGCGCGGCACGGAACTGAGCGCCCTGGGATGGCAGCAGGAAGCCGCCCTGCGGATGCTCCAGAACAACCTCGACCCCGAGGTCGCCGAGCACCCGGACAAGCTCGTCGTCTACGGCGGCACCGGCAAGGCGGCCCGCGACTGGCGCTCCTTCGACGCGATGGTCCGCACCCTGCGCACCCTCAAGCAGGACGAGACGATGCTCGTCCAGTCCGGCCGCCCCGTCGGCGTCATGCAGACCCACGAGTGGGCCCCGCGCGTCCTGATCGCCAACTCCAACCTGGTCGGCGACTGGGCGAACTGGGAGGAGTTCCGCCGCCTGGAACAGCTGGGCCTGACCATGTACGGCCAGATGACGGCCGGCTCGTGGATCTACATCGGCACGCAGGGCATCCTCCAGGGCACCTACGAGACGTTCGCGGCGGTCGCGGCGAAGAAGTTCGGCGGCACCCTCGCCGGGACGATCACCCTCACCGCCGGCCTCGGCGGCATGGGCGGCGCCCAGCCGCTCGCCGTGACCATGAACGACGGCGTCGCCATCTGCGTCGACTGCGACCCGCGCGCGATCGAGCGCCGCATCGAGCACAAGTACCTCGACGTGCAGGCCGACTCCCTGGAGCACGCCCTCCAGCTGGCCGTCGAGGCCCGCGACGCGCGCCGCCCGCTCTCCATCGGCCTGCTCGGCAACGCCGCGGACCTGCTGCCGCGCATGCTCGCCGAGTCCGCCCCCATCGACATCGTCACGGACCAGACGTCCGCCCACGACCCGCTCGCGTACCTGCCGACCGGCGTCGACTTCGACGAGATGCAGACGTACGCGGCGAAGGACCCGGCGGGCTTCACGACGCGGGCCCGCGAGTCGATGGCGCGGCACGTCGAGGCCATGGTCGGCTTCATGGACGCGGGCGCCGAGGTCTTCGACTACGGCAACTCCATCCGCGGCGAGGCCCAACTGGCGGGTTACGAGCGCGCGTTCGCCTTCCCCGGTTTCGTCCCCGCCTACATCCGCCCCCTCTTCTGCGAGGGCAAGGGCCCCTTCCGCTGGGCGGCCCTGTCGGGCGAGGCCTCCGACATCCACAAGACCGACAAGGCGATCCTCGACCTCTTCCCGGAGAACGACTCGCTGCACCGCTGGATCAAGATGGCCGGCGAGCGCGTCCACTTCCAGGGCCTGCCCGCCCGCATCTGCTGGCTCGGCTACGGCGAGCGCGACAAGGCCGGCGAGCGCTTCAACGACATGGTCGCCTCCGGCGAACTCCAGGCCCCCCTCGCCATCGGCCGCGACCACCTGGACTGCGGCTCGGTCGCCTCCCCGTACCGCGAGACCGAGGCCATGCTCGACGGCTCCGACGCGATCGCCGACTGGCCGCTCCTGAACGCCATGGTGAACGTCGCCTCGGGCGCCAGCTGGGTCTCCCTCCACCACGGCGGCGGCGTCGGCATGGGCCGCTCCATCCACGCGGGCCAGGTCTCGGTCGCCGACGGCACGAAGCTCGCCGGCGAGAAGATCCGCCGCGTCCTCACCAACGACCCCGGGATGGGCGTCATCCGGCACGTGGACGCCGGGTACGACATCGCGGAGTCCGTGGCGGACGACAAGGGCGTACGGGTTCCCATGCGGGAGGGTGACGGCAAGTGACCGGCGCTGGAGAAGCAGCCCCGCCGGTGTCCGCGCCGACGTTCCGGGAAATGTGGCGGGAGCTCGCGCCGATCGGCCGGGACTCCGCTTCCCACGGCTACCGCCGCTACGCCTGGACGGCGGCGGACGCCGACTGCCGCGCCTGGTTCGAGCAGCAGGCGCGGCAGCGGGGCCTGACCTACGAGCTGGACCGCAACGGCAACCAGTGGGCCTGGCTGGGCGACCCGGGCCAGGGAAACGCCGTCGTCACCGGCTCGCACCTGGACTCCGTCCCCGACGGCGGCGCCTTCGACGGCCCCCTCGGCGTCGTCTCCGCCTTCGCCGCCCTCGACGAACTGCGCGCCCGCGGCACCCAGTTCACGAAGCCCCTCGCCATCGTCAACTTCGGCGACGAGGAAGGCGCCCGCTTCGGCCTGGCCTGCGTGGGTTCGCGGCTCACCGCGGGAAAGCTCACCGTCGAGGCGGCGCACAAGCTCCGGGACGGTGACGGCATCACGCTGCCCCAGGCGATGGAGGCGGCGGGCCACGACCCCGAGGCGATCGGCCCCGACCCCGAACGCCTCGCCCGGATCGGCGCCTTCGTGGAGCTGCACGTCGAACAGGGCCGCGCCCTGGACCTGTCCGGCGACCCCGTCGGCATCGCGTCGGCCATCTGGCCGCACGGCCGCTGGCGCTTCGACTTCCGGGGCGAGGCCAACCACGCGGGCACCACCCGCCTGGTGGACCGCAGGGACCCGATGCCGACCTACGCCGAGACGGTCCTCGCCGCCCGCTGCGAGGCCGAACTCGCGGGCGCGGTGGCCACGTTCGGCAAGATCTCCGTCGAGCCGAACGGCGTCAACGCCATCCCGTCCCTCGTACGCGGCTGGCTGGACTCCCGCGCCGCCGACCAGGCGACCCTCGACACGGTCGTCACCGCCATCGAGAAGGCCGCCCGGGAGTACGCAGACCGGCACGGCATCGACCTCGACGTCGTCCGCGAGTCCTTCACCCCCGTGGTGGAGTTCGAGCACGCCCTGCGCGACGAGCTGGGCAGGATCCTGCGGGGCGGGGCCGACCGGCCGGTCCCCGTCCTCGGCACCGGCGCGGGACACGACGCCGGAATCCTGTCCGGCGCCATCCCGACCGCCATGCTGTTCGTACGCAACCCCACCGGTGTCTCGCACTCCCCGGCCGAGCACGCCGCCGAGGACGACTGCCTGGCCGGGGTGAGCGCACTCGCCGACGTACTGGAAGGGCTGGTCCGCACGTGACGACCGAGCGCACGGACACCTACTGGCTGGAGCACGCCTGGCTCGGCACCCATGTGGAGCCGGGCGTGGCGGTGGAGGTGACGGGCGAGCGGATCACGGCCGTCCGCCAGGGCGTGGACCGGCCCGAGCCCGGCGCGACGGTCCTGCGCGGCCTGACGCTGCCCGGTCTCGCCAACGCGCACTCCCACGCCTTCCACCGCGCGCTGCGCGGCACCGTCCAGGTCGGCTCCGGCACGTTCTGGACGTGGCGCGAGGTCATGTACGGGGTGGCGGACCGCCTGACGCCGGAGACCTACCACGCGCTGGCCCGCGCGGTGTACGCGGAGATGGCGCTGGCCGGCATCACGACGGTGGGGGAGTTCCACTACCTCCACCACGCGCCCGGCGGCACGCCGTACGCCGACCCCAACGCGATGGGCGAGGCACTGATCCAGGCGGCGGCCGACGCGGGCGTGCGGATCACGCTCCTGGACACGGCGTACGTGGCCTCGGGACTGCTCTCCGAGACACGCGGCAAGGAACCCGACCGCCATCAGCTCCGCTTCTCCGACGGCACGGCGGAGGCCTGGGCCGAGCGGGCCTCGGCCCTCAAGGACCGCGCCCACGCCCGGATCGGCGCGGCGATCCACTCCGTACGGGCCGTCCCGGCGCGCCAGCTCGGCACGGTCGCGCGGTGGGCGGCCGAGCGGGACGCCCCGCTGCACGTCCACCTCTCCGAGCAGACGGCGGAGAACGACGCCTGCCAGGCCGTGCACGGCTGTACGCCGACACGGCTCCTCGCCGACCACGGCGTGCTCGGCGCGCGCACCACCGGGGTCCACAACACGCATCTCACGGACGAGGACATCGGCCTGCTGGGCCGCACCACGACCGGCACGTGCATGTGCCCGACGACCGAGCGGGACCTGGCCGACGGCATCGGCCCCGCCCTGCGCCTCCAACAGGAGGGCAGCCCCCTGTCCCTGGGCAGCGACAGCCACGCCGTCATCGACATCCTCGAAGAGGCGCGGGCCATGGAGCTGAACGAACGGCTCCGCTCGCACACGCGGGGCCACTGGACGGCGGCGGCCCTGCTGCGGGCGGCCACCGCCGAAGGGCACGCGGCGCTGGGCTGGCCGCAGGCGGGCGTCATCGAGCGGGGCGCCCTCGCGGACCTCACGACCATCGCCCTGGACTCGGTCCGCACGGCCGGCCCCGTGCCCCGCCTGGCCGCCGAGACGGCGGTCTTCGCGGCGACGGCGGCCGACGTCCGCCATGTCGTGGCCGGGGGCCGCACCGTCGTACGGGACGGCGCGCACGCCTTGGTGCCCGACGTCCCGTCGGCGCTCACCGAGGCGATCGCCGCGCTACGCGAGTGACCCCTGCCCCACCTGTCGCCGGCCGCCTCGGGGCTCCGCCCCGCGCCCGCCGGAGGGGCTGACACCGACCCCCTCCGGTGACCGCGGACGGACCGCCGAAACCCCAGCCACCACGGAGCACCCCATGACCACCACCCTCATCACGAACATCGCGAGCCTCGTCACCAACGATCCCGCGCAGGGCGACGGCGGCCCCCTCGGCCTGCTGACGGACGCCGCCGTCGTCCTGGACGGCGAGAAGATCGCCTGGGTGGGCCCGGCGGCCAAGGCCCCGGCGGCCGACGAGAGGTACGACGCGGCGGGCCGCGCCGCGCTCCCCGGCTTCGTCGACTCCCACTCCCACCTCGTCTTCGCGGGCGACCGCACCCAGGAGTTCAACGCCCGCATGTCGGGCCGCGCCTACTCCGCCGGCGGCATCCGCACCACGGTCGCCGCGACCCGCGCCGCCACCGACGAGGAGCTGGAGGCGAACGTCACCCACTACCTCGCCGAGGCCCTCCGCCAGGGCACCACCACCTTCGAGACCAAGTCGGGCTACGGCCTCACCACGCACGACGAGGCCCGCGCCCTGCGCGTCGCGGCCCGGCACACGGACGAGGTGACGTTCCTCGGCGCGCACATCGTCTCGCCCGACCACGCCGAGGACCCGGCGGCGTACGTGGAGCTGGTCACCGGCGAGATGCTGGACGCCTGCGCCCCGCACGCCCGCTGGATCGACGTCTTCTGCGAGAAGGGCGCCTTCGACGGCGACCAGGCCCGCGCCATCCTGACGGCGGGCAAGGCGAAGGGCCTGCACCCCCGGATCCACGCCAACCAGCTCTCGTACGGCCCCGGCGTCCAGCTCGCCGTCGAACTGGACGCGGCGAGCGCCGACCACTGCACGCACCTGACGGACGCGGACGTGGACGCCCTGGCCCAGGGCGACACGGTGGCGACCCTGCTCCCCGGCGCCGAGTTCTCCACCCGCGCGACGTGGCCGGACGCCCGCCGCCTGCTGGACGCGGGCGTGACGGTGGCGCTCTCCACGGACTGCAACCCGGGCTCGTCCTTCACGTCCTCCGTGCCGTTCTGCGTCGCGCTGGCGGTACGGGACATGGGCATGACGCCGGACGAGGCGGTCTGGTCGGCCACGGCGGGCGGCGCGCGGGCCCTGCGCCGCACGGACATCGGCACCGTCCGCGAGGGCGCCCGCGCCGACCTGGCCCTCCTGGACGCCCCGAGCCACGTCCACCTGGCCTACCGGCCGGGCGTCCCGCTGGTCGCCGAGGTGTGGCAGCGGGGAGTCCTGCGGACGCGGCCGGCAGGCCTGCTCTAGCGCGTGCCGGTCTTGCGGGCGAGCAGGTGGACCTCCTGGAACTGCCGGCGGTCGGTGGGTTCGGGCTTGCGCGTCATGCGGGCCACCTCGGCGAGACCGGCCTCGCGCAGCAGCGCGGCGAGGTGGTCGGGTGACCACCGGTGGGCCGGCGCGACGGTGTGGTCGAAGGCCTGCGTCGGATGGGCCGGGCCCTCGCTCGCCCAGAAACCGACCAGGGCGTGACCGCCGGGGGCCAGTACGCGGTGGAACTCCGCGAGGACGACGGGGAGTTCCACCGGCGGCGTGTGGATGATGGACCACCGCGAGAGGACGCCGTCCAGCGTGCCGTCGGCGATGTCCAGCGCGGCCATCGACCCCACCTCGAACCGCAGGTGCGGGCAGGCCTGCCGGGCCAGGCGGATCATCTCCGGGGAGGCGTCGACGCCGGACACGCGCAGGCCGAGCCCGGCCAGATGCGCGGTGATGTCGCCCGGCCCGCACCCCAGGTCCGCGACCCGGCCCTGTCCCTCCGCGCGGACGACCTCGGCGAAGACGCCCAGGGCGGCGCGGTCCAGGGGCCGCTCCCGCAGCGCGTCGGCGAACAGCCGCGCGTACGTGGGGGCGATGGCGTCGTAGGCATCGCGGGTGGCACTGAGGGCATCGTGTTCGAGCATGCCCGCGACAGTAGTGCGCGACATGCCGGAGCGGGGAACGCCGGTGGGGCCCGCCCCCGTCAAGGAGCGGGCCCCACCGGGCCGTTGGGGCGCGGGGCGCCGGGCCGGCTCACTCCTCGACCGTCAGTCCCTTGCGGAGCTTGACGAGGGTGCGGGAGAGCAGGCGCGACACGTGCATCTGCGAGATGCCCAGTTCCTCGCCGATCTCCGACTGCGTCATGTTGGCGACGAAGCGGAGGGAGAGGATCTTGCGGTCGCGCGGCGGCAGCTCGGCGATCAGCGGCTTCAGCGACTCGACGTACTCGATGCCTTCGAGGCCGTGGTCCTCGTAACCGATGCGGTCCGCGAGCGCGCCCTCGGAGTCGTCCTCCTCGGGCTGGGCGTCCAGCGAGCTCGCCGTGTAGGCGTTGGACGCGGCCATGCCCTCGACGACCTCGTCGTGGGAGATGCCGAGGCGCTCGGCCAGCTCGCCCACCGTGGGGGCGCGATCGAGCTGCTGGGCGAGCTCGTCGCCCGCCTTGGCGAGGTCCAGCCGGAGCTCCTGGAGACGGCGCGGCACGCGCACCGACCAGCTCGTGTCGCGGAAGAAGCGCTTGATCTCGCCGACGATCGTCGGCATGGCGAAGGTGGGGAACTCCACGCCGCGGCTGAGTTCGAAGCGGTCGATCGCCTTGATGAGGCCGATCGTGCCCACCTGGATGATGTCCTCCATCGGCTCACTGCGGGAGCGGAACCGGGAGGCGGCGAATTTCACCAGGGCGAGATTGAGCTCGACCAGGGTGTTGCGTACATAAGAGTGTTCGTGGGTACCTTCCTCAAGCGCTTCGAGGCGCTCGAAGAGAGTCTTGGACAGGGCCCGCGCGTCCAGCGCCCCCACCTCGGCGAACGGCGGGATCTCGGGAAGGTCGTGGAGCCCTTCCGGGGTCTGCGGAGCCGGCTGCGGCTCACGGGCGGGACCCGGGATCACGGCGGCGGAGTGGGACGGCGGGGGTGTCGACGTCGCTTGGTCAGTATGCGATTCGTCGAGCCGGGGTGACATGGTGTCCTCCATCATTCTCGGCATATGGCTGCCGATGCCCATACGTGCACTGCGGTGTGCGGCGCCTCCAAAGCCGTCCGTCTCGATTGCTGTCCCTTCTACCCCTACCCGCTTCCGCTTGCCGGTCGCAAGTGCCGTTGTAGGCGAAATGTCCGAATTCGGGGGGATGTTCGGCTACCGGGAACTCCGGAGAGGGCGTAATGTTCAGGGGCGTCATCAACAGCCACGACGGGTCGGAAGAGAGAGACGGCATGGACCGCGGCACGGTCGGCAGTGCGCATAGGGGCCGGCTTCTGGTCGAAGTGCGGAAGGCGGGCACCAGCGCCGTCGTCACCCCGGCGGGGGAACTCGATCACCACACCGCCGATCTCCTGAGGGAACCCTTGGAAAGTTGCCTCGCCGACGGGTTCTCGCGACTCGTCGTCGACTGCTCGCGCCTTGAGTTCTGCGACTCCACGGGGCTGAACGTGCTGCTCGGGGCCCGGCTCAAGGCCGAGGCCGCCGGGGGCGGCGTCCACCTGGCCGGAATGCTGCCGGTGGTGGCCCGCGTCTTCGAGATCACCGGTGCGGAGGCCGTCTTCACTGTCCACGACACGCTCGAAGCGGCCCTCGCCGACTGAGCCCGTGACGGTCGACGCGAAAGTTACGCGTCAGTTCTCCCCCTGTTATCAAGGCGTTACCAGCGTCACACGGACCGGCCCGAAGAAGTGGGTGTTCTCACGGTTCGACCGGGCAGGAGAGACCTGGATCCGTCATCTGTCAGAACGGCAAGCAGCCGATGTCCCCTACTCCTCCAGAGTCCCCCACTTGTCCAGAGTCCTCTGCGTGTCCAGAGTGCTCAGCCATCTTGTCGGTGAGGTGAAGCGCTGATGAGCACCACCCGGCCTTATTCGCCGGGCGACCGTGGCCCGGAGTCCGAGGCCGCCGTCGCGGACGCCTCCGCGGACCGGGCTTCCGGGGCGCCCTCGGCTCGCCAGGTCCGGGAACTGAGTCTCGACGGTGCCAGCGGCGTCGTCCCGCTCGCCCGCGACTACACCCGCGAGGCGCTGCGCGCATGGGGCTGGCTGCCCGCGGAGGGCGCCGACCGGCGCGCCGCCGCGGAGGACGTCCTGCTCGTCGTCTCCGAGCTGGTCACGAACGCCTGCCTGCACGCGGAGGGTCCGGACGCGCTCCGGCTCTTCTGCGACGGCAAGGTGCTGCGCATCGAGGTCTCCGACCGCGGCGCGGGGCAGCCCGCACCCCGCACCCCGCACCGCGCCGGGCGGCCCGGCGGTCACGGCATGTTCATCGTCCAGCGGCTCTGCCTCGACTGGGGCGTCGTGCGCGCCCCGGACGGCGCGGGCAAGACGGTCTGGGCGGAGTTGGGCGCCCCCGCCTAGGCGGCAAGGGCCTGGGCCGGACAGGGCCTGGGCCAAGGGTGTTACCCACGGTTCGCATGCGCGCCGGATCACCGCGATCCGGCGCGTCTTCTGTCTTCCCTCGGCACGGTCCCGGGCGTACCTTGGCGCCCAATCTGATGTGCCGTCAGCAATGCGGCGTCACTCCGCACCGCGGCACGCCACGAGGACCGGCATGAGGGGATCACGAGGTGTCGTACAAGAAAGCGGCCGCGCTCGCGTGTGCCACCGCCCTGGCCGGCGGCTCCGCGGTGCTGATGGCCGCCCCTGCCGCGCAGGCCGCGGTCCAGGACGTCAACTACCAGTGCAAGACGCCCATCGGTGACAAGAGCGCCGTCTCGCCGATCGACATCAAGAGCGTCAGGAGCGGCGGCGGCTACCGGCTCACGATGTCCTTCCGGAAGGGCGTCTCCTCCAGCCCCGTGGAACTGGGCAAGGGCGCGATGAAGCCGAGCGCGGTGATCGAACTGGGCGGGGCCGAGAGCGGCACCGTGCCCGTCTCCGGTCCGGTGAACTCCGAGGCGATCCCCGCCAACACCCCGATCAGGATCAGTGACCTGTCGGGCACCTATACGCCGAAGAAGAGCGGCAAGGTCACGTTCACCGCCGGGGTCCTCACCATCAAGGCGCTCGGTACGACGACCACGTGCACGCCGTCCAACAACCCGAAGCCGTCGCTCGAACTGGACGTCAAAGGCTCGGCCGGCTCGGGGTCCGGGTCCGACACCGGGTCCGGGGCCGACACCGGCACGGGTTCCGGCTCCGGCTCCGGCACCGGTTCTGGTGGCGGAGGGCTCCCGCAGACCGGCCCCGCGGACTCCACGATCGCGCTCGGCACCCTCGGCGGCACCGTGCTGCTCACGGGCGCGGCCGGCACGCTCTGGCTGACCCGCAGGAACCAGGCCGCGCGCTCGCGGTAGTCCCGCCGGACCCCTGACCGAGCCCTGGTCCGGCCCGCCCGCGCGGTCCGCCCGGGGTGGCGGGGGCGGCGGTCCTGTTCGTACGTCGCCGCAGACGCGAGGCGGAGCCGGCGGGCGGACAAGCGCCGGACGGCACACGGGAGTTGGCGGCGAGCGGGAGGGGAGGGTCGCGGTGAACGGCAGGCGGGGCGAGCGGGTGGCCGGTGCGCGAGTGGCGGGTGTGCGGGGCGGGCGGTCCGGCGGCCGGGCGGGACACGCCGTGACGCGGAGGGTGCGACGGCGGCGGGCGGCCGTCCTCGTCACGGTCCTGACCGGGCTCGCCCTCGCGCTGCTGCCGCAGGCGCCCGCGCCGGCGTCCGACGAGCCGGGCGTGCGGCTGTCCGTGCCCCGGGCGGGCCCCGGCGGTCACGTCACCGTCAAGGGTGCGGGCTGGCGGCCCGGTGCCCTGCTCATGCTGCTCATCTGCGGTCGGGCCGAGCCCGGCCGGGGCGCCGCCGGCACCACCGACGCGTGCGCCAACTCCGAGGGGCGCGCCGTCACCACGGACGAGGACGGCGCCTTCAGCAGGCAGCTCCCCGTGGTCGAGCCGCCCGAGCCGTGCCCCTGCGTCGTCCGGGTCGCCACGGTGACGGGTGAGAAGGCGCGGACGGACACCGCGTTCAAGGTCACGGGCCACCCCGTGAAGCCGTTGCCCCCGCCGGGCGGCGACGGCAGGCTCACCGTCCTCACCGGCGCCCGCCTCGACGGTTCGGACGGGCTGCTGACCTGGTTCGGGGCACCGCCGCGACGCACGCTCACGTTCACGGTCGGCAACGTCGGCGCGGAGCCCGTCAAGGACCCCGTCTTCCAGATCGGTACCTCCCACGGCGTGTTCGCGCCGCGGTGGGAGGAGCAGCAGTGGCGCGGCACCGTCGCGCCCGGCGGGAGGGCGCGGATCGAGCTGCCGGTGGAGCTGGCGGCGGGCGCGCACGGCGACTACCTCGTCTCGGTGAAGCTCGACGGGCGGATCCTCGCCGAGCAGCCGTGGGGCGTGGGGCGCCCGTGGGGCGTCACCGTCTTCTGGCTGATGCTCGTGGTCGTGGTGCCCACCGCCGTCTTCCGCGTCGCCATGACCGCGATCGCCCGCCTCCGCCCACACCGCCCCCCGGGCCGCCACCGCACCCCCCGTCCCCCGACCCACCCGACACCGTGGCTCACCCCCGACCGTTAACCCCCAGGGGCCCGGGAAACGGCGTGCCCAGCCCCACCCACCCCACAGCGCCCGCACCCTCGGTGCCCTGACCGCCCCCGTCAGGAACGACCCCCCCCAGGGGCGCGGGGAACTGCGCGCTCAGCCACAGCCGGTCCGCGGTCGCCCGACGACCGCAACCCCGCAGACGCGTCTGCCCACGGCGGTGCCTTGGCGGGTGCGGGCCGTTCGCGGGTTGCGCGCGCAGTTCCCCGCGCCCCTGGCGGGGTTGGGCGTGGGCCGGGACCAGTGCGGTACCGACCAGGGGCGTACCCGAGGGGCGTCAGGCGTGGGAGCGGAGCCAGCGGAGTACCGACCGGGCCGTGCCCGGGGTCTTGAGGAGGGCGCCCCCGTGCGCGGAGCCACGCAGCGTGCGGACCGTCACGTCGGTGAGCCCCGCCCGACGCTGCGCGGAGGCAAGCTCGGCCGAGTGGGCCGGGGCCACGAAGTCACCGGCGGAGTGGAGCAGGAACAGCGGCGCGTCCTCCGCGCCCGACGCATGCGTCCTGGCCGCCAGATCGTCCCACCGCGCCCAGCAGCGGATCCCACCGAGATCCGGCGAGCACCCGGCGAGCCGCACGGCGGCCCGGCGCAGCGCCCTGCGGTCCGCGTCGGCCCCCCGCGCCCCGCCGTCCGCCCACGCGCGGTACGGCGAGGCGACGGGGGACAGGGCCACGACCGCCCGCGCCCGCGAGGCCCCCGCCCCGTAGGAGGCGGCCTGCACGGCCAGGTGCCCGCCCGCGGACGAACCGAGCACGAGCGGCCGCTCCCCGTGCTCCCGGTGCCGCACCCAGCGCAACGCGGCCAGCACGTCGTCGCGCTGCGCGGGCCACGCGGCGTCCGACGTCAGCCGGTAGTCGGTGTCGTAGACGGTGAAGCCCCGGGCGGCGAACCACCGCGCCCGCCCGCTCCAGTCGGTGTCCCTGGCCCAGGAGCCGCCGTGCACGATCACCAGGGCGGGCCGCCGCGCGGACGGGGGCCCGTACACGGTGATGTTCTGGCGGGCGTGGCCCCCGTACGAGAAGACCTGCCCGGCCGGCGGCCGGGGCGCGGCCTCGGCGGCGGCACCGGGCGACAGCAGTGCTCCGCAGAGGGCCAGGGGCAGCAGCAAGGTTCGGCGCATGGGGCAGATGTTCCATCGGCGCGGGCCGTCAGGCGCGCAGAAACGCGAAGGGCCACCGCACCGGGTGGTGCGGCGGCCCTTCGTTCGGTTCGGGCGGGGGCCCGGACCGGGGTGCGTCAGTTGACGGAACCCATCAGCTGCTTGACCTTCTTGCGGGAGGTCCAGATGCCGAAGCCCGCGATGACCGCGATGATCGCCTCGATGGCGACGGCGCCCGAGTTGTTCAGGTCGACGCCGAGCTGCGGCGACGTCAGCAGGCCCGTCACGGAGTCACCGGCGGTGACCGCGAGGAACCAGACACCCATCATCTGGGCGCTGTACTTCTCCGGGGCCATCTTCGTGGTGAGGGAGAGGCCGACCGGGGACAGGCACAGCTCGCCGACGGTCTGGATGAAGTAGATCGCGACCAGCCACATCGGGCTGACCCGGCCGCCGTTGGCGGCGGTGTCGATCAGCGGGATGAGGAAGACGGCGAAGGAGATGCCGATCAGCGTCAGGCTGGAGGCGAACTTGACGGCCGTGCTCGGCTCCTTGCCCCGCTTGTTCAGCCACAGCCACGCCGAGGCGACCACGGGGGCGAGCGCCATGATGAAGATCGGGTTCAGCGACTGGTACCAGGAGGTCGGGAAGTCGAACCCGAGGAGGTTGTTCGTCGTCGAGGTCTCGCCGAAGATCGACAGGGTCGAGCCGTTCTGGTCGTAGATCATCCAGAAGACGGCGGCGACCACGAAGAACCAGATGTAGCCGGACAGCTTGGAGTGCTCCAGCTGCGACAGGTCCTTGTCGCGCTTCATGCGGGCGAGGACGGCGACGGGGATGACCAGACCGGCGATGATCAGCGGCATCAGCGCCCAGTCGGCGAAGTTCCCGGTGACGCCCATCAGCGTGTAGAGCGCGGCCGCGACGATCAGCCAGATCAGGCCGGTGCGCAGGGCGGAGGCGCGCTGCTCCGGCGTGGCGGGCTGCGAGATCACGCTGCTCTGGGCGCTCAGGTGGCGCGAGCCGAGCATGAACTGGGCGAGGCCGAGGCCCATGCCGGCCGCGGCGAGCGCGAAGCCGAGGTGCCAGTTGACGTTCTCGCCGACGGTGCCGATGGTCAGCGGGGCGAGGAAGGCGCCGAGGTTGATGCCGATGTAGAAGAGCGTGAAGCCACCGTCGCGGCGCGGGTCCTTCGGGCCGTCGTAGAGGTGGCCGACCATCACGGAGATGTTCGCCTTCAGCAGGCCGGAGCCGAGCGCGACGAGCGCGAGGCCGGCGAAGAAGGACCCCGAGTTGGGCAGCGCGAGGGTGATGTGGCCGAGGATGACGACGCAGGCGCCGATGACGACCGTCTTGCGCGGACCCCAGAAGCGGTCGGCCATCCAGCCGCCGGGCAGGGCGAGCAGGTAGACCATCGACATGTAGACGGAGTAGATCGCCGTCGCCGTCGTGGCGCTCATGTTCATGCCGCCGGGGGCGATCAAGTACAGCGGGAGCAGTGCCTTCATGCCGTAGAAGCTGTACCGCTCCCACATCTCGGTCATGAAGAGTGTGGCCAGTCCGCGGGGGTGGCCGAAGAAGGTCTTCTGGGAGCCAGGGGTACTGGCGGAGTCCTTCGTCAGGCTGGACGCCATGGGTCGATCCTCGTGGGTTCGGGACGCGCGACGACGCGTGAGCGCGCCCGGTGGGGGGCGGTCGGCACCGGTTCCGCGCCTCCCCCGCCCCACGCCCGGGGGAGGTTCACCCCCGGTTCACGGGGGTGAGGGAACGCGGACTCCGGGATCCACACCCTGGGCGCATCCTCGCGCGCAGGGCCCGACCACAGGTCATTCCTTTCAAGGCTGGCCGAAGCCGGCCCGCACATAAAAGAGACCTAAGGCGCGCACAGTGGGCCAAAGGTCCTTCAATAGTGCATCAGGCGTTGGGTCACCATACGACACGGCAGGGATGCATATGGAAGGACTTGAGAGATGGATCACAGGTTTCGCTGCAACCAACAGCACACAATCAAAGGTGTTCCTCAGGATCGCATCCCATAGCCGCAGGCGTTCCCCTCCACTGTGCGATCACCGCACAGCCCCCGTCCGGTCCGGACTACCATCACCCCATGACCCGTGTACTGCTCGCCGAGGACGACGCGTCCATCTCGGAGCCGCTGGCCCGCGCCCTGCGCAGGGAGGGTTACGAGGTCGAAGTGCGTGAGGACGGCCCGACCGCTCTCGACGCCGGACTCCAGGGCGGCGTGGACCTGGTCGTACTCGATCTGGGGCTGCCCGGCATGGACGGCCTGGAGGTCGCACGCCGGCTGCGCGCCGACGGGCTCACGGTGCCGATCCTCATCCTGACCGCGCGCGCCGACGAGGTGGACACCGTCGTCGGCCTGGACGCGGGCGCCGACGACTACGTGACCAAGCCCTTCCGCCTCGCCGAGCTGCTGGCCCGGGTCCGGGCCCTGCTGCGGCGCGGCGCCACGGAGCACAAGGAGGCGCCGTCCACGCACGGCGTGCGGATCGACGTCGAGTCGCACCGCGCCTGGATGGGCGACGACGAACTCCAGCTCACCGCCAAGGAGTTCGACCTGCTCCGGGTCCTGGTGCGCGACGCGGGCCGGGTCGTCACGCGCGACCAGCTGATGCGCGAGGTCTGGGACACGACGTGGTGGTCGTCCACCAAGACGCTGGACATGCACATCTCCTGGCTGCGCAAGAAGCTGGGTGACGACGCGGCGAATCCCCGATACATCGCCACCGTGCGGGGCGTCGGTTTCCGCTTCGAGAAGAGCTGAGTCTCGCCGGGGGCGGTTTTTTGGCGGCCCCTGGAGTGCCCCCTAAGGGGCGCGGGGAACTGCGCGCGCAACCCGGGGGCGGGCCGCACCCGCTGGGACACCGCCGTGCGCAGACGCGTCTGCGGGGTCTTTGTCGAAGGGCCGCTGCGGGTCGGCCGTGGCTGGTCGCGCAGTTCCCCGCGCCCCTGGGGGGGTCGCACCTAGGGCGCTGTGCACGGGCGCCGCCCAGGGAGTTTTCGGGCGTCGCCCATGACATCGGCGGGATCCGCGACACTGAGTAGATGCGTCGCCGACTGATCAACTCCACCCTCGCCGTCGTCCTCGTCGTGATCGCCGTCTTCGGCGTGAGCCTCGTCATCGTGGAGACGAGGACCATCAGCAGCAGCGCCCAGGAACGCGTGGACTCGGAGGCCATGCGCCTCGCCAGCATCGTCGACAGCCGGCTCATCAGCCAGGAGCGGATCAGCTCGGCCATCCTGCGCGACCAGGTCGCCACCGCGCGCTACGCCCGCATCGAGATCCCCGGCCGCTCGTCCATCGAGATCGGCAAGCGGCCCGACGGCGACGTGATCAGCGCCACCCGCCCCGGCGAGCAGGGCGAGAGGGTCACCGTCCAGGAGCCGCGCGCCGCCGTCACCCGGGAGGTCGGCCGCACCCTGCTGATCATCGCCGCCGTGGCGCTGCTCGCCATCATCGCCGCCGTGCTGCTCGCCGTGCGCCAGGCCAACCGTCTCGCCTCCCCGCTCACCGACCTCGCGGAGACCGCGGAGCGCCTCGGCTCCGGGGACTCCCGGCCCCGCCACAAGCGGTACGGCGTGCCGGAGCTGGACCGGGTCGCCGACGTCCTGGACGCCTCGGCCGACCGCATCGGCCGCATGCTCACCGCCGAACGGCGGCTGGCCGCCGACGCCTCGCACCAGCTGCGCACCCCGCTGACCGCGCTGTCCATGCGGCTGGAGGAGATCACCGTCACCGACGACCTGACCACGGTGAAGGAGGAGGCGACGATCGCGCTGGCCCAGGTGGAGCGGCTCACCGACGTCGTGGAGCGGCTGCTCACCAACTCCCGCGACCCGCGCACCGGCTCCGCCGTCGCCTTCGACCTGGACGAGGTCATCAAGCAGCAGCTGGAGGAGTGGCGGCCCGCCTACCGCAGCGCGGGCCGCGCCATCGTCAGCTCCGGCAAGCGGCACCTGGAGGCGGTGGGCACGCCGGGCGCGGTGGCGCAGGTCCTCGCGGCGCTGATCGAGAACTCCCTGATGCACGGTGGCGGCACCGTCGCCCTGCGCACCCGCGTCACCGGCAACCAGGCGGTCGTGGAGGTCACCGACGAGGGCCCCGGCGTACCGGCCGACCTCGGTGCGCGGATCTTCGAGCGGACCATCAGCGGCCGCAACTCCACGGGCATCGGCCTCGCCGTGGCCCGCGACCTGGCCGAGGCGGACGGGGGCCGCCTGGAGATGCTCCAGACGAAGCCGCCGGTCTTCGGGCTCTTCCTGTCGCGCACGCCGATCTCCGCGGCGGAGACCATGGCCGAGACCGTCAGGTGAGATCCCGCCGGAGCGCGCGCGAGGGCCCGCTCAGCGCACGCGGCGCGCCACGGGCCGCTCGTCCGGGTCCCGGCGCAGGGACGGCTCCTGGCGCAGGGACGGCTCCTTGGCCAGGAACGATTCGGCATGGGCGACGGCCTCGCGCGCGGGCAGCGCCTTGAACACCCAGGTGCGGTACGACCAGAACCGGAAGAGCGTGGCGATGCCCATGCCGAGGAACTTGAAGAAGTTGGCCTGGAGCCTGCCGTCCCAGCCGAACCAGTACGTCGCCGCGTAGAGCACGCCGTTCTCGATCACCAGGCCGACCGCGCTGAACAGCAGGAACAGTGTGAGTTCCTTGGTGCGCCCGCTCTTGTCACGGTCTTTGTACGTGAAGTAGCGGAACCCCACGTAGTTGAAGACGATGGCGACCAGCGTGGCGATCACGCTCGCGCGCACCACGTGCAGATCGGTCACATGCCGTACGAGGTTGAAGACACCGAAGTTGACCAAGGTGCCGACCGCTCCCACGGCCCCGAACTTGGCGACCTCCCGGGCCAGCTGGTCCAGTCGCACGCGCAGTGCGCCCCGTTCCGTCATGGTGGTCGCCCCAGCCCCCGTCGATTCGTACCGGACACCGCGGCCCGGTCGTGTACGCGCCGACGGATAGGTGATTCGGTCATGTCGACCCAGCCATGCTAACCAGCGCGCTCCACGGCCGCGCGCGGGCCCGCGGTGACCGCGGCGCCGCTGTGCCGGGAGGGGCCCGCGCGGCCCGGGGGGCAACGCCGTTCCCGGGTGGCCGGGAATGGCCGATACCCTGGGGGTGTGACGTTCCCGGTAGTCGGCATGGTCGGCGGCGGTCAGCTCGCCCGCATGACCCACGAGGCGGGCATCCCCCTCGGCCTGAAATTCAAGCTCCTCAGTGACACCCCGCAGGATTCCGCGGCGCAGGTCGTCGGCGATGTCGTGATCGGCGACTATCGCGACCTGGACACGCTGCGTGACTTCGCGCGGGGCTGCGATGTGATCACCTTCGATCACGAACACGTACCCACCGAGCACCTCAGGGCCCTGGAGGCGGACGGCATCCCCGTGCGCCCGGGGCCCGACGCGTTGGTGCACGCCCAGGACAAGGGCGTGATGCGCGAGAAGCTCACGGAGATCGGCGTGCCGTGCCCGCGCCACCGGATCGTGAGGGACCCGGCCGACGCGGCCGCCTTCGCGGCCGAGGGCGACGGCTTCCCGGTCATCCTGAAGACGGTGCGGGGCGGCTACGACGGGAAGGGGGTGTGGTTCGTGCGTTCCGTCGAGGACGCCGAGGACCCCTTCCGGGCCGGCGTTCCGGTGCTCGCCGAGGAGAAGGTCGACTTCGTGCGCGAACTGGCGGCGAACGTCGTCCGCTCGCCGCACGGCCAAGCCGTCGCCTACCCCGTCGTGGAGTCCCGGCAGGTCGACGGCGTGTGCGACACCGTCATCGCCCCGGCGCCCGGCCTGAGCGAGTCCCTGGCCGGCGAGGCGCAGGAGCTGGCGCTGCGCGTCGCCGACGAGCTGGGCGTGGTCGGCCACCTCGCCGTGGAGCTGTTCGAGACGCGCGACGGCCGCATCCTCGTCAACGAACTGGCGATGCGCCCCCACAACTCCGGCCACTGGACCCAGGACGGCGCGATCACCTCGCAGTTCGCCAACCACGTACGGGCCGTCCTGGACCTGCCGCTCGGCGATCCGCGCCCGCGCGCCAAGTGGACCGTGATGGCCAATGTGCTGGGCGGCGACTACCCCGACATGTACGCGGCGTACCTGCACTGCATGGCCCGGGACCCGCAGCTCAAGATCCACATGTACGGCAAGGACGTGAAGCCCGGCCGCAAGGTCGGCCACGTCAACACCTACGGCGACGACCTCGACGACGTGCTGGAGCGCGCCCGTCACGCAGCCGGCTACCTCAGAGGAACGATCACCGAATGACCTCCCCCGTTGTTGGCATCGTCATGGGCTCCGACTCCGACTGGACCGTCATGGAGGGCGCCGCCAAGGTCCTGGACGAGTTCGAGATCCCCTTCGAGGTCGACGTCGTGTCCGCGCACCGCATGCCGCGCGAGATGATCGCGTACGGCGAGCAGGCCGCGGACCGCGGCCTCAAGGTGATCATCGCGGGCGCGGGCGGCGCCGCCCACCTGCCCGGCATGCTGGCCTCGGTGACGCCGTTGCCGGTGATCGGCGTCCCCGTCCCGCTGAAGTACCTGGACGGCATGGACAGCCTGCTCTCCATCGTGCAGATGCCCGCGGGCGTCCCGGTGGCGACGGTCTCGGTGGGCGGCGCGCGCAACGCGGGCCTGCTCGCGGCCCGCGTCCTCGCCGCGCACGACGCCGAACTCCTCACCCGTATGCGGGAGTTCCAGCAGGAACTGAACGACCAGGCGACGGAGAAGGGCAAGCGGCTGCGCGCCAAGGTCGAGGGAGCGGGTGCCGGATTCGGCTTCGGTCCGGGAAAGTGAGCGCATGACTTCTGCCGGTGATCCCGCGATCTCCCTCGGCGCCCCGCTCGACGCGGCGCGCGCTCTCCTCGCCGACTTCCCCGTCGTCGACGGGCACAACGACCTGCCATGGGCCCTGCGCGAGAAGGCGGGCTACGACCTCGACCGCCTCGACATCGCCTCGGACCAGACGGGCAGCCTGCACACCGACCTGGCCCGGCTGCGCGCCGGCGGGGTCGGCGCGCAGTTCTGGTCGGTGTACGTCCGCACCGATCTGACGGGCGACGCGGCGGTCAGCGCCACGCTCGAACAGATCGACTGCGTCGAGCGGTTGCTGGCCCGCCACCCGGCGGACCTGGCCCGCGCGCTGACGGCGGCGGACATGGAGCAGGCCCGGAGCGAGGGCCGCATCGCCTCCCTGATGGGAGCCGAGGGCGGCCACTCCATCAACAACTCCCTCGCCACGCTACGGGCGTTGCACGCGCTCGGCGTGCGCTACATGACGCTCACGCACAACGACAACATCGCGTGGGCGGACTCCGCGACGGACGAGCCCCGCGTCGGGGGCCTGTCCGCCTTCGGCCGCGAGGTCGTGCGCGAGATGAACCGCGTCGGCATGCTGGTCGACCTCTCGCACGTGGCGGCGACGACGATGCGGGCGGCGCTGGACACCTCGGTGGCCCCGGTGATCTTCTCGCACTCGTCCTCGCGGGCGGTGTGCGACCACCCGCGCAACATCCCCGACGACGTCCTGGAGCGGCTGCCCGCCAACGGCGGCGTGGCGATGGCGACCTTCGTACCGAAGTTCGTGCTCCAGGCGGCGGTCGACTGGACGGTGGCGGCCGACGAGAACATGCGCGCGCACGGCTTCCACCACCTCGACACCACGCCCGAGGCGATGAAGGTCCACGCGGCCTTCGAGGAGTCGACGCCGCGCCCGATCGCGACGGCGGCCACGGTCGCCGACCACCTGGACCACATGCGCGAGGTGGCGGGCATCGACCACATCGGCATCGGCGGCGACTACGACGGCACGGCGTTCACGCCGGCCGGCCTGGACGACGTCGCGGGCTACCCGAACCTGATCGCGGAACTGCTCACCCGGGGCTGGTCGAGGCCCGACCTCGCCAAGCTGACGTGGCAGAACGCGGTACGGGTCCTGGGCGCGGCGGAGGCCGTGGCCAGGGACGAGCAGTCCCGCCGGGGGCCGTCCGTGGCCACCCTGGACCAGCTGGACGGCTGACCCTCCCGCACGCAGATGGGGGTGCCACCCGAGCGGGCGGCACCCCCATCGACATATGCCCCGCGCCCACGGCGGGCTCGGCGCGCTTCCCGCTACGGCAGGTTCCTCGCCATCACGATGCGCTGGACCTGGTTCGTGCCCTCGTAGATCTGCGTGATCTTCGCGTCCCGCATCATGCGCTCCACGGGGTAGTCCCGCGTGTAGCCGTAGCCGCCGAGGAGCTGGACGGCGTCCGTGGTGACCTCCATCGCGACGTCCGAGGCGAAGCACTTGGCGGCCGCGCCCTGGAAGGTGAGGTCCTTGTCGCCGCGCTCCGACTTGGCCGCGGCGGCGTACGTCAGCTGACGTGCCGCCTCGATCTTCATCGCCATGTCGGCGAGCATGAACTGGATGCCCTGGAAGTCGGCGATCGGCTTGCCGAACTGCTTGCGCTCCTGGACGTAGCCCTTGGCGTAGTCGAGGGCGCCCTGCGCGATGCCGAGGGCCTGCGCCGCGATGGTGATGCGGGTGTGGTCCAGGGTCTTCATGGCGGTCGCGAAGCCCGTGCCCTCCTCGCCGATCATGCGGTCGGCGGGGATGCGGACGTTGTCGAGGTAGACCTCGCGGGTGGGGGAGCCCTTGATGCCGAGCTTGCGCTCCGGGGCGCCGAAGGAGACGCCCTCGTCGGACTTCTCCACGACGAAGGCGCTGATGCCCTTGGAGCGCTTGGTCGGGTCGGTGACGGCCATGACCGTGTAGTACTCGGAGACGCCCGCGTTGGTGATCCAGCGCTTCACGCCGTTGAGGACGTAGCTGTCCCCGTCGCGGACCGCCTTCGTCTTCATGCCGGCGGCGTCCGAACCCGCGTCCGGCTCGCTCAGGCAGTACGAGAACATGCCCTCTCCCTTGGCGAGCGGCGCCATGTACTTCTTCTTCAGCTCCTCGGAGCCGGAGAGGATGACCGGCAGCGAGCCGAGCTTGTTCACGGCCGGGATGAGGGAGGAGCTGGCGCAGACGCGGGCCACTTCCTCGATCACGATGACGGTCGCCAGGGCGTCCGCGCCCGCACCGCCGTAGCTCTCCGGCACGTGCACGGCGTGCAGGTCGTTCGCGACCAGCGCGTCGAGGGCCTCCTGCGGGAAGCGGGCCTCCTCGTCGACCGCGGCGGCGAACGGCGCGATCTTCGCCTCGGCCAGCGAGCGGATCGCGTCCCGGAGCATGTCGTGCTCCTCGGACGGGCGGTACAGGTCGAAATCAGCCGATCCGGCCAAGGTCTCTCACGCTCCAAGGATGCTAATTACCGTTAAGTAACCCAAATTTTAGTGGTGTCACCCCTGCGACGGATACGTGAGCTTGGCGACAGCGGGAATCGTGCCCGGTGAGAGGCCCGGATACGCCCGACTATGCTCGGTCAGCGCACGCAGCCGTCAGCCCCGCAGACCCTCTGGAGCACCGCATGGCCCTCAAGATCACCGTGATCGGCACCGGCTATCTCGGCGCCACGCACGCCGCGGCCATGGCCGAACTCGGCTTCGAGGTCCTCGGTCTTGACGTCGTGCCGGAGAAGGTCGACATGCTCCAGCGGGGCGAAGTGCCCATGTACGAGCCCGGCCTCGCGGAACTGCTCCGCAAGCACGTCGCCGGCATCGAGGGCTCCAGCGGCCGGCTGCGCTTCACCATGGACCCGGCGGAGGTCGCCGAGTTCGGTGACGTCCACTTCATCTGCGTGAACACCCCGCAGAAGCACGGGGAGTACGCGTGCGACATGTCGTACGTCGACGCGGCGGTGGAGTCGCTGGCCAAGCACCTGAACAGGGCCGCCCTGGTCGTCGGCAAGTCCACCGTGCCCGTCGGCAGCGCGGACCGGCTCGCGGCCCGCATCCTGGAGCTGGCCCCCGCGGGCGACGCGGTCGAGCTGGCGTGGAACCCCGAGTTCCTGCGTGAGGGCTTCGCCGTGCAGGACACGCTGCGCCCCGACCGGATCGTGGTCGGCGTGCGCAGCGAGCGCGCCGAGAAGCTGCTGCGCGAGGTGTACGCGACGCCGGTCGCCGAGGGCTCGCCCTTCGTCGTCACCGACTTCCCGACGGCGGAGCTGGTGAAGACCTCCGCGAACTCCTTCCTCGCCACGAAGATCTCCTTCATCAACGCCATGGCGGAGGTGTGCGAGGCCGCGGGCGGCGACGTCGTGAAGCTCGCCGAGGCGCTCGGCCACGACGACCGGATCGGCAAGAAGTTCCTGCGCGCCGGGATCGGCTTCGGCGGCGGCTGCCTGCCCAAGGACATCCGCGCCTTCATGGCCCGGGCCGGCGAGCTGGGCGCCGACCAGGCCCTGACCTTCCTGCGCGAGATCGACTCCATCAACATGCGCCGGCGCGGCCAGATGGTCGAGATGGCCCGCGAGGCGCTCGGCGGCGGCTCCTTCCTCGGCAAGCGGGTCGCGGTGCTCGGCGCCACCTTCAAGCCGGACTCGGACGACGTCCGCGACTCCCCGGCGCTCAACGTCGCCGGGCAGATCCACCTCCAGGGCGGCCAGGTCACCGTCTACGACCCCAAGGGCATGGCCAACGCCCGCCGGCTCTTCCCCACCCTCGGCTACGCGGACACGGCGGTGGACGCCGTGCGCGGCGCGGACGTCGTGCTGCACCTCACGGAGTGGCGCGAGTTCCGCGAGCTGGACCCGGCGGCGCTCGCCTCCGTGGCGGCCGCCCCGGTCATCCTGGACGGCCGCAACGCGCTGGACCCCGAGACCTGGCGGGCGGCCGGCTGGACCTACCGCGCGATGGGCAGGCCGGCGGCCTAGCGAGGCTCACCGCAGGGCCGGGGGCCCCGCAGGCGTCACCGGCCCAGCGAGGGGATCACCGCAGGGCCAGCGGCGTCTCCGCCTCGACGCGGGACAGCTTCTCCGGGTTGCGCACGTAGTAGAGGCCGGTGATCCGCTCGCCGTCCTCCGCGACGCGGACCGCCATGACGCCGTCCAGCTCCCCGTCCAGGCGTACGAGGAGCGCGGGGCTGCCGTTGACCACGGTGGGCTCGGTGGTGATCGTGGCGCGGGTCTTGGCGGAACCGCCGAGGTAGAGGCGGGCCACCTTCAGGGCGCCGATGATCGGGCGCAGCGCGGCCTGCTTGATGCCGCCGCCGTCGCTCACCAGGACGACCTCCGGGGCGAGCACGTCAAGCAGGTTCTGCAGGTCCCTGGTCTCCAGGGCCTGCCGGAAGGCGTCAAGGGCCGCCCGCGCCCTGCGCGGGGAGACCGTCTGGCGCGGGCGGCGGGCCTCGACGTGCCGGCGGGCGCGGTGGGCGATCTGGCGCACGGCGGCGGGACTCTTGTCGACGGCGGCCGCGATCTCGTCGTAGCCGATGTCGAAGGCCTCGCGTAGCACGAAGACGGCGCGCTCGGTCGGGGAGAGCGTCTCGAGGACGAGCATCATCGCCATCGACACGCTCTCCGCCAGCTCGACGTCCTCGGCCACGTCCGGCGCGGTGAGGAGCGGCTCGGGCAGCCACTGGCCGACGTAGGCCTCCTTGCGGCGCTTGAGGGTGCGCAGCCGGTTGAGCGCCTGCCGGGTGGTGATCCGGACGAGGTAGGCGCGTTTGTCGTCCACCTGCTCCAGGTCGACCCCGGCCCACCGCAGCCAGGTCTCCTGGAGGACGTCCTCGGCGTCGGCCGCCGAGCCGAGCATCTCGTAGGCGACGGTGAACAGGAGGTTGCGGTGGGCGACGAATGTCTCGGTCGCGGGATCGACGGGGTGCTCGCTCATGGCTCGACGTCCTCATCGTGGGCGGCTCTGGCGGCTCTGGCGGCTCTGGCGGGTCTGACGGGTCGGTGGCGGGTCGGTGGCGGATCGTTGGCAGCCGAACGATCTTGCCCCACCCGCCGGTGTCCGGTCAGGCCTTTTGCTCGACGGGCGCGGACGTCTCGCCCTGCCCGGCACCGGCCTGGAGCACCCGACGGCGCCTGGTGTCACCGGGGATGCGGTGCAGCCGGTAGGCGCCCGGCTTGCTCCCCTCGTCGGCCAGGTGCTTGAGGACGCTCGAGCAGATGGCCTCCTTGACCTTCGCGCCCAGGCCGCCGTCGATGTGGAAGCCCACCGCCACGTCGGACCTGTTGGCGAACTGGAAGATGCCCTCGCCCCGGCCGAGGCTGACGCACTGCGCCCCGAACGGCTGCTTGAGGTCGGCGGGCCGTTCGCCGGCGAGCCGGCTGAGCACGGTGTCGGCGGCCCGCGCGCCCATCGGCATCGCGGCCTGGCAGCTCATCCGCAGCGCGAGCCCCGACGGCACCGCAGAGTCCCCGGCCGCGACGATGCGCTCGTCGTCCACGCTGGTCAGCGTCTCGTCCGTGAGCAGGCGGCCCAGGGCGTCGGTGCGCAGCCCGCTCCGGGCGGCCAGGTCGGGCACGCCGAAGCCGACGGTCCATACGGTGACCTGGCTCGGCAGCTCGCGGCCGTCGGCGAGCCGTACGGCGTCGGGAGTCACCTCCGTCGCCTTCGTGCCGGCGCCGTCCAGCACGACGACCCCGAGCCGGGCCAGGCGCGCGGCCACCGACCGGCGGCCCTTGGCGTGCAGGTAGGGGCCGAGCAGGCCGCCGCAGACCAGGGTCACGGCCCGCCCCGCCTCGGCCAGTTCGGCGGCGGTCTCGATGCCGGTGGGACCGGCTCCGACGACCGTCACCGGGGCGGTCGCGGGCGTGGCGTCGAGGACCGGCCGCAGCCGCCGCGCGTCCTCCAGGGAGGCGAGGGGGTGGGCGAACTCGGCCGCTCCGGGCACGCCCGGGTCGGCGCTCGCGCTGCCCACCGCGTAGACCAGGTAGTCGTAGGCGAGCGTGCCGCCCGAGGCCAGGGCCAGGGTCCGGCCCGGCGCGTCGATCCGCTCCACGGAGTCGACGACCAGCCGCACGCGCCCGGCCAGGACCTCGCGGTAGTCGACGACCGCCTCACCGGTCCCGCCCACCAGCTGGTGCAGGCGGATCCGGTGCACGAAGGACGGGCGGGGGTTGATCAGCGTGACGTTCACGTCGCCGCGCAGGGTCAGGCGGTTGGCCGCCATCACGCCGGCGTAACCGCCGCCGATCACGACCACATCGGTGTTCTCAGCCATGGTGTCTCTCCTCCGCTTCAGGGGTTCGACCTCAAGACACCGGACCCCTCACGGCTGTGACCGAATGTGATGGGCATCACTTCTACGGCTGCGCTGTGCTGTGTCGGGAGTGGCGTGTTTACGCCGATGCGCCTGGGCACCCGTTCTGCCTCTGCGCCTGTTGAGCCTGCCGAGAAGGAGGAGAGTCATGAGCGACCAGCACGACGCCGCCCCCATCGCCCGTCTGCACAACGTCGTCTTCGACAGCCCGCGCCCCCGCGAACTCGCGGAGTTCTACGCCGCGATCCTGGGCGGCACCATCGAGGGCGACGACGACTGGGTCGACGTGGTGGCCGCCGGCCGCGCCAAGATGTCGTTCCAGCGGGTGCCGGACCTGCGCCCGCCCGAGTGGCCGCGCGCCGACCTCAACGCCCAGCAGATCCACCTGGACCTCGACATCGGCAGCACCGACGAGGAGCTGGCGGCCGCCCAGGAGAAGGTGCTCGCCCTCGGCGCGCGCCCCCTCGACCTGGACGACGACGGGGGCAAGCGCGACTTCCGCGTGTACGCCGACCCCGCGGGGCACCCGTTCTGCCTCTGCAAGTTCTCCTGACGGGGAAGCCCCCGTGGGGGCCCTGACGGGGAGGTCCCTGTGAGGGCCCTGACGGGGAGGTCCCGGACCCGCCGCTAGCCGTCCAGCCGCTCCATCTTCGCCGTGGAGGCCGTCCTGCGCTCCCGCGCCGCCCGGGCCGTGAAGTCCGTGCTGCGCAGGACGCGTTGGAGGTTCCCCCAGGTGAGCCCGGCCACCTCGGCCTCGGTCCAGTCGCGTTCGAGCAGTTCGGTGATCAGCCGCGGATAGCCCGACGTGTCGTCGAGCCCCTCCGGGTGCTCCTCCGGGGTGTCGTACGTCCCCGACAGGCCGACGCACTCCGGTCCGGCGACGCGGCGCACATGGTCGAGGTGGTCCGCCACCTCGCGCACGGAGGCACCGGTCCGCCCGGCGGCCAGCGGCACCATGCACAGCCCCTTGGCGGCGCCCACCTCGGCGAGCAGTTCGTCGGACAGGTTGTCCGGATGGTCGCGCAGGGCGAGCGCACCGGAGCGGGTGAAGATCGCCGGCGCCTTGGAGATGGCCAGCACCCGCCGCACCGTCGCCTCCGACGCGCCGGACAGGTCCGCGAGGATCCCGAGCCGGTTCATCTCCCGTACGACCTCCTCGCCGAAGGCCGACAGGCCGCCCGGCCCGGCCCACGTCGTGCCGCGCAGGGTGAGCGCGCACAGGCCCAGGCTGTGCAGCGCGCGCAGCGTGCCCAGCGAGTCGCCGATCGCGACCCCGCGGGCGGGGCCGATCAGCGTGGCGATGCGGCCGCAGTTGCGGGCGTCGGTGACCTCCGAGGCGTCCCGGGCGAGCCGCAGCCCCTCGGGGTGCGCCCCGACGACGTGCTTCACGAGGTCGATCTGTTCGAGGGTGGCGCGCACGACGCGGTCGGCGCCCAGCCGCTCCGGCACGTACACGGACCAGAGCTGGGCCCCGACCCGCCCGGCGCGCAGCCGCGGCAGGTCGCTCTCCAGGCCGCTGTCGCCCGTCTCGAAGTCGTACCAGGGAAGGTCGCGCAGCGCCCCCGGCAGGCCGCAGTACCCGTCGGCGACGGGATGCTCGCCGAGCACGGCGCGGGCTCGCGCGTAGGGGTCCTTCGCCCACGCGGGCCCCGTGTCGTCCGCCCGCGCGGGCCCCGGCCCTGCGGAACCGGGATCGCTCGGCGCCGCGGCGGGCGGGTCGGGCCGGGGGTCCGGCCGGGAGTAGTCCGGGCCGGGGGACTCGTCGAGCTTCCCGGCCTCGGCGGTGGAGTTGATCTCGTCCTGCAGGTCTGCCATGGCAGGGCTCCGGACGTCGGGGGTAGCAGGTGTGCACCACCGTGACATGCCGGAGCCCGAGGGTCGCGACGGAGGGGCCGTTCGGAGTACGGCGAAGGGCCCCTCGCGGGCTCAGTTGCCCGCGACCGTCACCTTGTCGTCGTTGTTCAGCTGGTTGACCAGCTGCTTGACCTTGGCCTTGTCCCACAGGAGGTTGCCGCCCGCCGTACCGGCGATCGGCATGTTCATGGACTTGCCGTCCCCGCCGGTGACGCCCTTCATGGCCCAGAACATGGACGCCACGTCCATCAGACCCATGTCCTTGTCGACGATCAGCGTGTCCAGGCCCGCGCTCATCGTGGGGTAGAGCTTGAAGGGGTTCATGACGGTGCCGGGCGTCGCCGCCTGGTTCGCGAGGGCCGCGAGGAACTTCTGCTGGTTCTTCGTGCGGTCCAGGTCGCTGCCCGGCAGCGCGTACCGGGTGCGGACGAAGGCGAGGGCCTGCTCGCCGTTGAGGGTCTGCTTGCCCGCCTCGAAGTCGGCGCCGGACTTCTTGTCCTTGAAGCCCTTGGGGATGTCCAGCTCCACGCCGCCGACCGCGTCCACGATCTCGGCGAAGCCGCCGAAGCCGATCTCGGCGTAGTGGTCGATGCGCAGGCCGGTGTTGTACTCGACGGTCCGCACGAGCAGCTCGGGGCCGTCCTCCGCGTAGGCGGCGTTCAGCTTCGTCTGGCGGCCCTGGTTCGGGTAGAGCTTGCCGGACTCGGCGCCCTTGAAGGAGGGGATCGTCACGTTCGAGTCGCGGGGCAGCGAGATCATCGTGTTCCCGCCGTCGTCCGCGACGTGCAGGATCATCATCGAGTCCGTGCGCTTGCCGTCGGCGGAACCCGTGTGGAGCCGCTTCTTGTCCTCGTCGGACATGCCCTCGCGGCTGTCGGAGCCCACGATCAGGTAGTTCGTGCCCGCGCCGCCCTCGGGCCGCTCGATGACCTTGGAGAGGTCGACCTCGCGCTTGAGCTTGCCGTCGGCCCAGAAGTACGTCGCCACGGACGTCACGAGCAGCACGGACACGAGGGTGATCGAGCCGATCTTGATGCGGCGCCGCCAGTCCGGCGCGGGGCGCGGGCCACGCGACCGCCCCTCGGTGCCGCCTCCACCCCGGCCGGACCCCGAGGCGGGCTGGCCGTACACCTGGCCGGTGTTGTAGCCGCTGTCGTGGCTCTGGCCGTACGCGTCCCGGCGCGGGGCGCGGGGCTCGAAGACCTCGTCGCGGGCGTCGCCGTACGGCTGCCCGTCGCCGTAGCGCTCGCCGTGTCCGTCGTCGTACGCGGGCTGCTGCGGGACGCCACCCGGCGGCGGCCCGGCGGGGCGGGCGGGGCCGCCGCGCTGGATGTGGCGCATCACGCGGGCGCCGTCGGGCTGGGAGTCCCCGCTGCCGCGGCCGTAGCCACGGCCGCCCGCCTGATTGTCTGGCCAATCGCTCATGTGGCCCAGTGTGCAGTGCCGGACCGCGCCGCATACAGGGAGGTCGACAATTCGGGCCCAGCCTGTTGCAGAGCTGATGCAAAGCGGCCGGGGAGAGCACGTCCACCCGCCCGGCATAGGGTGGAGGGCATGACTGATCAGGCCTCCCGCCCGGCGGCGTCCGGCGCTGCGGAAAGCGTCCGGGCCCCCGAGGCGGTTCCGGGCAAGCCGACCTCGGCGTCCCGCACCACACTCAGCCACATCATGACCCACAACGACACCAACCTCCTCGGTACGGTGCACGGCGGTGTGATCATGAAACTGGTGGACGACGCGGCGGGCGCCGTCGCCGGGCGCCACTCGGGCGGGCCCGCGGTCACCGCGTCGATGGACGAGATGGTCTTCCTGGAACCGGTCCGCGTAGGGGACCTCGTCCATGTGAAGGCCCAGGTCAACTGGACCGGACGCAGCTCCATGGAGGTCGGCGTCCGGGTTCTGGCCGAGCGGTGGAACGAGTCGACGCCCGCCCAGCAGGTCGGCTCCGCCTATCTCGTCTTCGCCGCCGTCGACGCGGACGGCAGGCCCCGGACGGTTCCGCCGGTGCTGCCGGAGACGGATCGCGACCGCCGCCGCTACCAGGAGGCCCAGATCCGCCGCACCCACCGCCTCGCCCGCCGCCGGGCGATCAAGGAGCTGCGGGAGGCGCGCGCGGCCGAGGGGTTCGACGACTGAGGCCGGCGCCGGAGCGGCTACGGGCAGATGACCTCGTCCCCGGTGACCGCCCCGAACTCCCCCTGGAGTTCGTCCTCCGCGCGCACCGGCCGTACCGCCCTGAAGTCCTTGCCCGCGATCACCTTGAGTACCGCGCCCTGTCGCTCGACCTGGCGCATCTCGCAGCCCGGCAGAGCCGTCGCGAGGGTCTTCGCCGAGCGGTCCCAGCGCGGGTCGTAGGCGACGACGGTCCGCGGGGCCGGTGCCGCCGCCGCGTTCGGCGCGTCCGTGGGCAGGCCCGTCGTGCGGAACCCGGTGGCCCGCAGCTCCGCGTCGACGCGCTTGCCGAGCCCCGGCGCCCCCGAACCGTTCTCCACCTGCACCTGGATCTGCTGTGGTGAGACGTCCACCAGCGCGGCCTTGGAGCGGCCGCGGTGCGAGGCCAGCGGGCGGTCCTCGCGCAGCGCCTCGAACAGCTTCGCGGACTTCACGGGATGCCACTTCAGCGTCGAGCCGATGCCCGGCAGGACCTGCGCCTGGATGCTCAGCGGCACGGTCGTGAACTCCGAGGACGACGGCGAGAAGCCCCGCATCGCCTGTCCGAGGGCCAGCATGTCGCTCGTCCCGAAGCCCTGGTCGGCCCGCACCGAGCCGAGGAGCGTGCGCGTCACGTCCCGGAACTTGACGGGGTTCAGCAGCACGCCGCTGCTGGTCGCCTTGGCGATGAGCGCCGCGAGGAACCGCTGCTGGCGCTGCATCCGGCCCAGGTCGGAGGCCCCGTCGACGTACCGCGAACGCACGTACTGAAGGGCCTCGCCGCCGTTCATGGCGTGCGAGCCGATCGCCATGTTGAGGCCGGTCTTGGGGTCGACCAGGTTCTTGGTCGTGCAGATCTCCACGCCGCCGACCACGTCCACGGTCTTGATGAAGCTGGTGAAGTCGACCTCCAGATAGTGGTCGATCTTGACCTTGGTCATGTGCTCCACGGTGCGCACCGTGAGGTTCGGCCCGCCCTCCGCGTACGCGGCGTTGATCTTGTTGGGATGCGGGCGGTGCTTCTTCCCGGTGATCCGGTCGGTGTGCGCGGGCAGCTCGGCGTAGGAGTCCCGGGGCAGGCTGACGACGCTGGCGCGGTCCTTGTCCTCCGAGATGTGCACGATCATGATCGTGTCGGTGCAGTGGCAGGGCGCGCCGCCCAGGCGGTACTTCTGCTTGTCCGCGGGGGAGATCTTGTCGCGGCCGTCGGTGCCGACGAGCAGGACGTTCATGCCGTGGCCCGAGGCGGGCCTGTTCTTCATGTCCTTGAAGGCGTCGACCCGCTTGATCCCCGTGTCGAGACCGGTGACCACGGTGTGCCCGATCCCGGCCGCCGCGAGCACCGCCACCGAGCAGGCGGTCGTGACCCGCATGGCCCAGCGCGGCCGCCGTTTGCCCCGCGCGGCCGGCCTGCGTGCGGGCGGCCTGTGACCCTGCGGCTGCGGGCGGCGCGGCGGGGGAGCGGGGTGGCGGGGCGGTGTGGGCACGTGGGGGACACCTCCGCGGAGACGGGCGATGGCTGCGGGCGGTCGGCGGGAGCGGCGGGAGCGGCGGAATCGAGGACGGGGGCGGGGCCGGCCCGGGACGGGAGCGGGGGAACCCGAGAAACGTAAGCCCATACGAAATGCGGCCCGGGGCAGCGACCCCTGCGGCGCGCGACCGTGTCCCCCATTCGCGGTAACGTGACGCGTGATGAACGCGAAGTCTGGGGCGCAGCCGCCCGCCGTATCCGTGATCATGCCCGTCCTCAACGAGGAGCGGCATCTGCGCGAGGCCGTCCACGCGATCCTGCGGCAGGAGTACGCGGGTGAGATGGAGGTCGTGCTCGCCCTCGGCCCCTCCGCCGACCGCACCGACGAGATCGCCGCGGAGCTGGTCAGGGA
Source organism: Streptomyces sp. NPDC031466 (assembly GCF_055581265.1). Classification (NCBI taxonomy): domain Bacteria; kingdom Bacillati; phylum Actinomycetota; class Actinomycetes; order Kitasatosporales; family Streptomycetaceae; genus Streptomyces; species Streptomyces sp. NPDC031466. The sequence continues at coordinate 590,811 of NZ_JBVIJT010000006.1, forward strand.
AGATCCGCGGGTGCACACGGTCCCGAATCCGACGGGGCGCACGCCGGCGGCGCTCAACGCCGCGATCAAGGCCTCACGTCACCCGATCGTGGTGCGCGTCGACGGCCACGCCGCGCTCTCGCCGGGTTACATCACGACCGCCGTCCGCCTCCTGGAGGAGACCGGCGCGATGAACGTCGGCGGCATCATGCACGCCGAGGGCCAGAACGACTGGGAGCGCGCGGTCGCCGCCGCCATGACGTCGAAGATCGGCGTGGGCAACGCCGCCTTCCACACCGGGGGCGAGCCCCAGCAGGCCGAGACGGTCTACCTCGGTGTCTTCCGCCGCGAGGCGCTGGAGCAGCAGGGCGGCTACAACGAGGAGTTCATCCGCGCCCAGGACTGGGAGCTGAACTTCCGCATCCGCGAGGCCGGCGGCCTGATCTGGTTCTCGCCCGACCTGCTGGTCTCCTACCGCCCGCGCCCGAGCGTGCAGGCGCTGGCCAAGCAGTACAAGGACTACGGCCGTTGGCGGCACGTCGTCGCCCGCTACCACGAGGGCTCGATCAACCTGCGCTACCTCGCGCCGCCGACCGCGCTCTGCGCGATAGCGGCGGGCCTGGTGGTCGGCGCGGCGTTGACGCCGTGGGGCCTGGTGATCCCCGGCGGCTACCTCGCGGCGATCGTCGCGGGCTCCGTCCCGGCGGGCAAGGGCCTGCCCCTGAAGGCGCGGCTCCAGATCCCGGTGGCGCTCGCGACCATGCACATGTCGTGGGGCTGGGGCTTCCTGACCAGCCCGCGCTCGCTCGCCAGGAAGGTCATCGCCTCGCGTCGCCCGGCCGTCCTGGGGGAGACCCAGGAGGCCTGACGGCTCGCGGGGCGGCTACCAGGAGAAGTCCGGGTCCACCTTCATGCACGCCTTCTTGTCGGACCCGCTGAGCGCGTCCGCCGAATCCGGCGTCCTGTCGTCCTTCTTCGACGGCTTGGGCGGCTTGTCGCCCTCGCGCCAGTCGGCGCCGACGATCAGCGTGACCCCGGAGACGTCCGTGGACTTCTTCACCGAACTCAGCGGCAGCTTCAGCGCCTTGGCGATCCGCTGGGCATCGCCCTCCAGCTCGGCCGACGGGTAGCGGATGACGGTCTTGCCCTCGGTCAGGACCGTCGTCGTGTCCGGCGTGGCCTTCTTGAAGCCCTTGCCGGTCAGGAGCTGCGCCACGGTGTTCGCCCGGCCGGAGGTCGGCGGCTCGGTGGCGGTCCGGGTGCCGTTCTGGACCTGGATCGCGATCTGGTCGTCGGCGGCCGCCGGGTCGTCCGAGAGCTTCTCCTCGGCCTTCTTCTTCTTGCCCTTGCCGTCCAGCGGGATGTCGTCGCGCACCAGCCGGAAGAGCTGCTCCGCGTCGCCGGGCTTGGGGACGACGCGGGCACCGACGTACTCGAAGGGCATGGTCGTCATCGTCGTACGGGAGGGGGAGACCTTCTTCAGCTCGTTGCCGAGGTCGTACAGCTCCTTGATGGTGCCGAGGCCGTCGTCCACCTTCAGCGCCTTCGTGGCCTCCTCGGCGAGCTTGCGCAGCTGGTTGGGGCTGGTCAGACCGGTGTTCTCGCGAAGCTTGCGGACCAGCGCGTTCATGTACATGTGCTGGGCCTTGGCGCGGCTGATGTCGGTGCCGCCCTCGAAGCCGTAGCGGGTGCGCAGCCACTGCAGGGCCTGCTCGCCCTTGACCTCGGTGGTGCCCTTCTTCAGCTTCAGACCCGAGCCGTGGCCCTGGCTGTCGCGCGAGTGGATGTTCCTGTCCACGCAGACCGGTACGCCGCCGATGGCGTCGGCCATGGAGACCACACCCGAGAAGTCGACCATCATGAAGTGGTCGATGTGGATGTTGGTGAGCTTCTCCCAGGTGGCGACCGTGCAGCCGGGGCCGCCTCGGCCCAGGGACTCGTTGGTCATGAACCGCGGCCCGGTCTGCGGATAGACCTTGCCGTCGTCGGGGTCCGTGCACTTGGGGATCTGGAGGAGGGTGTCGCGCGGCATGCTGACCACGGACATGTTGCTGCGGTCGGCCGAGAGGTGCAGCAGCATCTGTACGTCCGCGAGCGGCGGGGAGCCGAAGGTGTTCTTGGCGCCGCCGAGCTTCTGGTTCGCCTTGGAGTCCCGTGCGTCCGACCCGATGAGCAGGATGTTCAGCGGCGTCTGCCCGGCGGCGTTGGGCGTGGGCTCGGGGGCCCGGTGCTCGCCGAGGTTCAGGTCGTCGGTCTCCAGGTTGCCGTTGAGGTGCTGGTAGTACAGGTATCCGGCGCCGGCCGTGCCGAGTATCAGGACGGACAGGATCGTCGCCGACCAGCGCAGGACCCGGCGCTTGCGGCGCGGCGGGCGGCCCTCACCGCCCGCGCCGCGCCGCCGCCGGTGACCGGGGGGCCGGCCATCGCCCCGGGCGGCCGCGCCGGCGCCCGCCGAGGACTTCTCCGAGCGCGCGGCGGAACCGGAGCGCGCTGCGGCGTCGGACGAGGCCTCGTCGGAGCGCTTCCCGTCCTGCTTGCCTCTGCCCCAGCCGTGATCACTTGCGTGCGGGGCACGTGATCGAGCCCCCTCCTTACGCACGCTGTTCTGCCTCATCCCCAGCCCCTCCCCGCCCTGTCCCTGCACCGCGGCCGTTCCGCTTCGCCTGGGCCCATGTGCCCTCGGCGCGTTGTTAGACGCAGAACGACCGCTTCAGGTCACTTGGCGCACACAGTCTTGTCGGCTTCGACCTTCTGGACCCCGTCCGGCGCCTTCGACGGCGGGGCGATGGGCACCCCCGCGCCCTCGAAGTCGCCGCCGAGCGTCAGCTTCAGGGCAGGGAGCCCCTGTGCGTTCTTCTCGCTCTTGCCCGGCTTCATGGCGGAGGCGGGCAGCCCCATGATGGCGGCGAGCCGACGGGCCTGGTCCGCCTGGGCCGATCCGTACTCCAGCGTCGTCTTCTCGATGACCGACGGCGCGTTCCCCTGCTGGCTGGACTTGAGCACGCCCGCATTGTTCTGCAGCCACGTGAGAGTTGTCTGAGCGGCGCCGGTCTTGCCGCTGCCGTTGAAGATGTCGACGCGCACGTCGGCGGCGTCGGCCTTGGGGCCCTTGAGCCGGGCGGCCACCGCGGCCTTCTCCTTCTTCTGCTTCTTCTTGACCTCGGTCAGCGACTGGTCGGCCCGCAACATCGCGAACAGCGGCTCCGCCTTGGGCGGGTCGGGAACGACCGTGATGGGGGTCTTCTCGGCGGGGTTGTCCTTCACCGGCAGCGTGGCGAAGGTCAGGTTCTTCATGTCGAGCTTGCCCAACTCCATGCCGAGGTCACGGAGCTTCATGATGTCCGCGATCTTGGAGTCGACGGCGAGGGCCTCGGTGCCTGCCTCCGCGAGGGAGAACATCTTCTTCGGGCTGGTGAGGGTGTCGCTCGACTTCAGCTTGCGCATCAGCGCGCTGAGGAACTGCTGTTGCAGCGCGATGCGGCTCAAGTCGCCGCCGTTGCCCACGGCATGCCGGGTGCGCACGAACGCCAGCGCCTGCTCGCCCTCGACCGTGTGCTTGCCCTTGGACAGCTTCAGATGCGATTTGGGGTCGTCGATGTCCTTGGCGAGGCAGACCTCCACCCCGCCGACCGCGCTGGAGAGCGTCTTGACCGCGTTGAAGTCGGCCACCATGAAGTGGTCGAGCTTTATCCCGGTGATCTTCGTGACCGTACGCATCGTGCAGCTCGGGGTGCGCTCGCTCTGGCCGAGGCTCTGGTTGAAGCGGACGTTCTGCGAGCCCTGGATCGTCTTTTGGCTGCCGTCCTCCATGGTGGTGGGGCAGTCCGGGATGTCCGTGATCATGTCGCGCGGGATGCTCAGCGCCGTCGCGTTCGTACGGTCCTTCGAGACGTGCAGCAGGATCGTGGTGTCCGCGTGGCCGAGGCTGCCCTCGTCGCCGTAGCCCTTGTTGCCGCTGCCGCTGCGCTTGTCGGTGCCGATCACCAGGATGTTGATGGGCCGGTCCTTGCTGAAGCCGCCGGTGCCCGCGCCGTCGTCGTTGATCGACGTGATGTTGTCGTTCAGGTGCTGGTAGTAGAGATACCCGCCGACACACCCCGAGACCAGCAGGAACGCCAGCGTGCCGCCGGTCCAGACCATGACCTTCTTGCCCGCGGACTTCTTCGGCTTCTGCTTGCGCCTGCCACCGGCCGCCTCCGGCTCCTTGCCCCGGCGCCTGCGCTGTCCGGGCACCTCGCGGCGCGCGTCGCGCTCGCCCGGGCGCGGGCGCTCACGGTCACGGCCCGTCGGGGTGCGGCCTCGGCCGCCCTGACGGGAGGGGGCCTTACGGGGCCCCGGGACCGTCGAAGGTCCTTGCTCTGTGGAAGGACTCAGTCGCAGCTCGTAATCACCCGTGTCCGGATTGAGCACCCACTGGTCTGCGGGGTCGATGTTCTCTGCCCGCCCACGGCCTTGCGCGTCCACGGTTTTCTGCGTCCTCCGTCGGGGCCACGCGGCGCCTTACCCCCCTCAAGAAGGCGCTCGGTCAGTCGGTCCAGCGGTGCGCGGCCCCAAGGGCCCGGTGCACCGGATCGCTCACACTATCCGCCCAGTTCAGCGCCGGACGACGCCGGTGACAAATTCCACTCCCCTACAACTGGGCAATCCGCCCCATTTCTTGGTCGCGGACGGCTTTCCTTTGGGGATCGCTTTACTCGCAGGCGGTCTCCGCGGCGGTGTTGCCCCGGAATGTCGGCGCCGGTGAGGGCGTATGCGTGGGGTCGTCCGGCTTCCCGTCGCCGCGTGCCTGTTCCTGGCTCGGTGCCGGTTTCACCGGCTTCTCCGGGATCACGGCGACCGGGGTGTCGGCGCGCAGCCGTGTGAAAAGCTGCTCCGCCGCCGGCTCCACCAGTTCGTCGCGGTTCGCGTCGTACGTGTACGACTTCCGGGGGACGGTGAGGAACTGCACCCGCTCCGTGGGGATGTCGCGCATGCCGCGCACCAGTTCGTACAGCCCGCGCAGACTCGCGATCCCGGGGTCCGTCGTCAGCGAGGAGGTCGCCGCGTCGAGGACCGGGTAGAGCTTCGTCGGATTCAGCAGCACGTCGTTGCTCTGCACCTTGTTGACGAGCGCGCCGAGGAACTCCTGCTGGCGGTCCATCCGCTCGGTGTCGCTGCCGTTGCCGAGGCTCTTGCGGGCGCGGACGTAGCCGAGGGCCTGTTCGCCGTCCAGGGTCCGTGGCCCGGGAGCGAGCCGCACCTGCGCGTCCTCGTCGTCGATGGGCGTCTTGACGCACACCTGTACGCCGTCGACCGCGTCGACCATGTCCTTGAACCCGGCGAAGTCCACGACCATGTGATGGTCCACGCGGATGCGGGTCAGCTTCTCGACGGTACGGATCGTGCAGGCCGTCCCGCCGAGTTCGAACGCCCAGTTGAACTGCGCGAATTGGGCGCGGGTGCGCGAGCCGTCCGGCCTGAGGCAGCCGGGGATGTCCACCATCAGGTCGCGCGGGATCGACACGGCGGTGGCGCTCTGCCGGTCGGCGGCCAGGTGCAGCAGGATGGTGGTGTCCGAGCGCTGGGTGCCCGCGTCCCTGCCGTACTTGCGGTTCTCCTCGCCCGCGCGCGTGTCGGAACCGATGAGCAGGATGTTCTGCGCGTCGTGCACCAGCGGCGTCGGCCGCTCCTTCTCGTAGCGCTCCAGCTCGGCGGCGGCGTCGGTGTCCCGCGTGATGTTGCCGTCCAGCTTCCGGTACGCCACCCAGCCCGCGCCCCCGGCGGCGAGCACCAGCACGGACACGCCGAGCGCGATCCCGCCCAACCAGCGGTTCCTGCGACGCGCCGTGCCCGCCCCGGAGGGGCTCGCACCCGCCCCCGGGCCGTACGTGCCCTTCGGCCCGGGCGCACCGGACCCGGGGGCCGGCGGCTCGTCCGGTCCCACAGGCGGGCCCGCGGTGTCGGTCACGTCTGCGTCCACCCCTCCTGGCTGCGTCGGCGCGTGGTGCGTCCCCTACGACCATGGACCGACGCGGGGCGGGGGGCCTCTGGGCCCGGTACCGCTGTACGCCGAACGGGCGACGCGGCGCCACGGGGCGCGGGGAACCGCGCGGCCCTGAGGCGCGGGCGCGGCCGCCCGTCCAGAGCGCCCCCGGCCCCGCGAGGCTCACCGGACGGTGACCGTCACCCGCTCGTCGGCGATCCGCTTCTCCAGGCCGCCCTCGGCGAGCCGGTCGAGGTGCCGGCACAGCACCACGGAGCCGCCCGCGGCCAGTGCCGCGTACAGGCCGTGGCTCAGGCCCTCCCAGGTCGCGTACGACTGCCCCGACAGGATCCGCGTGCCCGGCCCGACGCCGAGGCGTGCGGCGTCGGCGCGAGAGCGCTCCACCAGCTGCGCGCCGGTCAGTTCCAGGCCGTCGACGGCGAGGGCGGGCCCGTCCGGGTCCACGGGCGCGTAGGGGGCGAACCGGTCGCCCTGGCCCGGCACCTCCACCGCGTAGTCGGCGAAGCCCTCGGGCGGCTGCGGGAAGCGCCCGCCGAGCGGCCGCAGGGCGAGCGCGATCCGCTCCCCGGAACAGGCGCGGGCGGCCTCCAGCGCGTCGGGGCCGCTGACGACGAGATCGGCCGCGGCCGGGTCGCCGCCGACATCCGCGACCACGCCCACCGATGCGCAGGCGAGCAACCACACGGCCGTCTGCCAGTGCGCGGGCAGCAGCAGCACGGCCCGGTCGCCGGGCTCGGCGGCGAGGTCGCCCTGGAGCAGATTGGCGGTCTTGGCCACCCAATTGGCGAAGGTGGCGACGGACAATTCCACGCGCTCACCCGTGGCGTCGTCGTAGAAGGTGACCAGGGGACGGCCGGGATCCGCGGCGAGCGCGGATCGCAGCAGGTCGGCGGGGGTGCGGTCGTTGGCGTTCACGGGCGCAAGGGTACGCGGGCGACGGCGCGGCGCCGGGTTGGCGGGGGAGCGCGGGCCGCCGGTACGGCCGCTCCCGGCCGACGGTCCGTCAATTCCCCGATGGACAGATATGTTCCGGTATGCCGACGATCAGACGTATGCGTGGATTCCTTGCTTCCTCGATCGGTGTCACCTGCGCGGCCGCACTGGCCCTGCCCCTCACCCTGCCCTCGTCCGGCGCCTGGGCCGCGACCCCCGGCGCGCCGCCCGCCGGATGGCCCGCCGAGGCGATCCCCGGCAGCACCCAGTCGCTGCCGCTCGCCCCGCTCGGCACTGACCGCTCGCTCGGCCCCGCGGACCGCGAACAGGGCCTCGCCCGGCGCAATGTCCGCCCCTTCTCCCTGGTGGGCGTCGTCTGGGACGATCCGGCCGACGAACTGCACGGCACCGTCCAGGTCCGCACCCGGGCGAGCGGCACCCGCACCTGGTCCGGCTGGCAGGGCGTCGAGACGCACAACCACGAACACGCGGCCGACCCGGGCACCCTGGAGGGCGGCACCGGCAAGGCCCGCGGTTCGACGGCGCCCCTGTGGGTCGGCCACTCCGACGGCGTGGAGATCCGCGTACGGGCGGAATCCGACCGGCGTACGAGCCGTGGCCCCGCCGAGTCCCTGCTCCCCGATGGGCTGCGCCTGGAACTGATCGATCCGGGTGACGAGCCCCCGCCGCGCGGCAGCCAGGCCCAGGCCGCGCAAGCCACCGCCATGACCGTCGAGTCGGCGGCCGCCTCCGCCGTCAACGCCGAGCTCGCCCCGCTCGGCGCCGACGTCATCCCCGAGTTGACCAAGCAGCAGACGGAGGACGACCTGACCGCCGCCCGCGGCGCCCCCGAGGACGCGGCCAAGGCGCGGCCCTACATCGGCCCGCGCCCGCGCATCATCACGCGCAAGGGCTGGGGCGCGGACGAGCGGATCCGCGAGAAGAACTTCGCGTACACCAAGACCGTGAAGGCCGCCTTCGTGCACCACAGCGCCTCCGGCAACAACTACAGCTGCTCACAGGCGGGATCCGTGCTGCGCAGCATCTACCGCTACCACGTCAAGAGCAGCGGCTGGCGGGACTTCGGCTACAACTTCGCCGTCGACAAGTGCGGAAACATCTACGAAGGACGTGCCGGAGGTGTGGCCAAGCCGGTCCTCGGGGCCCACACTCGCGGTTTCAACGCGAACAGCACGGGCATCGCCGTCCTCGGCACGTACAGCAGGTCCAATCCGCCGAAGGCGGCCGTGAACGCCATCGCCCGGCTGACCGCGTGGAAGCTCGGCCTGTACGGCGCCGACCCGAGCGGCACCACGCTCCTGAAGTCCGGCGGCGGCAATCTCTACAAGAAGGGAACGAACGTCCGACTCCAGGTGATCTCGGGTCACCGGGACGGATTCGCCACCGACTGCCCCGGCAGCCGCCTGTACGGCAAGCTCGGAACCGCTCGGTCCGCTTCGGCCCGCATGCAGGGCCGCTGACGCCGGGCCGCACCGCGTGAACCGCACCATCTGCACATCCGTCTGCATACACTGGCCGGCCGAAACGCACGTTCGGCCGGCCCCAGCAGGAAGCAGAGACGACAGGTGACAGAAGCGATCCTCCTGGTCGGCGGCAAGGGGACCCGGCTGCGGCCGCTCACGGTCCACACCCCCAAACCGATGGTCCCGGCGGCCGGCGTCCCGTTCCTCACCCATCAGCTGGCACGGGCCCGCGCGGCGGGCGTGGAGCACATCGTCCTCGCCACCTCCTACCTCGCCGAGGTCTTCGAGCCGTACTTCGGCGACGGCTCCGCGCTCGGCCTGCACATCGAGTACGTCACCGAGACCGAGCCCCTGGGCACGGGCGGCGCCATCCGCAACGTGGCGTCGCGGCTGCGCTCGGGGCCCGGTGAACCCGTCCTGATCTTCAACGGCGACATCCTCACCGGCCTGGACATCCGCGCCCTGGTCGCCACGCACGAGAGGTCCGGCGCCGACGTCTCCCTGCACCTGACCCGGGTCGCGGACCCGAGGGCGTACGGCCTGGTCCCCACGGACGCCACCGGCCGGGTCACGGCCTTCCTGGAGAAGCCGCAGACCCCCGAGGAGATCGTCACCGACCAGATCAACGCGGGCGCCTACGTCTTTCGCCGCTCGGTCATCGACACGATCCCCGAGGGCCGGCCCGTCTCCGTCGAACGCGAGACGTTCCCCGATCTCCTCTCCCGCGGCGCCCACCTGCAGGGCATGGTCGACTCCACGTACTGGCTGGACCTCGGCACGCCCCAGGCGTTCGTACGCGGCTCCGCCGACCTCGTCCTCGGCCGCGCCCCCTCCCCGGCGGTCCCCGGGCGGCGCGGCGAGAGCCTCGTCCTGCCCACCGCCTCCGTCGCTCCGGACGCCAAGCTCACCGGCGGCACGGTCATCGGCGAGAACGCCGACGTCGGCGAGGGCGCGCGGATCCGCGGCAGCGCGGTCCTGGCCGGCGCGGTCGTCGAACCGGGCGCGGTGATCACGGACTCCCTCGTCGGCGTGAACGCCCGCGTCGGCGCCCGCGCGGTCCTCACCGGCGCGGTGATCGGCGACGGAGCGAGCGTCGGTGCCGACAACGAACTGCGCGAGGGCGTACGCGTCTGGTGCGGGGCGACCCTCCCTCCGGGGGCGGTCCGCTTCTCCTCGGACCAGTGAGACGCGCCGCTCCCGACCCGGCCGGCGACCCCGCTCGGCGGCTCGGTCGTCGGCTCTGACGGCGGCTCGGCCCGATCGGTGGCCGTCGCCTCGGCGCAGGGTGACGGCTCACCGGCGCGGCCCCGCGTCGCCTACCCTCGTAAGAATGTCCTCCCGTTTCGCCCCGCGCCCCTCCCGCACCCCTGTGCGCGGCGGCGGGACAGCCGTACCGGCGGGCGTCCCCCGGCAGGCCGCGGCGCCGCGCACGCGCGCGTGGCGGCCGCCCTTCCCGCTGGACCTGGGCGTGACCCTCGGTCCGCTGGGACGCGGGCCCGCCGACCCCACCTTCCGCATGACCCCCGACGGCTCGGTCTGGCGCGCCGCCCGGACGCCCGAGGGCCCCGGCACCCTCCGCGTGGCGCAGCGCGCCGGCACCGTGGAGGCGGAGGCGTGGGGCCCGGGGGCCGACTGGTTCCTCGACCGCCTGCCCACCCTCCTGGGCGAGTCGGACGACCCCTCGGTGTTCGTGCCCCGCCACCGCCTGGTCGCCGCGACGGCCCGCCGCCGGCCGGGGCTGCGCCTGGTCCGTACCGGCCTGGTCCTGGAGTCCCTGATCCCCTCGATCCTGGAACAGAAGGTCACGGCGGACGAGGCCTACCGCGCCTGGCGCCTCCTCGTCAGCGGCCACGGCGAGCCGGCTCCGGGCCCCGCCCCCCGGATGTACGTGATGCCGGACCCCCGCACCTGGTCCCTGATCCCCTCCTGGGAGTGGCACAAGGCGGGCGTGGACAACAAGCGGGCCTCGACGATCCTGCGCGCCGTGAAGGTGGCGGGGCGCCTGGAGGAAGCGGCGGCGATGGAACCGCCCGAGGCCCGGACCCGCCTGGAGGCCGTCCCCGGCATCGGCCCCTGGACCTCGGCGGAGACCGTCCAGCGCAGCAACGGCGCCCCCGACGCGGTGACGGTGGGTGACCTGCACCTGCCGGGCATCATCGGCCACGCCCTGGCGAACGACCGCGACGCGGACGACGAGGCGATGCTGGCCCTCCTGTCCCCCTACCCCGGCCAACGCCACCGAGCCACCCGCCTGATCCTCCTGAGCGGCCACACCCCACCCCGCAGAGCCCCCCGAATGCGCAAAACAAACATCGCCCTCCTCTAACACCCCCAGAACCCCCTCCAGGGGCGCGGGGAACTGCGCAAAACCCCCAACGCACCTGCACAGACGCACGCCGGAAAGCCCCCTCCAGGGGCGCGGGGAACTGCGCAAAACCTCCAACGAACCCGCACGGACGCACGGCGAGAAGCCCCCCTCAGGGGCGCGGGGAACTGCGCGAACAACCCCCACGCACCCGCACGCTCACACGGCGAGAGGGCATCTCAGGGGCGCGGGGAACTGCGCAAAACCTCCAACGAACCCGCACGGACGCACGGCGAGAAGGCGACCTCAGGGGCGCGGGAAACTGCGCGAACAACCCCCACGCACCCGCACGCTCACACGGCGAGAGGGCATCTCAGGGGCGCGGGGAACTGCGCAAAACCCCCAACGAACCCGCACAGACGCACGGCGAGAGGGCAACCTCAGGGGCGCGGGGAACGGCGCAAAACCCCAAAAACGGCCAACGCCCTACCGCACGGCGACAAAACCCCCCACATCCCGCTCCCCCCGCGCCGGAGGCGCCCCCGCCGGATGCCCCACGGCAACCGCCCCCATGGGATCCCACGACCCCGGCAGCCCCAGAACGTCCCGCACGACCTCCCGGCAGAACATCGTCGACGAAACCCACGCGGAACCCAGCCGCTCCCCGGCCAACGCGACCAGGAAGTTCTGCACCCCGGCCCCCGCCGCGACCACGAACATCTCCCGCTCGGCCGTATCCCGCCGCGCGTCCCCGTACGTATGGGAGCCGTCCATCACCAGGCAGGGCACCACCAGATAGGGCGCGTCGCGCAGGACGTCCCCGCGCCGCACCCGCCTGGCGATGGCCTCCGGCGACTTCCCGTCCCGCCGCAGATCCGCGATCCACGCGTCCCGCATCGCGTCCAGCAGCTCCAGGCGCGCGGCGGCGGACTCCACGAGCACGAACCGCCACGGAGTGGTGTGGTGCGGAGCCGGCGCGGTGACCGCCGCGGCGACGGCGCGCCGCACGGCCCCGGGGTCGACCTCCTCGTCGGTGAACTCCCGCACGGTGCGCCGCAGCGCCACCGCCTCCCGCACCGCTTCGGACGTGCCGAGCCGGAACATGTCGTCCCGCGCGTCCCGCACGAGCGCCCGCGCCCCGGAATCGACCCCGGCCCCAGAATCGGCGTCAGCGTCCAGGCGGCCGCCCACCACATGCCCGAGCCCCCGCACCACCGCGACCGGCAGCCCCGCCGCCTTCCCCTTGACGAGATCCCCCGCGGCGGCCAGCTCGTCGGCGGTGGCGACGACGGTCGCGCTCAGCGGATTGCCGTACGCGTCGACCCCGCCCCGCAGGTCGTCCAGGACCCGCACCCCCGAGGCACCGATGGCGACATCGGTGAGCCCGGCCCGCCAGGGCCGCCCGAAGGTGTCGGTGACGAGCACACCGACGTCCACGCCCAACGCCTCCCGCAGCCCCTGACGCACGGCGCGGGCCGAGGCGTCCGGGTCCACCGGCAGCAACAGGACCGTCCCCGCAGGAGTGTTCGAGGCGTCGACGCCGGCCGCGGCCATCACGAGCCCCTGCCGGTTCTCGACGATCCGCAGCGTCCCGCGCCGCGCGACGACCCGCACGGTCTCCGCGTCGATGGCCGCCTCACGGTCGTCGGCCGCGACGAGCCGCCCCTCCGCCTTGCTGACGATCTTGGATGTGACGAGGACGACGTCCCCGTCGGCGAGCCCCGGTTCGGCGGCCGCGATCAGCTTGGCGAGGTCGTCGCCCTCCCGCACCTCGGGCAGCCCGGGCACGGCCCACACCCGGAAGGACGGCCCCGCCGCGCCCCGCGTGGTCACGCCCGCACCTCCGAGGCGAGCGCGAGCGCCTGGCGGGCCATCTCCGCCGCCGCGTCGACGTCCGTCATCATCAGCGGCACGGCCCGGCACCGGATCCCGGCGCTCTCCACCTGCTCCACGACGCCCGCGTCGACGCTGTCGACCAGCCATCCGTCGAGCAGCCCGCTGCCGTAGTGCTCGGCGACGGCGGCGGCGGTGGTCTCCACGCCGACGGCGGCGAGCACCTTGTCGGCCATGCCGCGCACGGGCGCGTCCCCGACGATGGGGGAGAGGCCGATCACGGGCACGCCCGCCTCGGCGATGGCCTCGCGGATGCCGGGCACCGCCAGGATGGTGCCGACGCTGACCACGGGGTTCGACGGCGGGAAGAGGATGATGTCGGCCTCGGCGATCGCTTCGAGGACGCCGGGCGCCGGCTTGGCCTGGTCGGCGCCGACGGGCACGATGGCGTGCGCGTCCACGGAGGCGCGCAGCCGTACCCAGTACTCCTGGAAGTGCACGGCCTTCCGCTCGCCGTCGACCGTGACGGCGACATGCGTCTCGACGCGGTCGTCGGACATGGGGATGAGCCGCACGCCGGGCTGCCACCGCTCGCACAGCGCCTGCGTGACGGCGCTGAGCGGATAGCCGGCGCCCAGCATCTGCGTCCGCACGATGTGCGTGGCGAAGTCCCGGTCGCCCAGCCCGAACCACTCCGGCCCGACCCCGTAGGCCGCCAGCTCTTCCTTGACCTTGAACGTCTCGTCCGTACGCCCCCAGCCCTGCTCCTCGTTGATGCCGCCGCCGAGCGTGTACATCACGGTGTCCAGGTCGGGGCAGACCTTCAGCCCGAACAGGTGAATGTCGTCACCGGTGTTGCCGATGACCGTGATGTCCGCGTCGGGCGCGGCCTTCTTGAGCCCGCGGAGGAAACGGGCGCCGCCGATGCCGCCGGCCAGAACCACAATGCGCATGGTGCCCAGCATGTCAGGCGGGTGCGACAGCGCGTCAGGCGGTCACGACATCCTCCGCGACGCCGTCGGCGGTGACCGCGGCGCACTGGGCCGCGTGCATCGGCATCTCGGTCAGGCCGGGGTAGTAGACGTGCAGGCTGACGGCCGGTTCGAGGCGGTCGTTGACGACCTCGTGGACGTACCCCGGCGCGAAGACGCGCTGCGCGCCCGCTCCGAGCGACCGTGCGCCCTTGCCGGTGCGCTCGGACAACTCGCCTCGCAGGACGGTCAGTACACCCGAGGAGCGCCCGTGGTCGTGGCGGCCGCTGCCCTGGCCGGGCACCCAGGAGAGCAGCCACACCTCGTAGCCGGGCCCCGTGCGCAGGCGGTGGTACCAGCGGCTGGTGGCGTCGTAGCGGACGAGGTGCTCCCACTGGGAGCGGTCGGCGGCGATGGTGCGGGCGAGGCCGACGAACTCGGCCACGGTCGCGGGGTGCTCGCGGGCGGGCTGGAGCAGGTGCGGGACTTCGAGGATGTCGCCGGCGATCTGGAGGTCGCTGTCGCTGTTCATCGTGCGGTGGTTCCTCAACGTAAGAGTGTCGGGGTGTCGCGAAGGATGGGTGGAGCGCGGGGGAAAGGCGGGCAAGCGCGGGGCAGGGCCCAGCAGGGTGAGGCGGGGAGAGCGGCTCGACAGCTGGATGGACTCAACAGCTGGAGCAGGAACAGCGACAGCGCGCGTGGGCAGCACCGATGGACCCGCTGGTGCGGGTCATCGAAAGAGCCAGGTTCGCGAGCATGCCCATCAGGACACCCGCTCACACCTCTCACTGTCAACTCAATGTCCGATATGTGGGATAGCTTTCACCTCATCCGGTTGTTCGGTCAGGTGAAAGGTTTGTGCACCGGGTGCACGGGACACATGGCGCAGCAACCGGCACTCAAACATCGACGTCCTCCTCGGTGCGGCCTCCGGTGAGGCTCCTCGGGAGGGCGGTGCCGGCGGGCCCGTCGATGGGTGTCATGGTTTATGCCGATTTGAACACTTTCCGCATAGCCTTGGTTCCGCAGAGTGAATAAGAGGCCCAATAGCAGATCTCGGCTTGACTGGCCCGGATCGGCGCACTTGTAATTTCACTCGTGTCGTTCAGCCGAAACCGGTAACGGCAGCACCACGGGGACGCACAGACAGACGAGGGGCGCACATGACCGAGCTGGTTCAGGAACTGCTGGTCGAGGACGCGGACGAGGAACTCGGCTGGCAGGAGCGCGCGCTGTGCGCCCAGACCGACCCCGAGTCCTTCTTCCCCGAGAAAGGCGGCTCCACGCGCGAGGCCAAGAAGGTCTGCCTCGCCTGTGAGGTCCGCTCAGAATGTCTTGAATACGCACTCGCGAACGACGAACGCTTCGGCATCTGGGGCGGCCTGTCGGAGCGTGAGCGCCGCAGACTGAAGAAGGCGGCGGTGTGAGCGGAGCGCGTGCGAGCGCGTCCGCGCGGGTGTCGACCCGTCAATTCGGCACACACCTCCCCCGACCGCGTCTCTCCCGAACAGTGTGCGACGAACGGCCCGTCGCCCGTGGGTCATCCACAGGCGGCGGGCCGTCCTGGTGCCAGCCGTTAGTGTGGGGCCCCGTCCAAGACGCCCCGGCGCCCCCGCAGGGCGCAGGCGTCCCCCACAGTCCAGCGAACCGGGGCCCGTACCTCGATGTCCGTGCACAGCCATCCGGCAGCCCACCACGACGCTGCCGCCCCTGAGTTCCCGCGGCACGTCGTGACCGCGGTCCTCGTCTCCCACGACGGCGCCCGCTGGCTGCCGGACGCCCTGGCCGGGCTGCTCGGCCAGGAGCGGCCCGTGCAGCGGGCCGTGGCCGCGGACACCGGCAGTGCGGACGACTCCGCCCGCCTGCTCACCGAGGCCCTCGGCCCCGACCGCGTACTGCACCTCGCCCGCCGCTCCGGCTTCGGCACCGCCGTCGAGGAGGCGGTCCGCGCCGCCGCGACGCCGACCCCCGAAGAGCTGCCGTACCTGAAGCGGCCGAGTGGCTGGGACCCGGTGAGCCGGACCTGGCGCGACGACGCGTACGACATGCCGGACCTGCCGCACGGCGAACCGGTGCAGTGGCTCTGGCTCCTGCACGACGACTGCGCCCCCGAACCCGACGCCCTCGCCGAACTGCTGCGCGCCGTCGAGAACGAACACGCACTGGGCAAGGACGTCGCCGTCGTCGGCCCCAAGCTCCGCGGCTGGTACGACCGCAGGCAGCTCCTGGAGGTCGGCGTCTCCATCGCCAACAGCGGCCGCCGCTGGACCGGCCTGGACCGCCGCGAACAGGACCAGGGCCAGCACGACCACGTACGCCCCGTGCTCTCCGTGTCCACCGCCGGCATGCTCATCCGCCGCGACGTGTACGAGCAGCTCGGCGGCTTCGACCGCTACCTGCCGCTGATGCGCGACGACGTCGACCTGTGCTGGCGCGCCCACGCCGCGGGACACCGCGTCCTGGTCGCCCCCGACGCCGTCGTGCGCCACGCCGAGGCCTCCTCGCGCGAGCGCCGCACCGTCGACTGCGTCGGCCGCACGGCGACCTCACCGCACCGCGTGGACAAGGCGGGCGCCGCCTACACCCTGCTGGCCAACGCCCGGTCCGCCGTGCTGCCGTGGGTCCTCTTCCGGCTCGTGTTCGGCACGCTCCTGCGCACGGTCACCTACCTCGTCGGCAAGGCGCCCGGCCAGGCCCTCGACGAGATCGCCGGACTGCTGGTGACGCTGCTGCGGCCGGGGCGCATCCTCGCCGCCCGCAAACAGCGCGGCAGGTCGGTGCTCGACGCGGGGGAGACGCGGGCCCTGTTCCCGCCCCCCGGCGCCACCGTGCGGGCCACCGTCGAACAGGCCGCCGGCGGCCTGCTCGGCCGCTCCGACACCGACGCCCCCACGGGAGCGGGACGGCACGGCGCCGTCGAGTCCGGGCCCGGCGGCGACGACGCCGACTTCCTGGAGATCGAGCAGTTCGCCCGCCTCAAGCGCGTCGCCCGCAAACCGGGACCGGTGCTCTTCGTGGTGCTCCTGTTCGTCTCCCTCGTCGCCTGCCGGGCCCTGCTCGGCGGCGGGGCGCTCGCGGGCGGCGCGCTGCTGCCCGCCCCCGCCGACTCCTCGGGCCTGTGGGCGCGCTACCTCGACGCCTGGCACCCCGTCGGCACGGGCGGCACCCAGGCCGCGCCGCCCTACCTCGCGCTCCTCGCGAGCCTGTCCAGCCTGCTGTTCGGCTCCACCGGCCTCGCGGTCACCGTGCTGCTCGTCGGGTCCGTGCCGCTGGCCGGCTTCGCCGCGTACTTCGCCTCGCGCCCCCTGGTCACCTCGCGCCTGCTGCGCGCCTGGGCGTCCGTCGCGTACGCCTTCCTGCCCGCCGCGACCGGCGCGCTCGCGGGCGGCCGCATCGGCACCGCCGTCCTCGCCGTCCTGCTGCCGCTCATCGCCCGCGCGGGCGTCGCGGCCGCCGGTCTCACGGCCTCCGGGGGCGCCCGCGGGACCTGGCGCGCCACCTGGGCGTACGCGCTGCTGCTGACCCTCGCCACGGCCTTCACGCCGATCGTCTGGCCGATCGCCCTGGTGCTCGGCCTCGCCCTGCTCGTGCTGCGCCGCCGCGACCTCGTCGGATACGGGCCGCGCTTCCTCGCCGCGCTCGGCACCCCGCTGCTCCTGCTCGCCCCGTGGTCGCTGACGCTGCTGCCGTTCGGCTTCTTCAAGGAAGCGGGCCTGGAGTTCGGCGCCGGCTCCGCGAGCGCGCTCGACCTGCTCGGCACCAGCCCCGGCGGCCCCGGCACCGTGCACGGGCTGCTGCTCGCCGGCGTCGTCCTCGCCGCCCTCGGCGCCCTGCTGCGCGCCGAGCGGCAGCCGGCCATCCGCACCGCCTGGACGGCCGCCCTCGTCTCGCTGGTCTTCGCCGTCCTGTCGAACGACTCGGCGTGGGCGGGCCCCGCCACCCTCGGCTACGGCCTCGCCCTCCTTGCCGCCGCCGCCCTCGGCGCCGACGGGGCACGCGCGCGTGTCGCCGAACAGAGCTTCGGCTGGCGCCAGCCGACCGCCGCGCTCATCGCGTTCGCCGCGGCCGCCGGTCCGCTGCTCGGCGCCGCCGGGTGGATGATCCGCGGCGCCGACGGGCCCCTGGAGCGGCGCGACCCGGTGCAGGTCCCCGCGTTCGTGGCGGAGGAGAGCGGCACGCAGGACCAGGCCCGCACCCTCGTGCTCGACAGCGGGTCGCCGGCCGAGATCTCCTACACGCTCGTACGCGGCTCGGGCGCCCGGCTCGGCGACGCGGAACTGGCCGCGGCGGCCGGGACCGACGACCGGCTCGACGGCATCGTCGCCCGCCTCGTCGCGGGCTCCGGAGCCGACCAGGCCGACCACCTCGGCGGCTACGCCGTCCGCTACGTCCTCGTACGCCAGGGCGCGCCCCGCCAGATGAGCCGCACCCTCGACGCCACCCCCGGCCTGACCCGGCTCAGCCAGGAGGACGGCAGCGCCCTGTGGCGCGTGGACCGGCAGGTCTCCCGGGCCGCCATCATCCCCAAGGGCGGCGACCCGGAGCCCGTCGCCGCGGGCCCCGTCGAACTGCACACGAAGATCCCCTCGGGCGAGGCGGGCCGCGTCCTGCGCCTCGCCGACTCCGCCGCCCCGGGCTGGACGGCGACCCTCGACGGCCGCCCGCTGCCGCGCACCACGCTGGACGGCTGGGCGCAGGGCTTCGAACTGCCCGCCGGGGGCGGCCGCCTCGACGTCACCTACGACGCCCCGCTGGGCCACACCGCCTGGCTGTGGGCGCAGGGCGCGCTCGCCGTCGTCCTGGTGGTGCTCGCGCTGCCGGGCCGCCGCCGCCACGTCGACGACGACCTGCCCGACGAGCCCGTCGTCCCGGCCCAGGCGGTCGAGGGCGAGGGCCGCAGGGCGCGCAGGCTGCGGGCCCAGAGCGAGCAGGCCGGACCGGAGGTGGGGCAGGACGTGCCGCCGCCCCCCTCGTCCCCGGACACGCACGCCGTCCTGCCGCAGCAGCAGTCGTACGACGCCTGGGAGGCGCCCGCCCCCACCGGCGCCGACTACGGCGGGTACGGCGCCGACCAGCAGTACCAGGACGGCGCCTACCCCGCCGAGACCTACGAGCCGGCCCCTCAGGACCCGTACCGGGCGCAGCCCCACCAGGGCGGCCAGTACGACCCGTACGTCTCCTACCCCTCGTACGACCAGCAGCAGCCCCCTGTGCCGCCGCCGCACGGCACCGACAGCGAGCGCCCCGACGGGAGCCGACAGTGAACCGCGCCACCCAGTCCCTGATCGCCGTGGTCGTCGTGCTCGGCGCCGTCACCGGGTACGCCGCGTCCAGCGGCACCGACGGCGCGGGCGAGGACCGGGCGAAGACCGCCGCGCGCCTGCCCGTCGAGCGCACCAGCCTGCTCTGCCCGGCGCCCAGCGCCTCCGACCTGGCCGAGACCTCGTACACCGCCTTCAGCCCGCGCACGAGCGGCGCCGGGAGCACCGGCAAGGCGGAGCTGGTCCCCGTCACCAAGCAGCTCACGGACGCCCCGCAGGAGGGTGTCAAGGGCAAGCGCGCCAAGCCCTTCCTGACCCAGGGCACGGCGGGCGAGGCGGTCGGCGGCGAGGAGTCGGGGGGCGAGGCGCCCGTCCTCATCGGCACCGCCGAGGGCGCGCTCGCCCCCGGCTGGACCGTGCAGCAGACCACGACCTACTCCGCCGGAAGCGGCCGCGGCGCCCAGGGCACCAACTGCACCGCGCCCGACACGGACTTCTGGTTCCCGGGCACGAGCACCGCCAAGGGGCGCAGCGACTACATCCACCTGACGAACCCCGACGACTCCGCGGCCGTCGTCGACGTGGAGCTGTTCGGTCCGGACGGCGAGGTCACCTCCCCCGTGGGCGAGGCGATCCAGGTCCAGCCGCACTCCAGCGTCCCGGTGCTGCTGTCCACGCTCGCCGACAAGGCGTACACCAACCTCACGATGCACGTGAGCGCCCGCAGCGGCCGGGTCGCCGCCGCCGTGCAGTCCTCCGACGCCAAGCTCGGCGGCGACTGGCTGCCGGCCGCCGCCGACCCCTCGCCGGGCGCCGTCCTGCCCGGCATCCCGAAGGACGCCACGTCGGTGCGGCTGATCGCCTTCGCGCCCGGCTCCGAGGACGCGGACCTGAAGGTGCAGCTCGCCTCGCCGACCGGCACCCTCACCCCGGCCGGACACGAGACCCTCCATGTGAAGGCCGGGATGACGGCGGCCGTCGATCTGGGCGACGTCACCAAGGGCGAGGCCGGTTCGCTGCTGCTGTCCCCGGCCGACGAGCCGGTGCCCGTGGTGGCGGCGCTGCGCGTCACCCGGGGCAAGGGCGGCGCCCAGGAGACGGCGTTCATCCCGGCGACGGACGCGGTCGGCGCGCGGGCGACGGTCGCCGACAACCGCGCCAAGGGCTCCACGCTCTCCCTGGTGGCCCCGGACACGACGGCGAAGGTGAAGGTCACGGCCTCGTCCGGCACCGAGGGCGGCTCACCGGTCGCCAAGACGTACACCGTCAAGGGCGGCACGACCCTGGAGATCGCGCACCCGCCGGTGCCCAGCGGCCTCAAGGGCGCGTACGCCCTCACCGTGGAGCCGGTGTCCGGCGGCGAGGTGCACGGCTCGCGGATGCTGGCGCTGCCCGAGGACGGCATCCCGATGTTCACCGTGCAGACGCTGCCGGACGACCGGGGGACGGTCGCGGTGCCGCGCGCGAAGCGGGACCTTCGGGTGCTGGAGAAGTAGCCGGGCGGGCCCCGTCCGGCTCGCGGGCCCGCCGGTCAGTCGTCGTCGCCGTAGCGCGGGTCGACCGACTCGGGGGAGAGGCCGAGCAGGTCGGCGACCTGCTCCACGACCACCTCGTGCACCAGGGCGGCGCGCTCGTCGCGCCCCTTGGTGCGGATCTCCACCGGCCGGCGGTAGATGACGACGCGGGCGGGGCGCCCCTCGGACGCCGAGAGGGAGGCGCCCAGCGGCACCACCTCGTCACGCCACTCCCCGTCGGCCCCGCCGAGCGGCGGCACCTCTAGCACCAGGAAGTCGACGTCGGCGAGCTGGGGCCAGCGCCGTTCGAGACGCTCCACGGAGTCCTGCACGAGGTCCGTGAAGGCCTCGGCGCGGCTCGCCGAGAGCGGCACCTGGGGAGGCGCCACGGGCCCGCGCATGCCTCTGCCGTGGCGGTCGCGGCGGCGGGGCCTCGGGTCTGCGGAACGGGGCTGCACGGGGTCGTCCATCACTGACGAAGCGTAGTCACGAGATCGCCCTTTCCGCACGGTACGCGGCATGTCGCTTCCTGACCGTTCCGGCCGAACTTGGACTCAATTCCGTATCTCTCCAAGACCGTCGATCTCACGCCAAATGACGTGATTCGCGCCATGTGGTGACCGGATTCAACACCACGTGCCCCACCGGCAACTGGCGTCTGCGCAGGTCAATGCCGTACTCGCGGGACGGGCCGGATCGCGGGACGCGGCACGACACGGTGGAGTGACCTGATGGAGAGTCGTCGCGGCCCGCTCAAGAGTGCGGTACCGTCCAACGTCGTGAGCCCTGTACGTCGCTGTTCGCGCACCGCTTGCGGCCGTCCCGCCGTCGCGACGCTGACGTACGTCTACGCCGACTCGACCGCGGTCCTCGGCCCTCTCGCCACCTACGCCGAACCCCACTGCTACGACCTGTGCGCCGAGCACTCCGAGCGCCTCACCGCGCCCCGCGGCTGGGAGGTCGTCCGGCTCGCCGACGCCTCCGGTCCGGCCCGCCCCTCCGGCGACGACCTCGAAGCGCTGGCCAACGCCGTGCGCGAGGCGGCCCGCCCCCAGGAGCGCGCGGCCGAGGCGGGCGGCGGAGCCCGCAGGGCGGACCCCATGGAGGTCGCCCGGCGCGGCCACCTCCGCGTGCTGCGCTCGCCCGACTCCTGACCGGAATCCGCGGCCGCACGTCCTCACGCCTCACCCCGCCGCGGTTTGACGCCGCTCACAGTTCGTCGCCCCCCGTTCGTCGTCGTCCGGTGCGGGTAGGTTTGGGACGACCGGCGTGGGGTGACCGACGTACCGACATAACTCGCGGAACTTGCAGAGAGGGTTGGCCGTGACTGCTGATCTGTCCCAGATCGTGAAGGCGTACGACGTTCGCGGGGTGGTCCCGGACCAGTGGGACGAGACCCTGGCCGAGTTGTTCGGAGCGGCTTTCGCGCAGGTCACATCGGCGGACGCGATCGTGGTGGGCCACGACATGCGCCCCTCCTCGCCGGGCCTCTCGCGGGCCTTCGCGCGCGGCGCGGCGGCGCGCGGCGTCGACGTCACCGAGATCGGCCTGTGCTCGACGGACCAGCTGTACTACGCCTCGGGCGCGCTGAACCTGCCGGGCGCGATGTTCACGGCCTCCCACAACCCCGCCCAGTACAACGGCATCAAGATGTGCCGCGCGGGCGCGGCCCCGGTCGGCCAGGACACCGGCCTCGCGGAGATCCGCGCCCTGGTGGAGGGCTGGTCCGAGACCGGCACCCCCGAGCCCGCGGCGACCCCCGGCACCCTCACCCGGCGCGACACCCTCACCGACTACGCCGCGCACCTGCGCGGCCTGGTCGACCTCACCGGCAGCCGCCCGCTGAAGGTCGTGGTCGACGCGGGCAACGGCATGGGCGGCCACACCGTCCCCACCGTCTTCGAGGGCCTGCCCCTGGAACTGGTGCCGATGTACTTCGAGCTGGACGGCACCTTCCCCAACCACGAGGCGAACCCCCTGGACCCGGCCAACATCGTGGACCTCCAGGAGCGGGTGCGCGCCGAGGGCGCCGACCTCGGCATCGCCTTCGACGGCGACGCGGACCGCTGCTTCGTGGTGGACGAGAACGGCGCCCCCGTCTCCCCGTCGGCCATCACCGCCCTGGTCGCCTCCCGCGAGCTGGCCAAGCACGGCGGCGGCACGGTCATCCACAACCTGATCACCTCCTGGTCGGTCCCGGAGGTCGTCAAGGAGAACGGCGGCACGCCCGTGCGCACGCGCGTGGGCCACTCGTTCATCAAGGCGGAGATGGCCAGGACCGGCGCGATCTTCGGCGGCGAGCACTCCGCGCACTACTACTTCAAGGACTTCTGGAACGCGGACACGGGCATGCTCGCCGCCCTCCACGTCCTCGCGGCCCTCAGCGAGCAGGACGGGCCGCTGTCCGCGCTCGTCGCCCAGTACGACCGCTACGCCGGCTCCGGCGAGATCAACTCCACGGTGGACGACCAGACCGCCCGCCTGGCCGCGATCAAGAGCGCGTACGCCGCCCAGGACGGCGTCACCCTGGACGAGCTGGACGGCCTGACGGTGACCGCAGCCGACTGGTGGTTCAACGTCCGCGCCTCCAACACCGAGCCCCTGCTGCGGCTGAACGTCGAGGCCCGCGACGAGCCCACCATGGCCAAGGTGCGCGACGAGGCCCTCGCGATCATCCGCGGCTGACGGCCCCCGGGCCGCCTCGCGCGGAGGTAGGCTGACCAGGCCGCATCCTGTGAGGCGGCCCCGCTAAACCCCGCACCCGGGGGACCGCGGCGCGGCGCCTCGCAGGGTCAGCGGCACACCGCCTCGCGTCCGCCGCGAGAACCGCACCGCATCAGCTCGAAGGGACCCACCCCATGGCGCTCGAAGCCGGCCTCCTGGAGATCCTCGCCTGCCCGGCCTGTCACGCCCCCCTCAAGGAGACGGACACCGAGCTGATCTGCACGGCGGACGCCAAGGAGTGCGGCCTGGCCTACCCCGTCCGCGACGGCATCCCCGTCCTGCTGGTCGACGAGGCCCGCCGCCCCGCGTAACGGCACCCCGCGCAGGGCATACGCTCCGGCACGACCCAGCAGCGTGCGCGGAAAGCCGCGTACGGCGATCGGAGGCCGCACCTCATGCTCGACGAGTCGTTGCTCGACACCCCCGAGGCCCTGGCCCGGGCCGACCGCCGAGGCCTGCTGCGCGGCGCGGCCGAGGCGGGCGCCCGGGTCCGCACAGCGGTCCGGCACGCCACCGAATCGGGTCTGACCGAGCTGAAGCCGGACGGCCGCCCCCGCGCCATCCTCATCGCGGGACCGGGCACCGCGGCCGTCTGCGTCGCCGACCTGCTCGACGGCCTCGCGGGCGCCGGCTGCCCCGTCGTACGCCTGGCCCCCACCGGCGTCGCCCCCGCCGCGGGCGCCCTGCGCTGGGCGCTGCCCGGCTGGGCGGGCCCCGTCGACCTGCTGCTCATCGCCACACCGGACGGCTCCGAACCGGGCCTGACGCTCCTCGCCGAGCAGGCCTACCGCCGCGGCTGCACGGTCGTGGCCGTCGCCCCCGCGCGCACCCCGCTGGCCGAGGGCGTCGCGGGCAGCCACGGCCTGACCGTCCCCCTGGCCACCTCGCCCTACGGCGCCTACGAGGGCGCGCACGGTGACACCGACCGCGACTCCCTCTCGTACGAGGCGC
This sequence comes from Streptomyces sp. NPDC031466, assembly GCF_055581265.1. NCBI lineage: Bacteria > Bacillati > Actinomycetota > Actinomycetes > Kitasatosporales > Streptomycetaceae > Streptomyces > Streptomyces sp. NPDC031466. The sequence continues at coordinate 614,749 of NZ_JBVIJT010000006.1, forward strand.
GCCGCGTGGAGGACGAGGCCGCCCCCGGCGCTCCCGGCACCCTGTGGGCCCTCCTCGTGCCGCTCCTCGTGCTCCTGGACCGCACCGGCCTGATCGGGGCCCCGGTCGACGCGCTGCACAAGGTCGCCGACCGCCTCGACCGCGTCGCCGAACGCTGCGGCCCGGCCATCGCCACGTACAGCAACCCCGCCAAGACACTCGCCGCCGAGCTGGCCGACGCGCTCCCGCTCATCTGGACCGAGGGCCGGTCCGCGGCCGCCGCGGGCCGCCGCTTCGCCGCCACCCTCGCCGAACTGTCCGGGCGCGCCGCGCTCGCCGCCGAACTGCCCGAGGCCCTGCCCGCCCACGGCTGCCTGCTCGCGGGCAACCCCGCCGGCGGCGACGACACCGACGACTTCTTCCGCGACCGCGTCGACGACCCGGCCGCCCTTCGCGCGCGCGTGGTGCTGCTCCGCGACCGGCCGGTGGACGCCGGAGGCCTCTCCGCGGCCCCCGCCGCCCGCGAACTGGCGCACGGCCACGACGTCGCGCTCAGCGAGCTGGAGCCGGAGGACGGCGACGAACTGGAAGCCCTCGCGGAACTGATCGCCGTCACGGATTTCGCCGCCGTTTACCTGGCGCTCGCCGCCGGGGACCGATCATGACCGGACACCGGGCCAGGACCGCGGCGCCACCGGCCGTACCGGCTCCGGCAACGATGCCGGCCGTACCGATCCCGGCACGGATGCCGGCCGCGGTGACGTCGCCCGCCCGCCAGCAGCCGCGTACGCAGCACCAGTAAGGGAGACCCCCTCCGTGGACCGCCTCACCAACACCATCCGCCCCTACGCCTGGGGTTCGACCACCGCCATCGCGGAGCTCCTGGGGGTGGCGCCGAGCGGGGAACCGCAGGCCGAGATGTGGATGGGCGCCCACCCGGGCGCGCCCTCGCGCACCGGGCGCGGCGCGCTGCACGACCTCATCGACGCGGACCCGGAGCGCGAGCTGGGCGCGGCCGCCGTCGCCAGGTTCGGCCCGCGCCTGCCCTTCCTCCTCAAGGTCCTCGCGGCCGGCGCCCCGCTCTCCCTCCAGGTCCACCCGGATCTGGCCCAGGCGAAGGAGGGGTACGAGGACGAGGAGCGCCGGGGCGTCCCGATCGACGCCCCGAACCGCAACTACAAGGACGCCAACCACAAGCCCGAACTGATCTGCGCCCTCACGCCGTTCGACGGCCTGTGCGGCTTCCGCGCCCCCGCGCGGACCGCCGACCTGCTGGAGGCCCTCGGCGTCGACTCCCTCAAGCCGTACGTCGATCTGCTGCGCGCCCATCCCGAGGAAGGCGCCCTGCGCGAGGTCCTGACGGCCGTGCTGAGCGCCGACCCCGAGGAGATGGCCGCGACGGTCGCGGAGTTCACGGCCGCCGCCCAGCGCCTCGGCGGGGTCTACGAGCCCTACGCGGCCATCGCCCACCACTACCCCGGCGACCCCGGCGTCATCGCCGCGGCGCTGCTCAACCACGTACGACTCCAGCCCGGCGAGGCCCTGTTCCTCGGCGCCGGCGTCCCGCACGCCTACCTCGAAGGCCTCGGCGTCGAGATCATGGCCAACTCCGACAACGTCCTGCGCTGCGGCCTGACCCCCAAGCACGTGGACGTGCCGGAGCTGCTGCGCGTCGTCCGCTTCGAGGCGACCGACCCCGGCGTCCTGCGCCCCGAGGCGACGGCGGCCGGCGAAGAGGTCTACGACACCCCGATCGACGAGTTCCGGCTCTCCCGCTTCGTCCTGTCCGACGGCGCGGCCCCGCACGACCTGACCGCCCCCACCCCGCAGATCCTGCTCTGCGCCGCGGGCGAGGTCCACGCGGGCGCACTGCCCCTGACGCCCGGGCAGTCCGTCTTCGTCCCCGCGGGAGAAACGGCGGAAGTGTCCGGGTCGGGCACGGTTTTCCGGGCCACTGTGGTGGCCTGACGCGGCAGCACCCTGCCGTGCTGCAACAATGACCCACCGCAAAGGGCGGGCAAAGCACTGCCCGTCGGCGACGGCCGAGCACACACGAAGGCGAAGGGACCCCCGGCACTTATGAGCGCGTCAGGCGGAACAAAGGCGATCGTCGCGGCACTCGGCGCGAATCTCGCGATCGCGGTGGCGAAATTCGTCGCGTTCATCTTCAGCGGCTCGTCCTCGATGCTCGCCGAGAGCGTCCACTCGCTCGCCGACTCCGGCAACCAGGGACTCCTGCTCGTCGGCGGCAAGAAGGCCCAGCGCGAGGCGACCCCGCAACACCCCTTCGGCTACGGCCGCGAGCGCTACATCTACGCCTTCCTCGTCTCGATCGTCCTCTTCTCGGTCGGCGGCATGTTCGCGATCTACGAGGGCTACGAGAAGATCAAGCACCCGCACGAGATCGAGCACTGGTACTGGCCCGTCGGCGTCCTGGTGTTCGCGATCCTCGCGGAGGGCTTCTCCTTCCGGACCGCCATCAAGGAGTCCAACCACACGCGCGGCAACCTCTCCTGGCGGGAGTTCGTCCGCCGCGCCAAGGCCCCCGAGCTGCCGGTCGTCCTCCTGGAGGACCTCGGCGCGCTCGTCGGCCTGATCCTCGCCCTCGGCGGCGTCGGCCTGGCGCTCGCCACCGGCGAAGGCGTCTGGGACGGCATCGGCACGCTCTGCATCGGCGTCCTGCTCATCGCCATCGCGATCATCCTCGCCGCGGAGACCAAGTCGCTGCTGCTCGGCGAGGCCGCGGGCGTCGAGGAGGTCAGGAAGATCGAGAAGGCCCTGGTCGACGGCGACACCGTCACCAAGCTCATCCACATGCGCACCCTGCACCTCGGCCCCGAGGAGCTGCTCGTCGCCGCCAAGGTCGCCGTCCGGCACGACGAGACCGCGGCGAAGGTCGCCGCGGCCATCAACGCCGCCGAGGACCGCATCCGCACGGCGGTCCCGATCGCCCGCGTGATCTACCTCGAACCGGACATCTACAGCGAGACCGCGGCGGCCGAGGGCAGCAATCCGGCCAAGACCCCCGGCGGACACTGACCGTCTGCCGTCCGCACGCCGGACCCCGCTGCCGATGGGCCCCGCACCGCGCTGGTGCGGGGCCCATCGGCGTGCGGGGGAGCCCCTCCGCGCAAGCGGAGCCCGGCGGCTTCGGGCCGCGGCCGCGGAGGCGGGCTGTGGTTCGCCGGGTCCCCCGGTGTAGCTTGGGTGACTGAGCCAGACGTCGCTGCTGATGGCGGTCGGGCGGTCCGCGCACGGACCGGCCGAGGGAGAGAGGGCCTCCGACGGACTGCGCTGCGCGCGTCGGTGCGTCCTCGTACCCGACGCCGCAGGTCAGCCATGCCCACCCTCGACCCACCACACGAGGAGCAGCTCAACTCATGACGACTGCCACCAACGGCCAGGACTTCAAGGTCGCCGACCTCTCCCTCGCCGAGTTCGGCCGCAAGGAGATCACGCTCGCCGAGCACGAGATGCCCGGCCTGATGTCGATCCGCAAGGAGTACGCCGCCACGCAGCCGCTCGCCGGCGCCCGCGTCACCGGCTCCCTGCACATGACCGTGCAGACGGCCGTGCTCATCGAGACCCTGGTCGCCCTCGGCGCCGAGGTCCGCTGGGCCTCCTGCAACATCTTCTCCACCCAGGACCACGCCGCCGCGGCCATCGCCGTCGGCCCGAACGGCACCCCGGACAACCCCCAGGGCGTCCCGGTCTTCGCCTGGAAGGGCGAGACCCTCGAGGAGTACTGGTGGTGCACGGAGCAGGCGCTGACCTGGCCGAACACCCCCACCGGCGGCCCGAACATGATCCTGGACGACGGCGGCGACGCCACGCTCCTGGTCCACAAGGGCGTCGAGTACGAGAAGGACGGCAAGGTCCCCTCGCCCGACACCGCCGACTCCGACGAGCACCGCGTCGTCCTTGAGCTCCTCAACCGCACCATCACCGAGGGCTCGCAGAAGTGGACCCAGCTCGCCTCGGAGATCCGCGGCGTGACCGAGGAGACCACGACCGGCGTCCACCGCCTGTACGAGATGCACCGTGACGGCACCCTGCTGTTCCCGGCGATCAACGTGAACGACGCCGTGACCAAGTCGAAGTTCGACAACAAGTACGGCTGCCGCCACTCGCTCATCGACGGCATCAACCGCGCCACCGACGTCCTCATCGGCGGCAAGACCGCCGTCGTCTGCGGCTACGGCGACGTGGGCAAGGGCTGCGCGGAGTCGCTGCGCGGCCAGGGCGCCCGCGTGATCATCACCGAGATCGACCCGATCTGCGCCCTGCAGGCCGCCATGGACGGCTACCAGGTCACCACGCTCGACGAGGTCGTCGACAAGGCCGACATCTTCGTCACGACCACGGGCAACAAGGACATCATCATGGCCTCGGACATGGCCAAGATGAAGCACCAGGCGATCGTGGGCAACATCGGCCACTTCGACAACGAGATCGACATGGCCGGCCTGGCCGCCATCCCCGGCGTCGTCAAGGACGAGGTCAAGCCGCAGGTCCACACCTGGACGTTCCCCGACGGCAAGGTCCTGATCGTGCTGTCCGAGGGCCGCCTGCTCAACCTGGGCAACGCGACCGGCCACCCGTCCTTCGTGATGTCCAACTCGTTCGCGGACCAGACCCTGGCCCAGATCGAGCTGTTCACCAAGCAGGAGGAGTACCCGACCGATGTCTACGTGCTCCCCAAGCACCTGGACGAGAAGGTCGCCCGCCTGCACCTCGACGCGCTCGGCGTGAAGCTCACGACGCTCCGTCCCGAGCAGGCCGCGTACATCGGTGTCGAGGTCGAGGGCCCGTACAAGTCGGACCACTACCGCTACTGACGGCTGCGCCCGCAGTTCGGCCCCACTTCAGCAGGCCCTCGCCCCCGTGGCGGGGGCCTGCCCCCGTTGCCCACGACGGCGCCCGGCGTCAGCGATCAGCGCCCGGTGAAGTAGCGCGGCTTTCCCCGCGGCCACCCGGATTCCCACCGCAGCAACCCGACCGAGGACCAGGACCCAAGCCCATGCCCCGCGGCCGATATTCGCTCCATGATCCGCACGATCACACCCCCCTCGGCGAAGAACACTTCCACTGCGCACCCGGCCCCTCCGGCTGGCGCTACGTCTCCCAGAGGACCACCTCCGCAGGCACCCCCGCGGGCTCCGTCGACCTCGCGCTCGACGACCGGGGCCGCCCCATCCGTCTCGAACTGCACGCGGGCGACTGGCAGGTCCGCGCCGCCGCCCTCAACGGCGTCACCTGGGTCCGCGCCGACCCCACCGGCGCCCACGCCACCGAGGACAACGCGCCCGCCCACGCTTTCACCGGCACATCCCCCGCCTTCCTCGTCGCGACGGCCCGGCTCCTGCAGCTGACCCCCGCTTCCCCCGTGACCCGCGTCCGCCTGGTCGCCTTCACGGATCCGGTCCTCGCCCCCCGCACCCTCGACCAGTCCTGGGCCCTGCTGAAAACGGAAACACACGCCACTGACAACGGCCCGCTGACCGTGGACGAATACCAGGTCACGGCCCTGGACACCGGCGAACAGCACGCGGTCCACCTCACCGGCGACGTCGTCCTCGCGGCCCCCGGCATCGAACTCGAACACCTCGAAACACCGCCGTCGACCTTCAACTGAAGCCGGGTGTCTGATACCTGATGCCTGACGCCCGGCTAGGCCGGCGGTACGAAGCCCGTCGACGGAGGCGCGGCCTCGTGGCCCCCCGCCCCACCCGGTGGCGGCGCCACTTCGTTCGGAGCGGGCCAGTCCGCAGCGGCGGGGGGCCGAGCAGCCGTATCCGGAGCAGGTGCATCGGAAGCAGGCGAGTACCGCACAAGCCCAGGCGCCGCACCTCCACCGCCGGGCCCCGCCAGGAACCCACCGGGGCCGGCCTCCCCACCGAAGATCCGCCGCGCATCCCGCGCCTGCCGCTCGTGCACGACAGCCGCCAGATAGGCGGCCGGCGGTACGCCCTCGGGCGCGGGAGCCCCCGTCCGCTCCGCCAGATCACCGGCCAGCCGCTCCGCCATCGACCAACCCACCCGCGGATCCAGCTGTCCCATCCGCGTCAGGTACTGACGGATCGCGAGCCACAGCCCCTCCGGCACCCCGGACAGATCGAGCCCGGCGAACCGCCCCATCAGCCAGGGCGGCGGCGGAGGCACGAATACCGGCCGCCCCGCGGGCACCCGTTCACGTACGACCAGCGTGCCCGCGAACACATCCCCGAGCCGCCGCCCCCGCGCCGACACCAGCGACGCGACGCAGGCCACGACCCCGAACGTCATGAGGATCTCCACGACGCCGACGGCGCCCCGCACCAGCGCGTGCCGGAACCGGATCGGCCCGCCGTCGTCCCGCACCACCCGCAGCCCGCACGCCAGCTTCCCCGGCGAACGCCCGTGACTGAGCGTCTCCACCGCGATCGGCCCGCCGACCGGAATGAGGACGAATGCGGCGACGGCGACCGCCGCGGCCGCCGCGTCGTCCAACGAGGACGTCGAGGCGACGACCCCGACCATCACCGCCAGATACACCGCCCACACCACGACCAGGTCGAGCAGCAGGGCCAGCGCCCGGCTCGGCAGCTTCGCGGGGCGCAGCTCCAACGCCACCGCCTCACCCGTCACCAGCTCACTCACGCCCGCCGCCCTTCCCCGCCCTGCCGTAGGAGGGGCCAGTCTGCCAAGCTGAGCAGTCACGCGCCGCAGTACGAGGAGCAGCCACCCGATGGACCTCGACGTCTTCGTGACCGCCCACCGAGCCGAGTGGGACCGACTGGAGGCCCTGCTGCGCCGCCGCCGCCTCACAGGAGCCGAGGCGGACGAGCTGGTCACCCTCTACCAGCGCACCGCGACCCATCTCTCCCTGATCCGGTCCAGCGCTCCCGACCCGCAGCTGACCGGACGCCTGACCCAGCTGGTGGCCCGCGCCCGCAGCACCGTGACCGGCACCCGCCGCGCTTCGTGGCGTGACGCGACCCGCTTCCTCACAGAGGGCTTCCCCGCGGCGGTCTACCGCTCCCGCCACTGGTGGGTCCCCGCCGCGCTGCTCTCGACAGTTCTCGCGACCGTCATCGGCTGGTGGGTCGCCACCCACCCCGAGGTCCAGTCCTCGATCGCCGCCCCCGGCGAACTGCGGGAGCTGACCCGACCGGGCGGTGAGTACGAGACGTACTACTCCAGCCACCCCGCCGCGTCCTTCGCGGCCCAGGTCTGGACGAACAACGCGCAAGCCGCGGCGATGTGCCTCGTCCTGGGCGCCTTCCTCTGCTTCCCGGTCATCTGGATCCTCTTCCAGAACATGCTCAATCTCGGGGTCGGCATGGGCCTGATGTCCTCGGCCGGCCGCCTCGACACCTTCCTCGGCCTGGTCCTCCCGCACGGCCTTCTCGAACTGACCGCCGTCTTCGTGGCCGCCGGCACCGGCCTGCGCCTCGGCTGGACGCTCATCGACCCGGGCCCCCGCACCCGCCGCACAGCGATGGCGGAGGAGGGCCGGGCGGCCCTCGGCATGGCGATCGGCCTGGCGCTGGTGCTGTTCGTGTCGGGGGCCATCGAGGGCTTCGTGACCCCTTCCGGCCTGCCGACCTGGGCCCGCGTCACCATCGGGGTCGCCGCCGAGCTGGCGTTCCTCGCGTACGTCTACATCCTGGGCGGCAGGGCGGCCCGCGCGGGCGAAACGGGCGACCTGGCCGGACCGGACCGCAGCGCCTCCGTCCCCACCGCTGCGTGATGTGCGCGAGCCCCGGGGGAGCTGCTAGTCTCCTCTTCGCCCCGGAAAAACCGTTGACACGGCAGGACCGGGGAGGTAGATTCGAACAGTTGCCTAGAACTGGACAAGTCCAGCGGCGGCAGTTAAAGTCTGCTTGCTTCTCGAATTCACATAACGCGAGAAGCCGCCCCCGATGAATCGGAACTGAAGCCGGTAAGACCGGCGGAAAATCTCTGATAAAGTCGGTTCAGCCGAAAGGCAAAGGCCCTCCAACGGCCACCGGAAATGAAATCCGAACCGGAAACGGAACGGAAAACGGATCTGGTAAGGTTGGAAACACGAAAT